>JBGCGB010000015.1:0-199534 GCA_045110335.1 Woeseiaceae bacterium
ACTCAAGTCTTGATTGTCGAGGTTATCCGCAAGCTTCACACGGCAGGCAAGATCATTGGCAGCGGCGCGATGTGCGGCATCCATTCGTGTCTCGCGGCGGCGCTTGGTTAGTGCATCGATCGCTTCCACCACGACTTCCGAAAAACCGTGTTCCCGAAGCGCCTCAAGCGTGACATTCGTGTCCTCAACGACATCATGAAGCACACCGCAAATTTTAGCGTCGTTGCCTTCGACGTTCATCATCACGCGCAAGGGATGCAAAATATAAGGTTGGCCTGCTTTGTCCACCTGGCCAGCATGCGCGCTTGCTGCGATTTCGATTGCTTTTTCTAGCGTCGCCATTGGCGCTCCCACTAAGCTGCTGCAGTTTTCTGCCGCCGCTACCGCACGGTTAACAACAGTGTCTATCGCCCGTCGTCGCTATGGCGCCAAGTCGATGACCTTTTTCAAACTGTAGTCAGTATATCCCGGTGGATGATCTTCAAGCTGGGCAAACACCTCATAGCCCTGCTTGATGTAAAAGTCGAGTGCCTGAAAGGACGTCGTGCCAACGTGAAAACGATGGATGCCTTCTGCGAGCGCCGTGCGCTCTAGTCTGGCTAATACTTCGCTGCCAATACCTTTGCCGCGAAGCGACTCATCAACCCAAAGTCGTTCTGTGTACAACCAGCCCCACATCATTTTTCCATGAGCGCCAGCGACAATTCGTCCGGTTTCATCCCGCGCGAAACATCCGACGGGAACTTGAGGAATTTCACCGGTAAATTTTTCGTTGTAAGCAACCAACCCTTTTCGCACAGCTTCAATTTCATCATCACCCGGCTCAACAGCGGCTTTGTAAGTCAGTCGCAAGTAACCATCGTCGCGACGAAACCAGTCTGATAGGCGTCTCTTGAGTGTTACTTTCTTCATTCTTCAATTCCCAATAGAGCGCATTCGCCGGCGTATAGTGCCGTCGCGCCATCAGCATCCAAAAGGCATCGGTTATCGTAAGTCCGACCATTCGACGCACAAACTGGTTGATAGCGGTCGCGGCAATTCACATTGCCACAATCGCCCGGTGCAACAATTCTCGCCCCGGCGCGCTCTGCCTCGCAGGCATTACCGTACGTGATGTCATCCGCACCACAAACTGGCACGTAAACACTTGGGCAGCGACGTCCATCACAGGCGCCAATTTTTGCAATTTCCACACCAGCCGCATCAGCAGCGCAGGCATTTGGAAAGGTGTTCCCATCAACGCTGCAAACCGGCGCATAAACTTCCGGACACTTTGCAATGTCACAGGCGCCCGTATAAGCCACCGCGACGCGACTCTGGCGTGCCAAACAACGATTCAAAAAGGTTCGGCCGTTCTTACCGCAAACTGGCACTTCTTCTTTCGGACAATCGTCGATCGCGCACAAACCGACTTTAATCGCTTGGGTGCCAGCCAGTGTGGCAAAACAACTGTTCGCATATGTGGTGCCATCTTCCCCACAAACTGGTGCAAACCGTGACGGACACTGATCACCCTCTGTCGGTTCAGTCGCCTCGGGGTCAATTTCACACTCGCCGTTAGACGCAATACCAACTTGTGCCTGACGGGCCATGCACTCGTTTGAATAGGTTTGTTTATCGACACCGCAAACCGGACGCCAGACTTGAGGGCAAACATTTGTCGCTGGCGGCGATGTTGTTTGTGCCACCAGATCACTCGTACTCAAGAGTGCCGCAATGATGCAAATGGACCTAAGAAACTGCTTCATCATTTCGCTACCGCCGTGCCCCAAACATTGAATGCCAGGATCTTAGGACCTGGCACATACATTTCGTCTTGAGTTTCCAGTGTAAAGCCATTGTCTTCCAGCAGATCAAGAATCGGACGATTCATGTTGCAACCGCCCGCCAGTTTTCGCCATGGTCTATTCAGCCGGTCTTGCCACTGACGGACGCCGGCATCGGGCGCTTGCGCGTGTTCGCAGAACAGAAGCTTTCCACCAGGCTTCAGCACCCTTTTCATACCCGCCAGCGCTTTCATAGGTTCCGGAATCGTACACAAAGTGTAAGTCATCAAAACGGTGTCGGCGACGCTGTCGGGCAATGGAATCTGCTCGCCCGGCAAATCGATAAAATCGAGAGGAATACGACAGCCCAGCGCTTGGTACTTTTTCGTAGCTCTATCGCGCATAGCCTGCGATGGTTCCAGTCCCCAGATACGCGACACTTTGTTGGCATCATAGTAGGGCAGGTTTAAGCCAGACCCTATGCCGATTTCCAACACGTCACCGGTTGCGAGAGGGACTACTTTTTCGCGTTGTTTGCCAATCGCCTTCATGCCACAGGCGAAGTCTAATAGTGGCGGCAAAATGGTTTGCTCGTAAAAACCCATAGCAATGAAATCCTCGAAACCAGACCTAGCGGCGTCGACCGATCAATTCGTCATCACTGATATCGCGACCTTTGGTACGGAGCCAATCACGCAGTGCTTTCCCGGTGCCACTTTCCCAGGGTTGCAGATCGTCAATGGCAACTTCCCGGTATCCGTCCAGTTCTTCCGCATCAATCACCACATCACCTTCGCCAACCGTGACGTGGTAGGCAATGATCAACTGGTTCATGCGATAAAACGGATACATGCCGATATAGCTGCCCATCGTTGGTTCGAGGCCGGTCTCTTCTTTGACCTCTCGCAAGACTGCCTGTTCCGGCATTTCGCCAGCTTCGAGAAATCCGGTGACCAGCCCGTACCAACCTTCGGGCCAACCATGACTCCGGACCTGAATCACATGGCCGTTGCGTTCGGCAATCGCCGCGACGACTGGCGTCGGGTTGCCCCAAAAAACAAAATCACAACGCGCATCGCTGCACGAAGGCCGCACTTTCCCGCCATGCTCAGCGGGTACCAGCGGCGCCGCACAAACCGGACAATATCTATAGGTCGACATAAGGCCCTAACCGTAACTTTCGACAACGGCAAAGACTACCATGCAGTCATGGCGAGTTCAGGGTCTGCTTCACGCTCTGGTCTGTGCACGACGTCCTCTAAGCTGACCAGCTGAACACCCTGTGATTCGAGTGTTGGCAGTACATGCACAAGGGCTTGTAACGTTTCTGGTAACGGGTGGCCAATAGCGACCGCTTGACCGTCTTTTCGCGCCCTTATGACCAGTCTCTCGAGCTCGGCCACGACGGCGTCATAATCGGGGTCGTCATCCAAAAAGACATGTCTTCGCATTGCTGGAATATGCATCAACTGAGCCGTGCTCAATGCCACGCTATCGGCTGTTGTAAAGCTATCAATGAAATAAGCGTCCCGGCGGCAGGCCAGCGATTCCATGAGCCAGCGCATCGGTTCGGTCCGTTGCGTCATCAAGCTACCCATATGATTGTTGAGCCCGCTCGCGTGCGGCACGGCGGCGAAAGCGCCTGCAACAATTTGGCGTAGTTCATCACGCGTCGTTTGGTCTGTTAAAGCTGCACTGTCCAGCAGCGTGGCGTTGCTCGTCTCATTCAGCGACTGCATTGGCAAATGCACCAATATCTGTCTTTGCTGGGCATGTGCGCTACGGGCTATCGCCGTGGCATTGGGCGCACCGGGCAATACGGCAATGGCGATCTCTCTGGGCAACTCCAGCACGCGCCGATCCAGTGCCGGCTTGTAACCCAGATCATCGATGATGATGACGACCTTTGGATGGTCGGTGGGATTTGCAGTTGCAGAGTGACCAATGATCAGTGCCACGCACATCGCAAGCGCGCACGGCAAACCCGCGAATCGCATCATCGCTCCGATAAAATCAGCCGTTGTTTACTGAGCACAGCAATAGCGGCTAGCAGCTGGGAGTCTTCATCATCGGAAGCCGACGCTGACACCACGATATCAGGTGTCAAACCGCGATTGTCAATGTACTGGCCGGCCGGCGTGTAGTAGCGAGACGTGGTGAGTTTGATCGCCTGACCACCAGACAATGGCACAACGGTTTGCACAAGTCCTTTGCCGAACGTCGATGTGCCAAGCAACCGAGCGCGGTCATTATCCCTCAGTGCAGCAGCTAGAATCTCTGACGCTGACGCAGACGCACCATTAATCAACACGACCAAATCGGCATCTTCAGCCAGGCTACCGTTATGTGCGTGTTGTTCGAATCGGGCGGAAGTTGTCCGGCCTTTGGCGCTGACGATCAGACCCTCTTCGAGAAACAGATCGGCAACCTCAACAGCGGCATCCAGCAAACCACCCGGATTGTCTCGCAAATCAAGCACAAGACCGGTAAGCGGCGTCAAATTATCGTTGCCCAGCTGTGTTAGCGCGCGTCTAACCTGATTCGCGGTTTGATCATGAAACTGACTCAAGCGCAGCAAGCCTACGCCGGGCGCAAGCAGTTCAGGTTCAACGCTCGGAATCGACAAAGGTTCACGAATGAGTGTGACCTGACGCGAGTTAGCACTGCCAGTCGGCAATAACGAAAGGCTGACTTCTGTACCCGCCGCGCCACGCAATCGTTTAACGGTATCGAACAACTCATCGCCATCAACGGGGCGATCATCAATCGCGATCAAGACGTCACCGCTAACAATCCCGGCGGCTTTAGCGGGCGAGCCGGCGTAAGGCGTGATCACCGTGACATCATGACCGCGCAAGGTGACTTCCAAGCCGACACCGCTGTAGTTGCCCGTAGCGCTAACGCGAAGATCCGCGTATTGCTCGGCATCCAGAAACTGGGAATGATTATCAAGATCGGCAACCAGACCTCTCGCAGCGGCTGTCAACAGCGCCTGATCATCCACCGGGTCGACAAACTCATGCTGCACATGGTGGATAACCTCACGCAGCAATCCGTTATCGGCGACAACTTCAACCGGTTCCGTGCGCCCGGAAAACCAAAGGCCGGCCAATAGGGTTAACCCAAAGGACAATCCGATAGTAGTGGCGAACAGGAATCTTTGCAGCATAGTCAATTCGTCCTAATGAACGAGGCCGTCGAACGGCCGATCAACATAGCACAAGCCGGCGATCACAATAAGCAGACGACGCACACTAACGACGCCCGCCACCAGGGCGCTGTTTAAACCAGGGACGGGGATTCAGCGCTTTAGTACCTTTGCGCAGCTCAAAATACAGCGCTGGCTCAGGCTGGCCGCCACTGTTACCAACGGTTGCGATCACCTCGCCAGGCGCGATCCAATCACCAACAGATTTTTGCAGGGTTTCGTTATAGCCATACAATGAGATTAATCCTTCACCATGATCCACGATCGTTAACAAGCCCATACCCGGCAACCAATCGGCATAGACCACACGACCATGATAGATCGCCCGTACCTCGACGCCGCGTTCGGTCGCCAACACCAGTCCTTTGCTGCGGACATTGCCGCCGGCGCGGCTATCGCCAAAGTTGGATCGCAGCGCACCGGCGACGGGCCAGGTCAACGACCCACGCATGCTGGTCAACGGCTCCTCGGCACCCGTTGGATAATCGTCGAGAATGGAGGCCAATTCCGCTAGCAAATCAGATAGCTCCTTTTCGCGACGGTTGAGCTCCACCATGATGGCTTCCTCGCCGCGAATCCTTTGATCTAACTGTGTAAGTAGTGTTTGACGCTCTTTTCGGTCCGCATTCAAGCCGGCAACGACCTGGTCATTTTCGCGCGCGAGCGCTGCCAATGATGCCCGCTGCGCCTCGGCTTTATCACGCAATTGCTGCAGCCTCAAAAGTGCAGCACGCAGCTTATCCATATTGCCAATGCGAGCATTGTTGAGGTACCGGTAGTAAGTCAACATTCGACCCAGCTCTGCCGGCGATTGCTGATTCAACACCAACTTGATTCGCTCCTGACGACCGCTGGTGTAAGCCGTTCTCAGTTGACGCCCCAGCTCTTTCTGCTCAACGGCGAGGTTGCGTTGCTGTGCAACGATGTCTTGTTCGGTTTGCTGAAGACTCACTCCAACCGCAGCGGACTCTGCATCAATTTCACGACGACGTAGCTCGGCGCTCGCGAGTCGCTTTTCGATATCGCCCAATGCAGCGGTCTCACTGTCCCGTTCGCGTGTTTGACGCTGGATTTTTTCAGCCAACGCCGCGATTTCCTTTTGCACCTCCCGCAATTGTCGCTCGCTGGCCACCTGCGCTTGGGCCTGACCCAGTATCGCGAATAAAACTACGACTAACCGGAGGCTTTTCATCAATAACATTCGCAACAAGATCACCTTCAACATCGCGGATTTCCCGCCAGATTAGGTAAAGTGCCGGATGGCACAACACCCCGTATTCTCGCCAGTCTTGCTATAATCCCGGGCTCGGGGTTGCAACCAACATTCGCGCCCTCAGATTCTAGCGATACACACCTAAAAACGCACTCCCGGGGACAAGGCGCCAATCGGCTATGGAACAGATACTCGAATTCACCAATAACCACCTCATTCTGACTGCCGGTCTCGTGGCCAGCTTGTTCTTCCTGATTTTTACCGAATACAGGCTACAAGCAAGGCAGGGCACTGATCTGAGCGTTGCCGACGCCATTCGCCTCATCAACGATGACGGTCAGGTTCTGGACATTCGCAATGCGGAAAGCTTTGAGAAGGGCCATATTGCAGGCGCTAGAAATCTCACGGCAGAGCAGGTCGATGGCAACGAAGACCGTCTAACGGCGCTGAAAGACAAAAAAGTCCTGATCGCCTGCGAATCAGGTATGCGTTGCAGCAAAGTGGTCGCAGATTTGCGCAAGAAAGGCTACAACGACATCTTCGCGCTCAAAGGTGGCATCGCCGCATGGCAGCAGGATAACCTGCCATTGGTCAGCACCAAAAAGAGCAAGAAACCTAAACAAAAGAAGCAAAAGTCATGAGTAAGACCATCACTGTGTACTCCCAGAGTTACTGTCCTTATTGTGCAGCAGCCGATGCGCTGCTGAAACGCAAAGGCGTTGAGTTCGAGGTGATCGACTTGGGCAATGAGCCCGCGCGACGCGAAGAAATGCTTGAACGCAGTCAGGGCGCACGGACTGTGCCGCAAATTTTTATCGGCGACCAACATATCGGTGGCTTTGACGACATGAATGCTTTGGACAAGAAGGGCGAGCTCGACAGCTTGCTTGGCAACTAATCCGAATACGAAACAATCACTCGATCAAAAACCCGTCAGGGCAGATTGAACCAAATCCAAAATAAAGAGACGACCGAAATGGCTGAAGAAAACGCTGCAACCAATGAACAACCGGCGCGACAAGTCGCGCTGCGCAAGATTTACCTGAAAGACATGTCTTTTGAATCCCCCGCTGCGCCGGAGGTTTTCAATGACAAGGATTTTCGCCCAGCCACGGATATGAACATCCGAACATCGCACACCAAACTCGATGGCAACTTCTATGAAATGACGCTGACGCTAACACTCGACGCAAAAATCAAGGACGACACCGCGTTTCTGGTGGAGCTGCAGCAAGCCGGCATCTTCCAAATCGAAGGTTATGAAGATAGCGAGATCGGTATCATTCTGGGTACATTTTGCCCGAACACCCTGTTCCCTTATGCGCGTGAAGCAATCTCAAATGCCGTACAACGCGGCGGCTTCCCGGAATTCCTTTTGCAGCCGATAGATTTCGACGGACTGTTTGCACGATCGCAGCAAGAAAAGGCCCAAGCAGAAGCACAGGCCTCGCAGGAGTCTCATTAATACCGTCACGAAACAGCCGGTTGCTGTTTTAGGCGCCGGCTCCTGGGGTACCGCGCTGGCTATCCAGTATGCGCGGGCCGGTGTACCGACCCGCCTGTGGGGTAGAGACGCAGATCAACTCAAGAAGATGGCCGCAGAACGCATCAATCAGCGTTACCTGCCAGAAGGGCCTTTTCCGGAGTTGCTCACGGCGCATACCGATTTAGCGGATGCACTCGATGGCGTTGAAGAGGTTTTGGTTTCGGTTCCGAGCCATGCGCTTCGGGACACCTTGCGTTTGCTGGCAGCGAACACAACCAACAAACTTCGTGTGGCTTGGGCAACCAAAGGGTTAGAGCTTGCGACCGGCAAGTTACCGCATGAAGTCGTCGCTGAAGAACTCGGCACCGATGGTGACTATGCCGTACTGTCCGGACCTACCTTTGCGAAAGAACTAGCGCGTGGCCTACCCACGGCTTTAACGATCGCGTCCAAAGATATTGCCTTCGCTGATGATATTGCCCAGCGTATCTCTGATGACAATTTTCGCGCCTACACGAGCAGCGATATGATCGGCGTAGAGGTGGGCGGCGCCATCAAGAACGTCATGGCTATCGGGGCCGGCTTGTCCGATGGCCTCGGATTCGGATCCAACACCAGAGTGGCTTTCATCACACGCGGATTATCCGAGATGACCCGTTTTGGTATTGCAAAAGGCGCCCGCGCCGAGACCTTCATGGGCCTAGCCGGCATGGGTGATCTGGTGTTGACCTGTACCGACAATCAGTCCAGAAACCGCCGCATGGGATTGGCATTGGCTGATGGCAAAAGCATCAAGGAAGCCGAGGCCGAGATTCAGCAGGTTGTGGAAGGCGTATTGGCTGCAAAAGCTGTCTATGCAGCGGCACAAGCGCTGGAAGTGGAAATGCCAATTACCGAACAGATTTTTCGCATCATCTACGAGGCAAGGCCACCATTGGAAGCCGTCAAGTCACTGATGCAAAGAGCGCCGGGAAAAGAATTCGATTAAGTTGTCCCGCCGGCAAAACCCGTTTGCCGCCACGCCTCATAGACGACAACAGAAACGCTATTCGACAGGTTGAGACTTCGACTTTCCGGCTGCATCGGTATGGTTAGACGTCGTTCCGGCTCAAATTCCGACAGAACCGATTTCGGTAAGCCACGCGTTTCCGGACCAAACAAAAAGACATCGCCCGACTGATAGCTTGTTTCGGCATAGGATGTCGACACCTTGCTCGACATCGCAAACCAGCGTTGACCCGACAAATGGTTTTGACAACTAGCCAAGTCCGGCCATTGCTGAACTTGCGCCATATCGCGATAGTCCAATCCCGCTCTTCTAACCCGTTTTTCATCAAGCGAAAAGCCCAGTGGTTGTATAAGATGTAGCTCGCAACCTGTGTTTGCACACAAACGAATCACATTGCCGGTATTTGGCGGAATCTCTGGTTCGTACAACACGATATGAAACATTGTGGCTCGCTTTTGAAAGGCTGCTGCATCAACGCCCGGAACTCGTCATGGCTGCCTCAATTACTGAACAACCGATTCATCGACCAGACCCAAGAATTGCCGTCAATTTCTGTGGGCTCAAGCTCGACTCGCCGATCGTTCTGCTCTCCGGCTGCGTCGGTTTCGGTGAAGAGTATACGCGGGTCGTGGGATTTGAAAATACACATGTCGGCGGGATCGCGTTAAAAGGCACAACGCTTGAGCCAAGGCTTGGCAATGCACCACATCGCGTCTACGAAACCCCCATGGGCATGCTGAACGCCATTGGCTTGCAAAACCCCGGCGTCGATGCCGTCGTTGATCGTATCTTGCCAACGCTCGATTTCACCGAGACCCGCTTTATTGCCAATGTTTGTGGCTCCACTGTGGAAGATTACGCGGCAACAACCGCCCGCTTCGACGATTCGCCAATTGACGCGATTGAAATCAACATTTCGTGCCCGAACATCAAAGAAGGGGGCGTCGCTTTCGGCAATGATCCGGACATGTCGGCGCGAGTCGTCGAGGCCTGTCGCGCGAATACATCAAAACCCATCATTACCAAACTATCGCCTAACCAAACCGACATCCAGGAAAGCGCACGACGATGCATCGAAGCCGGCAGCGACGCGCTGGCCGTCATCAATACCGTCATGGGCATGGCGATCGATGTCGAAAAACGAACACCGGTGATTGGCAATGTGCAAGGCGGACTATCGGGCCCGGCTATCAAACCCATTGCGCTACTGAAAGTGCATCAAGTTTATGCCGTCGCCAAGCAACATGGCGTACCGATTATTGGGCAAGGCGGCATTTACTCCGTAGAGGATGCCATCGAATTCCTGATCGCAGGCGCGACGACCATTGGGATTGGCACAGCGCTGTTTTACGATCCGCTAGTGTGCCGAAAGATTAACGATGGTATTGCAGATTACCTAACCCGACATGACATGCCGACCATCGATGCGCTGATCGGCAGTCTGTCGGTTTAGGACGGAACAGGAAACCGGCTCTGTTTTTTACAATCCGGCTGCTTGCAGAATCACGCTCGATTCCAGACGTTTGCTGTAATCCGCATCGGCATGCGCGAAGCTGATCTTGCCATCGGTGTCGATCAAATAAACCGCCGGCACCGGCAATTCATGGTGGTCAAAACCCGAGGATGCCTCGAGATCGATTCCATAGCCTTTATATTTTTCGTAGGTCTCATCGTCGACCCGGAATGCCACGCCGAAAGCACGTGAAGCACTCATCGCTGCGTCAGAAAGTAGGATGTAATCGATGTCGGGCTCATCGAGGCTCGAGTACAGGAGCTCGGGTTTGTCCGCCGACAGGAACAAGACATCAACATCGGCATCGCGAAGTTTTGGCACTACGTCCTGAAGCGCTTGCAGATGACGGTTGCAGTAAGGACACCAACCTCCACGATAGAAGATCAGCAATTGCCGCTTTTCAAGCTTGGCCGGATCGAACGCAAAAGCCGAACCATCCGCATGGCGGACTTCAAACTTAGGCGCTAACTCGCCTTCGGTAACCGGCTTGACCAATTCCGCACTGTCGGCGGCTTTGGGCCCGGCGTGCGCGCCTGCGATGGTGAAGATTGAAAGGACCAACGCGGTCGCAAAATGACGAACGAAAGACATGACACGCTCCTGGCAGAAAAAGTGAATGAGTTGTCAGAAGATGACCCGTCCAATCCGCAAAAAGTTACAGATCGAGTCCCAACTGAGCAATTTTTCGCGTCAGCGTGTTTCTACCCCAACCCAAGAGCTTCGCTGCCTCTCCCCGCTGACCAGCGGTCTTACGGAGCGCAACCTGGATCAGGCTTTTCTCGAAAGCCGGCAACGCCTCGTCCAGCAAAGGCGTCATCGCTTCATCCTTCAGCATTTTCTCAGCCCAGCGCTCGAGATCGCGTGACCAGGCCTTCGCGCTGTGATCAACACCTGAAGATTCTCCAAACTCACCTTCGATATCATCCACACCGATGCGATTGCCCGGCGCGGTAACCGTGAGTCGGCGACATAAATTGACTAACTGACGGACATTGCCAGGCCAATCAGCGTTTTCCATTCGTGTTAACGCATCACGACTGATCGTTTTTGCATCAACTTCTAATTCGTCAGCCGCTTTCTGAAGATAGTGTGTCACCAGCAAAGCGACGTCTTCAGGTCGTTCACGCAATGGCGGCGTTTCGACACGCATCACATTCAACCGATGGTACAAGTCTTCACGAAAATGACCTTGCTTCACCGCTTTGGCGAGATCCTGATGCGTGGCTGCGATGACCCGAACATCGACTTGCAGTGGCGACTGGCCACCGACCCGATAAAACTCACCCTCGGCGAGCACACGCAATAACCGCGTTTGCAGGTTAGCCGACATATCACCAATTTCGTCCAGAAAAAGCGTACCGCCATCAGCCTGTTCGAAACGGCCTATTCGCTTGGCGTCGGCGCCGGTAAACGCCCCACGCTCATGACCAAACAATTCCGACTCCAGTAATTCCGCCGGTATCGCTGCCGTGTTTAAAGCCACGAACGGCGCACTGGCTCTCGGACTGTTGCGATGTAGCGCTCGAGCGACAAGCTCTTTGCCGGTGCCGGATTCGCCGGTGATCAATACCGTCATACTCGACCGGGCCAATCGCCCAATGGAACGAAAAACGTTTTGCATGGCTGGCGCATGACCAATCAACTCTTGAACAGGTGCAGCGTCGGCCGTCGCAACGGCCTCGCTTTCGCTGCCACCCAATGCGCGCCGAACGAGATTAACAAGCTCATCGATATCGAAGGGTTTGGGTAGATACTCAAACGCTCCGCCTTGATAAGCGGCCACGGCACTATCCAAATCAGAATGGGCAGTGACGACGATAACCGGCAGGTCGGGATAGTCTTCCTGGAGACGCGACAAAAGTGTCAGACCATCGAGACCCGGCATACGAATATCGGTAATCACGACATCCGGCTTGCCGGAACCAAGCGCCGTCAAAAACGCATGACCATCCTGAAACGTACGAACAGGCACAGAGGCTTGTTGCAGGGCTTGTTCAACTACCCAACGAACCGACTCGTCGTCATCGACAACCCATACAACTTTAGCTGAATCAGTCACGGTCGACCGGGAGTCTGATTTGGAAAACCGTTTCACCGGGCTCTGAGGTAAATTCAATAAGGCCGTCATGTCGGTTAATGAGCTCCTGGGATAGTGTCAGTCCGATACCGGTGCCGTCGGATTTCCCGGTGACCAGTGGATAAAACACGGAATCGCGAATGTCGGGATGAATGCCCGGACCATCGTCGATAATTTCAATACTGGCGAGTAGCCGATAAGGAATGCCGCCAATGTTGTCGTTCGTTAATGCGCGCGTTCGCAAAGTGACTTGACCAACCGCGCGCGCGCTGTTCGCCGCGGAGACTGCATTGCGGACTAGGTTCAGAACAGCCTGGATCATTTGATTGCGATCCAGGTGAAGTAGCGGAAGGCTGGGGTCGTAATCGCGGTGCCATTGAATCGCATCTCCAACATCAGCGGCAACGAGTTGAAGCACATGCTCCAGTACATCATGGATGTTCACGTCAACTTTCTGCAGCATGCCGCCAGGGCCAAGCAATGAGTCGACAAGGGCGGCGAGGCGGTCGGCTTCTCGAATAATCACATCCGTGTAGGCAGTCAATTGCTGATCATCGATCTGGCGCTGTAAGAGTTGGGCGGCGCCACGAAGCCCACCTAACGGATTTTTGATTTCATGCGCGAGCTGACGGGAAATTTTTCGGCCAGTATCCCGTTGGCTTTTTAGATGCTGATCTCGATTGATTCGACGACGGGAAGTAACATCCGCCAATTCGAGTACCGTTGGGCCATCGGTTTGGTTGCCGGGGCTGGATATGCGGCAATCGACCAACACACAAACACCAAGACCATTTGTTCGCTGTAGCTCGAGCTCCTCGGCAAAGGTTTCACCGGAAGACTGGCAACGCAAGACGAGCTCATCGAAAAGTGCAGGATCATTGAAAAAGTTGCGCAGCGATTTGCCGGCGATATGCTTGCGGCTCACTTGAAACAAGTGCTCCGCTGCGGAATTAAAAGTGTCAACGGTACGTGCCGTATTGAGGAGCACGACACCGGTGGTCAGTTGCTCCAGCATAGGCTCTGTTTCCGTGGTTGGCGCTAAGGGGTGCCGAGCGTGGCCTGTTGAATGTAGAACACGGTCGGCGGACTGCGGAACAGTTGTTTGCCGTCCGAGTCGACTATCGTCGCGATCAATTTGTGCTCGCCCCGATAAACCGGCTGCAAGACGGTTCTCGTCGTATCCAGCAATGGTCCGATCGGACTGTCGTCCATCACGAACTGTATCCGGTGGGCTGCATCCAGTTTCGGAATGACCGTCACTTCTACCGGCAATCGAGTGGCTATATTCCATAGCGTTTGCTGCGCGGCTGGTCGTTGAATGATGACTTGCTCGTAAATGATGGGACCATCGACAGGATCGTCGACCGGATCATCGATCGCATTTTGGCGAGCCGAACGGCGAGCGAGCGCCTGCGGGGCAGGTCTCGAGAAGCCTTCCGTGGGCTTGATGTCCAATACTTCAGCATCGGCGTCACTGACTGCGGGTGGTTGGTCCGAGTAGTGAGTAACACCGTCTTCATCAACCCATTTATAGACCTGCTGCGCGTTTGCTGCGCTACAGAGCCAGAGTAGGCCGGTGATAAACCATAGTTTTCGCATAACTGAAGCATAGCGCGAGGAGTAGTCGGCGACCAGCATCCGGGTCTCATTTTTCCGGATGCTGGTCGCCTGGACCTTACAAGCTGTAGTACAGGTCGAACTCGATGGGGTGCGTGGTCATGCGGAGTCGCGTGACTTCTTCCATCTTCAGATCGATATAGCCTTCGATCAGATCTTTCGTGAAGACATCGCCTGCCGTCAGGAATTCATGATCATCTTTCAAGGCGTTCAGGGCTTCTTCGAGGGAGAACGCGAC
Source organism: Woeseiaceae bacterium (assembly GCA_045110335.1). GTDB lineage: Bacteria > Pseudomonadota > Gammaproteobacteria > Steroidobacterales > Woeseiaceae > CALBPI01. The sequence goes on from JBGCGB010000015.1 coordinate 14,128, forward strand.
ATGATCGAGCTTTTCTTCCTCTTCTGGCGGCAAGTCATAAAGGTCTTTGTCAGCAGCATCACCAGGATGAATCTTATTCTTGATACCGTCGATACCCGCCATCAACATGGCCGCAAAGGCCAGATATGGGTTCGCCATTGAGTCACCGAAGCGAACTTCGATACGACGGCCTTTCGGATTGGAAATGAACGGAATCCGGATGGATGCAGACCGGTTTCTGGCGGAATAAGCCAGAATGGTTGGTGCTTCAAAGCCCGGAACCAAGCGCTTGTAGCTGTTGGTGGACGGGTTCGCGAAGGCGTTGATCGCTTTCGCATGCTTCATGATGCCACCAATGTAGAAAAGCGCTGTTTCCGATAATCCGCCATAACCGTCACCGGTAAACAGGTTCTTGCCATCTTTCGAGAGCGATTGGTGAACATGCATACCGTTACCGTTATCGCCGACGAGCGGCTTCGGCATGAAGGTAGCGGTCTTGCCGTAGCTGTGCGCCACATTGTGGACAACATACTTCAGGATTTGCACTTCATCCGCTTTGCGCGTCAGAGTCGCAAACTTGGCACCGATCTCGCACTGGCCGGCTGTCGCAACTTCATGGTGATGAACTTCAGTCTCAACGCCCATTTCTTCCATTGCCAGACACATGGCGCCACGCAAGTCATGCAGTGAATCGACCGGAGGCACCGGAAAGTAGCCGCCTTTCATTCCTGGACGGTGGGCATAGTTGCCGCCTTCCATTTCTGCGCCGGAATTCCAGCAACCTTCAACGGAATCGATTTTGTAGAACGCTTCGTTGATGCTGTCGCCGAACCGAACATCATCAAAAACGAAGAATTCATTTTCAGGACCGAAATAAGCGGTGTCCGCGATACCCGTCGACTTGAGGTAATCCTCGGCACGTTTCGCGAGCGACCGCGGATCACGTTCGTAACCTTGCATGGTTGCGGGCTCGACAATATCGCAACGCAGGTTAATCGTGGTTTCTTCGGAGAAAACGTCAACGACTGCGCTTGCAGGATCCGGCATCAAGATCATGTCGGATTCGTTGATACCTTTCCAACCGGCAATTGAAGACCCATCGAACATCTTGCCTTCTTCAAACAAATCGTCATCAATGGTGTGAGCAGGCACGGTGACATGTTGCTCCTTACCTTTAGTATCGGTAAAGCGGAAGTCAACAAACTTGACCTCATGCTTTTCAATCATCTTTAGTACGTCAGCGCTGCTCATTCAATCTCTCCAATTAGCCTGTCATATCAATAAAAAACCCTACGCTGCTCGAGCGCATGGCCTATTTCTCAAAAAATTTAGGTCAATCCGACGACGGTCAAAAAAACCTTCACCAGAATAGTGCATTTATCATGCCAGCAGTATAAATCTTTAAACGATTGATTTAATTATTAAAATAAATGAATCACGCTGGTTGATTGCACTATTATAGTGCATATTGAAAAGAGTAGGCACTAATTTAGTGCGTAGGCATGTTTAATTCATGACACGCAACCGTCGGCAAGCCGACAGCAAGTCGCTATAATTAGGGGTTGGCCGCATCAAGCCCCCAGGTAGCTCATCAAACATGTCCGTTGAAAACACTGAAAATGCCGTCTCGAAGTGTCGTCCAAAGACCTTTCAAGACCTCATCCTGACCTTGCAACAATATTGGGCAAACGCCGGTTGCGTGATCCAACAACCATTGGATCTACCGGTCGGCGCCGGGACATTTCACCCGGCAACTTTCCTGCGAGCAATCGGGCCAGAGCCATGGAGCGCGGCCTATGTTCAACCATGCCGGCGGCCGACCGACGGTCGTTATGGTGACAACCCGTTTAGGCTGCAGCATTACTACCAGTATCAAGTGGTCATCAAGCCTTCGCCGGCCGACTTCCAAGAGCTATACCTCGGATCACTCAGAGCCTTGGGCATCGACCCATTGGTTCATGACATCCGATTTGTCGAAGACAATTGGGAATCGCCAACACTCGGTGCCTGGGGACTAGGTTGGGAGGTCTGGCTGAATGGTATGGAAGTTACCCAGTTCACTTACTTTCAACAGGCTGGCGGCCTCGAATGTAAACCGGTGACCGGTGAGATCACCTACGGTCTCGAGCGCATTGCGATGTACCTTCAAGATGTAGAAAACATTTTCGACCTCGTGTGGACCGATGGGCCTCTCGGTCGAATTACCTATGGCGACGTTTATCACCAAAATGAAGTCGAACAATCCGCGTTCAATTTTGAACATGCCGACGTTGACTTTGCGTTCAAGACATTTGATGAGGCGGAGCACATGTGCAGTCAGTTGTTAGAAGCCGATCTACCGTTGCCAGCATATGAGCAAGTGTTGATAGCTTCTCACTATTTTAATTTGTTAGATGCCCGGCAGGCGATCTCGGTCACCGAGAGACAAGCCTACATCTTGCGCGTTCGTGCGATGTCACGCGGTGTAGCAGAAGCCTACTTCGCCAGCCGAGAAGCCAAAGGCTTTCCGATGCTGGATAGCGTCAATGCCGCGGCAACCGCCTAGCCTTTTTTTCGTTGAAACCACTATGACCGACCAAACGACTTCGGACGACTGCCTGATTGAACTCGGGATGGAAGAATTGCCACCTAATGCGATTGAGCCGCTTTCAGCCGCGCTCGCTGCCGGCATTGAGGCATCGCTGCGAAAGCTCCGATTGGCTTTTGATGGTGTCGACACCTACTCGGCACCAAGACGGCTTGCCGTTATTGTTCGGAATTTAGCCGATCGTCAACCTGACGAGACCCGCGTCATGCGAGGACCACCCATCAAGGTGGCCTTCGATAAGGAAGGCAAGCCAACTCGCGCTGCGGAAGCTTTTGCAAAGAAAGCCGGTATTGAGCTTGATGCAGCGGGGCGCGAAAAAAGTGATAAAGGCGAATGGATAACAGCAGAAGTTTTTGAAGCCGGTGAAACGATCGGTGAATTATTGCCAGCCGTGCTTCAAGAAGCACTGGACGGTTTGCCGATCCCCAGACGGATGCGTTGGGGGAATCAAAACACAGGTTTTGTTCGTCCGTTGCATTGGTTAGTCGTCTTGCATGGAGAACATGTTCTTCCGATGACGCTTTTCGGTATTGATAGTAGTCGAGAATCTGTCGGTCATCGGTTCCATAGTTCAGGGACCGTCAGCGTCCGGAATGCGGGCACTTACGAATCACAACTATTGGCAGAGAAAGTCATTGTCGATGTTAGCGAGCGCAGAAAACGCGTTTGGGCATCGGCGACCGAAGCCGCGGCTGATGCAGGCTGTGAGTTGCAAGAAGACGATGCGCTCATCAACGAAGTCACGGCACTCTGTGATTGGCCGGTGGCTGTTGTTGGCACATTCGATTCGAGATTTCTCACACTGCCGGATGAAGTGTTGGTTTCAACGCTAAAAGTCCATCAGCGCTACTTCCCGACCTATGACGGGAAAGGCAACATCCGCGAGTTCTTCGTCACCATTGCCAATATTGAAAGCAAACAACCGGATGAAGTGAAACGCGGCAACGAGCGTGTTGTCGCGCCGCGGCTCAGCGATGCCGCATTCTTTTTTGATGCCGATCGGAAAAAGTCATTGCAACAACGGCAAACCGGGCTCGCAAAAGTCGTTTATCAAAAGGCTTTGGGTACGATTGCTGAGAAAGTCGCTCGTGTCTCAACCTTAGGCAAGAAGATCGCGGAACTGCTGGCAGTGGATAGTGTGGTTGTGCAACGTGGCATCGAGCTGATGCGGGTAGATTTACTCACCGATATGGTCGGTGAATTTCCGAAACTGCAAGGGACGATGGGTGCTTACTATGCGCAGGCGGATGGCGAGGAACCGGCGGTGGTTGACGCCATTCGGGATCAATATCTGCCGCGCTTCGCGGGCGATGCAATTCCTGGTAGCACAACGGCACAAATCGTTGCCGTTGCTGATCGCCTCGATACGCTAGCCGGAATCTTTGCCATTGGGAAACGCCCAACCGGAAACAAAGATCCCTTTGGTCTGCGACGTGCCGCATTAGGACTAGTCAGAATCATCATTGAAGGTGAGCTCGAAATAGACTTGCCTGCTTTACTGGCTGAGGCGATCGCGCAGCAACCTGTAGACACGGCCAAGCATCCCGAGTTGGCAGAAGATCTGTACGACTTTGTACTGGAGCGCTACCGCAATCATGCTGGACAGGGCGTTTGCGAGAATCGCCCGGATTTGTTCGATGCGGTATTGGCAAGAGCACCACACTCACTCGTCGATTTTCAAAAACGCTTGCTCGCGGTTCGCGAGTTTGTCGGTGGTGAATCAGCGCAGACGTTGGCTGCTGTCAATAAGCGCATTGCCAACATTCTCCGAAATGGCGGCGTCGATGCGAATGCTGAATTGGATCCGTCAGCGGCGGTACTCCCTGCTGAGATCGGGCTGCTTCAGTCGTTGAATGACGCGAGAGCCGCTGTCATGCCATTGGTGTCAGCCGGGAATTACGGAGATGCATTGGTGCAGTTGACGGCGATAGAAAAACCCGTCGAAGCGTTTTTCGAAGATGTCATGGTCATGGACGACGATGTGGCCGTACGGCGTAATCGGATGGCGCTGCTTGCCGAAGTACGCGGACTCTTTCTTCAGGTCGCCGACATTTCCGAGTTGGCTGTTACCACTGGATGAACAGGCTAGTCATTCTTGATCGCGATGGCGTGATCAACCGGGATAGTGACGATTTCATTCGTACGGTTGACGAGTGGCAACCGTTGCCCGGCAGTATTGAGGCCATCAGCCGGCTCAGCCAATTAGGCTTTACGGTCACCGTGGCGTCGAATCAATCGGGTATTGGGCGAGGTTATTTTAGTAAAGAGACCGTCTATAAGATGCATCGCAAGATGCGGAGTTTGGTGCGGGCCGCTGGCGGACACGTTTCAGCGATCGCGTTCTGTCCACACGCGCCGGATGAGGGCTGCCGTTGTCGCAAACCCGAGCCTGGTCTGCTGGAAGATATTCGGCTGACCACTGGCATGACGCTCGAACGGGCATGGTTGGTCGGAGATTCGTTCAGGGATCTGGTCGCCGGTCAGTCGGTCGGTTGCCAGCTCATTTTGGTGCGATCCGGTAAAGGACGGGCGGTCGAGGAAGACTCGAAGCAATCAAAACCGGATTGGTGGTCTTCTGTCACCGTCTGCGATGATCTTATGAGTGCCGCCGAGTTGATCCTGGAGTCGGTGCAATGAGGGCGGTTCTGCAATGGCTCGGTTCTTTAATTTTTACGTTCTGGATGTTTTTTAGCGTCGCGTTTTACGCGCTCGCTATTTTGGTGATGGGGCCAGCGCCTTATCGGTATCGCTTCGCGATTTGTCGAGCCTGGGCGGCGTTGATCATGAAAAGCGCGGATGTACTTTGCGGTATTACGTTTGAAGTCCGCGGCAAGGAAAACCTGCCGGAGGGCACCGCGATCTATATGTTGAAGCATTCATCGGCCTACGAGACGTTAGCCGAAATCGTCATGTTCCCCGAACAGGCCTGGGTGCTGAAACGCGAACTACAATGGGTACCCATTTTTGGTTGGGCATTGCGCCTGTTGCGACCGATAGCGATCAATCGTTCAGGCGGCAGAAACGCCGTTAGCCAAATTATTCAACAGGGAGACGCTTTATTGAATGATGGCGTCAACGTCATGATTTTTCCTGAAGGCACACGCGTACGGCATGGCTCAACGAGACGTTATGGCATGAGTGGTGCGGCCTTGGCGGGTGCAACGGGCAAGCCGATGATTCCAGTTGCTCATGATGCCGGCAGATACTGGCCACGGCGAGGCATTATCAAACACCCCGGGGTGGTGACCTTTGTCATCGGTAAGCCGGTTTTTGTTGGTGATCGGGATATCCGGGAAGTGAATGCGGAGATGCAGCAATGGGTCGAACAGGAAATTGCAGCAATCGATGCAGAGAAACGGGGCGGCGCCGTTCAGTCAGATAACACTAGGAAATATTGATGATGCGGACAAGTAGCTTAACAAGCAGGCGGTTTACGGCATGCCACTAGTGGTAGCCGCTTTAGTCATGAGTATGGGTGCCTCTGTATTCTCGATGCCGAGTACGGAACTTGACTGGATCGTTGTGAACGACAATGTCATGGGTGGTCGCAGTCAAGGTGGGTTTTCCGTGGACGACGATGTCATTATTTTCGAAGGCAAGACAAATACTAACGGCGGCGGTTTCAGCTCAATTCGAACGGGAATGGCTGCACTCGATCTTTCCCACAGCGCGGGCATTACACTGCGGGTCAAAGGGGATGGTCGGCGCTACACGTGGCAGTTGTCATCGGGTGCACGATGGCGTGGCTATGAAGTCAGTTTTTGGCAAGACTTCGATACAGTCGATGGTGAATGGCAAACGGTCCGGTTAGCTTTTGCGGGCTTCATTCCGAAGATTCGGGGATCGCGGTTGAAAGGCCCGGGCGTTGACGCATCGCGAATCAGCGGCATGGGCTTGATGATTTACGACAATCTTGACGGTCCGTTTTCAATCACGCTCGGTGAGATTGGGGCGTACGAGGCAGAAGAAGACTAACAGATGCGCTCTTGTCTTCAGCGCTCAGTCGTGGCGAGCCTAAAAATTTTTTAACTACACGTCCAAATTCGCAACAGCGAGGGCATTCTCTTCGATGAATTCGCGGCGCGGTTCGACCTGGTCACCCATCAGTGTCGTAAAGATCTCGTCGGCTCGAATAGCGTCTTCGATTTTCACTTGCATCAAGCGGCGGGTTTCGGGATTAACTGTCGTATCCCATAGTTGCTCTGGATTCATTTCACCCAAGCCTTTGTAGCGCTGGATGTACTGACCGCGACGAGCTTCGTGCAACAGCCATTGAATAACCTCAGCGAATGATTCGACGGGTTGTACTTTTTCGCCGCGTTTCACGGTGGCGGTTGGCGATAAAAAGCCATCAAGTTCCTGACCAAGTGCGGTCATCCGATGGTAGTCGGCGCGCCCGAAAAACTCTTGACCAATTTGCTGCACATAGCTGACACCATGGCGGGTCTTGGTGACCTCGATAAGCCAGCTATCTTCTTCATCATCGATCGGAACCACTTTTTTGGTCGCCGCATAATTTGCAGCACTACCGCTGATTTGCCGAACGGTGGGATCTAGCTTCGGTAACGACGCATCGAATTGCGTCACCCACGCGTCTAAGGCCGCTTCGTCTTCGGCGATAGTTTCACTCAACGTGGGCAAAGCCGCTAATGTTCGCAATACCGGCTCATCGAAACGTTGCGTCAGTCTAGCGATATCAGACTCAACGCGCATGTGTTGCTGCGCCAAGCGCTCGAGCGCTTCGGCTGAAACCGGCGGTGCACCGTCAGTTGTAGAAAGCTGAGCCCCATCGAGCGCACTGGTTAACAAATAATCATTCAATTCCTGATCATCTTTAACATAAATCTCTTGCTTCCCGCGTTTCACCTTATAAAGTGGAGGTTGAGCGATATAAATATACCCTTCCTGAACTAATTCTGGCATTTGACGGTAGAAAAATGTCAATAAAAGGGTCCTAATGTGGGAACCATCGACATCCGCATCCGTCATAATAATGATACGGTGATATCGTAACTTGCTGATATCAAAGTCATCGCGACCGATACCACACCCTAGGGCGGTGATTAGTGTTCCCACCTCAGCGGACGAAAGCATCTTATCAAAACGCGCTTTCTCCACATTGAGGATTTTACCCTTCAATGGCAGGATTGCCTGTGTGCGTCGATCTCTTCCCTGTTTGGCTGAGCCACCCGCAGAGTCACCCTCCACCAGGAACAATTCTGACAAGGCCGGATCCTTTTCCTGACAATCTGCCAGTTTTCCAGGTAACCCGGCAATATCGAGGGCGCCTTTTCGGCGCGTCATTTCACGCGCCTTTCTGGCCGCTTCGCGTGCACGCGCTGCATCGACAATTTTCGCGACGATTGATTTGGCGGCGTTCGGGTCTTCTAACAAGAATTCTTCTAACGCCTGCGACATCGCTGACTCGACAATACCCTTCACTTCGGATGAAACCAGTTTGTCTTTCGTCTGGGACGAAAACTTGGGATCAGGGACTTTTACCGACAAGACAGCGGTCATCCCTTCCCTGGCATCGTCACCCGTCGGATTGGCCTTTTCCTTTTTGGTATTGACCTCTTTATCGATATAGCTGTTCAGCGTACGAGTCAGCGCCGATCGAAAGCCAGCCATATGCGTTCCGCCGTCGCGTTGCGGAATATTGTTCGTGTAACAGAACATATTTTCCTGATAACCGTCATTCCACTGTAAAGCGGCTTCGACAACGACATCATCTTTCTCGGTTTGAAAGTGAAAGACCTTCTGGTGAATAGGTGTTTTATTCCGGTTCAAATGCTCTACGAATGCTTGAATACCGCCTTCGTACCGGAATACATCGCGTTGTTCGGTTCGGTCATCGACTAGCTCGATATGGACGCCAGAATTCAGGAAGGACAGTTCACGTAGTCGTTTCGCCAAAATCTCATAATGAAACTCGATATTGGTAAAGGTATCCGAGCTCGGCCAAAAACGTAGCGTTGTGCCTGTTTTCTCTGTTTCCCGAACCTTCGCCAACGGTGCGACTGGCTCGCCCAGCTTATATTCCTGGCGATGCAAAAAGCCGTCCCGACGAACTTGCAGCAACAAGGTATCCGACAACGCATTGACGACCGAAACACCAACACCGTGCAAGCCACCAGACACTTTGTAAGAGTTGTCATCAAACTTACCGCCAGCGTGAAGCACCGTCATAATGACTTCAGCAGCGGATCGTTGCTCTTCCGGATGAATATCCACCGGTATACCACGACCATCATCGTTAACGCTGACCGAATTATCGTCGTGAATCGTGACGGTAATTGTGGAGCAATGACCAGCCAGCGCTTCATCAATAGAATTGTCGACGACTTCGAAAACCATGTGATGCAAACCGGTGCCATCATCGGTGTCACCGATATACATTCCCGGCCGTTTTCGAACAGCCTCGAGTCCTTTGAGGACCTTGATATTACTGGAATCGTATTGGTTGTCGTCAGACATAGGATCACCTTTTAGCGAGACGTAGATTATACCCTATTCCGGCGCTCGTCAGGGCCCTCAAATCAACGTCCTTAGCGGCTTAAGGGTATATGGAGCACAGGGTGGCCGTTGGGGCATCAGACAGGATCAGAGGATTCAAAGACGCCACGTTTCACGTGGAACACAGTATTCCGGGTCAATTGAATTATTTAAGCGATTGTTCCACGTGGAACATGAATGCATCACTCATTAAGCTTGCTTAAATGACCCTGTTCCACGTGGAACATCTCAAGGTTCTCGAACCGTGAAACCGCAAGCGGATCGATCGCCGTTAGTATCAACTGACCGGGTATTGTGTTGATGTACGCTAATACTCGGTCCAATGAATCCTGATCTAGCTCTGCAGCGGGATCATCTACCAAAAGGATCGCATTGCCCTCATTGAAGTTCGATAAGTGCTTTGCCTGCGCCAAAATTAAGCTTGCCGCCAAAAGCTTCTGTTGACCTCGTGAGACTTGTTCCCGAGCCAAGCGGCCATTCCAACTGATCTTTAGTTCCGCCCGATGCGGCCCGACATGTGTTGTTCCAATATGTTGATCACGTTCCGACGATGCTGCCAACGCCTCCGCCATCGTTAGCTTCTCATCCCACCCCGGACGGTATTCCAGCGAAATATCAGCAAAACCCAAAGCTTCACAGGCTTCAGCGATGGGGTCATCCAGCAAATTGACGTAGCCTGCGCGATAACTATCGACAACGGCAGCCGCCTCGATAATCGCCTCATTCCAGGGCTCCAACGGTTGTCTCGCCTTTAAGGCAGCATTTCTTTGCTTCAACACCTTTGAATAACGGCGGAACGCCTTGAGATACCCTGGTTCCACGTGGAACACACCGTAATCAATAAATCGGCGTCTCCCATCGGGACCATCCGCGACTAGCCGATGGATTTCCGGTTCGATGACCTCTACGACGAGTTGCCGATTGATTGATGCCAGATTAGGTGCATCTTCACCGTTAATACGAATACGTGACGAACCTCGGCCCGCGGCAATGCCAACTTTAGAGATAACCGGTCCGGCGCTTAGTTGCCCGAACAATTGGAATTGATGCTCTCCGTGCCGTGCTAATCGATCCGTTCTGGGTTGACGAAAGGACCGGCCACGAATTAGAAAGTAAATCGCCTCGAGAATTGAGGTCTTGCCAGCGCCATTGGCGCCAATGATGGCAACGTTCCGGCTATCGATATCAAGCTGCGCCTCTTCAATGCAGCGAAAATTAGCGATAGATAGCCGATTCAAGCCCATCAGAGGCGCATCGGCATCACTACGTATTTCGCATCACCAGCATCGATGTCAGGAATGGAGATGACACAACTACTGTTCGCATCATTCAAACTGAGACGCACGGTTTCGTCATCAATTGCGCCTAACGCGTCTAACAAGTAGTTCACGTTAAAGCCGATTTCGATATCGTCACCGCTGTATTCCACCTCTACCTGCTCTTCCGCATCTTCTTGCTCAGGGTTGTGCGCCATTATCTTTGCGCCACTATCGCGAATTTCTAGTCGAATACCCCGATATTTCTCATTAGAAAGAATGGCCGCACGTTGAAGTGCCGTTCGAAGCCCGTCACGGTCAGCAGTTAAATGATTCGTCGTGTCGCTAGGAATCACACGTTGATAGTCCGGGAATCTTCCATCGATCAACTTGGACGTAAATCGAATATCTCCGGCATTCACTCTGACGTGATTCTTGCCGAACTCCAACGTCATTTCGCCGTCTTCGCCCAATAACCGTTGCAGCTCCAATACCCCCTTACGCGGGACAATGACTTGTTGAACGGGCAAAGCATCACCATCAATCGAATTTTCGCAAAGTGCCAAACGATGACCGTCCGTTGCGACTGCTCTAATCGTATTGTCTTCGGTTTCCAACAACATACCGTTTAGATAGTAACGAACGTCCTGCTGAGCCATCGCAAAATACGTTTTATTCAATAATCGTTGAACCACTGATGTCGGCAGCGAAAATGCCTTTGAAGCTTCAATATCATCCAACACTGGAAACTCAGCTGCAGGTAATGTCGCTAATCGAAATTTACTGCGGCCACTGGAGATCAACAAACGTTCGCCTTCCAGTTTGAGTGTGATATCAGCTTTGTCGGGCAACGCTTTGCAAATATCGAATAGCTTGCGCCCTGGTACGGTCACTTCACCAGCCAAATCAACATCAAGTTCTGTGATTGATTGAAGTTCAACTTCAATATCAGTGGCCGTGATCGCCAACTTGTTATCTTTGGCTACTAACAAAACATTGGCTAAAATTGGCATGGTCTGGCGACGCTCAACGACCCCGATCACCGCTTGTAATGCACCTAACAAGGTTTGCCGACTTGCAGACAACTTCATACTACTACCCTATATATATATAAAATATTTCTTATATCTTATTACTATTATTAAGGCCCAAGAAGTCTGTGTATAACTTCAAAAACCTTCAACTAATCAGACACTTAAGTCTATAAAATCCCGGAAAATTGCTGTTAAGATCGCTTCAATTTCCTGTGTTTAGTTTGTGGATAACTCGCAACCCCAAACTTATCCACAAGCTATACACACTAAGTCGTTAGTATTCTTAACAGGTTTTTGTAATCTTCATCAACCTGACTATCTGATTCTCTTAATTCTTTAATTTTTCGGCAAGCATGCAATACCGTGGTGTGGTCTCTACCGCCAAAAGCTTCCCCAATTTCCGGCAACGAATGGCGAGTTAACTCTTTTGCAAGACTCATCGCAATTTGTCGTGGCCTAGCGATCGAACGGTTGCGTCGCTTGGACAATAATTCGCTCATGCGAATCTTAAAGTACTCCGCTACCGTCTTTTGAATATTTTCTATGCTGATACGCCGATCGCGCAATGCCAACAGGTCTCGCAATGCCTCTTTACAAGATTCAATCGTAATTTCACGTCCGGTGAAACTGGCTGTGGCAATGACCCGTCGCAATGCGCCTTCGAGCTCGCGGACATTCGAACGAATCCGCTGTGCGATGAAAAACGCAACTTCATCCGGTAGCTGAATGCCCTCGGCTTGGGCTTTTTGTATAAGAATCGCAACCGACGTTTCCAACTCGGGCGGCTCAACAGCGACGGTCAAGCCCCATCCAAACCGGCTCTTCAACCGCTCTTCCAAACCATCAACCTCTTTCGGGTAGCGGTCACAGGTGAGAATAATTTGACGCTGGCCTTCCAGTAACGTGTTGAAAGTATGGAAAAACTCTTCTTGAGAGCGTTCTTTGCCGGCAAAAAACTGGATATCGTCAATCAACAAAACATCCAAAGATCGGTAAGCGCGCTTAAACTCGTTGATCGTGTTGTGCTGCAAGCCGCGCACCATATCGCCGACGAATCTTTCGGAATGGACATAGCAAACCCTGGCATCCGGTTGCTGGGCTAAGACTTCGTTGCCAACCGCATGCATCAAATGCGTCTTGCCTAATCCTACGCCACCGTAGAGAAACAGCGGGTTATAGGCGTGGCCGAGATTTCCAGCGACTTGAGTCGCCGCCGCACGGGCTAGCTGGTTACTCTTTCCTTCGACAAAATTTTCGAAGGTGAAGGTCGGCATTAACCGGCTTTCCGGCATCGGCGGTACACTTTGCGCAGATTTTAACGACGCCGGCCTGGATGGCGGTGCACTCACAGCGCCAATAGGCTCGTTAATCACTACAGATCCGATAGCGGCACTTACCTGTATCGGTTTGCCGGCGATTTCACTAGCAATATCGGTAAACTTTTGGATGAATTGGTCATTAAGCCGATCGACCACATACCGGTTGGGTGCTAAAAGCCGCAAAGACTCCGATGTTTCTTCCGCTTGTAACGGACGCACCCACGTATTGAATTGCTGCTCAGAAACCTCGGATCGGATGCGCTTAAGGCAACGACTCCATAGCATTGATTCTTGAGCCACCACGGCTGACCTACCTGACGTTTATGGTGGGCTGAAATGCCGCTCAGCCACTACACGGTCAGCAAGCTTATAACGCAAGCCCGAAGTTATCCACAACCGCAACAAGATCTCTATAAAAGCCCTACAGATCGTTGACACACCTGAAGATTCAGCGTATCTTTTCCGGCCTTTTCGCGGTAGCGAGATTTTCTCTCGCCCGCAATGAACGCAACCGACGGATCAACCTTAAGATTGTCCGTATCCAGGATTGACTGACATGAAACGTACATTCCAGCCCAGCAATATCAAGCGTAAGCGTACACATGGCTTCCGTGCCCGTATGGCCACCAAAGGTGGACGTCTGGTACTCAAGCGTCGACGCGCCAAAGGGCGTCACAGCCTTTCAGCTTAACGTTTTCTGACTCACGTCCGTCAAGCGTTGACTGATGAAAGATGCATCTCTTGTCTTTCGCCGTCATCAACGCTTGCTGACTGGTGCTGATTTCAAGCACGTCTTTCAAAACAGCCAACGCAGTAAAGACAGCCTCTTTATGGTCTGCGCGCATTTTCATCAGCGCAATCAAGCTAGACTCGGCCTTGCTATCAGCAAACGGCATGCCCGCTTGGCTGTTCAAAGAAATCGATTGAAACGTCATGCCCGCGAGACTTTCCGTCGCATGCAGCATGAACTCCCCAAGGCCGATTTTGTGATCGTTAATCATCCGGCGGCGACGTCTGCATCGGATGACCATATAATCGCCAGCCTACAACAGCATTTTCAACGTTTAAGTGTTCCGCGCGGACGACGTCGCACCGGACCAACAACTACAAAGCACTAAATCTGTATGGACAACCAACGCTTATTCGCGTGGGCTTTTTTCGGCCTGCTTATCATGATGACCTGGCAAGCGTGGCAGCAAGACTATGCTGCGCCAGCGGCATCAGCGCCAGCGGCGGTGGTGGAGTCCGCGGTGCCTGCGACGATAGCCGGCGACGATCTCCCCGTCATTGACGATGTTGTCACACCGACACGCGCGACCCCAACTAACGATGGTGAGTTACCGAGCGTCTCGACCATCGCAACGGATGCGGCTTACATTGATATCCAGACCGATGTCTTGGCATTGCGTATCAATCTAAAAGGCGGCGACATCGTCTCTGCCAAGTTGCCTGCTTATCCCATTAGCAAAGATACCCCCGATGAATACGTCACGCTGTTAAGCGATGTTGATGGTGCCTACGGTGTCTATCGCAGTGGTCTCACCAGCGGCCAGCCAGATACAGACCCGAACCACTTGGCGAGTTTCACGGCCAAGCAGGACCGCTATGTTTTGCCGGATGGTGCTGACACGCTGGTTGTCCCTTTGACCTGGACTAATGCTGAAGGGCTCGTCGTTGAGAAACAGTTCGTTCTCAATCGCGGTAGCTATCGCATCGATATGAACTTCCGAATCCGTAATGATTCCCAAGTCGATTGGGCTGCACGCCCCTACGCACGGATTGTGCATGCCGCGCTTGCTGCTGACCGTTCCATGTTCAATGTGGAGTCTTATTCGTTTAAAGGCCCCGTTGTCTATGACGGTGAGAAATACAAGAAACATGCACCGGAAGATCTGATTGATGAACCGGTTCGCAAAGATGGCGTGACCGGTGGGTGGGTCGCTGCCATTGAACATCACTTCTTGTCAGCGATCATTCCGGCCAATGAAGGTCAGGTGCGTCTGGAAGCGGGACGCAGTGGCGACAACTTCGTGACAGGCATCGTTGGTGCCGCCGTTACAGTTCCAGCCGGGCAAGCCGTTGATATTCCGGTCACGTTATTTACCGGTCCAAAACTGCAAGAACAACTGAATGAAATCTCGCCGAGACTATCTTTAACCGTCGATTACGGCATTCTCACTTTATTGGCGAATCCACTATTCTGGTTATTGTCGACCGTGTTTTCATTCGTCGGCAACTGGGGCTGGGCGATTATCATCGTCACGTTCCTGATCAAACTGGCGTTTTACAAGCTGACAGAAAAGAGTGGCCGCTCAATCGCCAAGATGCGTAAATTGCAGCCGCGCCTAAAATCGATTCAGGAACGCTACAAAGACGATCGCCAGAAACTGTCGCAAGCGATGATGGATCTCTACAAGCGGGAAAAAGTGAATCCAGCCGCCGGTTGTTTGCCGGTCTTGATCCAGATGCCATTCTTTTTGGCGTTTTATTGGGTGTTGTTGGAATCAGTTGAGATGCGCCAGGCGCCATTCATGCTTTGGATTCAGGATCTGTCCAGCCGCGATCCATTCTTCGTACTGCCGCTGTTGATGGGTGGCGCGATGATGATGCAGCAACGACTGAACCCGGCGCCGGCTGATCCAGTCCAAGCGAAAGTCATGAAAGTGCTGCCAGTGATCTTCACGGTGTTCTTCGCGTTCTTCCCGGCCGGTCTTGTCTTGTACTGGTTCACCAATACGTTGCTAGGGGTCGCTCAGCAATGGAAGATCAATAAAGTCGTCGAAGCAGAAGACAAAAAAGCCCGCGATTGATATGCGGCGCTTATTGCGCTTCCACTAAACGGTTTTGAACATGGACGGTACCGTGCAGTGTTCGATGCACGGGACAGCGATCGGCTATCTCAACCATTCTTAGGCGTGTCGCTGTATCTATGTCACCGTCAATGCGAATGTCGCGAACGTAGGTGGTGGTTGTCTCCTGGCCTTCGCGTTCTGATGATGCGGTAACCCGTACTTGAATCCGTTCCGCCTTAATGTCCTTGTGTTTGGCATACATTTGTAACGTCATGCTGGTGCAGCTCGCGAGCGCTGCGCTGAGCAACTGCACTGGTGTCGGTCCCAAATTGGCACCGCCGACACTGGCCGGTTCGTCGGCGATCATCTGGTGATCCCCACTTTGAATGCTCGTCGTAAAACTGCGCGCATAGGTCGTTGCGGTCACGCCGTCTTCATGGTTTCGAAGTTCCGGGGTCTCAAGGAACCGTTCCGCCCACGCGCCGAGAACAGCACCGGCATAGTGCGAGTCCGCAGCGTTGGACAACAAATGGTCTGCATGATCCAGGGAAACGAAACTTTTCGGATGGAGCGCACGCTCAAAAATCTGTTGCGCATTGCTAATTTCCACGGTGTTATCAACGGGCGAATGCATGACCAAGAGCGCCTTGCGAAGATCGTGTACCGCTTGATCAAGCGGTTGGTCTTCCAAATCAGTCAGAAATGAATCACGGATCGTAAAAGGCCTTCCGGCCAGCAGGACCTCTGCTTGACCGTCTCGTTTGATATCCGCTTCTTTATCACTAAAAAGATGCGCAACATGTTCGGGCGTTGCCGGTGACCCAATGGTCGCGACGGCGACAGCGCTTTGAATGTGTGCCGCAGCCATCAGCGTTGCGGTACCACCCAAAGAGTGGCCGATTAGTATGGCGGGTGCCAATCCTTGCTCGGCCAACCAATCTGCCGCATCTGTCAAATCTGTGACATTGCTGCTGAACGTCGTGTCAGCGAAGTCCCCTTCACTGGCGCCCAACCCGGTAAAGTCGAAACGCATGACGGCGATACCGCGATCCGTCAGCGCACGACTAATGTGGCTAATCGCTTTCAGATTCTTGGTGCAGGTAAAGCAATGGGCAAACAGGGCGACGGCGCGATGGGGCGCTGCTGGCCAATCCATCGCACCTTCGAGCCGAAGTCCGTTTCGATTTTCAAAATGTATCTTGTCGGTTCTCATTAGCGTGTCCCTGATTTCATTACTAGAAGATACCGGATTGACGCGACTTTTATTGCATCCGGAACGAAAATCACGCAAGTTGCCCGCATGACAGCGTTGATAGAAAATAAAGAAACGATCGTGGCCGCAGCGACGGCGAGCGGCCGCGCCGGCGTCGGTATTATTCGTGTGTCCGGTTCCGACGCCGCGCGCATCGCCACGGCTGTTAGCGAACATTTACCTGCCGCCCGATCAGCGAGTCTACAGACTTTGTTTGATGAACAGGGCGAACCGATCGATCAAGGTATCGTCTTGTACTTTCCCGGTCCGAACTCCTACACCGGTGAGGATGTTCTGGAGCTTCAATGCCATGGCGGGCCTGTTGTAATGGATGCCATCATCCGTAGCGTTTGTGCGCAGGGCGCACGCGTTGCACGCGCCGGAGAATTTTCGGAAAGAGCGTTCCTCAACGACAAAATGGATCTGGCGCAGGCGGAAGCGATCGCCGATCTAATCGACAGCGGTTCAAGAGATGCGGCACGTGCGGCGATGCGATCGCTAAGCGGTGACTTCTCGAAAGCGACAGAAGACCTAACGACCCAAGTGACGATGCTTAGAATGCACGTGGAAGCAGCGATCGACTTTCCGGAAGAGGAAATTGACTTCCTCGATGATGCGGCGCTGCACGATCGGGTTGATCGTGTCCGTACCCAGTTCGATACGTTACAAGCAAAGATCGATAATGGCAGGGCGCTCAATGATGGACTCGTTGTTGTGCTCGCGGGTGCGCCGAATGTCGGTAAGTCGAGTCTGTTGAATCAGCTGTTAGGTCAAGATGCGGCGATTGTCACGGAAATCGCGGGCACCACGCGTGACTTGATTCGAGATACGGCGGTGATTGACGGTTTGACGATTGAATTTGTCGATACGGCCGGCTTGCGCACCACCGAAGACGTCGTAGAACGCGAAGGCATTCGGCGCAGTCGTGAAGCTGTTTCGCAAGCTGATCATGCGCTGATTCTGGCTGACGTTAGTCAGCCGGATTGGGCGGCCGGTGTTGAAACGTTGATGAGCGAATTGCCAGAGTCTCTGGCGGTTACCGTGGTGGCCAATAAGATCGATCTTATTGACGCGAAAGCCGCGACGACGATAAATTCGCCGTCCGATGCGATCACCCGGATACCGCTTTCTGCGAAAACCGGCGTTGGTCTTGATGCCCTTAAAGCTCACCTTCTGTCTGTCGCGGGTCTTGATCGTGATCGTGAGGGCAGCTTCTCAGCGCGTCGTCGCCATGTTGTCGCCCTGCAGAATGCGCGCGAATCCTTCGAGAAAGGCATTGTTCAACTGATTGAGTTTAAAGCCGGAGAATTGATGGCCGAAGAGCTTCGACAGTGTCAGGAACATTTGTCGAGTATTACGGGCCGTTTCACATCCGACGACTTGCTGGGCAAGATTTTCGGAGAGTTCTGTATCGGCAAATAACGGCGCTTAGTCGTCGGATTGATAATCCGCTAGCCGAACGACTTCGTTGTTTCGGGTTGGCTGGACAACCTCTGTCTTCGAAGCGACGACAGTGTTGCGACCGGACTCTTTGGCGGCATACATCGCCTGATCGGCGCGACGCAACAAGTCTTCGATGGTTTCGCCGTAGTTAAACTGTGCCGCACCCGCGGACAGTGTAATCTTGAGACCATGATTGAACTGATGACTGACCGTGCTCAATCGAATTCTTTCGGCACAATCCGTCGCACCGTTGAGATCGGTTCTCGGCAAGATCAGAATAAATTCTTCGCCGCCATAGCGACCCAACTGACGAGGTTTCACAACCGGCGATATCTCATCGAGAAGACGTAGTTCGCTGCGCACCCGTGAGGCAAAATCGGTCAGCACTTCATCACCAGCCAGATGACCAAACCGGTCATTCACTTGCTTGAAGAAGTCGAGATCAATGATCACGATGCTAAACACTTCCTGATACCGGAGGGCGCCTTCCCGCAACATGCTTAAGCTCTCAAGAATGGTTCGGCGATTGTAGGCTTGCGTGAGGTGATCACGTTCGGCGAGGCTGGTCATCTTGGTGACCACTTCTTTCAAATCTTCGTTCTTTGTTTGGAGGCGCTGCCGTAATCGTCCGATATAGTTGCCGAAGTAAGCTGCCCAGACCAGCAGGCTGCCGAGCACGCCACCCCGAAACAGCACTTCGCCTAATGTTTGTTGGTTCCGGTCCAGCATGAACTCGATACTGGTCATCAGGACGAAGCCCGAAAACGCAAACAGGGCGAGCGCTGAGAACTCGCGCGCATGCATGTGAAAAACACCAAACATCAATACCATGATGTAGACAGAGATCAATAGATCCCGCCACTCAGGTACGCAAAACATGAACAGTGCGACCAGTATCAATCCGACAACGCATTGAGGGAATGTCATCGACGGGTCTTCAAAGCGGAGATTGTGGCCACTGCACAATAACCACCAGAATACGAGCGTGCTTGAGACAACAGCAATGCCTAATGCCCACAAGACAGCAGATGGCGTTTCAATGATATTGAACACGCTGGCGACAATAGTCGTCATCCCCCAAATGCCGTACAGCACAACCGACATCAGGTATCGTTCCTTGCGCAGTCGCTGGGCGAGGCGAATTTGGCTGCTCGAGTCGGTCATTGCGACATGGTAAGCGGTAGCGCTATGTCAAACTGAGTATACCGTCACGATTTTGCAGAAAGTCCCCATTAACCGAGTAATCCTTCCCGTTTGTAGAACTGGATCGCAATCAGGGTAAGTAAGATGCCGACGATGATAGACGTTCCTATCGAAACAGCGACAAACGTCATATTCAAAGCCTCACCTTTAACCAAATCCAGAATCAATAAGTGCTGCGACATGCTGGGTACGGTCATCCAGGCAAGACTGGGTTTCAGATTGTTAACGGCGGCGGCAATGATCGGGAGCGTTGGAATCAACATCGTAATCGTCGTATAGCTCTGTGCTTCCTTGAAGCTTTTTGTAAATGACGAAACAACCGTCATCAATGCCGCACCAATCAGTGCAAATGGCACGGTGACGATAAATGCTGTGATGACCTGTTTCGCACCGAAATTCACGCTCATTCCCAGCTGCTGTAAAGGCACAAACTTAAGCACAACGGCAAACGAGACCAGCGCGATAGCAAGCGACATCGCCATGAAGAAACATGTGGCCATCAATTTTCCGATCAATAGCGTAGAGCGCTTAACCGGTAGCGTGAGTAACGGCTCCAATGATCCTCGTTCGCGTTCGCCCGCGGTGGTATCAATGGCGAGATACATGCCACCGGCAAGCATCGCAAACAGCAGGAAGTACGACAGCATGCCAAGGATCAGTGCGGCGCGGCCGCTTGGCGTAGAGGTGTCGATTTCATCAATCGCGATCGGGTTCAACAACGACGGGTCGACGCCGCGGGCGATGAGTCGCATGACGCCGATCTGGCGATCATAACTGCCAATCATACGTTTCGCCCGTCGGCCTTTCCGCACCACATTCGAGTCGGAGTTATCGAGTATTAGGCTAACTCTTGCAGGCTTTGCGTCGTTCCATTGATCCGCAAAGTTGTCGTCGATAATCAGAATTAGCTCATGCTCACCGGTCTTGACCTTGTCGACAGCCTCATCAAACGTCGCGTCTAGCTGTTCAATGTCAGTGTCTTGTGTGTCCAGATACGCGACCAAGTTAGGTGCGTTGTCAGCGCCGATCACCGCTAATGATAGCGGTTGCGTTTGACCGTCCGTCGCTTGTTTTAGCGTCATTGTGATCAGAAGCGCAAACATCACCGGGCCGAATAGCGGACCGAATACCAAAGCACTTAGCATCGTTCGACGATCGCGAAAGTTATCGCGAATCTCTTTCAGAAAAATCGTGCCTAGATGACTCATTCCCCAGCTCCCGGCAACGATGATGAAAAGTCTCGACCACCGGTTTGCATTCGTGTTCTCGACCCCAGCGCATCCGCGTTTACTGAAATAGCGGCGACAAACGCATCCTCGAGGTCGTCGCAGCCCGTTGCTTCCTGAATATGATCGGTCGTGCCGGTGATGGAGACCTTGCCATCGGCGATGATGACGATTTCATCACACAGTGCGGCGACCTCCTGCATGACATGAGAGGAGAACAAAATACATTTTCCTTGTGCCTTCAACTTGCGAATGATCTTTCGCAAGCTTCGTGTGGCCATCACATCCAAACCGTTTGTAGGTTCATCCAGAATGACATTCTGTGGCCCATGAACGAGTGCCCTGGCCAACGCCACCTTTGTTTTTTGACCTTGCGAAAATCCCTTGGTCCGCCGGTCGGCAAATTCTTCAATTTCGAGTAACTCAATCATCTCCTGCACAGCCTGTTTGGCCGCTTGCCCGCGAAGCCCATGCATTTCTGCGAAATAAGCGATGTTCTCGCGTGCCGTCAGTTGTTGATAAAGGCCGCCACCATGCGGCAAAGCGCCCAGTGCTTTGCGAGCTTCCAGTGGATTGGCGACAACATCGATGCCATCGATCGAAGCGCTGCCGGTATCCGGTTTGATCGCCGTATACAAGACTCGAAGCGTGGTCGACTTGCCAGCACCGTTAGGGCCTAGCAAACCGGTGATTCTGCCATTCGGTGCATCGAAACTGACATCACTGACAGCGGTGACCTTACCGAAACTTTTTGCAATGTTTTGAATATGAATCATGTGACGTCTGCTTAAGGCGTAGGGCCGGTCGGGTTAATAAAGAAAGGCAGTCCTTGCTGTGTCTGCACACAACTATCATCAATCGCGGAAACATCGAGGTCCCGCACGAACTGACTCATCAAGTCTGGCACGCACCCAACGCCGGAAGCGATATGGCCCTTTTGTGGAGCGACGATATGAATGGCATTCGATAGCGTTTCCATGGCTCGATCTGCGTTTGCTGGCGGCGTCACCGGATCGTACTCGCCGGATAGCAGCATGACGGGGATATCGCTGGTGACTGGTTCATGGAAATCTTCGTCCATCGGGCCTTGTGGCCAGACGTCGCAAGTCGATTTTAAGAACTGGAACTGCAAGTCGCCCATGTAGGTTGCCTCACGGGCGGCGGTGCCTGCGGCGTCTTCGACGTATAGTGGAGCGTCTTCACTACAGACAACAGAATTGTGCATGCCCATCGCCAACATGTCTGAAAATCCGTCATTCAAGCTGACCGCATTAGCAGCCATCATGGCATAGCGCCCTTCGTAAGCTTCGCTAATCATCAACGGCAACAATGCACGCATCAGTGGTTGGTAGCTTGAGAGCCGCATGAGACCGGCTAGTTCATCATGACTGAGTCTTTGTTCGACGATCTCACCGGTGCGCGGATGCGCCACCGTGATCGTTACGGGTTGCTCCCGAAGCCTTGATCGCAAACCATCAAAAATCTCGTTGAGATCACCATAACGATCCAGACAACTTTCCGTTTCGGCGCAGCGCGCAAAAAGCTGTTGCATGCTTGCTTCGGCGGCGATCGATAAGTCGGGCCCGAGCAATTGGTCTGCGGCGATCACACCATCGATGATGACGGAACGCGTGCTGTCTGGATATTTTCGGAGATGATGTAGTGCCACGCGAGTACCGTAAGAGCCGCCCCAGAGATTTAAAGTCTCGATGCCTAGTGCGCGTCGGACGGCATCGATATCGTCAACGGCAAGACTCGTTGTATAGAAACGCGGGTCGCCAGGCAGTTGATCCAGACATTTTTGCGTTTCAGCAGCCACGATTTCCAGATCAAAGCCTGCCGCAATGATTTCTTCATCCGGAATGGGGCAGCCCATCTTGTTCGAACCGCCCGTGCCACGCTGGTCGATCAGCAAAACGTCACGTTTTTGGCGAATGGGCTCAAAAGCACCGCGCAATGACAGGTAGCTTTCGATAGCGCCTTGTCCGGGGCCGCCGGCGAAAATGATTAAAGGATCGGGTTGCGGCTGCACGCTAAGTGCTGGCACGAGCGCGATTCGGAGCTCTATTTGTTGGCCATCCGGCTCATTCGGGTTTTCCGGGCGTGAAAATGTTCCGCAGCGGGCTTTGGCCGTGGGGAGTGCGCTACCCGCATCGATCCGGCAGGGTTCAAGTACCAAGGTGTTGCTGGTCTGGGCGTAAACCGCCATTGAAAGCGCGAATGAGAAATAGAGGCACAGTCTGGATGCTGCTCTAAATGACTTATCGAACATAGAGTTACCCTGATGTCGTTATCGTTTTGCGGCGAGTATGCACAATACCTGAAGGACTTGGCGAGTTCTAAATTGTACGTCGCCTCGGAATTTCTGCATTTTCCGTGGATCGTAAGAATAACGCCAAAGCCCCATAAGTATCTGTTTTATATCGTTTTCAAGCTCAAAGCGCATCTATTCGTCCAAAACACTGATTTGATTGGGCTTCGCGTACCAATGCAATCTCTGTCGGCATGAAATTAGTGCTGGCGAACCCGAAAGCTGCCTTATATCCAAAAAATGCGCTAATCAATCGCTGTTAAACCCTGATTTCGAAGGTTTACAATACGCGCATTGTCGATTGAGTCATTGCAGTTTTACTAATGAGCCCGAATTCGTCGTTTGATGTGATTGTTGTTGGTGGCGGACACGCCGGTACCGAGGCTGCTTTGGCCGCGGCACGCAGTGGTGCGCGAACATTATTGGTGACGCAAGCGATCGAGACTTTGGGGCAGATGAGCTGTAACCCGGCTATTGGCGGTATCGGCAAAGGTCATCTCACTCGTGAAGTTGATGCGTTGGGCGGTGCAATGGCCGCTGCGATTGATGAGGCAGGTATTCAGTTTCGGACGTTGAATGCGAGCAAAGGCCCGGCCGTCCGCGCAACCCGCGCCCAGGCCGATCGTGTGTTGTATCGCCAAGCTATTCGCAAAAGACTGGAGCATCAGCCCGGGCTGCGTTTGTTCCAAAGCGCCGTCACCGACTTGGTGGTCGAGCAGGGTGAGGTCACGGGTATCGAAACCCAAATGGGTTTGCGTTTCTTTGCTAAAGCGGTCGTGTTGACCGTGGGCACGTTCCTGGGTGGCGTGATCCACATGGGCAGTGTGCAGTATCCGGGCGGACGCGCCGGTGATGCGCCGTCCAATCGACTCGCCGCGCGCATGCGAGAGCTGCCGTTCCGTGTGGCCCGCTTGAAAACCGGAACGCCACCGCGGTTGGATAGCCGAACGCTAGATTTTTCGGTGATGCAGGAACAACAGGGCGATGATCCTGCACCGGTTTTTTCGTTTCTTGGTGAGCGTCGGCATCATCCCGAACAAGTGTCTTGTTACATCACGCACACCAACGAAGCTACGCATGAGTTGATTCGCGGTTCTTTGCATGAGTCGCCGATGTATCAAGGTCACATCGAGGGCGTAGGTCCGCGCTATTGCCCATCCGTTGAAGATAAAGTCGTGCGGTTTGCGGACAAGTCCTCGCATCAGGTCTTTATTGAGCCCGAAGGTCTCGATACGTTCGAGGTATATCCCAACGGGATTTCGACGAGCTTGCCGTATGCCACACAAGAAGCTTTCGTGCGCAGCATCGAAGGGCTTCAGAACGCGCACATTACGCGACCGGGATATGCCATTGAGTATGATTACTTTGATCCTCGCGATCTTCGGATGACACTCGAAACCAAACATCTTCCCGGTTTGTATTTCGCGGGTCAGATAAACGGTACGACGGGTTACGAAGAAGCGGCGGCGCAAGGTTTGCTCGCCGGCATCAATGCCGCGCGACGAGCGATGGGAAAATCGCAATGGTCGCCGGCACGAGACGAAGCCTACATCGGCGTGCTGGTTGATGATCTGGTCACGCAAGGTGCTGCCGAGCCTTATCGCATGTTCACCAGCCGCGCGGAGCATCGTCTGCTGCTGCGCGAAGATAATGCCGACCGACGGCTAACTCCGATCGGTCGCGAACTCGGTTTAGTGGATGACCGGCGCTTTGCTATTTTTGAAGCGCGTCAGGCCGCCGCCGAAGAAGAAACACGTCGACTCAGCGGTATTATCGTTCGCCCGGGTGATGTTGATGGGACCGATCTGCTGGGTGAAGGCAAATCCTTGAACCGCGAAACGCATGCCATCGAGTTGCTGCGCCGGCCAGAGGTTCGTTTTGAATCACTAGTTGCGTTGTCAGTAGTCGGAACGACCGCCTTCGATAACAATACGGAAGATGATTTTCTGGCTAGCGCCGAATTTCAAGAGAGCGTCCGATTGCAGGTAGAAACCGACGTTAAGTATTCGGGCTATGTCGAACGCCAACAGCGGGAAATCGAGCAACACAAGAAACAACAGACGCTGCGCTTACCTGACGATATAGATTATGCCGACGTTCATGGCCTATCTAACGAGGCTCGTCAGAAGTTAACCGAAGTGCGACCCGAAACGCTGGGTCAAGCAGGTCGATTGCCCGGCGTCACTCCAGCGGCGGTCTCCTTGCTGCTTGTTCACATCAAGAAACGTAGCCTGAAGAAAAGCGCCTGACGATCCATGAACTTTCGTTTTCTTTTGGTCGGGCTGTTCTTCATAACGCTGACCGCTTGCGGTGTTGAGGAAGCAAACATCGAAGCCGATGTCTTGCGTCGCAGTCTTTCGGCGCAACCGGAGTCCCTGGACCCCCTACATGCAAGAAGCGTCGCGAGTCTCGTTGTCCTTGGTGATCTATACGAAGGGCTGATGACCCGGGATGCGAGTGGCCGTTTGGTGAACGGACTCGCTGTGTCGGTCGAACGTACCAACAATGATCGCGGTTACTTATTTACACTGCGTTCCGGTTTGGCCTGGTCAGACGGTAGTCCCTTAACAGCTGCTGATTTTGTACGCAGTTGGCAATTGCTCGCTGCACCCGAAACAGCCGCATTCTATGCAGATCTTTTGGCGCCAGTCGCTCGGCGCGATGATGGGCAATTAGATATAGAAGCGCCATCACCGCAGACCTTTCTGGTTAATCTCGTTGCGCCGCAAGTCGATTTTTCGGAGCGTTTGTCACACCCGGCGCTAGCGCCTCGTGCCGCCAAGACGAGTCTGACAAACGGCGCCTATCAATTGGATGCAGATGGTCGTGGTTATGCTTTGACATTACGAAAGAACGCGCATTTTTATGATGCCCCCTCAGTGTCGATCGCCACCATCACCTACGAGTGGTTCGAGCAAGAACAAACCGAGTACGATGCTTATCGATCGGGTGCGCTCGATATTACCAGTCGAGTCCCGAGAGCCGTGTTTAGACAAACGCCGAGACCAGATTCGCTGCGAACGTCACCTTATCTTGGTGTCGTGTATTTAAGTTTCAATATGCGTCGCCCACCGACATTGACGATGCGCCGGCAATTGGCGGCCACCGTCGATCGAAACGCGCTTGCTCAATCCATCGTCGGGCGAGGCGAGCAACCAGCGTTCGGACTGATACCGCCGGGTGCTTTGAACGCCGGCCAACCTTATGCAGCGTTTCAGTCAAACCTCGAGGTCACCGATCCGTCGCCATTTGCGGATGATCTGACGCTCAAGATCAACTACTCCACATCGGATGAAAATCGCGTCGTTGCAACGACGCTTCAGCAGATGTGGGAAGTCGCCATTCCCGGCTTAAGGGTCATTCCCGAAAACAAAGAGTTCAGGGTGCTGCTCGCCGAGTCGCGACAAGGTAGTTTTGACGGATTGGTGCGTGGCAGCTGGATCGCCGATTTTAACGATGCGACCCAGTTCTTGAATATTCTGGCAACAGATGCGCCGTCTAATACCAGCGGCTTCTCGGATGCCCGTTTCGATACCTTGTTGGCAGCGATTGCAACGACGACCGACATCGAACGGCGTGCTTCGCTGATTCGCGCGGCAGAGCAATTGGTCGCCGAACAAGTGCCCGTTATTCCACTATACTTTTTTGTCTCGAAGCATTTCGTTCATCCGCGTATCGGAGGTTGGCAAGATAACCCGCTTGATGTTCACCTCTCCCGGTACCTTAGTATCAAAAGTCTAGCGGTGGATTGAATCGTGCTGCGCTATACGATTCGTCGCCTGTTGAGTGCCATCCCGACGTTATTGTTGGTGATGTTCATTACGTTTCTGTTGGTTCATGCAGCCCCGGGTGGCCCCTTCGATTCGGAGCGGCCGCTGCCACCTGAAATGCAACAACGCTTGCAAGCCACTTACGGTCTCGACAAGCCGGTGGTACAACAATTTGGTAACTATCTCGCGGCGCTGGTGCAGGGTGATATGGGGCCCTCATTTCGCTATCCACAATCGCGCGTTGATGAGTTGATCGCCGATGCGATTCCGGTATCCGCATCGTTAGGTCTGTTGGCGTTGTTCTTCGGTAGTGTGCTCGGCGGTGCAGCTGGCATTTGGGCGGCATTGCGACAAAATAAGATGTCGGACCACATTGTGATGACGTTGGCGATGACTGGAATTTCTGTGCCATCGTTTGTCATCGCACCACTGCTCGTGTTGCTATTCGCCATCATCTTGGGTGTGCTACCGGCGAGCGGCTTGCACACGCCGGCGCACTACATTCTGCCTGTTGTGTCGTTGGCTTTACCGTTGGCGGCATACGTTGCCCGGTTGATGCGCGCCAGCATGTTGGAGGTTTTGAAAAGCCAGTTCATTCGGACAGCACGCGCCCAAGGTTTGTCGTCGCAAACGCTCGTGTTGCGTTACGCCATCAAACCCGCATTGATCCCGGTCGTCTCATTCCTGGGACCGGCTATTGCGGGGTTGTTGAGTGGCTCCGTAGTGATCGAACAGATTTTCAATATTCCCGGGTTGGGACGTCAATTCATTCAAGGTGCCTTGAATCGCGACTACACGCTCGTGATGGGTCTCGTGATTTTCTACAGTACGTTACTGATTCTCTTGAATCTGATTGTTGATTTACTGTATGCGGTGCTGGACCCGCGTGTGCGACATTCATGAACACGGTGACGCAACGAAAGGCTTTGGGTTGGCAGGCAGTAAGCGCGATGCGACGCGATCGCTTGTTGAAGATATCGGCGACCATTCTTTTGTTCATTGTTCTGCTGGTGATCATTGGTCCGTGGATCACACCGCACACGTATCACTCGATGGATACCGACAACATTTTGCTGGCACCGCAATGGGCCGACTTTCGATGGTTTGGTACCGATGAACTGGGCCGGGATTTGTTTGCGCGTGTTTTACACGGCGGTCGGATCTCGCTGATGGTCGGTTTACTGTCAACGCTGGTTAGTCTTTTGGTGGGTGTGATTTACGGGGCGACGGCGGGCTACTTCGGCGGTCGTGTCGACAACATCATGATGCGGATTGTGGACGTCCTTTACGCATTGCCCTTTATGTTTTTTGTGATCTTGTTAATGGTGCTGTTCGGGCGCAATATTTTTCTGATCTTTGTCGCGATCGGTGCGGTCAACTGGCTGGATATGGCGCGTATTGTCAGAGGCCAGACCTTAACACTGCGCCGCCGCGAATATGTGGAGGCAGCCGAGATCATGGGTGTGCGTCGGTCGAGAATCATCTTGCGCCATATTGTGCCCAATCTGTTGGGAGTCGTTGTGGTTTACGCCACGCTGACGGTTCCTCAAGTCATCCTGATTGAGTCTTTCCTTAGTTTTCTCGGTTTAGGCGTTCAGGAACCGATGACCTCATGGGGTGCGCTCGTAGAACAAGGTGCGCCGCTGAAATCGGTAGCGCCCTGGGTGCTCGTTATTCCGGCCACGATGTTGGCAGCATCATTGTTGTGTTTGAACTTTGTTGGTGACGGATTACGTGATGCGCTGGATCCGAAGGATGGTCATCGATGAGCTTGCTTTGCGTGGACGATTTGCGCGTTCAGTTCCGTACGACCGACGGGCTGATTGAGGCAGTCAGGAATTTAAGCTTCAGGCTTGAGAAGGGTGAGTCGCTTGCTATCGTCGGTGAGTCCGGGTCCGGCAAAAGCCAATCGATGGCTGCTATTCTCGGGTTGCTGGCAGAAAACGGTGTCGCTTCCGGTAGCGTTCGGCTGGATGGAAAAGAGATTCTAAACGCGAGTCCGAAGGCGCTGCGTAAGATTAGGGGACGTCGCATTTCCGTGGTGTTTCAGGACCCGATGACGGCATTGAACCCATACGTCACGATTGGTAGCCAACTAAGTCGGGTGCTAATCGAACAGCGAGACATGGGCCGTGAAATGGCGACCGCGGAAGTTGCGCGAATGCTGGATGCGGTCCGGTTGCCTGCTGCGAAATCCCGATTGAACAGTTATCCGCATGAATTTTCTGGCGGTATGCGTCAACGTGTGTTGATCGCCGCTTCGTTGTTGTGTCGTCCCGACATTCTCATTGCCGATGAACCGACGACGGCACTGGATGTCACCGTTCAGGCTAGCATTCTCGACATGCTGCGCGACCTCCAGGAGTCTTTTAAGACAGCGTTGATTTTGATCAGTCATGATCTGGCTGTGGTTGCAGGAACTTGCGATCGTTTGATTGTGATGGACCGGGGTGTGGCGATTGAGGATGGGTCGACGACCGAGGTGTTTGCGAATCCCCAAACGGCTTGTACGCAAGCACTGCTCGAAGCTGTTCCGCGCTTGGATACGCCGGTAAAGTCCCGGCCTCGGATCGATCGCGAAACCGCACCGCTGATGGAGGCTCTGGATCTGACGGTTCGATATCCGATGCCGAAACAGGGCTGGCGACGAAAGCGACACTTCTCAGCCGTGCGGCAAGTCAGTTTGCAAATTTTTCCGCGCGAGACAGTCGGTATTGTTGGCGAGTCAGGTTGTGGAAAATCATCATTGGCGCGGGCATTAGTGAACCGCGGTCGTGAGGCTGGTCAGATTAACTATCTCAACCGCGACTATTTGGCTTTACGCGGTGCTGATAAACGGCGTTCGCAACGCGACATTCAGTTTGTTTTTCAAGATCCATTGGGTAGTTTGAACCCAAGACTGACGATTGAACAAATCGTTGGCGAGCCTGCTGAGGTCCATCAATTAGTTGAATCGAAAGCTGCCTGCCGGGAACGGGTGGTTAAGATGTTGCAGCGTGTGGGTTTGGATGAAACGGCCTTGAATCGTTATCCGCATGAGTTTTCCGGCGGACAGTGCCAACGTATTGGTATTGCGCGTGCGCTGATGACGCAACCCAGACTACTGGTTTGTGATGAAGCGCTCAGCGCATTGGATGTCACCGTTCAGGCCTCCATCCTCGATTTGTTGGCCGATTTACAACGCGAGCTTTCTTTGGGCATTGTTTTCATCGCGCACGATCTTGCTGTCGTACGCGCTGTTAGCGACACAGTGATGGTGATGTATCTCGGCCGGGTTGTTGAACAGGGTCCGGCTGAGCAAATCTATAAGTCGCCCGCGCATCCCTACACGCGTGCGTTACTCGATGCCGTACCCGTGCCCGACCCGGCGATTGAACGCCAGCGTGAATATTCGATAGATACACTGGATTTGCCTGCACCCTGGAACCAGCCCTCCGGTTGTGCCTATCGCAGTCGTTGTCCGCTAGCGACCGACCAATGCCAGCAACAACGGCCCGTTTTGGAGATAACGGCGAATCATGAAAATCATCGCGTGGCTTGTTTCAATGCCATACCGAACACCGAGTAAGAAATCGCCAATTAGCGACTGGCGGGCATAAGCGGCATCGGTAGGCCGTTGACATTCAACATGCCGCGCGCATAGCTCATTTCTGTTTGGTAACGATCTTTGTCGGCATTTTTTTCAAGCATGCCCATGCCACGAATCGTGCTCATAAAGGGACTGTTCAGCGCCATGTTTTCGACGCGCTCAACTGGCGCCGAAAATTGCAGTCGACCCGTGGCCTTCTGTCCCAGGTCATTGATGAACGTATCGATATTGATCGACTTAACGATGGGCTCTGGTGCTACGTCTATGTGCAGATCACTATCGGTTTGTCCCTCAGCCGTTATCATTGCCTGAGTCCAGTCGATCGTCGGCGATGTTGTTGTCAACGTGTAAAGCGTGTCGAGATGTCTTGCGCCGATGGCTCGCCAATCGACGGGTTGTGTCGAGTTCTGCACACTTTCAATCATGCGCTCAAGACCCGGCATCGCTATTCCGGCCAGGCGGTCAATCTCAAGGTTGCCATCAAAACGTCTTGTCGCGTTGTCCTCGAACGTGACGTCATAATCGATATCGGTATTGATGAGCGTATCGTTAATGGTGACGATAGTTTCTATCTGGGCATCGCGGATTTCTAACGCCGGCGTACTTGCTGCATTCGTTGGTGCGATAGAGATGGCACTCGCCGAAAAACTGCCCTCAAACTGTTTTTGACCGGACTTAGCCGCGAGGCGACCCGTTACCGGTGCCCAGTCCAATGTGAGCCCGTTATTGAGTAGTTGGGCTTTCGCCAATTCCCAGTCAACGGATAAGCCGCCGCCAAAGCCGACATGTAATTGGGTCGCTAGCGGTAAACTGACTGGATCGCCATCGCCAGTATCGAGAAAAAACAGGCTGCTCACTCTGACAACGGCGGGCCTAAAAACTCCGACCAGCGGGCCATGAGAAATCTGGCTGGCAACAATGATGGCCGGTTGATCCCCAAACTCACCGAATGCACCCAACAGTTCCCGAACACCTGCTGGCGCCTCTTCGGTAATCAAGATCCGATATTGGCTAGCGGCCCCAAACCAGCCGCGTTCATAGTCTTTACTGACGATCTCGGCCCAAGGGGGCATGGCGTTTTCCAGGGTTGCGTGCTGTTCGGTCGCTGCGCGCTCCAGGAAGTGCCCGATGATGGCAGGGCCGCCAAGCGCGATGATAATCAGCAGAGTGGAAACGAAAAGCAGTGTTTTACGCATAAGTTTGGCCATGGGATGTTTGCGTGCAATGTACGTGACTGTTGCGTTTAGGTCTAACCCGGATGCGTTCTGAAGCAAAGGCTGTGACAGCGTTCTGGAAATCAGTGCGATGAACCACTAACATACGCGCTAATTCGGGTGGTGCTGCAAGGCACCGGAATCACGCCAGTTTTAAGCGTGACACAATGCGGACAACATCATGACAAAATTCCTTAAGCCAGCTCGCTGGACTCAACTTCTGGCTGTCGCCGTCATTTCGCTGGGCGCGAATCATACGGCCAGCGCCGAAGGCGATGCAGAAGCCGGAGAAGTGCTTGCCTACACCTGCCTGGGTTGCCACGGTATCCAAGGCTATCGCAACCCGTATCCTTCTTACCGGGTGCCGAAGCTCGGTGGCCAGCATGCCGCTTATCTGACGCTGGCGCTTAAGGCTTACCGCTCCGGTGAGCGTTCACATGCAACGATGCAGGCGCAGGCAGCGTCGCTGTCTGATGAAGATATTGCGGATATTTCGGCATTCTTCGCGAGCTACGGTGAGCCGAAAGATGCACCGGTTGTCACGTCATCGGTTAAAGCGGGCAAGGAAAAATCACAGACATGTGTGGCTTGCCACGGCGAACGTGGCATCAGTGTGAATTCGATCTGGCCCAACCTGGCCGGCCAACATGAAGACTATTTAGCCAATGCGCTGACGCAATACCAGTTGGCCAATGCGGACGAAAGTAACGGCGAATACGTTCGTAAAAACGGCGTAATGGCCGGGCTAGCGGCCGCGTTGTCCGAAGAAGATATCGAAGACTTGGCCGCGTACTTCGCAGCGCAGGAAGGGCTCTTTACGCCTAAGATGAAGGACTGATCGCCTAGCGCGTTCGGCAGGCCTTGGCGCGATCCGAGATCGCGTTGAGGTGCGCATCATCCCAGCGATCAAGGTTCTTCAACACCATGTTCATGCGTGGCGATGTGCCGAGAGATTGTCGGTGCTTGCGCAAGAAGTCCCAATACAAGGCATTGAACGGACAAGCATCTTCGCTGGTACGTTCTTTGACGTTGAATCGGCAATCCGTGCAGTAATTGCTCATCCTATTGATATAGGCGCCGCTTGCCACATAGGGTTTGCTACCGACGACCCCACCATCTGCATGTAGCGCCATGCCGAGGGTGTTCGGCAATTCAACCCACTCAATGGCATCGACATAGATGCCCAGATACCAGTCGCAGACGGCCTGCGGGTTGAGTTCGGCGAGTGTCGCGTAGTTGCCTATTACCATCAATCGCTGAATGTGATGCGCATAGCCGTTTTCCAGCGTGTCACCTATCGCTTGCCGCAGGCAGTTCATATCGGTGTCTGCTGACCAGAACCATTCGGGTAACGGGTTTTGGTGATTGAAGTGATTGCGGGATCCGTAGTCGGGGCCCTCTAGCCAGTAAACGCCGCGAATAAATTCCCGCCAGCCGATGATCTGGCGCACAAAGCCCTCGACGGCGGCGATCGGTAAGGCGTCGCTGTCATCATTGAACGCGCGCATGACCGTGTCGACAACTTCTTTCGGGTGCAACAGCTTTAAGTTGATTGAAGAAGAGATCAGCGCATGAAAGAGAAACGGCTCGGACTGCCACATCGCATCCTGATAACGACCATAGTGGGGCATGCGTTCGGTGATGAAACGGTCTAGCGCAACGAGTGCATCTTTCCGGGTTACCGGCCAGAAAAAATTATCAGTGTTGCCCGGGTGATCAGGAAACTGCTGATTGACGGATTGAATAACCGCCTGCGTGATTTCGTCAGGCTCAAATCTGGGGATATCCGGTAGGTCCTTGGGACCAGCCTTCGGAAACGATTTTCGATTTTCCTTATCGAAATTCCATGCACCACCTGTCGGTTGATCGCCATCCATCAAGATGTCGAGTTGCTTGCGTTGTTCCCGATAGAAATATTCCATCGTTAATTGTTTTCGTCCTTTCGCCCAGTC
Organism: Woeseiaceae bacterium; assembly: GCA_045110335.1. GTDB lineage: Bacteria > Pseudomonadota > Gammaproteobacteria > Steroidobacterales > Woeseiaceae > CALBPI01. Next base: position 47,571 of record JBGCGB010000015.1, read on the forward strand.
CTCGAAAGCCCCATGTGTGACCAGGAAGTGCGTATCTTCAAACCAGCGCAAAGTGATTGATTTTGCATTCGCGAAATTCTGCAGCGCAGTCTTTAGACGCCACTCGCCAGGTTCTACGCAGTAGATTGAAGATGTCGGGAAAGTGTCGAGTGCTGCATTGACGCCATCGGTGATCGAGTTGATTCGCTCGTCCAACTCGATGTAGTGAACGCGCCAGCCCTGTTTTTTCAATGCGGATGCATAGTGTCGCATCGCCGACAGAAAAACAGTCGTTCGGTGCTTATGGCTTTGCACATGCGAGCCTTCTTGGAGACATTCGACCATGACAACGACATCTTGCTCAGGGTCCCCTGCGCTTATCGCGGCAGATTCGGCATCTAATTGATCACCCAAAACAACAATCAAATGTCTTACCGTTTTGCTCATCTAATGGTTCTCCCGAACTCGACAGTGGTTGGTCAATGTTTCACACTCACGCGTAACGATTGATCCAGTGATAAATGATGACACAAACCAATAATCCTGCCGCTCGAATTGACGACTGCGGACATGGAATTTTCGCCGTCGACACGCAATACGTTCGACCTATGCTAGACGCGAGTCATGTTCTTCAGTCAGACGGAGAAGCCGCTTTCGTTGATACGGGCGTTAACAGTGGTGTGGCGGGACTGCTCGAGGCACTAGCCACTCTAAAGATTTCAACAGCAGATGTACGTTGGGTGTTCCTAACGCACATTCATTTGGATCACGCAGGAGGCGCTGGTGCGTTGATGCAGTCTTTGCCCAATGCCACGGCAGTGATACATCCGCGTGGTGCCCGCCATATGGTTAACCCGCGACGATTAATTGCTGGCGCAAAAGCGGTCTATGGCGAAGATCCTTTCAATGCGATGTACGGCAAAATTCAACCGATCGATGAAGACCGCATTCATGTGCCGGAGGATGGAGAAACGATCATGTTGGGCAACAGCCCGCTGCATGTGCTGTTTACCGAGGGGCATGCGAAGCATCATTACTGTTTGCATCACGAGCAAGCCAACGCGATCTTCACTGGTGACAGCTTCGGTGTGTCATATCGCATCTTTGACACCGTAAACGGCGCTTTTTGCTTCCCGACGACGACGCCCGTGCATTTTGATCCCGAAGCGGCGCATCAGTCTATTGATCGCTTGATCGCCACGGGCGCCCAATTTGCACTGTTGACCCACTATAGTCGCGTTGACGACCTACCGCGGCTGGCGGCGCAGCTCCACAAGGATATTGATGCCTTTGTTGCGATCGCGCGTCGGCTACGTGATCACGGTGAGCGGGCGCGCATGATGCGGGATGCAATGATGGAATACTTGCTGTCGCGACTGGATGCGCATGGCGTTCAGATTGACCGGGAACACCGGCATTTGTGGCTCACAATGGATGTGGATCTAAATGTGCAGGGGCTTGAACATTGGCTAGACCACAGTGATCGCGCGGCTTCAGCGCAACAGTGAAAGTTGGCCGAATGCCGCATAAAACGGCCTGTAATCTCGTTGTAACATTGACCAACGTACCAAAAAAACAACAAAATATGGTTGTCCCGCGACGTTCAAAGCCTCACAATACGCGCTTTCGCAGTAGCGCTCTGTAGCGTGCTGCCACCTCGGTAGCCTTAATGGGAGATATTAAAATGCCGACTGGAATGATTAAACGCGCTGGGATTGCGCTTGTGGCACTTGCGTTTGCTGCGCCTGCGATAGCGGGTGACGGTGAAGGTCAGGTTTACGTCACACCGTCTTGGATCCTCGTAGACGACGATAAAGACCGCGACGTCGAAGACAGCAATGGTATTGAAGTTGCCGTTGGTTATGCCTACACGGATCGTTGGAACATCGAAGCATTCGCGAACTCAACCAACTACAGCGCGTTGGGCACAGCGAATGAACAAGACCACCTGGAGCTTGGCTTCAATGGTTTGGCGGTTTTCAATCGTGAGTCGATGGTTTCACCTTACCTGCTCGCGGGTATCAGTAACCTGAGCAAAGACTTTGCGAATGGCGCGGACGACAATGTCGTCAACGGTAGTGTTGGTGCTGGTGTTTTCTTGAGCACGAACGATCGCTTCGCTTTCCGTCTTCAGTATCGCCATCGCGCAGAGCTCGGCAGCACGGAATTCAAAGACAACATCTACAGCATTGGTTTGCAGTTCGCTTTCGGCGATCCGAAGTCCAAGATTGTTGATACCGACGGCGACGGCGTTGCAGACATGGCAGATCGCTGCCCGAACACACCCGCTGGAATCACGGTTGATTCAACCGGCTGTGAAGTGGATTCTGACGGCGACGGTGTTGTCGACAGCATGGACCAGTGCCCAAGCACACCGCGCGGCGATCGCGTAGATGCGAAAGGCTGCACCATTGTTCTCGATGGCGACAATGACGGCGTCGCTGATGGCGTTGACCAGTGCCCTCGTTCACCAGCCGGCGTCACTGTTGATGCACGTGGTTGTGAGATCGATAGCGACGGCGATAGCGTTGTAGACAGCCAGGATGATTGCCCGAACACGACCAAAGGTGTTCGCGTTGACGTTCGTGGTTGTGAGATCAAGGACATCATCGAGCTTCGTGGCGTGAACTTCGAATCCAATTCGGATCGATTGTTGCCGACAGCAGCCGAGCGACTGGATCGTGCGGCAGCGACACTGCGTAAGAACGACGACCTCGTGGTTGAAGTTGCCGGCCATACCGATAGCGATGGCGCAGCGGCTTACAACGAATCACTGTCAGAGCGTCGTGCTCGTGCGGTTCGTAACTACCTCGTGAACGCTGGCGCAACGGCGGCTAACCTTTCTGTGAAAGGTTACGGAGAAGCAAACCCGATTGCTGACAACGGATCAGCCCAGGGTAAAGCGGCTAACCGTCGTGTTGAACTACGGATTCAGAATCAGTAGTTAATACCGCCTAAGACGAAGCCCCGGTGTGTTTTTACACACCGGGGCTTTTTTTCGCGCGAATAAAGCGGCTCTGCTATAGTCCCGCGCCCGCTGACATCGATACGGAAGCCATGGATTTCGACGCCAATATCGAACAGGATTTAAGAGCAGGCTTGAAAGGTCTGGGCTTGTCTTTGTCCGATGAAACGGTGAGCCAATTCTTACAGTTGATTGAAATGCTGGCTAAATGGAATCGGGCGTATAACCTGACGGCTATCACCGAGCCTGCTGCGGTGATCCGGAAACACTTTTTGGATAGTCTGTCGATTCATGATCGACTTCAGGGCCCGACGATGCTTGACGTGGGCACCGGCGGCGGCTTTCCGGGATTACCGCTCGCGATGATCCGGCCAGATCTGACGTTCACTCTGCTGGATAGTCACGCCAAGAAATTGCGCTTTATCGATCATGTTGCGGCAACCTTTAACTTACATAATGTCACGACGGTCCATGCGCGCGTGGAGGCATTCACGCCAGCGCAACGGTTTGACACGATTACGAGCCGGGCATTTTCCAGTGTCAGCCGCTTTGCCGGTTGGATAGACCACCTTTTAGGCGATGAAGGCGTCGCTTTGGCGATGAAGGGACGTCTGGAGCAGGACGATCATGCTGCTTTGGGCGCGCAATGGCAGGTAGAGGTGTGCCCGCTAGTGGTACCCTTACTGACCGACGAGCGCCACGTCATTGAGTTACGTAGGCAGTCGGTGAGCAAATAATGATTAATCGGAGTCCACAATGACACGGGTCCTCGCGATCGCTAACCAAAAAGGTGGCGTCGGCAAGACAACAACGAGCGTTAATCTAGCCGCTTCCTTGGCCGCTACCCAGCGCCGAGTTTTGTTGGTGGATATCGATCCTCAAGGTAATGCCACAATGGGCAGCGGCATCGACAAAATGAATCTCGAACATAGTGCTTGCGATGTTTTGCTCGGTGATTGTTCGGCCGCTGATGCGATTGTGACCGCGCCCGATGCCAATTTTGCGTTGCTACCAGGTAATGACGATCTGACACTTGCCGAAGTGCAGTTGCTGCAAGAGATCGGTCGTGAAATGAAATTGCGCAAGGCGTTGCAACCGTTGCTTGGCATGTACGATTACGTGTTGATCGACTGTCCGCCATCGATCAATATGCTGACCGTGAATGCATTAACGGCGGCTTCCGGCGTGTTGATTCCGATGCAATGCGAGTACTACGCGCTGGAGGGTTTAACCGCGTTGCTGAGCACAATCGATCAGGTACGTGACAGTGTCAATCCCGACTTGGATGTCTACGGCCTGCTGCGCACGATGTTTGATCCCCGTAACAACTTGGCCAACGATGTGTCGGCCCAGTTGCATGAGCATTTTGGTGAGAAAGTTTATCGAACCATCATTCCGCGCAATGTCAGGCTCGCAGAGGCGCCGAGTTTTGGTCGCCCGGTTCTGTTGCATGATCGGCATTCTCGCGGTGCTTTGGCCTACTTAGCGTTGGCGGGTGAAGTGATCCGTCGCGAAGAGGCGGCGCAAGAAGCGCTGGCTAATGCCGGCCGACCGGTAAACTAGGATTTTTTAGCATGGTTAACAAACGCAAAAGTTTGGGTAGAGGACTCGGCGCACTATTGGGTGATGCCGCTAAAGCCCAGCCTTCGGCCCAGACGTCTTCAACACCCGCTGCCGGTGATAGCGCGCTTCGCGAATTACCGGTCGATTTAATGCAACGCGGTCGTTACCAGCCGCGTGTTGATATGCGTCAGGACTCTCTCGAAGAGTTGGCTGCCTCTATCAAGGCGCAGGGCATTGTGCAGCCGATCGCCGTGCGACCCGTGGGCAGCGCTGCGGGTAAAGAGCAGCGGTTCGAGATTATCGCGGGCGAGCGCCGCTGGCGTGCCGCTCAACTTGCCGGGCTGTCCGAGGTGCCGGTTGTTGTTCACCAAGTCGGTGATAGCGAAGCCGTCGCCATGGCGCTGATCGAAAACATTCAACGTGAAGACCTGAATCCGCTTGAAGAAGCGCGAGCGTTAGAGCGTCTGATTCGCGAATTTGAGCTGACCCATCAGGAAGGTGCCGAGGCGGTTGGACGCTCCCGGGCAGCGGTCTCTAATTTATTACGATTGCTGGAGCTGGGCGATGATGTTCAGGCTTTGGTAGAAGCACGCGCATTGGATATGGGCCATGCAAGGGCGTTGTTATCGATGCCGGCCGGGAAAGCACAATCCGCTCTGGCGCAGCAGGCTGCAGCAAGCGGTATGTCGGTTCGGGAAGTCGAGCGACGCGTGCGAGCCCTGAAGTCGCCGGGGAAAAAGTCCAAGCCTGCGCCTTCCAAGGATCCGGATATTGCCCGATTGGAAACAGAGCTCGCGGGAAAACTGGGCGCGGCGGTTGCGATCAACCACGCTGGCGGTCGCGGCAACTTGACGATCAACTACAACAGTCTCGATGAGCTCGAGGGAATCCTTGAGAAGATTGGTTAGCTAAAGAGCTGACTCAGGCGGACTGGCTCACGTCCAGTCGCACTTCGATCGCATTGGCGGCGTCCACGGCCGGGTAGCAGCGCTGGATGATCTCCGGCATTACCGCTTCCGAGATAAAGAAACCCTGCATTTTGTCGCAGCGAATTTCTTTCAGAAACTCAAAAGTCTGCTGGTCTTCCACGCCTTCCGCACAAACTGCGACGCCTAGCGCGTGCGCCATGCCGGTTACAGCGGCCAACGCATGTCGTGTCGCCTGGTTTTCGCGCGCTTGATCTAACAGACTTGCATGGATCTTGATCTCATCGAAGTCTAATTGTCCGAATGAGCTCAGTGCCTCACGCGCCGCACCGAAATCATCTAACGACATCCGGAAACCGCAGGCTCTAAGTTCGTTGATGGCGTCACTGAAGCGGCCTTCAGTGCCGGCGATCAAACTTTGGGCGACTTCGAATGTGATCGAATCGCAGGTCATTCCATATTCAGCGACGATGCCTTTGTAATGATCCGCCAATAGGGGATCGTCCAACAGAGAGGAGTCCAAATTGACGCAGCCATTGAGCTCAAGACCGCTTTTGCGCCACGTTTTGAGTTGATTCAGCGTCTTCCGCAGCACAAATTCACCGATTTTTGGCATCAGGCCGGACTTGACGGCCTGTGGCAGGAAACTCAATGGGGGAACGCGTCCACGGGTCGGGTGCAGCCATCGAATCAGTGCTTCAGCTTCTGTGGTTACCCAATCCGATGCGCCGTCTCGCCTTTCTAGCTTGGGCTGGTATTGCACCAAAAATTGGTCATCGGCGATGGCTCGTTCGATATCTGCAGCAGTGATCTCGCTCATTGATCTGGTCTTCCCTGATTCAAAACCGTTGATTCGTTGCGTCTATGCGCACCCCTATGGGTTAGCTAGCGGTCACAACGCCACTTACTTTAGGCAAAGCCCGGGTCATTGTCTGCGCGCCAAATCCCACTTTGGGGTCTCCCGGCGGATTTTGTAAAATTTGAACCGTGATCGAACCGAAGAATTCTGCACTTTTTTGGATTCTAGGTTTGCTGCGAGCGGCACGAGCGATTATACTTTCGCGGCTCAGAGACGCAGGTTCGGTGATTTCGTTCAGGGAGAACGCGTTTTGCGACGATTTTCCTTCGTTCCCGCCCGCGTCGTCTTTTGGCAAGCCATGATCGGCTTGGCTGGAGCAACAATTTGGCTTTTGGATAGCTTACCGGCTGCTATCGCCGCCCTCGCAGGAGGTCTCGGCAGCGCCTTACTTAGCTTCCATTTTGTCTCCCGGGTGTTTTCCCGGACAGAATTAGCGCCGCCGCAAACTATTGTGGCGGCATTTTATCGCGCCGAGGCCTTCAAATTAATGTTGGCAGCGGTCATGTTTGGCTTGATGGCCAAATATTTTGCAGAGTGGTTTGTTCCATTTCTGAGCACTTTCGCAGCGACGCTGCTGGTGTTTTTCGTCGCCCTCTTGTGGGTGCCGACAGATGTAACGGATTCACTGAAAAAGTAACTTTAAACGACAGGTTTCGGACACATCTTATGGTTGTGCGGAATCGGTAACAGCGGAAGAGTGATTGATTCGATGGCGAGCGGCGCAGAGAGAACTCCCACAGAATACGTAACGCATCACCTGCAGCACTTAACCAGTGGTGAAGGCATTTGGGCGTTGCACATCGACACAATGATCTTCTCGATCCTTTGTGGCCTGACGTTCCTGTTTATCTTCAATAAGGCTGCTAAGAAAGCCAGCCCCGGCGTACCCGGCCGCTTTCAGGCATTTATTGAAATGGTTATCGAGTTTATCGATGACTCAGTCAAAGAAAGTTTCCATGGGCCCCGAGAGTTCGTTGCGCCCCTAGCCCTCACGATCTTCGTATTGGTTCTATTCTGGAACTTGCTGGACATTATTCCGGTCGACTTGCTGCCTTGGCTCGCCGAGACCGCCGGCGTTCCTTATCTTCGTATTGTGCCGTCGGCTGATCCAAACGCCACGTTCGGCCTTTCAATCACCGTGTTTGTCTTGATTCTGGTCTACAGCGTCAAAGGCAAGGGCTGGGGTGGTTTCGGTAAAGAGTTGCTGTTCCATCCTTTCGGCAAGAACCCGATTCTGGTCCCATTCAACCTGATTCTTAATCTCGTTGAATTCATTGCCAAGCCGGTTTCGCTGGCCATGCGACTGTTCGGTAACCTCTACGCGGCCGAGTTGATCTTTATTTTGATCGCCATGCTGCCGTTCTACTTAAACTGGATCCCGGGTGCTGCCTGGGCCTTGTTCCATATTCTCGTGATTCCGTTGCAAGCTTTCATCTTCATGACCCTCACGGTCGTGTATCTGAGTCTTGCGTACGAAGATCACTAATTTCGTTTTCGTTTTTTCACTCAACTAATAAAGAGTCTAGTTAGGAGTCCTCAATGGAATTCATCGCACAAGTCCAAAGCAGCACCGCCATCGCGGTAGGTCTTATTTTCGCTTTCGCAGCGCTCGGTACCGGTATCGGTTTCGGTCTGCTCGGCGGTAAGTTCCTTGAAGGCGCTGCGCGTCAGCCGGAACTAGCAGGTATGTTGCAGGTGCGGATGTTCATCATCGCCGGTCTGCTCGATGCGCTGTCCATTATCGGTGTTGCGTTCGCTGCATTGCTGCTCTTCGGTAACCCGCTACTGGCACAGTTGGCAGGGTAATTGTTCGTATCTTGAATACGACGTCATACCGAATATCTGAGGGAGCACGCTAATGTCAATGTCGACATTAATCGGCCAGTCCATCACGTTTTTGATCTTCGTTTGGGTGGTCATGGCCAAAATCTGGCCACCACTGCTAGGCGCGATCGAAGAGCGTCGGCAGAAAATTGCTGATGGCCTTGCCGCCGCTGAACGCGGTCAGCAGGATCTCGCGAAAGCCGAGTCTCGTGTAGACGAGCTGGTGAACGATGCGCGCGGTCAGGCTGCAGAAATTCTCGATCAGGCACGTTCGCGCGCCAATGAGATCATTTCTGAGGGTAAAGCTGAAGGTCAGCGCGAACGCGAACGCCAATTGGCAGCCGCAAACGCTGAGATCGAGCAGGAAACCAACCGCGTACGCGAAGAGCTGCGTGGCCAGGTTTCTGCGATTGCACTGGCTAGTGCCGAGAAGATTCTGAAGCGTGAGATTGATGGCAACGTCCATGAGGACTTGCTGAACGATCTTGCGAAGCAGATCTGACTTACAGGCTGATTACTACTCATGGCTGATAACAACACACTCGCGAGACCCTATGCTCAAGCATTGTTTGAGCTGGCTAGTGATGCCTCGGCCCGCAGCGAATGGGCGGGAGCCCTCGCGGCGCTTGCGCCGATTGGTGCTGACGCCGGTTTTCAGGAATTTGCAGCAAATCCGCGTATGGGTGAGCGTCAAATTCTCGAGGCGATTCAGTCGTTCGCGGCAGATATTCCCGGTGCCGGGACGTTTGCTGCAAAAGGCGGCGAAGCGGAAAACTTCTTACGGTTGTTGATCGAAAACGATCGGCTAGAAGTACTGCCAGAGATCGCAGAGCGGTTTGTTGCGTTGAAGGATGCTGCCGAAAATTCGGTGGACGTCACGATCACAACGGCCTCCAGTGTGAATGCCAAAGAGCAAGCGCAAATAACAGGTGCTTTGAAATCGCGTCTCGGTCGCGAAGTCAACGTCACCATGGCTATAAATGAAGACCTGATTGGTGGTGCGGTAGTTCGTGCTGGCGATTTTGTCATCGATGGTTCAGTACGATCGCAGCTCGACAAGATGTCTGCCGTACTGAGCAAGTAAAAGGAACGAGACATGTCACTTAAAGCGTCTGAAATCAGTGAACTGATTAAAGAACGAATCAAGAACTACGACGCGGCTGCAGAAGCCCGCGACGTCGGCACAGTGATCAGCGTATCCGATGGAATTACGCGTATCCATGGTCTGAGCGACGCTCGCTATGGTGAGATGCTGGAGTTTCCCGGTAACACTTATGGTCTAGCCCTGAACCTCGAGCACGACTCGGTTGGTGCGGTTGTCCTTGGTGACTACAAACATATTTCTGAAGGCGACACGGTGAAAACGACCGGTCGTATTCTGGAAGTACCGGTTGGCGATGCGTTGCTCGGTCGTGTAGTCAACTCGCTGGGTGAGCCGATTGATGGCAAAGGCCCGATCAAGACCGAAGAAACGTCTCCGATCGAAAAAGTAGCGCCTGGCGTTATCGATCGTAAATCGGTTGATCAGCCGGTCCAAACCGGCTTGAAAGCGATTGATGCGATGGTGCCGATTGGCCGCGGCCAGCGTGAGTTGATCATTGGTGACCGTCAGACGGGTAAGACCGCTGTCGCGATTGACGCCATCATCAACCAGAAAGGCACCGGCATTAAATGTATCTATGTTGCGGTTGGCCAGAAAGACTCCTCTGTGGCGTCCGTGGTTCGCAAGCTTGAAGAAGAAGGCGCGATGGATCACACCATCATCGTTAACGCTTCGGCAGCACAATCCGCGGCGATGCAATACATTGCGCCCTATTCAGGCACATCAATGGGTGAGTTTTTCCGTGATCGCGGTGAAGATGCACTGATCATTTTTGATGACTTGACCAAACAGGCCATGGCCTATCGTCAGGTTTCATTGTTGCTACGTCGGCCGCCGGGTCGTGAAGCGTATCCGGGTGATGTTTTCTACTTGCACTCACGTTTGCTTGAGCGTGCTGCTCGCGTTAACGACAAGTTTGTTGAAGAGCAAACCGGCGGCAAAGTGAAAGGCAAGACCGGTTCATTGACCGCGTTGCCGATCATTGAAACCCAGGCTGGTGACGTATCCGCGTTCGTACCGACCAACGTGATTTCGATCACCGATGGCCAGATCTTCCTCGAAACCGACCTGTTCAACGCGGGTATTCGCCCGGCGATTAACGCGGGCCTTTCGGTCTCGCGGGTTGGTGGTTCTGCACAAACCAAGATCATCAAGAAGCTCGGTGGCGGTGTGCGTCTAGCATTGGCTCAGTATCGTGAATTGGCGGCTTTCGCCCAGTTCGCCTCTGATCTCGATGAAGCGACACGTAAGCAGCTCGAACGTGGTCAACGCGTGACCGAACTGATGAAACAGAAGCAATATTCTCCGTTGTCTGTTGGCGAAATGGCCTTGTCATTGTTCGCGGCCAACGAAGGCTATCTCGATGACGTCCCAGTCGACAAAGTGGTCGATTACGAAGAAGCGATGCATGACTTCGCTCGCGGTTCACACGCAGAATTGCTTGAAAAAATTAACAGCACCGGTGATTTCGGCGACGATATCAAATCAGGCCTGACGGCCGCATTGGATGCCTTCAAGGCGACGGGCGTCTACTAGACCGCCTCATTGAAGTATTCGAAGCACATCTAACCTGGACTGAGCATGGCAAGCGAAAAAGAAATCCGCACTAAGATCAAGAGCGTAAAAAGTACGCAGAAGATCACGCGCGCGATGGAAATGGTAGCGGCAAGTAAAATTCGGAAAGCGCAAAAGCAAATGGAGGCATCACGCCCCTACGCGCAGCGCATCCGCAATGTTATTGCTCACCTTTCCGAGGCGAACCCGGATTACCGTCATCCCTGGTTGGATGAGCGAGAAATCAAGCGTGTTGGTTACATCGTGGTGTCGTCTGATCGCGGTCTTTGCGGTGGCTTGAACGTCAACTTGTTCAAAAAGCTGATTGGTGAGATCACCGAATGGCAGGCCAAGGGCGTTGAAGTCGAGTTGGCATTGATTGGCTCCAAAGCCGTTCAGTTGTTCAACCGATTGGGTGGCAGCGTCAAAGCGACCGTGACCCAATTGGGTGACCGGCCGCAGATGAACGATCTGCTTGGTCTGATCAAAACGATGCTTGATCTGTACTCGGACGGTCACATTGATCGCTTGTTCTTGACGCACAACGATTTCGTCAGTGCGATCAAGCAACAGCCAGTCAGCGAAACCTTGTTGCCGGTAAGCGAACTCGAAAGTGATGACGAGTTGCAGCAATACTGGGATTACATCTACGAGCCCGATGCCGCAGAGCTGCTCGACGATGTGTTGACCCGCTACGTTGAGTCGCAAATCTATCGTGGTGTGGTTGAGAACTTCGCGTGCGAGATGGCGGCGAAAATGGTGGCGATGAAGAGCGCTACCGATAACGCCGGTGACATCATCGATTCGTTGCAGTTGCAGTACAACAAAGCGCGACAAGCAGCGATTACGCAAGAGATTAGTGAAATTGTCGGCGGTGCGGCAGCGGTTAACGGTTAACCACGCGCAGCCTGAAACGAATTTAGAAATTAAAGAAATGCGGCAACGTTAAGGTTGCCACCAGAGATTGAGGAATAACGAATGAGCACTGGAAAAACCGCGCAAATCATTGGCGCCGTTGTTGACGTCGAGTTCCCGCGGGATGCGATCCCGAACGTTTACGATGCGCTCGTGCTGGAAGACTCCGGCCTGACGCTGGAAGTACAGCAGCAACTGGGTGACGGTGTTGTTCGCACGATTGCGATGGGTGCCAGTGAAGGCCTCAAGCGCGGTATGGACGTTAAAAACACCGGCGCGCCGATCAGCGTTCCCGTCGGTCAGGGCACGCTGGGTCGTGTCATGAACGTACTGGGTGATCCGGAAGATAAAGCCGGACCCATCAAGACGGAGGCCACTGCGCCGATTCACCGTTTGCCACCAACCTACGAAGAGCAAGCGGCTTCAACCGAGCTTTTGGAAACCGGCGTAAAGGTTATCGACCTGATCATGCCGATCGCGAAAGGCGGTAAAGTTGGTTTGTTCGGTGGTGCGGGTGTTGGTAAAACCGTGACACTGATGGAATTGATCAACAACATCGCTAAAGCGCATGACGGCTTGTCCGTTTTCGCCGGTGTTGGTGAGCGTACGCGTGAAGGTAATGACTTCTACTACGAGATGGAAGAAGCTGGGGTACTGGATAAAGTTGCTCTTGTTTACGGTCAGATGAACGAGCCTCCCGGCGCGCGTCTTCGTGTTGCGCTAACCGGTTTGACGATGGCTGAATACTTCCGCGACGAAGGTCGTGATGTATTGATGTTTATCGATAACATTTACCGTTACACACTGGCGGGTACCGAAGTTTCGGCGCTGCTGGGTCGTATGCCTTCGGCGGTAGGTTATCAGCCGACACTGGCTGAAGAGATGGGTGTATTGCAGGAACGCATTACCTCAACCAAGACCGGTTCTATCACGTCTTTCCAGGCGGTCTATGTACCTGCCGATGACTTGACCGATCCGTCGCCAGCAACCACCTTCGCTCACTTGGATGCGACACTGGTATTGTCCCGACAGATTTCAGAGCTTGGTATTTATCCGGCGGTAGATCCGCTGGATTCAACCAGTCGTCTGCTTGACCCAAACGTTATCGGACAAGAACATTATGACTGCGCGCGTGCCGTGCAGGCGGTTTTGCAGACTTACAAAGAACTGCAAGACATCATTGCAATTCTGGGTATGGACGAGCTTTCTGACGAACAGAAGCAAGCTGTAACCCGCGCGCGTAAGATTCAGCGCTTCTTGTCACAACCGTTCTTCGTGGCGGCGCAGTTCACCGGTGCTGAAGGCAAATACGTCTCATTGAAAGACACCATTCGTGGCTTCCAGGGCATCGTTGATGGTGACTACGATCACTTGCCTGAGCAGGCCTTTTACATGGTGGGTTCAATCGAAGAAGCGGTTGAGAAAGCCAAAGGTATGCAGAGCTAATTATGGCTACGCTTAACGTCGATATTGTCTCCGCAGAAGGCGAGATCTATTCCGGCATCGCCGGTATGGTTTATGCGCCGGCGCAAATGGGTGAGATTGGCATTGCGCCGCGTCATGCCCCTTTGCTGACCGCGCTGCGGCCCGGCGAAGTTCGCGTTGTTGATGATGCGGGCAATGAGCAGTTTTTCTATATAACCGGTGGCATGATCGAAGTGCAGCCAACGATGGTCACCATTTTGGCGGATACCGCGTTGCGCGGCGATCAACTCGACGAAGCAGCCGCGCTCGAAGCACAGCAAGCGGCTAAACAGGCGCTCGAAGGTGCTTCGGAAACAACTGACTTGCAAAGAGCACAACGCGAGTTGGCTGAAGCCGAAGCGCGTTACCGCGCTGCCCAAAAGCTGAAGGCGAACCGCTAATCTAATGCAGCCGGCACCGTCGGTTAGCATTGAAACTGCGTCACCTGAAGACGCGGCAGCGTTAAGCCAATTTGCCGCCGATATTTTTCGCACCTCTTTTGCGGACGATAACTCGGCGGAGAATATGAACCTCTATTTGCGCCGCAACTTCAGCGAGTCGATTCAGGCTGCACAGATCGCGGATCCCAATGTTGAAATCAAGATTGTCCGTCAGGATGACGCGATCGTTGGTTATCTCCAATTGGCTCATCAAGAACCACCACCGATCACCAAAACGATGCCGTCGTCCTGCCAATTATGGCGCATCTATGTTGCAGCTCACTTGCAGGGAAGCGGGATCGGCAAGCGACTCATCGAAACTGCAGCGGAGCTTGCACGCGGTAAGGCTGAGGAGCTTTGGTTAGCTGTATGGGATCAAAACACAGATGCGATTCGCTTCTACCTGCGGTTAGGTTTCCGCGATATTGGCGTGACCGAATTCCATCTTGGTGATGAAGTGCAATATGACCGTGTGTTATCGCTGACGCTTTGACGTCCGCTCTCCTAGATCTGTTACGATCTAAACTATGTCTTTGATCTGTCTACCGAAATCAACTGGAACTCTGGTTTGAGCAAGCCGGTATTGCTCATGTTGCCGGGTTTTGATGGCACAGGCGACTTGTTCAAACCGTTGGTTACAGCGCTCGGTGATGCGGTCGATTGCCTGCCGGTGGCGTACCAAGACTTCCCGAATCTTGCTGGCTATGAGCAATACGTGCTCGATATTTGTCCGCAGGATCGACCAGTGGTTCTTCTGGCAGAATCATTTTCCGGCCCGATTGGTCTTAACGTGCTTGCCCAGGCCCCCGCGAATTTCATCGGCGGTGTCTTTTCCGCGACCTTCGCCAAGCCTCCATTGGCATTGATCATCTCGTTGGCTGAAAAGTTGAAACTGGCTTCGCTGACCTTACCCGGCGTCAGCGAACAAATTCTCAGATGGTTTTGCCTCAATGGCGTGCGGGATATCGGCCTAATCCGCGATATCACGGCGGTGGTTCGTGCCGTCGAACCCGAAACCGTCCAAAGCCGATTGTCCGCGTTGACCACAATGGACGCGGGCGATGCCGTTTGCTCTATCGAGGTTCCGATCATGACGTTTGCGGCGTCACAGGATCGCATCATCCGCCGACGTTACATGCAGTCGCTACTTGATGCCGGCAGCCACCGACAGCACGAGGTCATCGATGGGCCGCACTTGTTGCTACAAGCTAGCGCCGATCAATCAGCCGCCAAAATCGTCGAATTCATCGCCAATATCACCTAATTCCTTTAAAGTGGCGTCTTTGCAGTGACCGTTGCCGGGGTGGCTACTCCGCATCTGGTGGCAACGTCGGCCATGGCGCGGGTTCCGTGTAACCCCATGACCCAATAATCTTTGTTTGCGGCCGGTGTTTACGCCAGCCTGACCGTTCACTGCGCCACGCCTTGAATCCGGCTTCATCAAGATCAGCGGGTCGACGCCATGCGTCCCGCCGGAGGTATTGCCAGACATACTCGTCAAGAAAACCCTCGGCGTCTGCGTCTCCCAACAGATACAAATAGACGGCATCAGGGTGCTCTGCTCCGTCGCCAACACTGCCATAATCACGCCAACGCTCCAGCAAAGACTCCCGACTGGTCAGTTCACAGTCAAAAGAATGATTTCTGGCAGGATTCGGCCCCCCGATCTCCAGCTGACAAAAGCTTCGCGCCAAACTATAGGCTACCCAACTTTGTACGACAGGGTCATTGGTTTCATAGACATAGGACGGCAGTGAAAACCGATCACCATCCGTTACGCCATCTTTGACGTAGATCTTGGTGTTGCATCCGCTCAGCAGAATGCCGACGAACGCTACGCGACCCATGGCTGCCCAAAAAGTGTGACCAAATACCGTGTCCATGTCCGTTAGCGTACGTGCGCCCGTTCACACGAATCAAGCGCGCCTTGCGGTATCATTGCGAAATGACACAAGTACAAGAAAACCTCTCGGTCGTCATTTTGGCGGCTGGCCGCGGAACGCGGATGAAATCACAGCTGCCGAAAGTGCTACAGCCCTTGGCGGATAAGCCGTTGTTGGGTCATGTATTGGACCTGTGCGATCGCCTTGGTGCTGCTCAAGACCTGATCGTTTATGGCCATGGCGGTGAGCAAGTGCGCGCGGTGTTCCCCGACGCTGCGTTAGGTTGGGCCGAACAAGCTGAACAGCTCGGGACTGGCCATGCCGTGCAGCAGGCGATGCCGCAAATCGCGGATGGTCAACGCGTGTTAATTTTATGTGGCGATGTTCCGCTGCTCACCGCGGAGACCGTGCAGCATTTGCTAGACCAGACACCTGCCGATGCGGTGGGTGTTTTGACAGTCAATATGGAAGACCCCGCCGGTTACGGGCGAATTGTTCGTGACGACAAATGTGCGGTCACCGGGATCGTTGAACAGAAAGACGCCACCGAATCCGAACGCGCTATTGGCGAAATCAACTCCGGCGTTTTTGTCGTGCCGGCGGCTTTCTTGCGCCGGGCACTGGAGTCCCTGAAACCTCAAAATGCCCAGGGCGAGTATTATCTTACCGACATCGTCGGCCTAGCCGTCGCCGAGTCCATTCCCGTTTACGGCATTGTCGGTAGCGATCCGGACGAAATCATTGGTATTAACGATCGGGTTCAGCTTGCCGAAGCAGAACGCATTTTCCAGCGTCGTGTTGTCGAAACATTAATGCGCAACGGTGTTCGTGTCGCCGATCCGGCGCGAGTCGATATCCGCGGCAACGTGACCTGCGGCAACGATGTGTTCCTCGACATCAATACGGTGTTGATCGGTGACGTCTCGATTGGCGAAGGTACAGTCATCAGTCCGAACTGTGTGATTACCGATACGAGCATCGGTGCGAACACAAATATCTTGCCGAATTGCGTTATTGAGCATTCGTCGATTGGCGATGAGTGCAACATCGGCCCGTTCGCGCGTTTGCGCCCGGCTACCGAATTGCACAACAAAACCAAAGTCGGCAATTTTGTTGAGATAAAAAAGAGTCAGATCGCAGAAGGCAGTAAGGTGAATCATTTGACTTACGTGGGCGATGCGACGGTCGGCAAGAAAGTCAACATTGGTGCTGGCACAATCACATGCAACTACGATGGTGCCAATAAGCATCAAACGGTCATTGGTGATGGTGCATTTATTGGTTCGGGCGTTGAACTAGTCGCGCCGGTCGAGATTGGTCAGGGCGCCACAATTGGTGCGGGATCTACCATTTCAAAACCGGCACCCGACGACCAGCTAACGTTGGAGCGTGCCCGTCAGCGAAGTATTGAAGGATGGGAGCGTCCGGTCAAAAAGACCTGATGACGTTCTCGAAGTCATAACTATTTTTTAGGCGTATATCGCCGCCCTGCGTTTGACGCAGTCTGGGAGACAAGAACATGTGTGGAATTGTTGGTGCCATTGCCGAACGTAACGTCGTTCCGATTTTGGTCGAAGGCCTGAAACGCCTGGAGTATCGCGGTTATGATTCCGCCGGTGTTTCCGTGCTGCAAGCAGATGGCTCGCTAGGTTTGCGACGCGCTGTTGGCAAAGTGGCCGGCTTGGTCGACAAATTAGATGCTGATCCGATGTCAGGCGTTTTGGGTATCGCCCATACGCGCTGGGCAACCCATGGTGGCGTTACCGAAGCAAATGCACACCCGCACTTGTCCGGTGATCGTATCGCAGTCATTCACAACGGTGTGATCGAAAACTTCCAGCCGATTAAAGATGAATTGTTAGCGAAGGGTTACACGTTCAAATCAGAGACGGATACCGAAGTTGCAGCGCACTTGGTGACCGAGTATTTGAAAGAAGGTCTGTCGCTGATGGACGCGGTGAGCAAAGCCGTCAAACGTTTTGAAGGCGCTTATGCGTTGTTGGTCGCCGATGCGAACGATCCGAATCGCTTCATCGTAAGCCGTGTCGCAAGCCCGCTCGTGATTGGGTTGGGTATTGGCGAGAATTTTGTGGCCAGTGGTATTCAAGCGCTGTTGCCGGTGACGCAGCGGTTCATCTATTTGGAGCAGGGCGACATTGCTGAAGTCACCCGCGATGCCGTCAACATTTTTGATACCGACGGCAACCCGGTCACGCGTGAAATTCACGAGACACAGATCAACAGTGACGCCGCTGACAAAGGCCCTTACCGCCACTACATGCTCAAAGAGATTTTCGAGCAACCGTCTGCGTTGACCGATACGTTGTATGGCCGCGTCAGTGATCAGCGTGTCTTGCCCGACTCGCTGGGACCACGTGCTGCAGAGCTGTTGCCAAAAGTGGAGAACATTCATATCGTCGCGTGTGGCACCAGTTACCACGCTGGCGCTGTCGGCAAGTATTGGTTGGAGTCGTTGGGCGGCGTGCCGTGCCAGGTAGAGATTGCCAGCGAGTATCGATACCGCAAAGTGGTCGTGCCACCGAACACCTTGTTTGTAACGCTGTCACAGTCCGGTGAAACGGCTGACACATTGGAAGCATTGCGCCTGGCGAAAGAATCGGGCTACATCGGTTCATTGACCATTTGTAACAGTGCACATAGCTCCATGGTGCGTGAATCTGATTTGGTCATGATGACGCAAGCCGGCACCGAGATTGGTGTCGCGAGTACTAAAGCTTTCACGACACAGTTGATCTCGTTACTGCTCGTGACATTAATGCTCGCGAAACATCGCGGCATGACCAAAGAGCGCGAAAGCGAGCTCGTCCCGCACATTTATCACGTCGCGTCGGCTGTTGAAGAAACGCTGAAAATGGACGAGCACTTGAAGCACGTTGCCGAAGACTTCGCAGAGAAAAACCACACGTTGTTCTTAGGCCGCGGCCCGATGTGGCCCGTCGCGATGGAAGGTGCGTTGAAACTGAAAGAAATTTCATACATCCATGCGGAAGCTTATGCAGCCGGCGAACTCAAACACGGCCCGCTGGCGTTGATCGACGAAGAAATGCCGGTCGTGGTGGTCGCACCCAACAACGATTTACTGGATAAACTGAAATCCAATATGCAGGTCGTCCGTGCACGCGGTGGTCAGCTTTATGTATTCGCCGATAAAGACACGGGTATCGAAAACGAAGAAGGCATCACCGTCATCGAAATGCCGCATGTCGATCGCCTGATTGCGCCGATTGTTTACACGGTGCCGTTGCAGCTGTTGTCGTACTACGTGGCATTGCTGAAAGGCACGGATGTGGATCAGCCTAGGAACTTGGCGAAGAGTGTGACGGTGGAGTGATGGACTATCTTCGGCACATTGGTTTCTGGTGATTAAAAGTGTCGGAAAAGCGCGTCTAACACATTGAATGAGCGTTTCCCTTACGGGCGATATCTGCGATTAAAAGTGTCGGAGAGCGAGTGGCCGGTTATTCGCAAAGCAGCCGCTCGAGCGTCTCGTTTGGGGAAACCGCGAAGTGCCGCTAACGGCCAGAAGCAGCCGGTGAAATTGCTGCTATACACGGTAATAGAGGTCTCCTGAACACGTCAGTTCGCCGAAATCTACCGCCTCCTTTATCGCGGTTTCGATCTCCCTGTGCTAACTAAACGTCGTTGAAATTTTGTTGCTTTCGGCGAAGTCGAATAGCCGCCATGCGTCAAATCCGTTGATCTCGCCTTTATCTCCAAGATCGAGGTCAATCTTGCGTTTGCCGTCCGTCATGGCAACGCCATAGCCATGATTGAAGTAGTTAATTCCGTCCGGTGTATTGCCCCGCTGTGGTACACCGAGACATGCCCATTCAATATTCGAGATAGTAGTCGACGCTCCAAGATGCTCGGCAACCCTCGGAAACATCTCTGTCGCTAAATCGACATACTCAGTAATCAATTCGTCGAGATTGCGGTTCATAGATATCGAAAGTTCTGGCGGTATTCGCGTAAGGCTGCAATGGGTCAGTAGCCGCCATTCTACCTCAGACCAGCCGAACTTCTGCTTTCGGTCAGAAGCGGACGCCCAGATCACACTATAGGCAGACTAAAACTCCTAGTCGGTGTAACTCGAAAAGTAGATGCATTGTGTAGACGTACCAACCAAACCTTCGTCACTTCTTGAACATGTACGTTAAACCCCTCACGACGTACCAAGCACAATATGAAAACACTAGTACCTTAACGAGTATTGCCATACCAAAAAGCAGCGGAGCATCTGAGAACGCGATGTAGACATCGCTTCTTAGCAACATAGTCTTGCCAAAAATTGCAGCAATATACATTTCACGACTCAGGAAGAGAGCCATGAATACGCAGATAAAAAGGAAAACACCCGATGGTTTGCTATTGGCATTCACAGTCGGTCGTAACTGATTCGAGTTGAATCAATTCCATTCGCTTTTCTTGTCGCATACCGTGGCCTCAAGGAGTGTATTGCTCAACCGCACTACTAAATCGAATGACCGCTTCGGGTTAGTAGCCGTCATTCTACCTCAGACTAGGCGACCGTCGGCTAACGGCCAGAAGCGGTCGTTCATCTTCTGGAAAATCGGCACAGCAAAATGATAGCCTGTTAGAAAAGGACCCCAGTGCACTAACTCCGGAGATCGACGCTTTGCAAACGCTTTATGCCACCTGCGGTCTTGCCTTCTCGGGAAAGACTACGCTGGCCAAGCGACTGGCAGCGATCTTGGACATTCCACGAGTTAGTCTTGACGATATCAATTCAGAGCGGGGCCTGCGCGGCGGCGAAGGTATGACCGATGCCCAGTGGGAGGAAACCAGTGCAATAGCAGTAAAACGGCTCAGCCAGATTCTGGCTGTCGGTCAATCTGTTGTTTTGGACGACACGCTTTCTCACAGATTCCTTCGTGATCGATACCGCGATGTGGCGACAAATGTCAGGGCAGGCTTTGTCCTGTTGTTCGTCGACACCACACTCGAAGAAATCGACGAAAGGATGCAGAAAAACCATGATCAGCCCGTGCGGCACCACGTCAATTCGGATGTCTTTGCGGCCCACAGTGATCGATTTGAGCGCCCAACCATAGACGAACAAGCCGTTAAACTTGCGTCGAACGGCGATATCGAGAGTTTCTTGGCGTCCGTGAAATAACCCGCTTGTCGAATGTCGCCTTTGGGTCAGTAGCCGTCATTCTACCTCAGATCAGGCGACTGGCTGCTTCCGGCCATTAGCGGTCAGTCAGTTCGTGCCTCATACTCTAACCACTCGACCTGCTCACCATTGTTCTTAGGCCCGCTCGGATTCGTGCGAGCATGTTGCATTCCAATCTGGCGAAGCACACGACTGCTCGCCGTATTCCACGCCGCATGAGCAGCGGTTATGACTTTCGCCCCCACGCGTGAAAAACCGAACTCAAGCACTGCCGCGGCGCACTCCGCAGCGAAACCTTTGCCTTGCTCAGTCGGATGAATCCAGAATCCTAAAGACCACTCGGTATCTCCCGACTCCCGACGAATCGAGATCCATCCGACAAAATCGCCATTCTTCCGTGACTCGATCGTCCAGCTGTATTCATCTCCAGAAATCCAGGATTCTTGAGCTCTCTGAAGGGGCTCCCTGATCTCAGCCATGCTGGATGGGGGGTCCCAAGCAAGACCGTCGTTGAAGTTCGGTGTTTGACTCGCAGACCAGATGTGTTCGATATCCGATTCGTCCGGATAACGAAGTCGACATCTGGCGGTGGCGATTTCTTCGTCGCGACAAACAAAAACTTTACTTCGACGCTTCATCAGAACGTCTCACTTTGCAGAGGTATCAACTTCCGCTTTGGGTCAATAGCCGTCATTCTACCCTGAAATGTCTGTGAGTCGGGTCTCAAATCTAAAGCGGTCACCCGTATCGATCTCCGACGCTTTTAATTACAAGAATTCGGGCTGATCGCTCGGCCAGTCAATGACTTGCGAAAACCTCCGACACTTTTAATAACCAGAAACCAACATTATTTTTTGGTGATTAAAGAAGCCGGATAGCGATCATAGTTGTCGGAAACGCGAATTCCGGTGATCAGAGCTTTCGGTAAAAATCATATTGAATTTGCACTCCACCAACATTAAGAGATGTCTTGTTGACCGTCTTTTTGTTTTGTCGCAATTGTGAGATTGCTAATTTTAATCAAACTCTGGTTTCTGCAAGAAAAGGTGTTGGGAATACGCGGCCAACCCATTGCTTCTTAGTTACTCGCGAGTTCGATTTTTGCAATTAGGAATGTCGGAGATCGAACGGCTGGTTACTCACAAAGTGGTCACTCGAGCGTCTTGATTCGGGAAACAGCGAGCTTCCGTAACCGGCCAGGAGTGGACGTTCATTCCAATCCATATTGGTTCCAATAACGACAGGCAGGTCAGTGGAAGTTCCGAGAGCGACCGGCTGCAAGTACGTCCAGTCAGTTTTGCAGCAGCGGGATCGGTAGTGGATAAGCAATAGGGCATCGATTTTGAGAAAATCTGGTGCGCTAAGTTCGGTCAGTTGCAGAGGATGCTGGACGACAAAGGCGGAGAGATCGAAATTGTGCGGGCTAAGGCTGTTGGCGAAGTGCCTGTAAAGATCGTTAGAGCAACAGCGCATGAGGGTCGGCGGCGCGAGTCCGCTAGGTTGAAATCAAAACAGCGTCCCAATGAAACTTGAACATCATCAGTGTGCAATATTGTGCCAAACCATCCTCGAGCTCACAGTATTTCGGATGTCGGTTACTGGTCTCACCGGAATTACCAAAGCCATAAACCGTTGATTTGATTGTATTTAGTTCTATAAAAATCCGATTGAAAATCCGCGTGTCGGTGGTTCGATTCCGCCCTTTGCCACCATCTAATTTCAGGCTTCTCCAGCTCCCTAGCGCGTGCGTGCATAACTGCGGGTCGACTGAGTGCGCCTGCTATTTTTAAAACAAATTGATCAGCATAAAAAAAATCAATTTCACGAATACCCTGCCGTGGCATTACTGTTAGATCATCAAAAAGACGCAAGTCAGTTTTTCGTCCGGGGGGAATTTACGCGATGTTCAAGCCAATTTTTTGTATTACCGGCGCAGTATTTCTAGCGTTAACAAGCTGGAGGCCCGCGCAAGCACAGCAGCCCGATGATTCGGATGCCAGTAGAGAAGGCTTCCTCGACGAAGTGGTTGTGACGGCGCTGCGCCGCGCACAGACATTGCAGGATGCAGCGATACCATTGCAGAGTTTTGATCAGGAATCGCTTACCCAGTTAGGTTTGGAATCGGCACAAGACCTCGCTCAATTATCGCCTTCTCTCGGCATCTCTGCAGGCGGCGGCCCGCTGACAAGTATTTTTGTCCGTGGCGTAGGCGCGCTGACTGTGAATCCTCTGACTGACGCAGCGGTTTCGCAAAACATCGATGGTGTCTACCTAGGACGTTCGAGCGGTGCGGCAGGTCAGGCATTTTACGATTTAGAACGAGTTGAGCTCCTGAAAGGACCTCAAGGCACGCTTTATGGACGCAATGCGACCGGCGGTGTACTTAACTATATTCCCAAAAAGCCTGTCCTCGGAGAAACCTCTGGCTACGTACAAGCAGAATTTGGCGATTTCTCAAGGGTCGGTATACAGGGCGCTGCTAATTTCGCGGTTTCCGACAGTACGGCGATTCGCATCGCGGGTAATCGGTTGACCCGCGATGGCTATTCAGATGATGGAACTAATGATCAGGACACGCTAAGTCTTCGTGGGCAGCTTTTGGTAGAACCAAACGATAGCTTGTCCATTAGGGTCGCAGTTGACCATTCCGAGATTAACAGCAAAGGGCCGGGTGGAGATTTAATAGGGACCTTTAGCAACACTACCGGATCACTGACGGATTTCACGCCTTCGGGCTTAGCCATCAATAGTGGTCCGACATCGGCTGGCGCCAATGCAATCCGAACTGGTGTTCTTCACACGCCCTCATTCGCTCCGTTTCAGCCTATCGACGGCGACAATGTGTTTCAGGACATTACCTTCACGGGTGTTATGGCCGAAATCAACTACAGCATCGATTCCGGTACATTTACATTTATTCCGGCTTATCGAGAGTCTGACCAGAACTACGCGTTTACCGGACCCGGTTTTGCTCCGGCACTCACGCAGGAAGAAAACAGTCAGACTAGCGCTGAGTTACGTTTTGCAACGGAGCTGGACGGCCGATTGAACGGCATTATCGGTGCGTTCTATATTGAGGAAGATATCAGTACGAGCGGAATTTTCGCGCAGAACTATGCGACGCCAATGCAGAACTATGATAATGGCGGTGAGTCTTGGGCCATATTCGGGCAAGGCACTTTTGATGTCACTGAAACATTTCGTTTGAATGTTGGCCTTCGCTACACGGAAGACAGCAAGTTCGTAGACGGAATTAGCGATACGTTTGTCACGTTTTGTGGTGGATCGCCCGCCAGCGGTGACTTCTTGACGCCCGGACCGCCATTTATTCCAAATGCTTTCAATCACGGATGTAATCAGGTGGATCCTGCAACAGGACTGCCTTTCATGCCGGCGCATCCCCTGACAACGAATCGGGATGAATTTATTCAACACTTTGTGGATCTAGGATTACTTCCGGCCGGGTCTGTTGCGACCGTTCCAGGTATGGGACCGCCGCCGGTGTACAACTACCTTCTGACGTCACCTCCGGGTTTCGGCACAATGCCAGGCGCTCCAGCTCAGCTGGCAGCTATTGTAAATGTGGGTGATGGCGCGTTGTCGCAAGAGCTTGACTATAGTGAAACGACCTATCGTGTTGGCTTCGAATGGGATGTGCTCGAAGACAGCCTCTTTTACGGCACATTTGAAACGGGTTATCGGGCAGGCGGTGTCGATCTTTCGTCAGTGAGTCCGACGTATGATCCCGAATTCATTGATGCGCTGACAATCGGGTTAAAAAATCGCTTCTTTAATAACACCCTGCAGATCAATCTTGAAGCGTTCCTGTGGAAGTATGATGGCCAACAGGTTACCTATTTCACGACTCTGGATTCGGCCTCTGCTTTCCCAATTGCAAATGCGGACGCGACCATTCAAGGGCTTGATGTCGACGTTGTTTGGGCCGCGACCGACAATACGACAATCAGCGGCAACGTTCAGTTTCTGGATTCAACGTATGACAGGTTGGAACTGGTTTCGGACCCGGGCCGCGGTCGCTTTGGGTGTGATTCCGCAGGTGTGACTAATGCTGTGGAGAGCTTTGATTGCTCAGGCAGCTCGTTGCTTTATTCTCCCGAATTTGGCGCAGATTTAACGGTTAATCACATCGTTCGCCTGTCCAACTATGCGCTGTCTCTGACAGGTAATGTTTCTCATCGATCCGAGCAGCAAACCAATTTCATATTACTGGACCAAACAGAGGCTGAGGCCTACACGCAACTGAATGTGAACGCGACTCTGTCACCTGACAGTGAACGCTGGGCGCTTTCATTTTATATGCGGAACGTAACGGACGAGCGCTATTTGCAAAACATTAATGTTTCCAATCGTGGCTTGTCATATGGCATTTTTTCGCCTCCGCAAACATACGGTTTACGTCTTAACGTCCAGTTTTAAATTAATCGTATGAACTAGTGTATTGGCCCTGTCCGAATGTGATGTTCGGGTAGGGCCTTTCCATATAGGTCACGAAAACACTAAGTGAATTTGCAGCTGCTCTGGATGCCAACGCTATTGCCATCGAAAAGTTGGCGCAGGGCATCCGCAGATTCATTAAGGATCAAGCTACGCTGAACACATTGTGTAAGGTCGTCTAAACCGTCGACCAGCACGATGTGATTGCTACTGATCCACCTTGAAACTATAAGTCAAACAGTTTCTTTTTGATAAATGCAAACAATTTGGTCTATATCTTCCAAGGTGTTTTCATAACAAGGAACAGTAAGGGAGATTGGGATGACAGTTCCTGCCATGTCGGCTGCAACAGAACGAGAACTGCTACAGGTCCAGCAGTCAGGCAAAATTCTTGCGGTGGACATTCATGCCCACTTGAACGTCGCAGCAGCGGCGGAGCTTATTCGAAGCGCTGTACCGGATGCCCCGAGTACGTTCGCATTTTCCTGTGCCGCAACCGATGCGGCCAACGGCAAGCTGTTCCAGAAGATCGGGCCGAAGCTCAATGGTGTCGAAAGTCGTATTGCCGACATGGATAAAATGGGTGTCGACGTTCAGGCCATCAGTCCGTCGCCGGGGCAGTACTATTATTTCGCTCCGCCTGAGGTTGGGCGAGACGTGACGGCAATCATCAACAACGGCATCGCTGAGGCAGTCGCATGCCATCCTGATCGACTCGTGGGCATGGGCACAGTACCTCTGCAAAACACTGAAATGGCGATTGCCGAAATGCATCGTTGCGTCAACGAATTGGGTTTCCGGGGCATAGAAATATCGACAAACGTCAATGGACGCGAGTTAGCTGACAAAGAATTTCGACCGTTCTTCGCCGCGGCCGAGGAATTAGGCATCGTTCTTTTTCTGCATCCCCTGGGCTTTACGCACGGCCAAAGACTATCGGAGCATTACCTCGATAACATCATTGGCAATCCGCTCGAATCAACAATCGCCTTGTCCCATCTTATTTTTGAAGGTGTGCTGCAACGCCACAGTGATTTGAAGTTGTGTGTAGCCCATGGCGGCGGCTTCTTATCTGGTTACTGGGGACGCATGGATCATGCCTACAAGGTACGGGAAGATTGCTGTCAGCACATCTCGCGTAAGCCCTCAGAATTCCTTCGCCAGATCTGGCTTGATACATTGGTCTTTGATGACGACCAGCTTGAGGAGCTCGTTCGAACCCACAATGTCGACAAGCTGTGCATGGGATCAGACTACCCCTTTGACATGGGCGAAGAGGATCCTGTTGGGTTTCACCGTAACTTGGACGAAGAAACCCGGCAAAAAATTGTTGGCGAAAACGCCGCTAAATTATTGGGGCTGACCGTGGCATCAACTGACGCAAACATTGCCCCGCGGAAAATTGGAGGAGCGTAACCATTTACCCATTCGAATTTGATACAGGAATAGTCAGGAACCGATGGTATATCGCAGCGTTTTCCAAAGAAATTACGCGAGAGCCGATAGAACGAACGTTCTTGGGTAAACCGGTCGCGCTTTACCGCAAAGAAGATGGGACACCGGTTGCGATGTATGGTTTATGCCCGCATCGTTACTATCCCCTAGCGAAAGGTAAGGTCGAAGGAGACGCGCTGAAGTGTGGTTATCACGGTTTTACGTTTGATGCTGATGGCTCGTGTATCTCAATTCCATCACAGGAAGCGGCAGGGAAATTCTGTCAGCCCACTTATCAGATCGTCGAGCGCGGACCGCTGTGCTGGATATGGATGGGCGATGAAGACAAAAGTGATGACGTGGCCATTCCGCCTTACGAAGACTTCGGACTTGATCAGTCTGGCTGGTGCTATAGCTCTGAAAACTATTTTCATTTGCAGGGTCGAGCGCAACTATTAGTTGACAATTTGATGGATCTAACGCACCTGCCATACATTCACCACCATTTGCCGGGCGGTGACACGATGGCGAAGACGGTGTTGGACACGCTTGACCGTCCGCATAGCTATCAAGTTTATCGCAAGGGTAAGGTGCCGTTTAATCCATTCTTCAAGATAATTTTCGGCGCTGATGCGAGTTTCGAGGGGCTGTCGGATTTTACTCAATTGTCTGACTTCTACGGTCCGGAGTTGATTCGCACAAGTCTGCCGGTTATGGCGGATATAAAGATTGGTGAACCCATTTCGGATGATCACCGACAACTCTACATTCTGCATGGTGTGACGCCGGAGACAGAGACAAGCACACATTATTTTGGTTTTGCGACTCGAAACTTCAGAGTGGACGAGGCCGCCGTCGGGGAGTTTTGGCTTCAGTCGGATAGCGAGATTAGGCAGCAGGATGTCGACGCAATCAACAGGGTTGAGGAGCGTTTGGAATACGGCGCAGAAAATCAAAAAGAGCTGCTGGTAGTGTCTGATCGACCGGCAATCAAAGTACGAAAACGCATTAACTCGATGCTGGCCGCGGAAAACAAATAGGAGAATCTTATGGCGCTTTTAGGGCTGCATCATCTTCATCTAGGCGTACCTGATATTGAGGCAAGCACCGCCTTTCTTCAGGATTTTGGTTTTCATCCGGCTGGAGAGAACGGCAACGCGCGCTACTTTCGGACATCGGGCGCGAACCAATATAGTGTCATTCTCGAACCAGCGGAGAAAGCCTGCCTTGTGTCGTTTGCGTTGGAAGTCGATAACCCGGACGACCTTACGCATGCTGTGGCAAAGCATGGCGCCTCAGCACCTCAGCCGCTGACAATGCCAGGTGGCGGAACCTTTGTTACCCTGACCGACCCTGATGGCAAGACCGTCAACCTGGTGCACGGTGACGAAAAGCGTTCGCCCGATGAGCCGACAAGTCCGTACCTTGAGGTCAATTACGGCAACGTCAAGACGCGCAAAGGCAAGTCGCAAAACTTTGTGCCACCCGGGCCCGCGCAACTGTTGCGTATGGGACACGTTGGGTTGTTTACCCTGGACTTTGCTGCGTCTGAAAGGTGGTACTGCGAAGTGCTTGGCCTAATTCCGAGTGACCAGTTCTTTGCCGGGAAACCGGACAACATCGTCGCCGGGTTTTATCGTATCAATCGTGGCGAGGAGCATGTGGATCACCATACCGTTGCGCTATTTGGCATGGGCCGAAATGATCTGCACCATGTTTCATTCGAAGTGCAGGACTCGGAAGTGCAATTTACATCTCATCGGCATATGAAAGCCCAACAACACGATTTGGTTTGGGGGGTTGGGCGGCATCCCAAAGGCAGTCACGTATTCGACTTATGGCGTGAGCCCAGCGGCTATCGATTCGAGACGTTTTCGGACACGGACCTTTGTACCTCTGACCAGAAGACGGTTCCTGTGCCCATTCAAGAACAAGCAATGGACTTGTGGCTGGATCAAAGCCATGAACCCTATTTTGAATAAAATGAATCTAATGAGTAAGCAATCACATGACCAAAATTAACGAAGCCACCGGGCTTTTCGAAGGCAGCTTCGGCATAGGGACCTATCGCCTGAGTGCGACAGAAAAGGCATTTCCGGGGCTGGTGCAGCCAGACGGTACGGTGTTTGATGTGTCGCATTTGTACACAGACACCCATGCGATTTTTGACGATTGGGACAGGGCGCTCGATTCATTCGTCGATCTTGCTGCCAAAGGTGGAGAATCCGGAATTCGATTTGAGAATGTCCATTGTCTGACACCGCTCAGTCATCCAAATATTCTCGGCGCCGGCTCAAACTACAAACAGCACGTCGCCGAAATGATGACCAACAACAAGTTTAATCAGGAAAATCGCCTTCCGGGTGAAAGCGATGAAGACTTTTTTAAACGCAACTACGCAGAAGTAGAGCAACGTGCGGAAAAGGGCATGCCATTTTTCTGGACGGGCATGCATTCGGCGCTTTGCGGCGCCAACGACGACATCTTGTTGCCGTTGATTGGTGAACACATGGAGTTTGAGTTGGAGCTGGGTGTTGTCGTGGCTCGAACGGGTCGATACATTCCACCGGAAGAGGCAGACGATCTGATCGCCGGTTACGTCATCGTCAATGATTTGGGTACAGTTGACGAGTTCAGGCGAGCTGATATCAAGTTCGGGTTCGACTGGGTCAGCAAGAATCAGCCGAATCATTTTCCTACCGGTCCGTTCATCGTTCCGAAGCAGTTTATTGAATGGGACGAGGTGCAGATTGTATTGAAGGTCAACGGCAAGACCATGCAGGACTGGCCAACCAACGATATGATTTTCTCGCCGCAGAAAATGCTCAGTTACGCCTCCGAGCGCGTCAAGCTGCTGCCGGGAGATTTGCTGAGCACGGGCTCACCGCCTGGAAATGCAGGGCAACACGGTGGCGCCTGGCTTCAAGACGGCGACATTGTCGAAAGCGCGCTGACCGGTTTGGGCTCACAAAGAAATCGTGTCACCGATGAAGATGCGAAAGGCCGTGAACCAACGTTCGGGCCATTTATTACCGAGATGTAACCAATCATTCCAAGTGGAGAATTTTGTGCATAGATTAATTGTTACAGCAACTGTGTTGCTCCTGTCGGCAACTGCGTGTGCCGAAAAGGAACCGGCCAAAGAGTCGATGGCGGAGCCGACTATAGCGGAGCCGACGAACGAATTTATAACGCTGGGTACCATTGCAGGTCCAGTCTCAAACGCGAACCGGGCGCAACCGGCGAACGCCTTGACGGTGAACGATGACTTGTACCTTGTTGACGCGGGCGACGGAGCTATTGGACAACTCGCGAAAGTGGGTTACCGCGTGGACGACGTTGACGGCTTATTTATTAGCCACCTTCATTTTGATCACACCGGTGGCGTACTGGCTTTACTGGGTCTGCAAAGCCAGATAAACGCCAAGAAAGCGTTGAAGGTCTATGGCCCACCGGGTACGAAGATTTTTATCGATGGTTTGGTTGCCGGTATGGAGCCGATAATGGGTGCCGCGTTCGGCATGCCCAATCGCTCTTGGAAAGCACTGGTTGAAGTTGAAGAAGTTGTCCAGGGGTCAACGATTGAATTGGCCGGCTTAACCGTGCATGTCGCCGAGAACTCGCATTTCGCCATTCCTGAACAAAGCGGACTACCGGAAAAAGCGAAGTCGCTGTCGTTTCGATTCGACCTTGAGAACCGATCAATCGTCTATACCGGAGATACTGGCCCTAGCGAGGCGCTCGAGAAGCTTGCTGAGGGCGCTGATCTTCTGGTGAGTGAAATGATGGATATCGACGCGATTCTCGTGGAGATACTCGGCAACAATCCCAATATGCCCAAACGCCAGTACGCTGGCGTCGAATGGCATCTGAGAGCGCACCATCTGCTACCCGTCCAGGTGGCTGAGTTAGCTTCGAAAGCAGGCGTTAAGAATCTCGTGGTGACCCACATGTCACCGAACGTCGCAACGGCGGAAATGGCGAAGCAGTATCTGGACGAAATCGCTGAGGTCTACGATGGTCCAGCCGTCATCGCCGATGATTTGGATCGTTTCTGACACGCAACATTCTGTAAAAATGGGACTGTCTAGTGGCCACGATCAGTCGGGGGCTAACTCCATTCGAGTTAGTCCCCGTTTTTTTGTTTCAGGAATCAGCGCCTACCATTTTTCGAACTCTGTCGAACTGCTCAATTGAAACAGAACCCATCAACTCCAGGTATTTCGGATTAATGTGCTCATCAATAACCGAGTACTCCCGACGTTCTTTGCAGTGAGCCAGCCATTCACCTACCTGTGGGGCCTCTGACCAGAACCAGTCGAGGCCGAGATGCTCGAGCCGTAGCACGTACGGCAGCATCGTGACATCAGCAAGAGACCAGTCGGCTCCTGCCAGCCACGGTGACTTTGAGAGCGTCTTGCCCATCGCTTGAATGGCCTTGTAGTACGTCCTCAATCCTTCATTGACTCCAGCCGCGTCGAGGCCGTTCTCCACAACATCTTGCATGTGCTGACGACGTTTCTCGTCGGGATTTTTCGCATAAATAGCTGCAAGCGCCTGCGGCGGAAGTGCGGCTAACTGATGGCGAAATGCGAGTGCGAAGCTGGTTAGCCCACAAGCATCGTGCAACGACGCGTCTGGCAGGATCATCCATGTCAGCATGGTCGCTCGATGCACTGGGTTAGTCGGGTGTAAGGGTGGTTCCGGGTAGGCGTCGTCAAGATAAGAAATGATCACCGTCGACTCGATAATCGGGACGCCCTTGTCGACGATCGTTGGTACGACCGCCTTTGGATTGAGTTTCAGGTAGTCGGGTTTAAACTGATCACCGGCTCGCAGATCAAGGGTATGACGCGTGTAGTCCAGGCCCTTCGCAGCCAGTACCAACCGTACCTTTTGTGCACAGACAGACATGTCATTGTCATAGAACTCAATCATTGCGACAGGCCTAACGACTATGAGCGGCAACGTCGATGCTATCGGCAGCCGCACACCAGCAATCTAGTGCAACAAACATAGCGTCTATTGTCCTAATCCGTGAGCAGGCTTTTGCTGCCTTTCAGTTTAATCGCGGCCAATACAATACCAATGGCACATAGCCCTGCGTACGCAAGCAGTAGTACATCCAACCCGCCCAGCTTGACTTGCAACGCGGCGGCGACAATCGGCGCAAAGAACTGCCCGAAAAAGAAAACGCCGGTCCAAAGTCCGGTTCCCCGACCTCGTACGTCCATCGGCAGAACCTGCAATACCCAGGTCAACATGGTTGGCAATAGAACACCAAAGCCAACGCTCGCAATAATGACCGATACCGATATACCAACGAGCGATCCGGAAAGGCCGGCGCCTAGATAGCCAACGCTGGCCAGTGCCAGTCCGATGAGGACCAACAGCGGGCCGCTTGCGCCTTTGATGCGACGAAATAGTATCGTGCCAACTGCGACGCCTACGTTAGCGGCTGCGCCAATAGCACCAATCTGACCCGGTGAGACATTCGTACTGAGCCCGAGAATTTCGCCAAGCTTAACTATAATGGTGTAGAAAATGATCCCGACAAACAATGTCGTCAAGAGCAGCGGCATGATTTGGGCGAGTGGGAGTTTCGCGTTGCTATCCGATGATTCCTGCGAGGAGCGATTCGGCTCATGCAGAATGATAGCAACGAGCAGCGCAACGGGAATCGCCAGCAGATACAACAGGAACGGGCCGCGGGATCCGAGTATTTCACCGAGTGCACCGCCAATGGCGATAAGCACAATCGCACTTAAACTCACGGTTGCAAACTGCAGTCCGATCCATCGCTCTCTTTCTTTGCCAACGAAATAGTCGCCGATGAGCGCCGTTGCCATGGTCATGATGACCGCTTCAGCAAGGCCCAGCCCGACGCGAGCTGCAATAATGTGATTGAGTTCGCTCATGAAGTAGGGCAACACGCCAACGCCTGCATAGATGAGCAGTGTGACGATCAGCAAGTTCTTACGGCCAACGCGGTCAGATGCCCAGCCGGCGAGCGGGGAAAACAGCGCGACACAGAGCGCAGGGATGGTCATAGCGATCGGCACAAGAAACTGGCTACCCTCAACACCGCCAAACTCCTTCATGAGGAGCGGTAATACCGGTACCAGCGATATGATTGCCATCGGCGGCATGACAGAAGCCATGAGTAGAATGAGGCCATGTTTGGTCGTGGCGGATTGTCCAGTAGCGCTATTCGTCATTCGTGCATCCCCGTTTGCTATTCGCTTGCGACTTCTCGTTTAGAAATCTTGTGCCCGTCTTCTGTTTGCCCGATTTGCCAGTAACTGCTGGCGTACATGCTCTTGCGATCGACGCTGCGCGACGATTTCATCAGCGAGCGTATGGCCAGCGACTGGCTGAATTCGCCAGCTACCCATACATAGGGATTACCAGGCAGCCAGTCGAGTGCCTTTACCCTATCGAGCAACACTGTGTTCTCTCGTTCGGGTTCGCTGTTCACGATCCACTCGACTTGAACGTCGCGCGGAAAGTCGAGCTCCTGAATGTCTTCTTCGCAGATTACTTCCAGTAAAGCGTAGCCTTTTGCATCTGATGCCATGCGTTCGACGTTGGCGCTGATGGCCGGCAGAGCGCTCATATCACCCACCATTAAGTACCAGTCGGCGTCGGGGTCCAGCGGTTTCTTAGGCCCGGGTCCGCCAACTTTAATCGTATCGCCCGGCTTGCAATTTTGCGCCCAGTTGACGGCGGGGCCGTCGGTGTCATGAACAACAAAGTCCACGTCCAGCGTTCCGGTCGCAGCGTCGTGGTGTCGCACTGTGTACGTTCGCACCAAAGGCTTCCCGTCGTCGCTATCAGGTTCGGCAAGGCGCAGCTTGACATACCCGCCGCCCGAATCTTCCGGGAATCCCTCGAGACCCGGACCACCAAGCGTCACTCTGATCATGTGAGGCGTTAAAAATCGTTTGCTTAACACTTCCAGAGTGCGCGGTGGCGGACGTTTTCTTTTGTCGTCTGTGCTGCTTTTTATCGGCTTGTGGCGTGTTGGCGGCGTAAACAGAAGGCCCTCGTTTTTCAAGGTCTCTGTAGCCTCGCTTTCTCTTTGCAGTGCGCGCTGCACGGCTGGTCGTTCTTCCATTCGGGCAGCATGTGCCTTGAAAGATGGATAGGGAGTGACATCAAAGTCGGCACCTTCAACACGCCAAAATACCCAGTATAGGTAGGCGTCCATGGCGCTCCATTGGTCGCCATACCACCAGTCTTGGCCAGTCAGTCGATCATCAATGAGTCCAAAAAATTCCGTCATGGCTTCGCAGCCCTTTTCCCAAACTGATTGCGCCGCGTCTTTTGCGGCAAAAAAATTCGGCATGCGGATACGCGTAACAATGGGGTGGAGCGTGGCAGAGCAAAAGCTTAAGTCTGCCAGCTGGCGGGCGCGAGATATCGAGTCGGTTGTTGCGGGTAACAGCTTGGCGTCCGGGAAACGCTCATTTAAGTAGATTATGATCGCTACGTTTTCGGTGAGCACTTGGCCATCAATAACAAGTGTAGGTACTTTGCCCTTTGGATTGAGCTTCTTGTAGTCCGGCGACTTGTGTTCGCCTTTCATGAAGCGGACGACAACGGATTCGAAGTCCTGCCCGGCTTCTTCCAGGCAAATAGTAGGCACGCGTGCACACGTTCCAGGCGCCATGTAGAGCTGCACACTGTTCACTAGTGGGTCCACTAGTAGCGGTCCAGGTCTTTGGCGATGTTAACGTCGCCGTCGTACACGGCTGAAATCTTTGCGACGTAGTCAGCCTGAGATTGAGCGTCTTCCTTACCGGCAAAGTGCGACACGACGACAGCTTTTACGCCTGCACTGGCCGCCATCTCGCCTACTTGTTGTGCTGATACGTGGTGCTGTTGCAAATGCTGAAACACACTTTCCAGAGCTTTGTCTGGAACAGGGGTCACGCGTTTGGCATTGCTGCGACGTATGTTCTCGATTGTGAGTGGAATATCCATCATTTCGCTGACGAGAAGGTCGGCGCCTTGTGCCAGTTTTTCAATGTTCTCGCTTGGTCCCGTGTCCCCGGTAAAAACAATAGATCGATCCGGTAAGTCAAATCGAAAAGCGTACGATTTATTTAGTTTTGCTTCTTCGGAGCCTGCCGGTAACGTGTAATGCGTATTTTCTACGGCCACTACGGTCATGCTGTTAACGTTGTATGCAACATTGGGCGTGAGTTCAACGACAATGGTCGTTTCCTGCGGGGTCGGCGCACGGCGGGCGCCAGGTACAGCGTAGCCAACGCGCATTTCCGGCACCATGAAGGCAAATATTCCTTCGACACTTTCTTTGGTGCCGGGAGGGCCGTAAATCGTCAAAGGTTCGCGTGCACTGGTTTGGTAGCGCAGCCCCAGAATTGCCGCCAGACCGCCCGTGTGATCAAAGTGCAAATGACTGATAAAAATGGCATCCACAGACCGCAAAGGGATGCCAGTCTTCGCCAGTTGCACGGCGGCACCATCGCCTACGTCGATCAGGTAGACATGCTCATCGGTTACCAGTGCATTCGCTGGCTGCGATCGATTGCGATCCAGTACCGGTCCCCCGGCGGTACCGAGGGTAATAAAGGTGCTTGCCGGTTCCTGTGGTTCTGCTCCAGCCGCTGCGCTTTCGGACATACTTTGACATGCGGTCACTAACAAACCGCATACAATAACCAGTGATGACGTCCGTAACATTTTCACTGGTAATCCTATTTTTTCGGCGGAGGAGGACCACTAGGCGCCCAGTTCTCACGCAGCGACAGCAAGAAAATCTGAGAGGTATCGGCGCCCATCGAAGCTTCACGTGCAACCCAGTCATCATCATGCAGGTCCATGTCTGCGTCGTACTCAACATGACAACCCAGCGGGCTCTTGAAGTACCAGAACCAGTTTGAGCCATAAATGTGTCGACCTGGGCCCCAAAACGTTTCGTAACCCTTTTCTTCAAAGCGTTTGCCAGCCTGCATCAGCTCGGTCGGACCGCCCAAGTGGAAGGTGAAGTGCTCGCAACCTTGCAAGAACGGTGGCGTCTTTATGCAAAACAGCGTGTGATGTTCCAACGTTCCGGCCGGACGCATGAACGGGCCGACGCCGGTAAAGCGGTCTGTCGTTATGAAGCCTAAGCGCTCGACATAAAACGCTTCAAATTTTTCAAAGTCGGGGACAAAGTAAACGACGTGCGAGAGCGATCTTGGTTTTGGTTTGGCTTCCGGGTCAGCGGCAATGCCATTTGCAGGACGCTGTACTGGCACTCCTGGTGCGTTGACCATCTCGCCCGGCAGAGACAGTTGTCTGCGGACCGTCACCTGAAATCCAAGGACAAAGCCGAGGTCGTCTACCGCCTCGAGTGAACCGTCGTCGAGGGTCGTAACGTCGCGATCTTTTCGCAATTCGTTGGCGATAGCATCGAGTGTTGCGGTATCGGCCACGCCGTAGATGGTTTTCCTCAGCATGCTGTTGGTCTCAAGAGGCGCGGGCAACGATGTGTCGTCTCTTGGCTTAATGACCACGGACGTGCCATCTAACGCCTCGAACCGACCGTCGCCGACAGGCGTCAGACCGTAGTCGGTCAGATATGATGTACAGGCATCGATGTCATCGACGCCGAAGACCAGTGAGTCGGGACCTATAATGTTCATTGAGATAAAGCTCCAAAAGGCGTGTATCCAAGCAGATAAAAGCACTGAGCTTGCTATAAATCAAATTGTTTGTTTTTATAGAAAATAACTAATCAAATTTATAGGTGATGCGTGCGACTCAAAGGGCTTGATCTTAATCTGCTAGTGGCTCTCGATATCCTCCTCGAGGAAGGTAGTGTATCGCGTGCAGCAGAGCGCATGCATCTTAGCCAGCCCGCGGCAAGTGCAGCGCTGGGCCGCCTGAGAGACTATTTTAAAGACGAGTTACTGGTCTTGCATGGTAAGCGCATGATTCCGACGTCATATGCCGAGACGCTTCGTCCCGAGGTCAGGCGAATTCTCAGCTCGGTCGATGAAGTCATTTCAATGTCGATCGAGTTCGACCCTAAGCGCTCCGAACGTGTATTTCGTGTCATGGCGTCAGATTACATCACGTTGGTACTGCTCATTCCATTGGCTGCCGAGCTTGAGTCAAAAGCGCCGAACGTTCGTCTGGATATTCGTCTGCCGGATGATGTGGTGGATTCCGAATTTCAACGAGGTGAAGTCGACTTGAAGCTGGTGCCGGAACAGTTTTGCAGTACACAACACCCAGCAGAGTTGGTTTTTGTGGAGCCACATGTGATCGTCGGCTGGGACAAGAATCCAATCTTCGAGAAGACGATTACGACAGAGGACTACTACGACGCTTCGCACGTGGCAGCGCGTATAGGCCCGTCAGCAACCCCCAGTTTTACGGAAGGTAATCTGGAAGCGATGGGACGTAAGCGTAAAATAGCTGCAAATGTACCCAATTTTTCGGTGATGTCCTGGTTTTTGGTCGGGACGATGCGTTTAGCCGTAATGCAACAACGTCTGGCGAGGTCTTATGAGACGGTAATGCCGCTGAAGACGGCGCCATTGCCGTTCGAATTGCCGCCGATGCGCGTCATGGCGCAATACCACAGTGCTCGTTCTTCTGACCTGGGTCTGCGTTGGCTGCTCACCGAGGTTCATGCGGGGGCTGACGTTCTCTTCGACGCCGAAGCCGAGTAGGTTCCGTAGCAAAAAAACAACGCTTAATATCAGTCTTTTTTGTAGGTATCTATAAAGATTATTAGTTTGGCTGATAGATCGACTCGCGCTACGCTGTAAATTCATCGAAATGCTAAATTTCAAATAGCGGGAGCATCATGAAGAATGGATCAATTCTCATCATTGGCGGTGGTATTGCCGGATTAACCTCTGCGATCGCATTGGGTGGCCGCGGATTTCAAGTAGAGATTATCGAAAAAGATCCGGAATGGTCGGTTTATGGCGTCGGCATCATTCAGCAAGCCAATGTGGTGCGCGCCGTTACCGAGCTTGGCATTATCGATGATTATATCGATGCGGGTTTCGGCTTCAATTTTGTCGAGGTGTACAAACCTGACGGCGACATGGCTGCACGCATCCCGGTCTCGCCACTAGTCGAAGGTTACCCGGCAAACGTTGGCATAGGCCGTCCCGCGCTGCATAAAGTGTTGGGTGACAGGGCAATCGCCGCCGATGCCAATATTCGCTTGGGAGTAACGGCCGACGAAATTAATGACGATGGCACTAAAGTGTCCGTGCGTTTTTCTGACGGTTCAAAAGGTGAGTATGACCTTGTGATTGCCGCCGATGGCATTTACTCGCAAACCCGCTCGATGGTCATGCCTGACGCACCCGGCCCGACCTTCGTTGGTCAGTCAGTGTGGCGTTATAACTTCAAACGACCAGAGGAGCTCGATGCGCTGCGTGCGTACAATGGACCGATTGGTATCGGACTTGTGCCGCTATCTGACGAAATGATGTACATGTATGTGACGACACCAGAACCTGGTAAACCGCGCTATCCGCATGACAGCCTTGCCGCGGCGTTACGCGAAAAACTATCCAATGCACCGCCCGGTATTGCGGAGTATGTCGAGCAGATCACCGACAATGATGGCGTGGTTTACAAACCGCTGGAAGCCTACGTAATTGAGGGCGATTGGTTCAAAGGAAACGTTGTATTTATCGGTGATGCCGCGCATTCGACCACACCGCATCTTGGCCAAGGTGCAGGAATGGCGATTGAAGACAGTATTGTGTTGGCGGAAGAACTTACAAACGCTGCGACGGTATCTGATGCGTTCAGTGCTTTTCATGCACGACGCTTTGAACGCTGTAAATACATCGTTGAAGCGTCTTTGGCTATTTGCCACTCCCAACTCGGCGAAGGCCCACATATTGAACAAAGCAAAGCGACAGCAGAAATGATGCAGGTCGTTGCCCAACCACTTTAAGAAAACAGAACACAGGCAATTTATTCATGGCGCTTTTCGAATATTTCCCTAACTATATCTGGAATCTCTCAGTTGCTATTGCACTTGAGAATGGTGGCAAGATCGGCGAGATCGTTGACATGTGTCAACCAATCAAAGATGCGGCCGACAACGGTGAAGACGCGGGCACGCCAGAATTTTTGAAAGAATGGGTCAAGAAGGCCGATACGCTCGTCGAGCTTGCAGACGAAGATATTGGCAACGGACGCGAATTTTCAGCTGGACCAAAGTTAAAGCGTGCCAGTATCTACTACGTAACGGCCGAACGCATGCAAGGCCAAGGTCATCCGGGTCGTATGGCGACGTTTAAGAAAGCGCTCGACGCATTCGCTAGAGGTACCCAGTACGCGCGTGACAACGTAGAACGTGTGGAAATACCGTACGCGTCTGGTAAGAAAATCTCAGGTCTGCTGACTAAAGCCGAAGGAGCAGGACCACATCCTGTCGTGATTTTTTGCAATGGCTTGGACAGCTGTAAGGAAATGCTTTGGCTCGGAGGTTTTCCGTACGCACTTGCGAAACGCGGCATCAGCTGCTTGTGCGTGGATCAGCCCGGAACTGGCGAAGCATTGCGCCTGGAAGAATTGCCCGCCACTTATGCGAGCGAACAATGGGCTTCGGTTTGGGTCGACTGGCTTGAGCAGCAAGATTTTGTTGATCCAAAGCGCATTGGTATGACCGGCATTTCACTCGGCGGCCACTATGCACCGCGTGCGGTAGCGTTTGAGCCGCGGTTTGCGTCCGGTGCCTGCTGGGGCGCGAATCATAACTGGGCGGAAGTGCAGCAGAAGCGACTGAATCGCGAGGGCGAGAATCCTGTGCCCCACTACTGGGCTCATGTCAGATGGGTTTTCGGTGCGAAGGACCAGGACGATTTCTTCGAAAAGGCCGAAGGGATGAACCTAAATGGTGTGATGGATCGCATTAAGGTGCCGTTCCTCGTGACACACGGCGCTCACGATCGACAGATCGACATTGCATATGCTCATCAGAGTTATGATCAACTGGTGAACTCGCCAAAACGCGAATTGAAGATTTTTACTGAACGCGAAGGTGGCGTAGAGCATGTTGGCGCCGACAATATGTCCTTTGGTACTGAATATATCGCCGACTGGTTCGCTGAAACGCTTGGAGGTCACACCAGCTAGTCTGGTCTGAGGAGGTCGTTATGCCGCAAAGATTTGTCGATCTATCTATCCATCTCGAGAATGATGTCATATCGGATCCTCCGTTTTTGCGGCCGGAGATAACCTACCAAAAACACGCTGAAACCGTGAAAGAGGCGCGGCATTTTTTTTCGGGCGTCGAGGCAGAAGACTTTCCCGGCGGCGAGGGCTTTGCTGCTGCAGAATGGGTAACGCTAACGACCCATAACGGCACGCATCTCGATGCGCCATATCACTTCCATCCAACGATGAACGGCGGCGAACGCGCCATTACGATTGACGAAGTGCCTCTCGATTGGTGTTTCCGTCCGGGCATCAAGCTCGATTTTACTAAGCTGCCGGACGGCCATGTTGTTACGGCTGCTGAAGTTGAAGCTGAACTCAAAAGAATTGCTGTTGAGATTCAGCCACTCGATATCGTTCTTGTAAACACAGCTGCGGGCAAGGCATTAGGCGACCCAAATTTCGTCGACATTGGCTGTGGTATGGGATATGAGGCGACTATGTATTTGCTAGAGAAAGGTGTGCGCGTAACGGGAACGGATGCTTGGTCCTGGGATGCACCGTTTTCCCACACCGCGAAGAAGGTTGAGGAGACAGGAGATACGTCACTTATCTGGGAAGGACACAAGGCTGGTCGAGATATTGGTTATTGTCATCTTGAAAAAATGCACAACCTTGAGGTTCTTCCGCCATCAGGATTCATCGTGAGCTGTTTTCCGCACAAGATTCGCGGAGCATCCGCAGGTTGGACACGTGCGGTTGCCATATTTGACGAGTAGGGGGACTGAATGAAGCTGGCTACGATTGATAATGGAACTCGGGATGGTGAACTTATTGTCGTAACGCGTGATGGCGATCGATACTTAAGAGCCGAATGCGCTGCGACTATGCAAGAAGCTATAGATCATTGGCACGATTGCGCTCCGCGGTTGCAAGCATTAAGCGACAGTCTCGACAAGGGCGACGGCGAATCCGTGCGACCTTATGTATGCAGGGCGCCGTTGCCGCGCGCCTGGCAATGGCTGGACGGTTCGGCTTTTGATACGCACGGCGAACTGATGCAGCGGGCTTTTAAGATGGATCCCATAGAGCACGAAAAGCCTCTGATGTATCAAGGTATGTCACATCAGTTTTACGGACCAGACGACGATGTGCCTTTCGTGAGTGAGGCCGATGGTATCGATTTTGAAGGTGAGTTCGGCGTCATCGTTGACGACGTCCCAATGGGAATCAGTGCAGAAGACGCGATGCATCACATCAAGCTTGTGGTTGTCATTAATGACTGGTCGCTACGCACATTAGCGCCGAAAGAAATGAAAACAGGCTTTGGCTGGGTACAAGCTAAGCCTGCCTGCTCGGTAGCACCATTAGCCGTTACTCCTGATGAGCTCGGAGGTGCCTGGTCGCGCGGCCGCGTCCACCTCAATCTTGAGATTCGCCGGAATGGCGAGTCGTTTGGGAATGCGCACGGCGGCGAAATGAGTGTCGGGTTCCATGAGTTGGTGGCACACGCTGCGGCTACTCGATCACTGTGTGCTGGCACCATTATCGGCTCAGGTACCGTGTCAAATGAAAATTACCGCGAGGTTGGATCGTCCTGCATCAGTGAACGCCGAAGCATAGAGATGGTTGATGCTGGCGCCGCGGTTACACCGTTTATGTCATTCGGCGATTCCATTTACATGGAAGCCAAGACCGCGGATGGGAGCACGCTGTTTGGCGCCATCAATCAGCGCGTTGTGCAGGCTTAGATCCGATGC
Source organism: Woeseiaceae bacterium (assembly GCA_045110335.1). Taxonomy (GTDB): domain Bacteria; phylum Pseudomonadota; class Gammaproteobacteria; order Steroidobacterales; family Woeseiaceae; genus CALBPI01. Next base: position 89,001 of record JBGCGB010000015.1, read on the forward strand.
GACGAATTGTTACTGGGCATGATGATGACGGCAACGCCGTTATCCGCTCGGTCGACGAACTTAGGCTCAAAGGTATTCCGTCCGGTGACGCTGCCTTCGCGACCATCTGGAGTACTGCCGAGGTGCCCGTCGATCTCAATGACGAGACAGATGGAAGCCTTCGCGATGTCGGTCTGACGCTAAATGGTGGGTCAGTGCTTCGTGTAGTTGACATGCTGCCCGGCGGCGAGTCCCCAATGCACCGAACCAACAGTCTGGACTACGGTATTGTGATTTCGGGAGAAGTCGAGCTGGAACTGGACGATGGCGCAATAGAGGTGTGTCGCGCCGGTGACGTTATTGTCCAACGCGGCACAATACATTTGTGGCGGAATACCAGCCCAAGCGAGCCGTGCCGAATCGTTTTTGCATTGACGCAATCAGCGAGTGCTTACAAGCACAATGGCGTAACTCTCGAAGAAATAAAACCCTAGGTATGTCCTCCGATGATCTCTTTAGTCTGAAGGGCAAAACGGTCATTGTCACCGGGTCGACGCGAGGAATTGGTGCGGCGATTGCTGAACAATTTTGTCGAGCCGGTGCTTCGTGTGTGATCAGCAGCGAAGATGTCGAAGACGTTAAAGCTGCGCGTGACCGCCTAAAGGACGCAGGTCACGTCGTAGCAGGCCAGGTTTGTGACGTCACGCAGGCCGACTCTCTTGCGGCCTTGGTCAATTCTGCCGTGGAAGAGTTTGGTCGACTGGATGTGCTCGTGTGCAATGCTGGAATAACCGGGCATGCGGGGTCCATCACGGACGTTGACCCTGCGGACTATGGTCGCGTTTTCGATATCAATTTGCATTCAATGGTCACTCTCGCGAACCTCGCATATCCATACCTTCAAGTTCGCGGTGGCTCAATTATTCTTATATCGAGTATTGCCGCATTACGTGGTAACGCCAGAATTAATGCCTATGCACTTGCTAAAGCAGGTGTCGCCCAATTGGCACGAAATCTGGCAGTCCAATGGGGGCCTGAGAACATCAGAGCTAACTCGATCTCACCTGGCCTTATTCGCACTGAATTGTCAGAGAGTTTACTTGAAGATACGGCGTTCATGGAACGTCGTATGCAAATGACACCGCTACGACGACCGGGGTCAGTGCAGGATGTTGCTGCAAGCGCACTTTATCTTGCGTCCGAAGCGGGGCGTTTTGTGACCGGTCACAACCTCGTGGTTGATGGTGGCACGACCATTACGGACGGAAGTTAGCAAAGACATGCGAATTGTCGTTACAGGCGCCGGCGGTTTCGTGGGCAGCAGGCTGGTCAAAGCGTTGCCGGATCATGATGTTGTCGCACTCGATAATAGGCCGTGCGGCATACCGGACCTGCCGAACACCACGTCGATCGTTGGCGATTTATCTGACGACGAGGTACAAGCGGCAGCATTCGCCAATGGCTGCGATGCCGTCGTGCATCTGGCGACGATACCGGGCGGAGCTGCCGAAGAAGACGTGGCACTTGCCAGACGCGTCAATGTCGATGCCACCATGGGACTGGTGGAAGCCGCTACGCGAGCGTGTAAACAGCCACGTTTTGTTTTCGCCAGCAGCATTGCCGTCTTCGGCGAGGATTTAGCCGCAAGCGTTGACGACACGACGCCATTGTCGCCGAAGCTGCTGTATGGCGGGCACAAGGCGATGATCGAACAGTGGCTGGCGACATGTAACCGGCGCGGGGACATCGATGCAATTTCGTTGCGAGTTTCCGGGGTCGTTGCCAGACCGAGAGGACCGTCAGGCATGAAATCAGCGTTTATGAGTGACGTGTTTCATTCGATCAGTGCTGGTGAGGCGCTCGTGATGCCAGTCTCGGCAGGTGCCACAGTCTGGCTGACCTCCGTTTCGTGTGCTGTTCAAAATTTGGTGCATGGATTGACCGTGAATCTATCAAACGCATCATCGGGTCGCGCCGTTAACTTGCCGGCCCTGCGCATACGTCTTGGTGATCTAGTCGACGAGATCGCGCGACAAACCAATCAATCCACCGCGTTGATTTCATACTCACCTGACGCAGAACTGCAGGCAGCGTTCGGAACGCTGCCTACACTTTCGACGCCTGCGGCTGATCGCCTTGGGTTTTCCAATGACGGTGACTTGTCGGCACTAGTAGCTCGAACGCTGGAGGAAATTACGTGACTAAACCTGCCAATTGTCCCGGAAGTGACCTCGATCCATTTGCGGTCGAATTTCTTGAGGACCCTTATCCTTACCACAATGAATTGAGGGAAGCGGGTCCCGTCGTCTGGCTCGAAAAATACGACATCTTCGCAATGGCGCGCTATCAACAGGTACGGACGGCGCTAAAGGATTGGGATACGTATTGTTCCAGTCGCGGAGTCGGACTAACCGATTTCGCCACAGAAGAACCGTGGCGACCGCCGAGCATTATTCTGGAGGCCGATCCGCCGCTGCATACGAAGACACGCAATGTGTTGATGAAAGTATTGTCCAAGCCTGCGTTGCAGTCATTGGGCAACGGTTTCAAAAAAACCGCTGACAAGCTGATCGATAGGCTTGTCGATACCGGTGAAATAGATGCTGTTCAGGAGATTGCCGAGGCGTTTCCGCTGAGCGTATTTCCCGACGCGATAGGACTGCGTAAAGATGGCCGAGAGAATTTGCTGCCATACGGGAATATGGCGTTCAACGCATTTGGTCCGCGCAATGAACTGTTCGAAAAATCCTTCACTAACGCCCAGCCGGTTGTGCAGTGGATTACGGACCAGTGTCAGCGGCATGCACTGGCGTCTGATGGCATTGGTGCGCAGATATACAATGCGGCAGACGAAGGCACAATTACTGAGCAGGAAGCGGGTTTGTTAGTACGGTCGTTGTTAACCGCTGGTTTGGATACGACAATTTTCGGCATTGGTGCGATGCTTTATTGTGTCGCCAGCTCTCCGGATCAATGGGACAAACTCCGTGAAGATCCGAAGCTTATTCGCGGTGCATTCGAAGAGGCGCTAAGATTTGTTTCGCCGGTGCAAACGTTCATGCGAACGACAACCCGGGCAGTTGATATCGACGGTGTTGAAATTTCTGAGGGCAAAAAGGTCGTGTTGTTTCTAGCGTCCGCAAATCGTGACCCACGGCAATGGGATGACCCGGATCGATTCGATGTTACGCGCAGGACATTAGGTCATGTGGGATTCGGCCACGGCATTCACGTTTGTGTCGGCCAAATGCTTGCGCGTCTCGAAGCGCAAGCCTTGTTGACGTCGTTAGTTGAGAAGGTCTCTCGGATCGAGCTGTTAGGTAAGCCGACATGGCGACTTAACAACACGCTTCACGGAGTTGACCGATTACCCATACGATTGCATGCATAAAACGCCAACAGCAATCATGGAACACTCACGCATGGGTGTTGCTCAGTGGACCGTCGTAATCGTGACAGTCTTGCTCAATGCCCTCGATGGATTTGACGTACTTTCGATCAGTTTTGCCGCACCTGGCATCGCGCTTGATTGGGGCCTCGATCAAGCGACGCTCGGTTGGATACTGGCGATGGAATTGATTGGAATGGGCGTAGGCTCACTGGGATTGGGTGTTATTGGTGACAAAGCCGGGCGCCGCAACACCATACTCGCGTGCCTTGTCGCTATGACGGTCGGCATGTTCGGCGCAGGAGCCGCGACGAACATAACAGAATTGTTGGCTTGGCGTTCGCTAACCGGTCTAGGTATTGGCGGCATGCTGGCTGTAACGACTGCTGTCACTGCAGAGTTTGCCAATGGACGTTGGCGAAGTCTGGCGATGTCGTTGATGGTGATCGGTTACCCAATCGGCGGAGTTTTGGGTGGTGTGGCTGTTCAACAGATTCTCTCTAACGGAACATGGCACGGTATCTTTCACCTCGGGGGCTGGGCGACGGCGGCAATGATTCCTGTTGTTCTTTTGCTGATACCGGAATCGCCACTATTTCTGGATCGACAACGTAGACCGGATGCGTTGGCAAGAATAAATCGAGTTTTTGCACATTTTGGTCATGCTTCAGCAATAGAATTGACACCGGTCCTAGCGGCCGAGCTCAAGACTTCGGTCATGGATATTTTCAGGCCTCGCCTGCTGCGTACAACGCTACTAGTCACCACTGCGTATTTCGCCCTAATCATCAGTTTCTATTTCTTGGTGAAATGGGTACCCAAGCTTGTTGTTGATATGGGTTTCGAACCCAGCCAAGCGGCCAGCGTTTTGATGTGGTTGAATGTTGGTGGTGTAACCGGCGGCGCCATCTTTGGGTTGCTCGCCACACGATTCCAACTCCGCAAAATTACGATCATCGTGTTGGTTGGTGCAGCCGCTATGATCGTCTGCTTTGGTCGTGTCGCGGACGACTTCACTGCGCTGACCATCGTTGTTGCATGTGGCGGCTTTTTTACGAACTCAGCAATTTGCGGTATGTATTCAATCTTTGCGAATGTCTTTCCAACGCAGGTTCGCTCGACGGGAACAGGGTTTGCGATCGGCGTGGGACGAGGCGGGGCTATTTTGGCACCTATCGGCGCAGGATACCTGTTGCAAGCTGGTTTTAGCCTACAATCTGTCGCGTTGATTATGGCAGTCAGTGCGCTGCTAGCTGCGACACTTTTGTTTTTCCTTAAGGAGCGCTCGGCAATTTCGGCACGCGTATAGTGAGTCGTAACGCATCGCGTGCGAAACGCTAGCACATTCACGCAGCTTCAAGTTGCGCATGGGATACGACCGGGTTTTAACCGTTGCTGGCCTACACAGTTGCCGTTGTTTGGGTCGCTATTGATCGCATAGCTTTTTAATCATTCTACGACTGTGTTGGCCACCGGCGTCGATATCTAGATTGACAGGTCGCCTGTCCGAGTGACGTAGCAGACTCTGTTGTTGCGCTTCGAGAATGTCAACGTCCTGTGCAAATATCTTGCGTTGGCCTTCGCGAATTCGGTCAGTCAATTCGGCATCGTCCTGTTGAAAATCACGCGCCATACCCCAGAAATACCAACAGCTATGTTCGGTCTCGGGTGTGATGAAGTCGACAACCAAACCGGTTATTCCTTGCGACCGGTCGCCATCTGGCGCGCCGGTTCCGGCTGCCGCTACTCCCACGTCAATGTGTACGTTTGATGGTGCATGAAAACGGCAGATCTGCCAGCGGTCGACAGGCTCTGTTGAGCCAAACAGTCCCGCCCAAAATGGCGGCGGAGTGATGTTCAACATCCATCGAGTCACAGTGACTACACCGTCGACAATGGAAACGTCGGGTTTTGCTTCGTCGATTTCCGATTGCCCGATGCTCTCCGGGTGCACATAGGTTTCATGGGATAAATCCATCAGATTGTCGATGAGCAAACGATAGTCGCAGTCAATTCGATAAACGCCACCGCCATAGGCCCAGTCTCCACCTTCCTTCCAGGGCATGTCCGGTAGCAGCGATTCGTTGGCAGAATCAGCATCGCCAATCCAGAGCCAAACGTAGCCATATCGTTCAGCCACCGGATACTTTTGTACGCCCTTGATTCGGGAGGCCCTCGGCTGGTTGGGCATCGATGCACAATGTCCATCGCGGTTGACGAGCATGCCGTGGTAGCCGCAGCGGATACCACCGTCTTCGCAGTGGCCTTTCGAAAGTGGCAGGCCTCGGTGCGGACAGAAATCTTGTAGTGCGATAGCGACACTCTCTGTTGTCCTGAAAAGAACAACAGCGTTATCGCAAATGACTCTGCCCAATGGTTCGTTGCCGAGCTCGTGGGAGGTTGCCGCGACATACCAGAAATTTTGAGGATATTTTGCCATGTTTAATAATCCAACCCGACATAGTTCTCAGCCAGAGAGGCTTTGGCGGCCTGTGAACTTCGCAGGTAATTGAATTCCGTCGACTGAAGATTTCGTTCGAATGTATTTTGATTGGGAAACAGGTGTAACAACCGCGTCATCCACCACGAGAAACGTTCTGCCTTCCAGACGCGTGCCAGGGCAGTCTTCGAATAGCTTTGCAGAGATGATTCATTGCCCGTCTTGAAGAAGTCGACAAAAGCTCGCGAAAGATAATGGATGTCCGAAGCGGCGAGGTTGAGACCTTTGGCTCCGGTCGGCGGCACGATATGAGCGGCATCGCCAGCAAGGAAGAGTCGCTTCCACGACATAGGTTCGCTAACAAAGCTCCGCAGGGGCGCGATCGATTTTTCGATTGACGGACCGGTGACCAGTGATTGAGCCACGTCAACGGGCAATCGCGATTTCAGTTCGTCCCAAAACCGATCATCACTCCAGTCGCCGACATCATCTTCAATAGGGCACTGGACGTAGTAACGGCTTAGCGTCCTTGACCGCATTGAGCAAAGCGCAAACCCGGATTCATGGCCCGCGTAAATGAGTTCTTCGCCGACGGGAGGTGTTTCTGACAAGATGCCGAGCCAGCCAAACGGGTAAGTCAGCTCGTATTCTTTGCGGACGGAACTGGGGATTGCCTGGCGGCTGGGCCCATGGAATCCGTCGCACCCGGCGATAAACTTCGCCGATATTTGCTGTGTCTTCTCATTCTGCTCAAACGTAACTGTTGGGTGATCGGTGTCGAGATCATGCAGCGCGACATTTTCGGCTTCGTGAAAGACCGTTGCGTTGGTCGCATCCAGAGCCTCATAGAGATCACGGGTTACTTCTGTTTGGCCGTATACCGTTACGCGCTTACCCTCGGTCAGTTCTTTAAGGTCGATGTGGCAAATTTCGCCTTGAAAGGCGATGTCAAAACCCGCATGCAGCTCGCCTTCCGCTTTCAGTCGTGTATCGACATCTGCTTCGCGTAACAGATCGACGAGGCCCTGTTCCAAGACGCCGGCTCGAATTCTTTTCAGCACGTAGTCGCGAGAGCGTCGCTCAAGCACAACATTGTCAATGCCATTCAGTTGCAGTATTCGCGACAACAAAAGCCCGGCCGGGCCGCCGCCAATGATGGCAACTTGTGTCTTCAAGAAAATTGCTGCTCAAGCTCATGCAGTACGCGATAGCAATCCAGAACTTGCCCAACAGAGGAATTTGGCTCGCGCCCTTCACGGATTGCTGAAACAAATTCGCGATCCTGCAATTCGATGCCGTTCATAGAGACATCAACATTAGATACGTCTATGGGCTCTTCCTTGCCGTTGACGAGATCGTCATAGCGAGCGATATAGGTTGCAGAGTCGCCGATGTAGCGGAAGAAGGTCCCGAGCGGACCATCGTTGTTAAACGAAAGTGACAAAGTACAAAGTGCACCGCTGGCCGCTTTCAGTTGGATCGACATATCCATCGCAATGCCCAGCTCTGGGTGGTGCGGCCCTTCGATCGCATTGGCCTTAACGATGGGTCCTGCCTGGTAGGCAAACAGATCGACCGTATGCGCAGCGTGGTGCCATAGCAGGTGATCGGTCCAGCTGCGCGCTTCACCTTTCGCATTCATGTTTTTGCGACGAAAGAAAAAAGTCTGTACGTCCATCTGCTGGATATTGAACTCGCCCGCCGTGATTTTGTTGTGTATGTACTGATGCGATGGATTGAAACGACGTGTGTGACCAACCATGCATGTCAGGCCGGTTTCTTTTTGCTTATCGACCACGGCCTGGCTGTCTGCAAGGCTATCGGCTAGTGGAATCTCCACTTGCACATGTTTGCCGGCATCCATGCAAGCAATGGCTTGCGCGGCGTGCATTTGTGTCGGCGTACACAAGATGACGGCATCGACATCTTCACGATTTAAAGCATCGTCAAGTTCGGTTGAGCTGTGTTTTGCACCGTATTTTTTGGCAACCTCAGCCGCTTGTTCTGCTCGACGACTGATAACCGAGACAATTTCTACGCCGTCAATTTTCTTTAGTCCATCAAGGTGTTTTTCGCCGAACGCGCCGGCACCGGCAACTGCAATTCTCATTCTTCTGGTTCCAATACGATATGCCCCACAGCCGTATTACTGGCAGGGACGTGATAGTGACGGTGCAGGCACCGAGTTTTTCTTCCGAGTGCACCACGCATGATCAACCACATGACCATCTCGATTCCTTCTGACCCGGTTTCGCGAAGATATTCGATATGTGGCACATGGCGCAGTTCATCGGTTTCGCCAATAAGACGGTCGAGGAAGCGACTATCCCATTCGGCATTGATCAATCCGGCACGCGGCCCTTGCAACTGGTGGCTCATGCCGCCGGTACCCCAAACCTGCACATTGAGATCTTCGGGAAAACTCTCGACGGCTCGTTGGATGGCCTCTCCCAACGCCCAGCATCGGTTGCCGGTGGGTGGTGGGTAGGTAACGACATTAACGGCGAGCGGTATGATCTTGCACGGCCATGCATCGGGCTGGCCAAACATTAGCGACAATGGCACGGTCAGTCCGTGGTCAACGTCCATCTTGTTAATGATGGTCATATCGAACTCTTCGAGGATCAGACTCTGGGCAATGTGCCAGGCTAAATCCGGCTGTCCCTCGACGATGGGTACCTTGCGCGGTCCCCAGCCCTCATCGCAGGGATTGAAGGTGTCAGCGCAACCTATCGCGAACGTTGGGATGATATTCATATCGAACGCGGACGCATGATCGTTGAAAACCAGGATTACGACGTCCGGTGTTGCTTGCTGCTTCAACCAGTCTTTTGTCCATTCGTAGCCAGCAAAGGCGGGTTTCCAATAGTCCTCACCCGTCTTGCCGAGGTCGATGGCCGCACCCAATGCCGGGATGTGACTGGTTGCGATTCCAGCAGTGATCTTTGCCATGTTAGTTGCCGTCCTTGATGGAGCGCATGCCATCCGGTGATCGGCCGCCGGCAATCATCATTGCCTGATAGTCTTCGACGCTCATGCCCGTCATCGTAGATACCGCTTGCAAGAAACTGAGTCCGTCGGTCGAAAAAACTTTGGCCAGAAAATAAATATTGCCGCCTAAATCGAGCATGCGATTGTAGTCGCGATCAAGAATGGATTGTCGCTGCTCGTCGGTCATTGGCCAGTCTTCTAGGTAGGCTTTTTCATCCGCGCGCCAGCGTTCGCGATTGTCCGCTTTCATCAGGCTCATCGCGAACTGATTCATCCAGTAGCCCTTTCTTGCCCGCTGCGCGGTAAACACGCGGGTGCCAGGGATGTCTTCGAGATCAGCGAAATATTGCTTAGCGGAATCGGTCATAAGCCACGACCTTTTAGTTGTTGATCAAGTCGCGGAAACACACGTCGTGCATTGCCTTCAAAAATGGCATGTCGTTCGTCGTCAGAAATATCCAGTGCGTCTACATAACGCTTGGTGTCGTCAAAGTAGTGTCCGGTGGTTGGGTCAATGCCGCGTACGGCGCCGACCATCTCTGATCCAAACAGAATGTTTTTGTTGTCGATCACGTCGGCCAATAGGTCAACGCCAGGCTGATGATAAACGCAGGTATCAAAGTAGACGTTGTTCATGACGTGCCCCGCCAGGTCAGGTTGCTTTAGCATGTCCGCGAGTCCCCGGTATCGACCCCAGTGGTACGGTACAGCACCGCCACCATGTGGAATGATCAACCGCAAGGTCGGAAAATCTCTAAACAAATCGCCCTGGATCAGTTGCATGAAAGCGATAGTGTCGGCGGCGATATAATAACCACCGGTTGCATGTAGCCCGGGGTTGCAGCTCCCGGAAACGTGAATCATTGCGGGTACATCCAGCTCAACCATTTTTTCATAAAATGGATACCAATATCGATCGGTCAAAGCCGGGTGCTTGAAGTGACCGCCGCCAGGATCCGGATTTAGATTGCAGCCAACGAATCCCATATCGACACATCGCTGCAGTTCTGCGATTGAGCCTTGCATATCGGCTGCAGGTGACTGCGGCAGCATGCAGACAGGAACAAACTGTTCCGGATACAGCTCGGCACAACGAGCAATCAGGTCATTGTTGACTTGCGACCAGGCGATGGCGACTTGCTCATCACCAATATGCGGTGCCATTGCCGATGCACGCGGCGAGAAAATGGTCATGTCCGCCTTGCGGTCACGGAGCAGCTTAAGCTGGTTTTTCTCCAACGTTTCCCGGATTTCGTCATCCGTTATGGTCGGATACGGTGGCGCAGCAGTGCCGTTGCTAAACGCTGACTTTTGCGAGTCGCGCCATTCATTATGCGCCGGAGGTGCTGTTGTATAGTGGCCGTGGCAATCAATGATCAGAGTCATGTAGATAGACTATTTAAAGCGCTGTTAATGCGCTAATTGGAACCTCTGACAAGCTATTAGTTTTGGCTAATTGAAATCGAATTAGCGGACTCATGCAAGATCTTCAAAAACGTCGATTGCATGGCTGTGGGCCGCCAACCCGTGCGTGTTGTGATACCAATGGTGCGGGACAGATCACCGGGTGCCTCGCAGATCTTGGTTAACCAACCAGACTCAAGTTCAACAGCGACCTGATCGGGTGATAGTAGTGTCAAAAAATCACTCTTGCGCAAGATCTCCCGGTTAGCGATCACGGAACCGCTTTCAACCGGCACTTTCGGCACCTCAACGCCAACGCTCGCAAACAGCAGCTCCCATTGGATTCTTAACGGTGTGCCAGGCGCAGAAATGGTCCATGGAAAACCCACAAGGTCTTCAGCCGAGACTTTGCCACCTTTTCTCTCCAGTGGATGACCCTTGCGCCCCAGTACCACGAGACGGTCAACCAACAACTCGCTTTGAACGACGTCGTCGGCGGGCGCCGTTGGGCGCAATGCGCCGATCATGACGTCGATTTGTCCGTCGCGTAATGGTTCGATGAGTTCACGGAAGGAACCTTCCACGATGGCCGTCTGGGAATCAGGGTGTTTCTTATGAAAAGCAGAAACGGTTGTTGGCAACAAACGCGCACGACACAGTGGCATCGCGCCAACCGCGATACGACCGGTCTCACGACCGCTTAGCGCCGCCAGTTCGCTTAAGCCCGATTCCAGTTCCGCTCGCGCCAGACGGAATCCGCGTGCTGTCTTGAGCCCATGATCGGTCAGTGCAATCCCCTTCCCGCGTCGCTCAACTAGTTTTCGTTTTAACACCAATGACAGATCTCGAACGGCCCGGTGCAGCGAGGGTTCTGCAAGACCGGTTACGTCGCTGGCCTCTACATAACTGCCCGCGTCCGCCAGCGCGATCATCGCACGCAGACTGGCCATCGTGACGCGTTGCGAACCGATGTGTCGTAAAGCGGACTCGACGCGCGGCGCGAATATCGTCGCCGCTGGCAAATTTGTCATGCCATCCGGCCGACGTTCGAACAACTGGTGATCCAGTTGAGACTCAAGCTTAGCGAGCGCCTGGGTAATGGCCGGCTGAGTGATACTAATGGCTTGTGCCGCGGCAGTCATACTGCCAAGGCGCGCGATAGCAGACATTGCGCGAAGGTGTCGCAGGTTTAGTTGGGTGACCTCCATTCTATGAAGAATTAGCATATTCTTATAACAAATGTACAGTTCCGAATTTAAATTTGGCTTACGTCGTGGTGAACTCATGACGTTACTTGTTGGACGTAGGGCAGGCGAATGAACGGAATAGTTGTGCAAAATGTGGAAAGAGCATCTTCAAAGGTCATTGACGACTTGGCCGCCTGTGGCGTCGCAACGGTGCATGAAGCGCAAGGTCGAACGGGTCTCATGGCCAGTTACATGCGTCCGATTTTCGCTGGTGCGCGGGTGGCTGGTTCGGCGGTCACGATCTCAGCGCCGCCGGGTGACAATTGGATGGTGCACGTCGCGATCGAGCAACTACGCGATGGCGATATCTTGGTCATTGCACCAACATCGCCCTGCGAGGACGGCTACTTCGGTGATCTTCTGGCAACGTCAGCACAAGCGCGTGGTTGTCGAGGCCTGATCATCGATGCCGGGATTCGCGACGTCCGTGATCTGACGCAAATGAATTTTCCGGTGTGGTCCAAGGCCGTATTCGCGCAGGGAACCATCAAGGCGTCGCTTGGTTCAGTGAACGTACCGGTTGTCTGTGCCGGCGCACCGATCGCTGCTGGCGATATCATTGTTGCCGATGACGACGGGGTTTGTGTCGTGCCGCGACAGAATGCGAGCAAGGTTCTTGAAGCCGCACAGGCGCGCGAAGAAAATGAAGCAGCAAAACGGGAACGTCTTGCAAGCGGCGAACTCGGGCTCGATATGTATGAGATGCGCGAGACGCTTGCTGAAATGGGTCTGAAGTATGTCTGATGATGGTGTACCGGTGATGTGGATGCGCGGGGGTACGTCGAAAGGCGGCTTTTTCCTGCATGAACATTTGCCGATCAACACTGCCGAGCGTGATGCGTTCTTACTGCGGGTAATGGGTTCGCCAGACCCGCGTCAGATCGACGGCATGGGTGGCGCTGACCCACTGACCAGCAAAGTTGCGGTAGTCAGACGATCTGATCGGACCGGCATAGATGTCGACTATCTGTTCTTGCAGGTGTCGGTTGATGAGGCCCTCGTTTCCGATCAACAAAATTGCGGCAATATTCTGGCAGGTGTCGGTCCGTTTGCCATTGAGCGAGGGCTGGTCGCGGCGACCGACGACGAAACAACCGTCACCATCTTTATGGAGAATACGGGTCAGGTTGCTGTGGCAAGTGTTTCCACGCCTGAACGCCAAGTGTCGTACACAGGCGATGCTCAAATTGACGGTGTACCCGGCAGTGCAGCAGCGATTCCATTGCAGTTCCGTGATACGGCAGGTTCGTCTTGCGGCGCATTGCTTCCTACTGGCAGGGCCGTCGATCTTGTCGACGGCGTTGCGGTCACGTTAATCGATAACGGCATGCCTTGTGTTGTAATGAAAGCGAGCGATGTAGGTGCTAGCGGGTATGAGAGCCGTGAGGAATTGGATAACGCGACCGAGTTGAAAGCGCGTATAGAATCGATTCGCCTCAGCGTTGGCGAACGTATGAACTTGGGCGACGTTGCGGACAAGACGGTGCCGAAAATGATGCTGGTTGCACCACCGCGTGACGGCGGTGCTGTCACGGTGCGGAGTTTTATTCCGCATCGTGCACACGCGTCGATTGGGGTGCTGGGTGCTGTCAGTGTTGCCACAGCCTGTTTGATACCGGGGTCGCCGGCCGCAGAGGTTGTCGATGTTCCGGACGGGAGTCGCAAGGCCATTAGCGTGGAACATGCTAGCGGTGAAACGACCTGCGTCATGGAGATTGATGCAGCGGGCGCGGTGAGCAGTTCTGCCATACTGCGAACGGCACGCAAACTTTTGGATGGAAAGGTGTTCGTATGAGTGAACGAATTGTCAGCTGGCATAGTAATCCCTCACGACCGCAGTTTCAGCCGCCGCCTGGGTCAGTCGATGCGCATTGTCATGTCTTTGGACCGGCGAGTCAGTTTCCCTTTAGTGCCAAAGCGAAATACCTGCCAGAGGATGCGACGCCCGAGATGCTTTTCGCGCTGCGTGATCGATTGGGATTCTCGCGCAATGTTATCGTGCAGGCTAGTTGTCATGGCACTGACAATGCGGCAACGCTCGATGCGATTGCCAGGTCAAACGGCATGGCGCGCGGCGTTGCGGTTGTCGACCCGGACATCGACAGCAGTCAACTGGAAGTGCTGCATGAAGGTGGTATCCGGGCGGTACGATTCAACTTTCTTAAGCGACTGGTTGATAACGCACCCAAAGACAAATTTATTGAAGTCGCCAAACGCATCGAGACGTTAGGTTGGCATGTAGTGATCTATTTCGAGGCAGAATTGCTGGATGAACTGCGGTCATTCCTTGATGCGATTCCTGTACCCATTGTCATTGATCATATGGGTAGACCGGATGTGACGCAGGGCCCGGACGGGCCGGATATGCGCGCCTTGCGTGAGCTACTCGACAGTCGCGACGATATCCACATAAAGACCACATGCCCTGACCGTCTGGATGACGCCGGCGCACCTTGGGACGCGTTTGCGCATGCGGTTGCACCCTTGGTTGCCGACTATCCTGACCGATGCCTTTGGGGAACTGACTGGCCACACCCGAATATGCAGCATGCGATTCCGGATGATGGTTCAGTGGTCGATATGATTCCGCGCATCGCAGCGACAGAAGCGGCGCAAAGAAAATTGCTTATTGATAACCCGGTACGCATGTACTGGCCGGAGTTGGTTCACCCATGAGAAAAATAGGTCCGTTCGAAACCAGTAGCGTTGGTCTTGGCTGCATGAACTTGTCGCATGCTTATGGGCTTCCGCCATCAAAGAAACAAGGCGAGGCCGTGTTACAGCAGGCGCTCGATCTTGGCATCACGCATTTCGACAGTGCAGCCCTTTACGGTTTTGGACGCAACGAGGAACTCGTTGGCTCATTTCTTAAGCCGCACCGCAACAAGATTGTGCTGGCCAGCAAGTGTGGAATGCGCGGTGAAAATGGTGTGCGTACGATCGATGGTCGTCCTGAAAAATTGCGTGAGGATATTGAAAACTCTCTACGTAGGTTGCAAACGGACGTCATCGATATCTATTACCTACATCGCTACGACAAAGGAACGCCGGTACCCATCGAAGAGAGCGTCGGGGCCATTGGACGCTTTATCGAAGAAGGTAAAGTTAGGGCGATGGGTTTGTCGGAGGTATCCGCCAGTACTATCGCCAAAGCACATGCAGTGCATCCAATTGCGGCGGTACAGTCGGAGTATTCATTATGGAGTCGCAATGTCGAGATCGAAGTACTCGATATTTGTAAAGAACTCGATATTGCATTCGTTGCGTTCTCGCCGCTTGCGCGTGGCTTTTTAACGTCTATCGATCTTGATCCGGAAAACTTCGCTGAGAAGGATATCCGTCGTGGTCATCCACGATTTAAGGAACCGCACTTCTCCGAGAATCTTCAGTGGCTTTCAAAGTATCGGGCAATCGCGCACGACGCCGGATGTACGCCTGCCCAGCTGGCGCTGGCATGGGTGCTAAAGCAGGCAGATAACTTGCACATCATTCCTGGTACGACGTCGATCGATCATCTGGTCGAGAACTGGGGCGCCAAAGATATCGAGCTTTCTAATGAGATCTGTCAGCAGGTGGAAGCGCTGGTTAACCAAGAAACCGTCAGCGGACCTCGATACCCGGCGGCAGCCCAAGCTGAAATCGATACTGAGGAATTTGTTTAGTTCTGAATTCTTGCTTGTGCTATTTGCCCTAGTCAGGCAGCACTAATACGCATTGTTCAACACTAGTTGTGGCAAGCTCCGGTTTCGGGTCATGGTTATTGGGGACGCGATCTTCATCGTCTTGTTGCATCAGCAATGGTGAACTTGGGCATGGGGAGTTCGGCGTTTATAGATCGGCCTGACGCTCTATTCTCTGTCCGACATCGCCGCATCACCTGGAATTACCCTATCAAGGCTTCCTTATCTGTATCGTCAAGCGGAATGCTGATCCTAAACGTTGTGCCATCTCCGGCATGCGTTTAGAAGCTGACGCATTCCGGATATCTGTGGTGTAGCGTTGCTAGACACCATTATCGCGATCCAGAGATGTCACTCTACAAGGTCGAACGACCAAATAGCGCACGGTCACGGGTCGAGCCGATTTAATACGAATGAGTTTTCAGTCATTGGATTGGGTCTCTTCTCTCGTTGAACGTATCAATCCCAGCGTACTTGACTGGTTATAGTTGCGGCTCCGCCATATCATGAACATCCGCCAACGCCAACAAGCTCCGTGTCAAAAAAGTCTGGATAGATATTTCCAAAGGAATGCATCATGGATCAGTCTGCTGAGTCGCAACGAAAGATTTGTAGACGACAGTTTTTACAATGGATGAGTATGTCCTCATTGGCTTTATCGTTGCCGATAAACGCAGCAACCGCTGACGATGAGTTTGACGAAAGCGTGCTGAAAAACATCTTCGATCTTGAGAGGCTCTCAGGCGAGATCATGGGCAAAGACGCGCTGGATTATCTCAATGGCGGCGCCGATGATCTTCTGACGGTTAAGGCAAACCATGCGGCCTATCGCAAGATTCAGATCAGGCCCAGACGACTGATCGATGTGAGCACGGTGTCCACCAATCTGAGGCTGTTTGGCGTTGAACTCGACAATCCGATTGTGCTCGGCCCGGTCGGCTTGCAGCGGTTTTTCCATGATGGCGGTGAGATCGCCACAGCAAAGGCGGCCATTAACAGAAAGCATCAAATGGTCGTTTCAACGGTTTCTAATTTTTCGGTGGGCGACATTGCTAGCCAATCAAGATCCGAACCGTGGTTTCAGCTATACCCAACGCCGGATCGCAATATCACCAAGAAAATACTCGACAGAGCGAGCGCCGCCGGTTGCAAAGTTTGTTTTCTTACTGTTGATACACCCGTCATCGGTAATCGTGAAAATCACGGCACAACACTGCTAAACATGCTGAGCACCGGACAATTGAAGCTGGGTAACTTCGAGGGTATCTTACCGCCCGGGAAGCGCTTTGAAGATCCGTCAATGACTTGGGATATGATCGATTGGTTGCGAAACCATACCGATATGCAAATCGTTTTGAAAGGAATCGTAACGCGAGAGGATGCGCGTCTCGCCAGAGAAAAGAACGTCGACGGTATCGTTGTCTCCAATCATGGTGGACGCCAATTGGAAAGTTTGAGGGCGACCATTGATTGCCTTCCGGAAGTCGTTGCTGAAGTTGACGGTTCATTTCCGGTGCTGGTTGATGGCGGCATCAGGCGTGGTACTGACATATTTAAGGCGCTTGCGCTAGGCGCAACCGCGGTATGCATTGGCAGACCTTACTGCTGGGGTCTTGGCGCGATGGGGCAACAAGGTGTGGAGATTGCACTGAAGATTCTTAAGACCGAATTGGTTAGAGACATGCAACTTGCTGGCACTACGTCCCTCGAAGCAATTAATAGGGACTTCGTGCAGTTTGCTTAACGTCACATCGTCCACGTCGAAGGAAAAATAGTGTTCGAATCGATTCTCCATTCCTAATAACGGCTCTCGATGCAAACCGATAACCCTTACAAAGTCTGCCCATAGATCCAGACTAAACTGTCAGTAACGCCGCCAAGCCCCGTTTGTTCACGTAGTTTGGTAGAGCCGATTTTTTCGGCCACTGCTGCGCTGCCATGATTACCCTCCAGAATGGCATGGATAACTTGCGTCCATCCTAGTTCGTCGCGTGCAAAGGCCAACGATGCGCGCGCAGCTTCGCTGGCATATCCCCGACCCCAATGTGACCTTGCAATCGTCCAACCAATCTCTGGCTCCGGCCACCCTTCCGGATACCAAGGTCCAACGCGACCGATCCAATCGCCAGTCGATTTTTCCTCGACTGAGAAAAACCCATAACCACGAATATCCCAATGCCCCATGACCATCGCCATGTTCCGCCACGCCTGTGCACGGTCCATCGTCTGGCCACCAATGTAGCGCACCGTTTCTTCGTCGCTCATTGCAGCAGCCCAGGCATCCAGATCACGCTCGGGATCAATCGGTCTTAAGATCAGTCTTTCAGTTTCTATTTTTGTTGCGGACATGGGTAGAACTTGGGGCAAAACAAGTGTCTATTGTGCACGAGTTTTTCATGTTGTTCTCAACGGTTCTTGACTGCATCACGGTTTGGACCACAGTGTGGACAAGCACATCAAGAGCAAGCCGGATGAAACCTGACACTCAGCAATCGATACAGAAACCAGTAATCATTGGTTTCTGATCAAGGGTGCTTAGTCGTTCTCCTATCACTTTAGCGGAAGTCGCAGAGCGGCCTGGCGTTTCAACGCATAGCTCGTACGCATGAAACAAGGCGGTCAAATCTCGAAAGACTGGGCAATAGACTCAAGAGCCACGCAATCCATAATATGAGACTGCCGCAAGTCTTAGTAGTGTGCAGGCAGACGGCGATCACTAGTATGCGGCGCGAATTGCACATTGAAAGTATGTCGAACATGAATCGGTTCAGTTTCGCGGTGAACCGGTTTGGAATCGTTCCTTGGGCGGTACAAGTTACCCAGATCCGAATGATTCTTGACAAGGCTATCGAAGAGAATGCGTAACTAGAGGTACGTTAAACGCCCCGTTCTCAATCACGGTTGCGAGCAGAAGTGAGACGGCTCGCAGATGCAGTCGACAATACCAGGCGCTTCAGTCAGTATTCCCGACATGCGGCTTTTAACGTCTATCAGAACGCTGACTCGGCCAGCCCTGGCCTGGTGCACCGCGGCGCTGACCGGCGTTGCAGCTCCGGTTCTGGCTATGCTGGTGCTTTCAGCAGTTTCCTCTCCGCTAATTCTAGCGAGCGGCTCAATATTCACGTTAGGCCTGATGGGCGTCGGGATCATAGTCGCTGCGATTACCGGACACTTCTGGACCGGCGTCCTTCTGGCATTACTCAATGCGGCATGTCTAGTCGTGTTGGCACTTGGCTTGGGAATACCAGCGTTGCTGCACCCTCTCTCAACCGCTTTGGTTATGGTGATCGCCAGCGCCAGTTTCGCCGCGCGAGGCGCTCTTTTCGCGAGAAACTTGTCTCATAGAGGTTGGTTGATGGCGCTATTTGTCGTCGCCGGAGAAGCATCCGTTCTGCTCATAGCTTTCGCTTTGCCGGGCTTGCTGCCGGATTGGTTTCTAGCGCTATTGCCAGCACAGTGGGCCAACATCGCTATTCAGACGACACTCACCGGGACCGACACTTTTGCGGCGATGCCAGTGTTGGTCGCTCTGGCTGGTACCGCGGCGACGACGCTGCTAGCCGCTAAACTCTGGCGATACCGCTGGCCCTATCTACTCATGTTCACTGCATGGCTCGGCCTATCTGCGCTGGTCTATTTTTACGCATCGCCGACAGCGTCGAGTGGCGTTTTCGCTGGTGTATCCCAAACTCCAATGTGAGCCTGTGATCGCCCAACCAATTTCTGATTCCGGCCACCCTTCCGGATACCCGTGTCTGACGTGATCGACCCAATTGCCAGCCGATTCTTCCTCGGCTGAAAAAACCCATAACCACGAATTTCCCAAGGGCCCATGACCATCGCTATGTTCTGCTATACCTGTGCACGATCCATCGTCTTGCCACCAATGTAGCGCACCGTTTCTTCGTTGCTCATCGTATCGACTCAGGCATCCAAATCACGTTCGGGATTAATCGGTCATAAGGTCAGTCTTTCGGTTTCTATGCTTGTTGTGGACATGGGTAGAGCTTGGGGTGAAGAGGGACTGTTTATCCACGCGCTCCGTTTACAGCACACCCCAATTTGTTGTATCAATAACTCAATGAGCAACATCACGTCCCTCTACGTTCACAAAGTCCTTGGGCAAGCTAGCCGCGGCGTAGAAACAAATGATCTAGTTGAAGGCCTGGGTCTGAAACCCGATGGACCAGTCGACCCATCCCAAATGGTCTCTTCGCTGGCTTACTATGACTTCTTTGCTGAGCTGGTGAGGCGCGATCCTGCAGGTCTACAGTTACCGTTGCGTATTGGCGCAGCAATGCGTTGCGATGAATATGGTGCTTTCGGTCTTGCATGGAAATCTGCCCCCAACCTGCGGGGCTCCTACGTGAGGTCGGAGCGTTATGGTCATGTCCTCGGCAGCGCAGAAACCTATGCAATTGAAGTGGCGGCCGATGGCTTGTTTTTCAGCCTCGAAAAGGCAGGGGATGGTCGTCCTGGCATGCTGCTTTCGAACGAAGCTAGTCTGTCTGCCGTTGTCACTATTAGTAAAGAAGTGAGTACAGCCAATTTCAAACCACAGGCTGTGTATTTCAAACATGCAAAGCGAGGCGATCAATCTGTTTATGAATCGCATTTCGCGTGTCCGGTCTATTTTCAGTCCGGGCGAGACGCGCTTCTTGTCAGTGACGAAGCCGCGGACACCCCAAACAAGTTGGGCGATCAAACGATCGCTGGATTCTTCGACCGGCATTTGGAACAAGAGCTAGCCATGTCGGCGGGCGACCTTGGTTTAGAGCAACAAGTTCGGCGAGTGATCGCCAACGTGCTGAGTGAAGGTGTTCCGAAACTCTCGGCTATTGCCGCGGAGTTGGGCGTTGGGGCGAGAACGCTGCAAAGACGATTGTCAGAGCAAGGGCATTCGTTCCAAAGTGTCGTCGATATGGCCCGTAAAGACCTTGCCCATCGTTTGTTGCGCGAGACGAACTACAGTCTCGCCGAAGTCGCTTTTCTAACCGGATTTTCGGAGCAAAGCGGTTTCACGCGCGCCTTCAAGCGATGGGCTGGCCAAACGCCGCGCTCTTACCGATTGGGGATAGGTGACACGTAGCGCTGCATCAGTCGTCATTGATCAAAAATTTGGCGCTAACGGGCAATATCTAGAAGCTCGGTTTCCCCAATATTGACTTGCACTACAACTCATAGGAGCAAGTTAATGAACTCTCTAAAGCAACAAAAAGACCTCACGCTAATCATCGGGGGTACCGGTAAAACCGGTCGTCGCGTCGTCGAAAAATTATCAACTAACGGCTATAACGTTCGGGTTGGTTCCCGGTCGGCGCAACCGGCTTTCGATTGGCACAATGAGCAAAGCTGGGCCCCCAGTCTGAGCGGGGTGTCTGCGGTCTATATCACCTACGCACCGGATCTGGCCATGCCCGGCGCAGCAGACGCCATCCAGGCATTTGTGGATTTGGCGAAGCAGCAAGGTGTTCGTCAATTGGTATTGCTATCCGGTCGCGGCGAAGAAGAAGCGCAAGCTTGCGAACGTATTGTGCAAGCGTCCGGTCTCCAATGGACCATCGTTCGCGCGAGTTGGTTCTACCAGAATTTCTCAGAAGGTGCGTTCATCGATATGGTCTTGGGTGGCACGATCGCATTACCCGCAGGTAGTCAACGTGAACCGTTTGTTGATGTCGACGACATTGCCGACATCGTCGTTGCCGCGCTTACGGAAAGCGGCCATGAAGGCCAAGTCTATGAAGTAACCGGCCCAAGATTAATGACCATCGCCGATATAGCCGCCGACCTTTCTCATGCAACGGGGCGTGAGATTCGCTATGTCGATGTTCCCCATGATGCGTTTGTTGCTGGCCTGACAAATTCAGGCGCACCTGAAGAGGTCGTATGGATGCTCGACTATTTGTTCTCAACGGTTCTTGACGGTCGGAATGCGATATTGACGGATGGAGTTCAACGCGCACTAGGCCGCCCACCGAAAGACTTTTCAGACTATGCATCCGATGTCGCAGCCTCCGGTGCCTGGAGGTTAGCTGTATGAATCAATTTTTCACCAAAACCACGCTTGTCGGTTCGGGTGCCATCCTTGCGTTTATCGGTGTGGCGCTGATGCTGTTTCCATCCAGTTTCCTTTCGATGAATGATGTTGAGATTGCCAATGACCCGAACTTGATCTCGGAACTGATAGCGCCAAGCGGCGTCTTGTTGGTGACAGGTATCTTCATGATGCATGCATCATTTCGGCAAAGCCTGTGGCGTTTCGCGATGCGTATTGGTGCCGTGGTATACGGCAGCTACGGTGTGTCTCGGTTGATTGGTATAGCCATGTTTGGCACACCTTCGCGTTCACTGGTCCAGGCGGCCGTGCTCGAGCTTTGTATCGCGGCTTTACTGATCTTTTTGCAAAGGAGATTTAGTCATGACTTATGAATGGGAATTGTACTTCTGCCTCTTCCTGGGTCTATGGAGTGCGGTGATCGGTGGTGTCTTCAGCGCGTTTTCTGAATTCGTCATGTCAGGGTTGTCGCGATCAGCACCTGCCGCCGGCATTGAGTCGATGCAGCACATCAATAGAACCGTGCTGAAGACGCAGTTTGTTATCGGTATTTTCGTTATCGGAATTTTCTCTGTGCTGTTCGCCGCTTATAGCCTTACTGTATTTTCCGGACCCGCACTAATAACGATTCTCTTGGCAGCATCGATCTATCTGTTGGCCGTCTTCTTGATGACACTATTAGGCCATGTGCCCATGAACAACAAGTTGGACGCCCTTGAACATACCTCGCGAGAAGCTGAACGCTACTGGGCCCACTACGCTCGTGTTTGGACCAAGTTGAATCACGCCCGTTACATTGGTTGCGTGCTAACGGCAGGGTTGTACACGACGGCAGCTATTACGCTGATGACCAGTGGCCAGGTGTGACGGTGGCCATCCGGTCTTGGGAGTTTGATTGGGTGGCCTATTCTCGTTGCGATCGTTTTTTTCACAGGCTCATATTTTGGCATGAGGCATCACTGCGAGCGCGCGGGAAGGAAGGGACGTGACGCCCTTCCTTCCCCGATTGCTATCAAAGAGCGATCTTTTTTCTATTAAGAAACACTCAACGCACATCGCCGTAGATCAACTCACCCAATAACACATCGTCGGGTGTTCGATAGACGCCATCGGGTCCCGGCGAACCGAAGCTGGCCTCTCGCAGCAAGTTTAGATCCTCGTCGCGATCAAACATGGTGTAACGGGTTTGTTCGTCATCCGAGGTTTGCCAAACGCCGTCTGCGCCAGCGCTTGAGAATAAATCCTCTTCCAACCTCAGGTTCTTTTCGAGTAGGCGTTGAATGCGAATTCGCGAGATCACATCATCCGCCGTCAATGGCAAACCGTCCGCGCCCAACTCGTTGTAGTCGGTAATGGTCAGAACCGTTTGAGTCGGGTCCGAATCGTCATAACTGAATCGATTGATCGGTGTTCTGATTTCATCATCACTGTTGAACCAGATGCCATCTACGCCCGCGTTACTGCCACGTAGGAACCCAGTTTGCCGGCCCTGGCTGTCGAACGGACTAAACTGGTAGTTGCGTATTTGATCGTCAGCCGTATACCAATCTCCATCATCGCCGGCGCCGTCGTATTCGATCAACTCGACGCGCATTTCTGTATCATTACGGGTTACCGAAAAATATCTTGTGATGCTGTCATCGGCAGTCTCGACAAGGTTGTCTGGACCGCGTTGAACTTGAGTGTTTCGGATTAAGGTGCCTTGGTCATCGTAGATGCGGACGATCGAAGCACGATCGGGGTCGTCATCAGCGTTGAACCAGATACCATCTGCGCCCGGTGTTCGAAAACTGGCCAGCACGCGTTCTTCCCCGAACGTGGTGAATACACGTTCGCGATACTGTCGCGGCACGTCATCATCGGTGGCGAGTATGCCGTCGGGTCCGCTCAACCATTCGATATCACGAATGTTCAAACCGCGCTCATCATTTTCGAATGTCCGATAGCCGTTGATCACGTCGTCAGGGGTAAACCATTGACCATCTACACCGGCATCGCTGAAGGACGTTTCCGAGATCACGTCGCCATTCAAATCACGCGTGAATTCGGTGTAACGACGCGGCGTTTCATCGCCAGTCTGCCAAAGACCGTCATTGCCGGCATCGGCTCGATTGATGATTCTTTGCGGTAACCCGTCAGCATCATTTTCAGTATCGGTCTGACCAATGATAGCGCCGTCTCGATAGCTCACTGACTGCACCAACGGCGCCAGGAAAGTGGAGAAGGACACACTGACTTCCGGCGAAGTATTGCCGGCAAGGTCGCTGATGTTGTTCAGTGTCATCGTAAACACGGTGCCGCCCGCGAGTGGCTCGATAGGCGTGAAAATCACGCTGTTACTCGCGCTGTCGTAGCTCACTTCTCCACGCACCTGGACGCTCGATGCATTTTGCAACGATACATTGTCAATGTTGACGGTAACCGCATCGAGCGCTTCTGAGAAAGTCACGCGAGGATCGGTAACGATGCTGACAGGCCCGGCACCATCAACGGGTTCACTGGATTGCAGCGAAGGCGGCGTTGCGTCGATCGGCGTCGGCGTTGGTGTGCTTGAGCCACCACCTCCACCACAGCCGGTTATCATAAGGACGGCGGTGTAGAACAAGGTTTGCTGCGTTGTTTTCATTGTTTCTCTCCAATTTGATCAGTGTCTATTGGGGTAAGCGATGAAAAGGGAGAGATAGGTCGAAGATAGGGCAAGAATAGGTTGAGCTGGACTATAGTTATTACCGTTTTGTTTGATCGTTCTTGCTTGAGTCGATATCGACAAAACGATTGCACCTTGCTACGTTTTCCGCATGGACATGAACCGACGAACGCTATTGCAGTTGTTGTCAGCGGCGACACTCGCTGGCTGCGGACAACAGCCGCTCAACGCACAACGCCTTCGTGTCGTTGTTGCTGGCGCGGGCATTGTCGGCGCCTCCATTGCTTATCAACTCGCGAAGGCCGGTGCTGACGTTACCGTTATCGATCAGAACGGACCAGCGACGCAAGCCAGCCGCGGTACCTTTGCCTGGGTCAATGCAACCTGGGCGAAACAGCCGCGCAGCTACCATGCGCTTTCTCAGGAAGGCGTGGCGAACTGGCAAGATTGGCAGGCTCAACTGAAGCTACCGGTTCGCTGGGGCGGTTCATTGGAATGGTTTTCTAATGCCGCTCGACAACAACGCCTGGTCGAACAAATTGAAGAGCAAGTGGCGTGGGGCGAACCGGCACGCATGGCGAACGCATCGGCACTTCGGTCTTTGGAACCTAAACTGCAGATCAGTGACTCGACGACGGCCGCCTTCTCACCGAATGATGGCGCTGTCGACCCGGTCATCGCGACCCAAAAGTTGCTGGCAGCTGCGTCGACATTGGGTGCAACTGTGCGCTATCCGGCAACGCTAACGGGCACCGTCACTACAGGCACCCGATTGAAAGCTGTGGAGACATCCGTTGGTCGCATCCCTGCAGACAGACTCGTGCTTGCCACGGGCGCGGCACCCGATACTGCACGTCGTTTCGCCGGTATTGATATTCCACAACGATCGACGCCGGGTGTGATCGCCATCACTAAACCGATGCCGCGACTGATCGAGCGTATCGTCGTGGCACCGGGTGTGCATTTGCATCAACGTGATGATGGCCGCGTCGTTATGGGTGAACAGGCGGGGGCACCGGACACCGCAGCCCATGATTTACGTTTGCGAGGTCGGCCGACCGATTTTCCTTCAGCGCTGATCGCAGAGCAGCATGGTCGGCGTATTCGCTCGATTGCCGAACAGTTCATTCCGTCGCTGGCAGCTGCAGAAATTGAGTCTGCCGTGATCGGCTGGCGGCCGTTGCCGGTGGATGGCCATCCTGTATTGGGCGTTAATCCGGAGCAACCGGATGTTTACATGGCCATCATGCACAGTGGTGTTTCGTTGGCGCCGATTGTTGGGCAGCTTGCGGCGTTGGAGATCGCCGAGGGTGCGATGGTGGAGCGTTTAATGCCGTATCGACCGACGCGCAGTTTTAGCGATGCTAATCGTTATTGATTGTAGATAGTGCGGGACGTCAGTCTAGAATATAGCTCGGTTGAGGCTTTGTTCGTTCCGCTGGATGTTCATGGTTAGCAAACGTTTTTGCGATCCGGACCGCCGCAATATGACGATCCGGATCACAAGACGCTTAAATCAAAAAGCGTAAGTTGCCGTCAGGCGATACCGGCGCGGTGCACCAGGCTCTACCCAAACATCGGCGAACGAGTTGGTGTAGAACGCTTCGTCCAGTAAGTTATCAATATCAGCGCGGATGCTGAACCCTTCGGCCAACTCATACTGACCAAACAAACGGGTCGTTGTATAACTTGGCAAGAAGAAATCGAAACCGGTCCAACCGAGACGTTCGTCGGTGTACAAAAGACCACCGCCGACTTGTGCGGCTTTGCCGTTCAGCATGAAGTCCTTGCTGACTTGAACGTTGAGCTGATTCTCTGGCGCGTTGATCAGGGGATCACCCGCCTCAATCAATGCACCGAAGTCAGCATCCGGGTTGCTGTTCGTGAATTCTGCATCTACGAAGGCATACGATACCCAGAAGTTCCAACCGCTATCTGTTGCGATGTTGGCATCGATCTCGACACCGCGACTGCGTGCCTCACCGGCAGAGCGCGAGAAGAAGCCCGCCGCAACGGCTTCGGGACGATCATCGTTCACAAGGATGTTGCTTTGATCGACCTGGAAAGCCGTGACCGTCAATGCGCCGTCGATATCACTCCAGAAGACACCTAAGTCAGCTTTGAAACCGATCTCTGCACTTTCGGTAAGGTTCGGATCAAACTGGTTACCCTGAAAGTCAGAGCCGGTTTGCTGCCGGAAACCTTCGCCGTACGACGCATAGAGACTCACGCCATCGTTCACCGCATAGACAGCACCGAACTGTGGTGACACTCGGGAATCTTCAGAAGTGACCGTGTTGACCGGGTCAGCACGCAGGTTAGTCAGGTCTTGAGTGAAATCATCCCAACGCAAACCCACACGCACTTGCAGTTTGTCTGTCACTTCAATCTGGTCCTGAATGTAAACACCCGCGCCATCGAGAACTTCCTCGCGGTCTGTGTTCGGGCCGGGTACGGGCTGCGGGAACTGGCCGTAGACGGGGTTAAACGCGTCCAGGAACAAATATTCCGCAGGATCCAAAGTATTGATGTCGGTATCGGCCGCAAAGAAGCCCGGGCGGAAGCGCTGAATGAACAGGCTGTTTTCAAACTTGTCATAGTCGGCACCAAACAACAGACGGTGTTTCAACTCACCTGTTGAAAATTGGCCAGCTAGCTCAGCACGCAATACTGTGTAGTCGGATTCGAAATCGCGATAGCGGAAGAAGCGCGAGATGGTTTGTCCGTCAAGGAAGAAGGTTTGACGACCACCGAAGTTTGTTTCGGAAGCGTTACCTTCGAAGGTCGTATCGCGGTAACCAAATCCGGCTAGCAGACTCCAGTTTTCCGAGAAGTTATGCTGCAGTTCGACCTGATGACCAAATACATCGGTCTCGATCGGGCCGTCGCCGGGCTCGCCAACAAAGGTCTCGCGCGGCGAGAAACCAAATTCTTCGGAGAACAGCACGCCGCGGTCGAACGGTATTTCCTGTTGAGTCAGCTCCAGCTCGTAAGTCAGGCTGGTTTGCTGGGACAGTTTCCACGTGACCGACGGGTAGAAACCCAAGCGGTTGGTTTCAACGGTGTCACGGAAGCTTTCGGCGTCTTCATAAAAACCAACAGCACGCACACCAAATTGGTCGTTCTCGCCGAAGGTTGACTGAACGTCGCCTTCGACGCGCATTTGTGACCAACTACCGAGCGTTAGACGTACATCGCCGCCGGTTTCGAAACGCGGGCGCTTGGTGGTGAGGTTGACGGTACCGCCGGGCTCCCCGCGACCGAACAAGGCGGATCGCGGTCCCTTCAGAACTTCGACGGACTCGATGCCAACGATATCCCGAGGGCCGCCGAAGCCACGCCCGGCATTGAAGCCATTGACGAGAAAGCCACTGGGCAAGTTGATGTCGCCGGAGAAGCCGCGAATCGAGAAGCTGTTCCACAATCCGCCGAAGTTATTTTGGCGGGCAACGGAGGCAGACAGGTCGAGTGCGTCGTTAAGATTCAAGGCGCCGACGTCACGGAGCAACTCCAAATCTATGGATTGCACCGCGGAAGGATTTTCGAGTGCATCGAAGTTTCCTTGGTAGGCACGTCGATCGCCAACCACGAAAATTTCATCAATGCTCTCAGCCTCAGCGTCTTGCGCGACAGCGGTCGGATTCAACATCGCGAATCCACCCACAGTGGCCATCAGGCCGAACGCGTAATGACGCGTAGATTTACCCTTATTCAACTTGTTCGTCTCCAGTGATATGACTTATTATTGCGGAATGTAATGTTATAACATCCAGCGTGTCAATCATCAGCCCTGAATAGGGTGGTGTTTCAACGCGTATTGGCGTGTTTTTCCGACCGTTCTTTCGGATAATGGACGGCTGGACTCAGGTAATCAGGAGAAAAGCGAGATGACACAACCGATGCTGGTTGCTGACAGTTTGACCGTGGCGCGCGGAGGCAAGACCGTGCTCGATAGCGTGAGTTTCTCGGTTGAAGAAGGCAGTGTGTTTGCACTGTTGGGCGGGAATGGTGCCGGTAAGTCGACGACTTTATTGACGTTTTTGGGTTTCCTAACGCCGACAGGCGGTAACGCCTATGTGGCGTCAGTGGACGCTAGTGGCGCCGCTGCGATGGCGCGCAAGGCGATTGCTTATCTACCGGAAACCGCGACGCTTTATGAGCATCTGAATGCTTACGAGAATCTTAACTATCTGATCAAGCTATCCGATGCGTCAGCCAGCCCACAAGAGATCGATGTTGCGCTCGATCGCGTGTCACTCGATAGGGCCGCCCGGTCACAAAAGCTCGCCGGTTATTCCAAAGGTATGCGCCAAAAGGTGGCCATCGCGTTAGCGCTGCTTCGGGATACGCGGATCTTATTGCTGGACGAACCAACATCCGGTTTGGATCCGATCGCTATCGACGAGTTTCATGATTTGGTTCGCAGCTTATCCGAGCAAGGCAAGACGGTGCTCATGGTGACGCATGATGTTTACGGCGCCTGCCAGGTGGCTGATCGTATCGGCTTGTTACGGAAGGGTGCCTTCGTCGGGGAGTTCACGGCACCTGAAGATGGCCGTATTGATCCCGAAGTCGTGCATAACGCGTTTTCCGGCAGAGATCACTAATGCAGAACCTGTTAACGATCGCGAAGGATGAATGGCGCTTCTGGTTCAGATCCAAATTGGCGCTTTGGGGTATCGGTGTTTTTGCGGTATTGCTGATCGCCACCGGTGTGCTTACCGGCGTTGAAACCCAGCATGCAGAACATGATCGTCTGGAACATCAGATGGCCGCCGAAGAACGCTTTCTAACCCAACCCGCTCGCCACCCGCATCGCATGGTGCATTACGGTCACTATGTGTTCCGTGCACCCGCGCCGCTGGCGGTGATTGATCCCGGTCTTGATGCCGTCACCGGGCAGTCTATGTTTCTGGAAGGGCATCGTCAAAACTCTGCGGCGTTTGCGGATACCGGCGCAAGTGCCAATTTGGGTGGCTTCTCGAGTCTAACGCCCGCACTGGTTTATCAGTTGTTCGGACCGTTGTTGTTAGTGCTGTGTGGCTATGGTTCCGTTGTTCGAGAACGTGAGTCGGGCACATTGCCAACGTTACTCTTGCAAGGCGTTAGTGGCGGGCAGTTGCTACTCGGCAAATGGTTGGCGTTGTTGATGCTGGCGCTTGTGCTGTTAGCACCATTGCTGCTCGTCGGCTCGGTAGCCGAGAGTCTGAGCGTCGCGTTGGTGCTGACCGGTGTCTATCTAGTCTATTTTGCGGTGTGGGCTGCGGCCATCGTTTTTCTATCTACAGCACTTCGTAGCCGCGCCACGGTGCTGGCTACGGCGACGGCCATGTGGGTCGTGGTCTGTTTGCTGATTCCGTCGATGGCTGTTGATGCTGTTTCCGGTGGCAGTAGCGAGGCCGGCAAGATTCAGACGGAGCTGGCGATGCTCACTGACCTTCGCAAACTGGGTGATGGTCACAACGCAGCCGATCCGGCATTCGCCTCGATGCGCGCAAACCTACTAGCACAATACGATGTCGATCGAATCGAAGATTTGCCAGTGAATTTCCGTGGTGTCGTGGCGAGTTATTCTGAAGAGAAGCTCACCGCCACTTTGAACCAGTACGCGCAAACGCGCTTGGGTGGCGAAGCACATCAGGCGCAACGATTGGGTCGCTTTGGATGGCTTTCACCGGCATTGGCGGTTGCTGCTTCTTCGCGTGCGATCGCGGCGACTGACATTGCGCACTATCACCGTTTTCTGGAAGAGGCCGAGGCGCTCCGCTTTCAGTTTGTGCAGCGATTGAACAATATTCACGCGGAGAAACTGCTCTATCAGGTCGATATCAATCGCAGTAACAACGAGGCCTCTTCGGCACGCGCACGCGTTAGCGCAGAAAACTGGAAGGTGCTCGATGAGTTTCGGTTTGTGCCTGCTGGCCTTACTCCACGAGTTAAGGCGGCGATGCCTACCATGACGATTCTCGCGGCCTGGCTAACGTTGTTTGTGATCGTGCTCGCGATGGCTGGCAGGCGGCTAAAACCATGAACATGTTGAAAGGCTTTGTTAGAGAAACCGCGTTCATGGTGCGTGAGCGCGCCGTTATGCTCACCGTTCTTGTGATGTTTGTTTTGTCATCTGTAGCTGTCTTTAGCGGTATCAGCGAGGTGGATACGCAACGGGCCACAATCGACGCTTTGCAATTGACCGATAGCGAGGAACGGCTGCTAACACTTGAAGAGCAAAGTGACTGGGGCAGCGCGGCGTATTACAGCTTTTACCTAACCTATGACCCGCCATCCACATTTGCTTTCGCAGCGCTCGGTCAGCGCGACAGCGTTGCATGGAAACATCGCGTGCGGGCTCTGGCGCTGGAAGGTCAGATTTATGAACGGGATGCCGGTAATCCGGTCTTCGCGTTGATTGGACGATTCGATTTTGCTTTTGTTGCCACCTTCTTGTTGCCATTAGTGCTTATCGCATTGTTGCATGACTTAAGAGCTGGCGAACGCGCCGTTGGACGTCATGATCTGCTAGTTGCGACGGCGACCAATCCATCCATGCTTTGGTTCTTACGAGCGACGGTGCGTGCGCTGGCTATCGTTGTCGCGATAACCATACCACTGCTCGTCGCCAGCACCGTTCAGGCAACGCCACTTTCTACGATCGGTGTCGCTGCGCTTGCCATCGTCTTGCACGCGGCTTTTTGGACCGTTGTCATTCTGGCTTTTTCAGCTTGGAAGCGACCGGCGGCGGTGATCTTGTCGTCCTTACTCGGTGTCTGGTTGTTGCTGGCTGTCGTGATTCCTGCGGCCGGTAGAATGGTCATTGACCATCTGGTCGAGTTACCCGCCGGGTCAGATATTTTGCTAACGCAACGTGAGGCGGTGAATGACGCATGGGACTTACCGAAAGAAACGACCATGGACGCATTCGTCGCCCGACATCCGGAATGGGCGCCTTATGCGACGATTGCAACGCCGTTTGAATGGACCTGGTATTTCGCGTTCCAGCAGGTTGGCGATCAACTTGCCGAGCCGTTGACGGTTGCTTATCGCGAAGGTCGTTTGAAACGGGATCGTTGGGCATCGATCGTTGCCCTGGCTTCACCGCCAGCGCTCTTGGAGCGAACCCTGCAAGGGTTAGCACAAACCGATGTGTCAGCCGGGATTGAATACGAAGGACGCGTGCGTGCGTTTCATGAAACGCTTCGCCACTATTACTATCCGAAGTTGTTCAAAGAAGAGCCGTTTGACGCGGACAAACTCGATGATTTACCCATGTTCAGAACGGAAGAGGCGCGATGATCATTGAGCGCGTCAGTGCAATATTGCTTTCGATCGTACTAGTCATTGCCAGCGTGAATGTTGCGGCGAGTGAAGCATTTCGTATCGGCCCCTATGCTGTCGCGAACGGCGAACGACTCGATGCGTCATTGGTCGTGGCCGCCGGAGACAGCGATCCTGAGACCACGATCCCGATAACAGTATTGGCTGGCACATCAGATGGACCCACCGTGTTACTCATCGCGGGTGTTCACGGTTTTGAATTTACACCGATTCTCGCGGTCGAGCGTCTGGCTGATCATATATCACCCGACGAACTGGCTGGTACCATCGTCATTGTGCGTGTTGCTCATTTGTCGGCATTCGAGCATCGCTCTCCTTATGTGAATCCGTACGATCGAAAAAACTTGAATCGCTCGTTCCCGGGTGCTGTCGATGGCACTCAAACCGAACGCATCGCCCATACGCTTTCAACCATGATCATCCCGACCGCCGACTTTGTGTTCGATGTGCATAGCGGTGATGGTGCAGAATGGCTCGAAGCTTTTGTCGGCGTTTACGGAGGTCCGTTAGCGAGTGATTATGAGGCTGCATTGGGTGTCGCCGAAGCCATGGCTTTTCCAAACATCGTTCGCTACTCGATGAATACACAGGCTCAAGTGGATACGCGACGGTCTTTGAATCGACAGGCCGTTGCGCAAGGCTTGCCAACGGTATTGGTTGAGATTGGTGAGAACGGTGGACGTGATCCCAAGAATGTCGCTCTACTTAGCGATGCGCTTCTAAGAGCGTTGAGCTATTTGAAATCGCTGCCGGCGAGCGAACAACCAGACCTGTCAGCGTCGCGTTACTTCGACGGGACACAGTCGGTCGTCGTCGAGCATTCCGGTATTTGGAATCCTCGCTATCGTGTTGGCCGTGATGTTGAAGCAGGCGAGATACTTGGCGAGATCAAGGATTACACGGGCAAAGTCGTCGAAGTCGTCACCGCACCGATCAGTGGCCACACGATCTACGGGCTGGCCGGTCCGCCCATTCGAAAAGGCGATAGTGTCGCGAGCATTGCCAAACCGGTTGCGACTTTGCGATAAGTAGATTCCTTTGGGCGTCAGTAGCGCAATTTACTAAACCGTTCGGATAAGGCAGCGATCAGTCTAAGTCAAAACTGGACGGGTAGCATGGCAACAACGATTGATGATATCGCTGGTACTTTGTAGCAGCGATTTTGCCGAAAGCATGGATGTGCAGTTGGGAAGCATGCCAGTATTAGAGGCATCCCTGAGATTCCGGTTATCTAGCCATCAGCAAGCTTTCCGAACAACATGACCAGAAGGACGGTTCGAGCCAAGCGTCTTCGCGTGTTCTCATGAGCCAACTTTCACGAGTTCAACCCTGGATTCAAGCGGCACGCCCTGCCGCCTATCCCATGATCTTCTTACCATTGCTGATCGGCCAGGTGTTCGCTCTTCAAACCACTTCATCGCTAAGCACAAGTTATTTTTGGTATGCGGCTTTGTTCGGCGCACTATTTCAAATCCTCCTGTTGTATTTAAATGATTATTCGGATGAAGCCGTCGACCAGTTGGCCACGCACTATTGGCTGTCGGGTGGGTCAAGAGTATTACCGGAAGGGAAGCTTCGACGAAGCAATTTATTGACCGGTGCGAAACTTGTCATCTTGGCGATGCTTGGGCTCGCGCTTTGGCTGGCGGTCCTGCATGACCGACCCTGGATGTTCGCCGGCACCGCGGCAGCGTTTTTCTGTTGCTGGGCCTACAATCTACCGCCATTGCAGTTTAGCTATCGGGGACACGGCGAGGTCCTGCAAGGACTCGGTTGTGGTGTCATGCTGCCGTTAATCGGGTTCTATTTGCAGCTTGGTTCACTACAAGCCTTTCCGTGGTTGAATCTGATTCCACTCTATCTGTTGTTTCATGCCGGAAACATCATCACGGCGCTACCCGATCATGCGGCCGACCTTCAGAGTGACAAACAAACTTACCCTGTGCGGCACGGTGAATTTCGGGCTCGGGTTGTCGCGTTGCTGCTATTGGCCGTCGCTTGTTTGGCGATTGCCACGACGGGTAGGCAGTTACCGGTGACTAGCATAGCGCTCATTCTGCTGCCTTCCGGTATCATTCTGATCGGTATTGTGTTGACGGGTACACTCAAGCGTGCGGATAGTCAGGCGTTTGCAAGCTGTAAGCAATTCGTCACCTGGGCGATGATCTGTCAGGCTTGGTTATTGTGTGCGTGGATAGGGGTGCTTCTAGTGGAGGCGTTGCGTTGAAAATTGCGGTGATCGGCAGTGGTATCGCCGGCTTAAGTGCAGCGTGGTTGTTAAGCCAGAAGCATGAGGTCACGATCTTCGAGAAGTTTGAGCATCTGGGCATGGATGCACACTCACTGGAAGTGAAAGGCGAGCAAGGTACTGCCCGCATCGATGTACCCCTGCGTGTCTTCTTCGATGGCTTCTATCCCAATTTGACGGCGCTTTACCAGGAGCTTGGCATCGAATTCAAGCCGGTCAATTATTCGGCGTCGTTCGGTACGTTGAATGACCGCACCTATTTTCGCTATGACAATTACAAGATTGGTCGTTTTTTATTGCCGTTTCTGAAAGGCAACCGTTCGATTAATCGTCGCGCGTTGCGTATTGGCTGGGACATCTTGCGATTATTCCGGCAATCACCGAAGTCGCTTGGCGAAGGCATTGCGGATGCGATGACGATAGAAGACTATTTGGGCGAGCATCGATATTCGAAAGCGTTCGCAGAAGGGTTTCTTTATCCCGCGTTCTCGGGCATTTGTACCTGCAGTCATGAAAGCATCAAGGCGTACCCGGCGCGCGTGATTCTTGAGTACCTGAACAGCGGGCTGCTGTTTTCATCGGTGAGACGAGTCACCCAGGGCACGCAAGAAGTGGTCAAACTGTTATCCCGGCAGGTGCATTCGGTGCAACTGGGCGCACAAGTCACCGGTGTATCGAGGACCGATGACGCAGTGACTGTCAATACATCGACAGCATCATCAACCTTCGATCATGTCGTGCTAGCGACCCAGGCCAACCAAAGCATCCAGGTGCTTCAAAACGCATCACCGGATGAGAAAGGCATGTTGAACGCGTTCTCGTATGAGCCAAGCCGAGTCGTTGTTCATCGCGATCGCCGTTTGGCGCCACCGGGTAACGAGAAACAATGGGCACCTGTTAATTTTCTGTTAGCCGATAAGCAAGCCGCACCGATGGCGACAATCTGGATGAATGCGATTCAGGCCATGCCGGATTCGGGGCCTGTCTTTCAGTCCTGGAACCCGATCGTTGAGCCTGATGAGGCACTTGTGTTCGGCGAAGCCGGATTTGAACGCCCCGTCGTCAATCACGACGCGTTGAAGGGCCTCGAGCGTTTAGCACGGTTACACCAAGAACCGGATCGGCGCATCTGGTTTTGCGGGTCTTATGCTTCGCATGGTATTCCGTTACTGGAGAGTGCGACAAATTCGGCTTTTAACGTCGCGGAACGATTGGATTGCAAGCGTCCTTGGGCTTCGCCGGGTGGAATGACAAAAGTGCCCGCCGAACAGCGATAGGCATAATGGAAAGCGGGTATCCAGAGATTGGGTTGCTGATGACGACCCTAGCTACTATACGTTTCACCCGAGAGTCGTGATTGAACCGACCGGTTAGCCCGCAGTCTTGACGAACTTGAGGGTAGAACCATATTGCTGGGGCAAGGTCTTGGATCTCGAGACTTGCCGTTTAATATTTGTTGTCAGCGCACCATATTTGACGAGTTCTGTCTGTCATCGATGGCAATAATGCCAGCCGAAATCAGCTGTTAAAGTCAGATCGCAAATGGTCGATAAAAAGACTGAAACCTCAACGTTAGATCGCTATTAACGCCTTCGATGATTAATAGGTTCACAGGGATGTGTTGAAATGAAACGCCAATGGCCACTCATTGTTGTAGTTGCGATTGCCGGGCTGATAGGCCTGCAGGTGTGGTCTACCCGCGATCATCAACAACAAACAGATCGACTACATACCGAGCTCATTGATACCCAGCAATTAGCCTTGCAGTTGAATCGTGAAATCGGCTATGGCGGTCTGATCCATCACTTTAAGAACTTCGTCCTGCGCCCATCTGAAGACGCCTACTACGAACGAGCAGCTGCCAGCGCGGATGTCGCCATCGACATCATTAATCAACTTGAAGCAAAGGCCGTCGCGCTCGACATCAACAGTACATTGACGAATAGTCGCGCAATGGTTGAGGCATACCAGTCAAGACTGGATAAGGTGGTGGAGTATTCGGAGCTCGGTCTTACAGCGGCAGCAATCGATGCAGAAATCCGGTTCGATGATACTTTCGCGATCCGCGAAAATAGTGATCTACTGAACACGCTATCGATTGCTGTAACGGATCAAATGCGCGCTGTGGATGCCAAGGACCGTATCTTGAGCCTCATCAGTATTGGTGGGATGTTCTTGTTAAGCGCTTTGGCATTGGTGTTGATCATGCGCCAGCAACAAGAAAAGCGGCACGTCGCCGCCATCACAACGGTGCATCGCGAAGTCGAAGCGGCGAATGTCCAACTATCGACAGCGAACACAGCACTGCAGCAGTTTGCAGGTATTGTGTCTCACGATTTGCGTGCACCTGTGCGCCATATTGCTTACTACACAGAAATGATACGAGAAGATGTCGAAGACACAGAGTCGGTGCTCCAACTATCCGAGAAAATCCATTCGTCAACGATGCGTATCGATCGAATGATCAATGGTTTGATGGACTTCACGAAAACAGGTTTTGCGACACCAGCGATGTCGATTGTGGATGTTGCTGAACTCGTGAGTGAAGTTAACGACGCGCTACGACCCGCTATCGAAACAACCGGTGCAGATCTTGACCTGAATGTCACAGGAAAAGTTCGCGCTGATCCAGAGTTGCTTAGACGTGTAGTCAGTAATTTGATATCGAACAGTTTGAAGTACAAACACCCCGATCAACCCGTAAGAATTTCGGTAACGACAGAGCAATGTGATGGCCGCGTCTGGTTCTCATTCGAGGACACAGGCATTGGTATCGACCCCAAACATGCGGACGAAATTTTTGAGCCATGGCAAAGATTGAGCCAATCCGCCAGCGATCACGAAGGCGAAGGGCTGGGCTTAGCTTTGGTCAAATCTATCGTGAATGCCCATCAAGGCCAAATTAGACTGGATACCCAATACTCGGGTGGCACGCGGATGGTCTTTGATCTGGCGTCTGCTTGAGTTTCGTGCCAGGCCCGACACTTCTACCGAATAGCGGCTTCTGATCATCATGGTAGATCTCATTTTCTAGTCTTATCGCCTGCAATCATGAAGCAAGCAGATTCGTCATAGCAGTGAGCAAGAAGGTCAGTATCCCGGTCGATGTCCTCAGGGCCAGCGTTTCTTCATAGGGCTGTCAGGGTATCCGTGAACGATCACTTACTTTTTAACAGGCTAATTCATCCTGTTAGTTTGTGCGATGCCATCGTCGATTCGCCTCAATAGGCTCTGCAGCACAGAACTTTCAAATTTTCGGGGCAGTGTGACGGCATGGAACGTTTCTGTGAGTCCGGGAAGTTCGGCAAACTCCATCAAGGTACCGTCGTTGAGTTCATCCCTAACAACGATGCGCGGGACGACGGCGACACCGAAATCTTCCCGCACCATCAATCGCAGCAATGTCATGTCATCAACTTCGGCTCTGATTTGCGGTCGTAATCCTTTGCGTTCGCACCACGCGTCAAAACTCATGCGGATGGCGTGTTCCATCGTTGGCAGTATTACTGGATGCGTCGTGAGTACTTGTGCAAGATCAGACGTCGGGTTGCCGCGGCATGGATTGCCAATCACACTGACAGATTGCTCATCAATCGTATGCGTGGCCCACGCACGTTCCTGATCTCGCGACGGCAGTTGATTCGTCAGAACGACGTCGAGCGCTCTGGTTTCCAGATCTCGCAGCAATTGAGTTTGATCTCCGGTACGCAATACGATTGAAACGTCATCCTTGGACAATAACGGATGCAAGAAGGTGATCTGGAAGTTTCGTGAGAGCGTTGCCAATGCGCCGACTCTGATCACCTGACGAGTCCCTGGCGCTTTACCTTTGATCACGCTAACCATTTCATCACTGACCGAGAACAAAGAGTCAGCATATTCAAGTGCGACTTTCCCGGCCTCGGTTAGCACCAGACTTCG
Organism: Woeseiaceae bacterium; assembly: GCA_045110335.1. GTDB lineage: Bacteria > Pseudomonadota > Gammaproteobacteria > Steroidobacterales > Woeseiaceae > CALBPI01. Next base: position 126,333 of record JBGCGB010000015.1, read on the forward strand.
GCCTTGCCGTATGAACAGTGATTGACCCAACCATTGCTCGAGATGTTTGATTTGAACGGATAGTGCGGATTGAGAAACATTCATGTCGGCTGCCGCGCGGGTAAGATTGCCATTCTTGGCGACCGCCCAAAAGTAGCGTAGGTGTTTGAAATTCAAAGCCATCGATTCGTTCCGATTAATAGAACATTTGTGAGTGCATCTTATACCTTTATTTAAGTGTGTACGTCAGTATCGGTGACGATGCACTACCGCTCATTGGTCAAGTAAGCAGAAAGCGCACGACAGCTCGGACACCAGGTTGATGCGCCCAACGCGATACAAATAGACGGCTGAAGGGCGAACGACGATGCGAATCTCAAACCAGTGTGAGATTCGCCCCGATCGTTTGCTGCGGCGCTAGTGATGGCATCAATTGACGCGGCGATTTGTCGAGATTGTCGACGATGGCCTCACAAAAGTGATTGAAAGTGATTGGTTTTTCAGCCGGTGCCAGCGTTTCCAAGCCTTCTGTGATTAAGCCATCTTCTAGTGATTTCAGCCATGAACGTTCCAGTGTTCGGGCGGATGCAAGCTCACCATCCAACACCATTGAAGTGATTAAGGCCGGGATAAGCGCTGCAGGCGTCCATTCCGCGCCGGTTTGAGCCGCCACAATTTCGAGGCCATCGGTTTGATTAGCCTGAATGGTCATGGGTGCTGCGCCCGACATGCCAATCAACAAGTCACATAGCGGTTGGTACAATGTTGGCAACACAGCAAGTACGGTGCTGCAAGATTCTCCGCGCACTAAACAATCCATAAAACCGGCCAGGGTATTCGTCTCAACAGAGATACCGCGTGCCCGTTTCTGCCGATTCCAGTCGGTCAGTGTCGACTCGAGCGTTGCTGTATTGGTATCCAGCACGAGTACGTTTTTTCGTCCAAACCTTCGTGCGACGTAGGTTGCTGCGTCCAGTGTATTTAGCATCGATTGAGCAGGGTCTTTTGGCGATACATGATCCACTGAGGTCGCTACGATCACATCAAGGTTGCTGACGAGCCCCTTACAGATACCGTGAAAGCTTCGGATTGGCGTCGCCGAGAACGCGGGTCCGAAACCTCTCGCATCCGTGCTTAAGGTCTCATCGGACATCGTATTGCCGAATCGAACCGCTCGCTCGCTACCTAACTGCTGCAGCAATGCATTGAGCGAGTCTGTCATCTTGGCATTGCGTATTCGTCGACATTTCGAGGGATGACTTGACGCTGGTAAACCAGGAAATATTGGAACGACCCTAGACTGGCTGGATCTGGCGCGCATGACGATAAAACTCTTTTAAATTAATAACTTCTGATTTTATCGAGTTAATAAATATATATTAAATTCAATTATCAGTAATAAACGTTCTTTTTACTTAAACGATCGATGTTAATGTCTTAGTGCGTTAGCCTCGTTTCGTTGTTGGTGACCGATATAGGCATGGTTGCCAAAATCGGCCGCTCAAAGAATGCCACTGAAGGTAGGTGACGGGCCCTAATGCTATCCAACGATTGGCAAATCTAATCGCTGCAGAACATGCTTCGCGATTGCAATGTCCTGTGCTGCAATACCCGTGAGATCCGCGATGGTTATCTGCTGGGGCGAAGACCGGCCGGTTGTCGTTCCGGAAAGGACGCTACCAAGCTCTACGACGGGATTGACCGGCGCGCCATTCTTGGTGGTTAGTCGCGAAAATTCACCGTGGTCCAAACACTGCGCGGTGGAATCCGCGACCAACAAATCAGCGCGCTCAATTAACGATGCCGCAAGTTCTGCTTTGCCGGGAGCATCTGCGCCGACAGCGGTTATATGAGTGCCATCCCGTATCCAATCCGCGGCGATCAGCGGCTGTGTCGCACCCGTTGTGGTGACGATGACGTTCGCGGTTTCGCAAGCAGCGCGAAGGTCTGTCGCTGTTGATACGATTCTATGGGTCGAGAGATCGTCGGCGATCGCATTGGTTTTCGCTTTGTCTCGACCCCAGAACGTCACCGACGTGATCTCGGGCAAGAAGCAAAGATGCGTTTCAGCCTGTAGCCGTGCCTGCGTGCCAGTACCGACGATCAGTAGTGTTGTGGCCTATTCATTCATCAATGAGCGTGTCGCAATCGCACTGCCGATAGCCGTACGCACATCCGTAAGAAACATCTCGTCATGTAACACGGCCAACACGTTCCCATGCTTTGCAGATAGCACCAGTGACAAACCGTTGCCCACCGCTAAACCTGCAGCAGGATTGTCTGGAAATCCCGTAGCCACCTTGATCACAAAAATGGCATCCCCCCGGACCGCTCCGTATTTGATGTGGCAGTCTCCGCTGGATTCGGGAAAGGTAAGATGGCCAACGGGCGGTTGTTCAAGCTTACCTGCGCTATAGTCTCGATAGGCTTGTTCAATCAATGGTAAAGCCGACCTAAGGTCTATGGATTTCTTTAGTGTTTGCTGGTCGAGTAGCTGCACTACTATGCTCACTTTTTCAAAGTGGAGAAACGATGCCGACTCTACCCGACTTTAAACTTGAAACCCATTTTTCCAAATGGGAGTTCAATGCCCGGTATCACATGACTGCGTCCGATGCAGAAAGTATGCGTCTCGATGAATTGTTGGCCATGGCGTCGTCAGACGATCGCGCTAATTTTGAAAACATGTGGCTTGGCTATACCGAGACTTTTGGTGCACCGGCTTTACGTCATGCTATCGCTGATTCATTCGCCAACCAATCCGCTGAACAGGTGTTATGTTTCGCTGGCGCCAGCGAAGGTATTTTCGCAGCCAACAACGTTCTGTTGGAAAAGGACAGCCATGCGATTGTGATCACACCAAATTATCAATCTCACGAGACGTTGCCGCTGGCCATTTGCGAGGCGACCGGTGTGCCGCTCGATCCCGACGATGACTGGTCGCTGGACATCGAACGGGTGGCTGCAGCAATCCAGCCTAACACCCGTTTGCTCACGATGAATTTTCCGCATAACCCCACCGGTACCATTCTTCCGCGAGATCGATTTGATGCGTTGGTAGAATTGTGTCGGAAACATGGTATCTACATTCTCCACGACGAGATTTTCAATGGTCTTGGTCCCAGCGATGCTGAACACCTACCCTTTATTGCGGATGTCTACGAACGCGGTCTGTCGCTTGGCGTGGTGTCGAAAGCCTACGGATTGCCTGGTTTGAGAATTGGCTGGATCGCTTGTCAGGACAAGGCCCTGTTGTCACGTATGGAGCGACTTAAACACTATCTTTCTATTTGTAATTCGGGCCCCAGCGAGCAGCTGGCCATTATTGCTTTGAAGAACCGCAAAAAGTTACTCGACCGAAACTGTGCGATCGTTGATGAAAACCTGATTCGCTGGAATCACTTTTTCGCCGCATTCGAAGACCGGTTTGAATGGCAGCCGCCGGATGGGTCGTGCACGGCATTTCCGCGATACCTGGGTGATGACGGGGTTGAGGCGTTCGCACATTCACTCGTTGAAGGTAGTGGCGTGCTCGTTTTGCCGAGTTCCATTTATCATTCCGAATTGGGTCCTACGCCTAATGATCGGTTCAGAATCGGGCTGGGTCGAAGAGGACTTGATGAAGGGCTCAGCGTAATGCGGACACACCTGCAAAAACAGGTGTCATGATGACACCTGGTGATGGCCAGGCCATTGCCGCCAGGTCGTGCTAATCGCGTAGGTACGCGCCACCATTCACATGCAAGACTTGCCCCGTGATGTAGCGGGCTGCGTCTGAAAGCAAAAAGAGCATCGGGCCGACGATGTCATTTGGCACACCCATTCTGCCCATCGGTACCATGGCATTGTACGCATCCGCATCGAAGCGCTCGGCGGCGCCTTCTTCCGCCGCGCCGGTGCCATAACCGCCGCGAATAAACGCAGTATCGACGGCGCCGGGTGCGACGCCGTTCACTCGAATCCCTGGCGCCAGCTCGGTCGCCAGAATACGCACGATGGCATTGAGCCCAGCCTTGGCAGCACCATAGCCTGCATAACCGGCAGCGCCGACTTGCCCGATCGCGGTAGATAACAAAACCAGCGCAGCATCCGGCGTAAGCAACGGGATGCAAGCGCGCATCGCCAGAACCGGGCCGCGCAAGTTGCCGTTTACGATGTCATCGAATAGCTGAGTATCCAGTTCTGCGATGCGGTCATGACCTTTCGTGTAACCGGCGCACATCGCGACACTGTGAAACTTCACATCAAGGGACTTCAACTTCGAAAAAGTTTCGTCGATGGAAGCTTCGTCGCATAGATCTATTCCTACATAGTGGACGCTCGGTACCTGTCCTCTTCTGTCGATGGCATCCGGCAAATCCATCACATAGACACGCTGATTTGCCTCAACGGCAGCTTCGACGAACGCATGTCCAATGCCACCACATCCACCGATGACCAACAAAGTGTGATCGGCGGGTGGAGCCAACCGTGATAGATCATGGTTCTTCGTAGTTTGAGCTACCAATAGCGCACTCCTTTTTGCATCATCATGCTTTCGAATTGATCACGGTCGTCATCATCCATGTCAAGCCTTGCGGCTAAAGCGCGTGCTTTTTCCTGATCTTTCCATGCAGTGGTATAAAGCAGTCGCAGTTCGGCTTGTCTCCGTGTTCGTTCATTTTGAATGGAACCGGTTAGTTTCAATGCCTCATCAACCGAAAGCGATTTGGTATTCGCCAGTCCGGCGGCCAGGCTATCGTATCGCGTGCCAGGCTCGATGCTCCGTACTCTGCGAAAGGCAGCGTCTATATCAGACTTCGCCAATTCGCCAATGAGTTGCGCTTCGGTTCGTTCGCGAATGGTTCGGTTAGTAATATCATTCACTCTTGAAAGCGCTGCTGCCGGGTCTATACGGCCAGACTTGCCGATGACTCGCGAAAGTACGACATCAGACACATCCTGATCCCCAATTTGTTGGGCAAGCGCCAGGGCATTTTCAGGATCGTCATTGATCATTCTGTTTAGTGAGGCCAACCGTATTGAACGCTTCGCGTCCGCGCTGGTTGCGCCATCGGCTAGCATCAGTCCTTCCGAAACCATATTCATGCTCGACAATGAAGCGGCGAGGGTACGCCGGACGTCATCATTACTATCGCTAGAGAGACTATTCACCAGTGTGACGGCTTCGTTTGGATCGGTTTTAGCGATCTCGGAAATGATTTGACCGATAGCGCCACTGCGCGTGTCATCGGATAGTGCGCTAGCCCATGCCAAAGCGCCTTCGGCATCTTCTACCGCCCAGCGCCTCGCCACTTGTCCTAATCGATTGTTCCCGCCCCAAGGCGTTTCGGGCTGCGCCATGATGAGATCGGCAATTTTGGTCATGTCTTCGATGTTGGCTTTATAAACAAAACCCTGAATAGATATCGCCCGAGCCCTCGGGTCTTCTATGCCGAGCGCGATTTCGAAAGCGCGATCGATGTTCGTTTGAACCAGTGCAGAGGCGAGTCCGCCTCGCATTCTTTCTTCGGTAGCGTAGGTCAACATTTGAGACATGATGAGCGCTCGATCGATGTCAAAATCAGCAACCGTCATGACCACCGTTTGCTCCATGTTGGCTCGCATACCCGGAGACAGATCAGCAATGAGCACCAATGCCGTGTCAGCGTCTTGCTTGGTCAAAGCCTTAAAAGCTTCGCTCATCGATGCTTGTTCGCTGCGTTCCCAATCGTTCTCTTGAATCATCGCGATGGCGGTGATTGGGTCTTCCTCGGTGGCGGCGGCTATCAAGCTCCGGCGCAAGGTTCGCCGTAACGCGCCATCGGCGATGTCCTCAAGATAAGCTATAGCCTCTGTGCCCGTATCCGCAAGCATCAGTTTCGCGAGTGCTTCGATCACAATCTTGTCTTTCGGTGTCGCCGTAGCGTTTAGATGGCCGATGGCAAGCGCCGGCGACTCGCTGTAGAGCGTAGCGATCTCTTTCGCTTTGACGTCATCGGCAGGCGATTTGCCGAGCGCGTTCTCAATATCGATGACACGCGGGTCGTCGAGACTGGGTAATGCAGAATACAAAGCCTGTGCGACCACTAGTTGATTGCCCGGACGCAACGTGGCTTCCGTCAGCGCCGTATCGAACTCGCGCGAGGCCCATTGTCGCCAAACGACCGAAGCATAGTCGACACCGAATCTGTTCAATGGTCCCTCGGACAACGCCAATGCCGATCCGGGATCGATCTCCGTTAATCGTGCCAGCAATATGCGGATTATCGTGTCGCGCTTCTGCGGATTCGTCATCGAAGCCGCTTCGAATAACAAATCTTGCAGGGCGTTGCTGCCCGAGCGTGCGGCTAAAGCATAGGTTGCTTCACTTTCGGCAAAGTCGCCGGGCAGGGCAAGAATGGCCTCGATGGTGTTCAGTGAGGCATAGGCATTTTCACGGAGAGAAGTTGCCTCATCGACGGAAACGTCATCCGCCTCTGCCAGCGTTGATACCGTCGTTTCGGGTGCATGCATTCGCTCTGTCTTGGAAAGCAACTTTGTCAGGCCGATGCCGATTAACACGCCAAGTATCAAGCCGATAATAGATTGTTTCATTGACTTCCTTGCCATTTGACGCATTTGATGCGTGTTTTTGTTCTGATACCAACCTACTGAAATTCCCCATCTACGTAAATAGAAACTGGCATGATTGGCAAATTCGGCGTAGGTTTATTGGATGCCAAACAGGATCAGAAAATGATCAGAATCGTTAAGCAAACAGTGGCTATTGCCGGCTGGCTGGCCGTTTCTTTGTTTTCGATCGCTGCGAATGGGTTTGAGCGTAGCAATCCTCGCGACGATATTTCGCCCGAGCTCGCCAATCGATTTGCCGGTCTAGCCATTTCCTGTGTGCATCAAGAGTTTCCCAACAAGATTTCGAGGACGACCGATTCCGCTGATGAAATCGGGCGGCCGCGCGAACTCTTCCCCGTTTTCTACGGTTGTTTCGATTGGCATAGCGCCGTGCATGGTCATTGGCTGCTCGTGCGTTTGTTGCGAGTTGGGCCACAAGATGGTGAATGGCGTACCAAGGCTGTCGAAAAGCTAAACGAGAGTTTCACGGCAGAAAATATTTCTGGCGAAATCGCCAACTTCTCCCGTCCTGCGAATGGCTCATGGGAGCGCCCATACGGTCTTGCATGGTTGCTGCAACTCACTGCGGAGCTACGCGAATGGGATCACCCTGACGCCAAACGCTGGTTAACCGTTTTAACGCCGTTTGAGACGATTGTCGCCGACAGTCTTCGACAATGGTTGCCGAAATTGGCTTATCCCATTCGGCTAGGCACGCACAACCAAAGTGCGTTCGCATTCGGGTTAATGCTGGACTGGGCAAGGGTTGCTGGTGATCAAGAAATGGAGCGGTTGATTGTCCAGAAGTCGCTCAAGTTTCATCGGGGGGACGTTGGCTGTCCACTTTCCTATGAGCCGAGCGGAGAAGACTTTTTGTCTCCCTGTCTCATGGAAGCCGACTTGATGCGGCGGATAATGAGTCCGACCGAGTTTTCTGATTGGTTGCTCGCCTTCATGCCAACGATTCCGATCGACGGAAGCGCGGATTGGTTGGCCCCTGGAATCGTGACAGATGCGTCAGATGGCAAGTTGGTGCACCTTGATGGCGTCAATTCATCGCGCGCGTGGAATCTTTACAACATTGCGCGTGCATTACCTGCCGGTGATCGCCGGGCTGCGGCGTTGAACGCTGCTGCTGATGTGCATGCAAAAACCGGGGTCGCAGCAGTGTCCGCTGATCACTACGCCGGATCGCATTGGTTGGCGAGTTTTGCGACTTATTTAATGACGGACAGAGGATGGTCTTCGTCCATAGGGGATAAATTATGAAAATACATTACATCGAAATGGTCAGCAGTGACGTAACGGCAACATGCCATCTCCATGAATGCATCGACGGGCTTGAGTTCTCATCACCGGATCCGGATCTCGGCGGTGCTCGCGTTGCGTTGCGACCCGATGGCGTCCGAATTGGTGTCAGGGCACCGATGCATGAAGCGGAACAACCACTTACCCGTCACTATTTTCTAACAGAAGATATCACCAGCACGTTGGCGCAGGCGGTTTCAGCCGGCGCGATCACATTGTTACCGCCAATGCCGCTGGGGCCGCATGGAAGCTGTGCCATTGTCGAGTCAGGCGGTGTACAAATCGGGTTTTGGTCAATAGATTAAATTGACGTTTTTCTTGGTGCTGAGAGTGATCTGATTTGCAGAATTTAAGTTTGGGTTTTGGTGGGCCGGGTAACTTGTTTAGCGTGATTGCGTTACTGACCAGTCTGCTTTATTTGTTTCTCGCTGCGATTGCGGCGATGGCTATCAATAAAGATGCCGCCCAACGTGAGAAACGCGTCTTGAATCTCGAGCCCTATTTTTGGGCGTTGGGCGCCTTTGTGTTTACGCCGATTCTGGCAGTTGCCGTTTACTGGCTGTTGCACTATTCCAAATGGGGTTTGGATAAATCCTGATTCGACGGTTCATGGGCTTATAGGCTGTTTAATCAAAGTGATCGAATACCGATCGCATTAAGCTCAGCATGAAGGCGGTGCTTGCGCCGAAAAGAATCAAGCCACCCATTGCCTCGAAGACGCCTAGCAGCTGCCATTGTTCGGACAGAATAATGTCGCCGTAACCTAATGTGGTTGCTGTCACCGACGAAAAGTAGAGCGCCTGCGTCAAGCTATCAAACTCACCGAGCGTCAGATAGATAAACGCCCAGAGCCACGCTTCGATCGTGTGAATAGCCAGAATGGCGGTAACGCATAAACCTAGCAGCAAGACCTTGCTGGTAGGTTTGAGCGAACCATTGTGGTAGCCAAACACTTGTCGCAACCACTGGGCGAGAAATACCAGAGCAATCACATGAAATAGCGCTGTCGAAAGTACGATGACAGACCCGATCGCAAGCTGTGTGATTAACATGATTCAACTCCGGCTAACCCAGTCCAATCGAGTATTTCACGCATGATCCGGTATGTCGATTTTGGATTTCTGTGAACCCGTTGATTGCCGGAGCGGCGCCTGGTGCGTAATTTTCGGCTCATGAGAGACATTAACCCGCGTTTCATCACCATCACCATTCTGGTTGCGACATGGACAGCACCGGCGATGGTGGCCGGTGTATTCGGCTGGAATAGTGTTTGGGGCAATGGTTCCGTGTTTATGGACTACCTGTTGCCGCTACCAATCACTGGCGGAATATTGCATGTGCCAAGCTTTCTTGTCTTCTTGGCACTGTTTTTTTCGTTTCGTAAAGCGGCAACGCACTTATCTTGGCTCGCGCCACTGGCACTAGCGGTAGCGACAGCGGCAATGGCTCTGCAGCTGGATTTCGCTCGCGTTTACGATTGGCTGTTTACTGATTATGCGCCGGTTGGCTCGCCATTCCGGTTTGGAAAAAACCCGCAATTATTATTCGTCACCACAGACGCGCTGGCGCTTTGGCTGCTCACTATTCAACGTGCAAATCGGCCGGCGTGGTTTTGGGTTATCTCCGTTCTGGCTCCGGTCTTGGTGGTTGGTGTTGCATTGGTACGTCATGCGTCATCGGGACCCATCTTCGTCCTAGCGCCATCGCAGTACGGTGATGCGCGCGGCGACAGCCTACGACTGATTTATACCAATCAGAAATCGGACGATCCATCGATCAGAGTCTGGCTGGAGGGACAAGATCCGTTGAAGCCCTGGCTATCGCGTAACGAGGAACATGTCGCGATCTATTTTTCCAACAGCCGTCAACAAGTGGCTCGACGAGATTATGCGACGCTCGAAAGCGAACATACGATCGTGACGTATTGTTGGTTCGAAGAGGATCGAGCCTTGGACGCGCACGATGGCTATTACGATTGTCTTACCGAGCGACGCAATGTTGCTGAACAACTGACAGACTTGTTAGCCCGACAGCCAAAAAGACTGGATGACAAACTAAGGCGCTGGCGTGCCGCCGCCGAGCTTTGTACCGGCGTGAGTTTCGATGTTCCGCCGCATTTTGCGATCGAACGTGTTGATTTTTGTCGGGCCTTGCGACGTAACTACAAACAGGATGTCGTGGAGTTGAAGCGGCGTCTGGGTCGGGACTCCAGCTCGGTTCGGTCTGTCCAACGCAAGGGTCGCGAACTAGGTTTCGAAAAACCCTGACATTTTTGTCTACGACGGTTTCTTGGCAGCACCCGCTTCTCGACGAAGTTTCTTCGCCTGTGTCACCCAGTTGTCTCTGGCGATTCGACCTTTGAAGACTTCCAGCTTGTCATCCACGATACGGATATCGCGGGCGTTCCAGTCGGCCACCTGCCAAAAATAGTAAACACCGTGTCCATTCAGCATTCTTTCCAATTTCGGGCCGACGCCGGAGATCTTCTTGAGGTCATCCTTGCGTCCGTATGATGCCGCTTTCAACAAGATTGGGCCTTTCTTTTTTGGCTTCGGTGCCGGCTTATTCAGTTTTGCGATGGCCGCTTCGATTGCTGACAGGCGAGAACCGATGGGTGCGATATCGATGGTCTTCGGTGTCGGCAAGTTCTTAAGTAATCTTTCCAATTCATCAATGCGTCGATAAACAGGCTTTAAATCGGTAGGCGCATGAGTTTGAACCGTCGGTACGTTGGCAAGCGCTTTCTCTACCGCTTGAAGCCGCGTTTGCACAGGGTTCAAATCGACGGCTTTTGGCATCACCAGTTGGCTGATGCGAGTCTCAACTTGTCGTAACTTATCGTTAACCGGGCTTAAGTCTGTTCTCACCGGTTGCGGGGGCTTCGGCAGGTTGGCAACCGTTGTCGATAGCTTTTGGATCTCAGCCTTCATCGGTGTGAGATCGGTTGCCGGTGTCGGTTTGATCGCCGCAACCGACTGACTCAGCTGTTGGATGCGATTATGGATTGAAGAAAGGTCGATCGGCTCAGGCATACGAATACCCTGTACTGATGTCTCTAGTGTGCCCAGACGCGCGACGATGTCACTGAGGTCAATCTGCTCGGGTTCCGGAATACGAATCGACTTAACCAGCTGTTCAACGCTGTCCAGTCTTGCTTGAATCGGCGAAAGGTCGGTCTTCTCCGGCGTCGGAATGCGAATCGCCTCTACGCGTGCATCGACGGCCTCCAGGCGAGATTCGAGCCCCGTTAGATCGGTGGTTTCCGGCTCCGGGATACGAATGGCTGCGATCAAGCTTTCGATGCCATCGACTCTGGACTGGATAGGCGTTAAGTCGGTTTTCTCCGGTGTTGGAATCTTGATCGCATTGACACGTTCACTGACGGCATCGATTTTTGCCAACACGCCACTCAGATCAGTTTCTTTGGTTTCAGGAATTTCAAACGCATCAAACTGAGATTTTAAAGCGTTGATTTGTTGCTCCAATCCTGTGAGATCTGTCACCGGGAAAGTGGGCTGCGGAAGATCTGCGAGTCCTGCTTTAAAGGTCGGTGCCAGGTTGTCATTCAGTGCCGTGACGCGACCGCTCAGATCCTGCCAGGCTTCGCCGTCGGCTTTTTGACGTCGAATCATTGCCTCATAACTTTCCGAAACATCAACAAGTTTGCGGCGAGACCACCAGTATCCAAGCAAGGCACCAAGTAGTGCAGCGAGCAGAAAAATGAGCGTATATTTCGCAAGAAGGTAAGTCATTCTGTTATCCCCTGATGACGCAACAAGCGTCTTCCTAGTTCAATTCAACTCCGCAATACGAATCACGATTCGTCGATTACGGGCGCGACCTGCTTCAGTCGCATTATCTCCGACAGGTCTGGATTCTCCGTATCCTGTTGCCGTCAGCCTGGAGGCCTCAACGCCCAGTCCGGTCAAAGCGCTCGCGACGGCATCGGCACGTTTCTGGCTCAGTACCTGATTGTTTTCATCCGAACCAACATCATCCGTGTGGCCGTCAATTCGCAAATCGCCATCGCAGTCGTTAGCGATCTCGGCCAGTGCCACTAGTAAGGCCTGGCTCTTGTTGTCGATATTGGCACTGCCCGTGCGGAATCGAATGCTTGTGGTGTTGAGCAGTTCGGCAAACGACTCATTACATCGCTCTGTTTCTTCTGCTATTTGCAGGGTAATAGTGCCAAGACCGAGCGTTGGTGTTTGAGCATTGAACAGATCTCTAACGGGTTGTTCATTCTCGGCAGCGACTAAACCACGCACCGAAAACTCACCGTTGTTCCAGATGACCTGACCGCCATTTAATAGTGGTAATAAACGTTGCGCCCGTGCAGAGGCTTCGCTGTCTGCTGCCGTGCTGCGATCTCCTGAGACCGTGGTATCGTCGCTTAGCGTTCGTTCCTTGGTATCCAGATTGGACAAGAAATCTTGTCGCGCATCATTTGTCGGAAACTCGCCGCTCACGACCCATGTATCGACGGATTTTCGAACCATGAAATCATGTAATCGATCGGTGCTCTTGGGCGCTTCCTCGATCGCCGCGACAGGTGCAGCTGCCTTCAATTGCAGCGCAACATGTACAGGACAGGTGAGATCGCCGGCCCATGTTTGACAGGCTGCGGCTTTAGCGCGCGCCAGAATGTTTTCGCGATCATTAGTATCGGCGTTCGCAACCACCTGAACATGTTGACCATCGACATCGATAGACTCGATGTTGTAATCAGCTAGGGCTTCGCCGACGCTAGCTGTGGTTCGCGATTCTATATTCGGCGCTGTGATCAGCGCGCCGATCAAATAGATCAAAATGAGTCCGGCCAGCCAGAGGAGTCCCCACGGCCACCAACCGGCTGGTTCATCGCTGCGCTTCCAGTAGCGTTTTGATTGACTGACCGTTTCTATTTCTTGCGTCATGGTGCTCCCCATACCACTAGCTGCGGTGCTTAAATGCCCCTAACCTTTTCGCGACCTACGTTAAACATATCGTAAAACTCCAGTTAGGAACATCCAAAAACCCAGGCTGTAACGGTTCTTTGCATTGTCGCTTGTGGTAACGGCGCGGTTTATCGATGCACTGCAATTAACGATAACTACTGCGAATTTCTGAATCAGGGTATCGCTGCTCATGTTGCTTACCAATGAGATGAGCGCAGAGAGTAGATTCTATCGATTCGATGTGGCGGCAAGAAAGTCCGCGTCATGAGTCCCGCAAGGTGGAGTGCGTTTTCTGCAGTGCGATACAAAGCCGATTACAATCAGCGGTATGAACTTTTTGTTAATCGCCAATTTGTTGGGTGTCTTTGTTTTTGCTTATAGCGGTGCGTTGGTCGCCGCGCGGCAACGAATGGATTTGTTTGGCTACATCGTGCTCGGATTGTTGCCGGCCGTTGGCGGTGGAACACTGCGAGACCTCATTCTCGACGTCCCGGTATTCTGGCTGCAAGAGCCATTGAATATTCTCGTCGCGCTGGCGGCAGCATTGTTTGCATTCGCTGTGCCTATCGTTGTGGGCAAGCGGCTAACGCTGTTGACCTGGGCTGATGCGTTGGGATTATCGTTGTTTTGTGTGATGGGTGCGGCAAAGGCTTTTGATATCACCGGCAACGTCATCATCGCAGTGACGATGGGTGTGATCACGGCGGTCGTTGGCGGTATTCTTCGCGACGTCGTGGCTAACGAAGTACCGTTGGTGCTTGTTCGTGAAATCTATGCCAGCGCCGCGTTAGCGGGTGCTTGTGTTTATTGCGCTGCGTTTACGCTGGGGGCACCGACTGGCATCGCGTTGATGGCCGGCGGCGCGGTAGCTTTCGCGTTGCGCGCCGCCGGAATAGTATTGAATCTCGGGCTGCCTGTGCGCCGGTTGCGCCAGCCTGATGACAGTCCAGACGATTAACGTCCGAAGCTGAATTTCACACCGACAAAGCCGGCACGGCCTAACGTTTCATAACCAAACACTTCTTCGTAGTCTTCATCCAGCAAGTTGCTACCTCTAGCATAAACAGTCAACGATTCTGAAACCGCATATTGACTGCTCAAATCAACCAGCCAGTAATTTCCGATCGTGACAACTTGCGAGGGCAGCGGAAACGGTGGGAAGAAGCGATCGAGGCGACTACCGCCGTACTCCGCAGTGAGTCGATTTGTCCAACGGCCTTCCAACGCATCAACATCAAGCCCTAATGAGCCGGTATGGCGCGGGCGCCGCAGCTCATCAATGGTATTGCCGCCCGCATCCGGTTCGGTAGCATCGATGTACGTGTAGGTTGCATCGACTCGAACGGCAGCGGCGATTTGCCATTGGGCTGCGAGCTCACCGCCCTGGCGATCACTCTTGCCATTACGGTTTTCTGCGGTGCCGAGGAATGTGACGGGATCAAAGACAAAGCCGTTGATCTCATCTTCAAGATCCTGGTTAAACAGGGAAACCTGCCACTGCACGGCACCGTCAAAGCTATCGCCGTCCAATCCGATTTCCATCGAAAGAGATCGCTCGGGATCAAGCGCCGGATTGCCGACAAAAGAACCTGGGAAGAAACCGAACCGCTCCGTGAACGTTGGGTTCTTTTGCCCAGTACCGATGTTCCCGCGTAATCGTAGCTGGTCATCGATTTGATACGAGGCAGACAGTCGTCCGTTGTAGGCGTCGTCGAAATCACTGTTGCTGTCAAAGCGCGCACTCGCTATCCAGCTGAATCGGTCGCCGGCAAAGCCGCGATACTCGGCAATCAGGCTGGTGATATTCATCGATTGATCCTGGTTCGGATCTCCGAATATCACGGCACCGCGTTGGCTGAAGTCGGAGGCTTCATGTTCGACAGCCAACGATAGTCCGTTTTCGCCAAGGTTGAGATCGAATTGATAAGCGAGCGTCATGCGATCTGCACGGGTGGATGCGGACTCGATACCGCCGTTGAGCGTTCTCAGTTCGCTATCGAACCAGCGTGCAGAAATCCGATGGGTGTATACGTCATCGGGATGTTGCCAGCGTGCGCCGAGATTCGCGGTCAGCGTCTCACTGTCGTTGGCGGTATCGGAGTCGCCGGGTATGCCGGTTGAGAAATCAACGCCGTCGAACTCGGAATAGGCATTGCTGAGGCGTACACCACCGTCGAGCGTAATGCGATCCGACGCCAGCCATCGACCATTGATAAACGCGGTGTTGAGTGACGAACCATCGTCTTCATCGCCCGCTCGGGAAATATTGTCGCCATCGGTTGACTGACGCTCGGCGCCAGCCGCCACAAAACCTGAGTCTGTTCCAATGGATCCATCCAGACCAAAGTTCTGCGAGGCGCGGCTGCCGGTCTCGGCAAAACCGTTGATCAGCGACCCATCGGTGCCACCGCGTGAAATGATATTGACGACACCGCCAATTGCATCCGTGCCCCACAGTGCGCTTTGAGCGCCGCGGACAATTTCGATTCGCTCAATCTGTGCCGTGCTTAGGAGTTCCCAGCGGAACTCATCACCAACAGAAGGATCGTTAACGCGATTGCCGTCGATGAGTACAAGCACTTGGTTGGCTTCGGCGCCGCGCACGCGAACCTGAGTTTGCGTGCCGCGCACGCCACTGCGACTGACGGCGAAGCCTGGCACGCTGCGCAGCAAATCGGCCACATTGAGTGCTTGTCGCCGTGCGATGTCTTCGCTGCTAATCACCGTAACGGCATTACCGATTTCCGAAACTGTGACCGGGACAAGTGCCCCGCTCACAATGATTTCGTCGACGGATGACTCAGCGTCTGCCAGCGCTGCGTTAGCGCACAAGATTGCGCTGGCAAGAAAGAGAGGTTTGGTCTTATTGATCATGAGTCGCTCCCACAGACGTCCCCGAGCCTGCATGGTGTGCCAAGCGAACGGGAACTGAAGAAGCGCTCATGTATGAGGCCCCACCCATCGCCCGCCGCGATGACACTGTGGATTAAACGACGGGCCGGTATCCGGACTCATGAGTGACGCTGAACGTCGGGGCGAATCGCCTTCCCACACAGAGACTGTGCAGTGGCCAAGAGGATCGCCTGACTCATTTACCGTTGCGGGGGCAGTGACGGGATTGTTTGTTAACGCACCGTCTTCCCGTTTAATGTGATCTTTGCCAGATCACATTCACCTGTCGAAGTCGTGGCAAACTTACGACATGCTCGATGGGCTTGCAACCGATTTCATGGCCGACGGCAAATCAGGCAAAGCGATGGACTGCTAAGCGGTTGTTTTCAAGTGCTGCCGAACTGGAGTTCTGCAAGATGCGCGTAGAGCGGATTGCTGGCAACCAGTTCATCATGCGCGCCGGTCGCAACCACTTTACCCTGATCGATCACGACCAATTTGTCTGCCTGTTTGACGGTGGCTAACCGATGCGCGATGACAATGGTTGTACGGTCGCGCATGAGGTGATCCAATGCGGCCTGCACAACGCGTTCGCTTTCCGCGTCAAGCGAGCTAGTGGCCTCATCCAACAACAGAATCGGTGCGTCTTTGAGAATAGCTCTGGCGATTGCCATGCGTTGACGCTGGCCGCCGGACAAGCGGGTGCCGCGTTCACCGAGGAAGGTGTCATAGCCGTCCGGTAGTGTGGAAATGAATTCATCGGCAGCCGCTGCCTTGGCAGCGTTGATCACATCCTTATCAGAGGCCGATGGTCGGCCGAACCGAATGTTCTCGACGGCGCTGGTGCCGAACAAAACAGTCTCCTGTGGCACCAGTCCGATCTGGCGTCTTAATGCTTCCGGATCGACGGTACTGATGTCCTGACCATCGATCAGAATGCGACCGGTCTGTGGATCATAAAAACGTAGCAACAATTGCAGGCAGGTGCTTTTCCCGGCGCCGGACGGGCCCACAATAGCAACCGTTTGGCCGGGCTCGACGGTAAAACTGAGTTCATCAACGGCACGATCGCCGGGACGTGACGGGTAGTGAAAGCCCACTTGTTCAAATTCCACGCGACCGCTGCAACGTTGGGGTAAAGCTTGCGCCGGATTCGGTGTAGAAATCGCGGGTTCGGCATTGAGCAACTCCGCCAGTCGCTCCATGGCGCCGGCACCACGCTGGATCTCACCCCAGACTTCGCTCAGTCCGGCAGCGGAAGAACCGACCAAACCGGCATATAACAGGAATTGACCGAGCTCACCGCCTGTCATTGTGCCGTTGATGACGGCGCGGGCGCCTAGCCACAGCACAAATGTCAGTGCACCAAACACAAGGATGATGCCCATCGCCGAGATCAATGCACGAACTTTAGTGCGCGCGATGCCGGCATCGAAACTATCGGTGACGGCTTCGTCAAAGCGCTCCGCTTGCAGCTGCTCCATCGTGAAAGCCTGAACGGTTTGCATGGCGTTTAGTGTTTCGCCGGCAAGACCGCTGGTATCGGCAATTCGATCTTGCGCGGTACGTGACAGTTTTCTGATGCGACGGCCGACGGCAATCAACGGCACCACGACCACAGGAATCGTCAGCACGATGTATCCGGCAAGCGTAACGTTCGTGACCAGCAGCATGATCAATGCGCCGGTGAAGCTGATAATTGTGCGCAACGCAATTGACAGACTGACACCCGAGATACTTTGAACAAGCGTTGTATCCGTCGTGATGCGCGACAGTACTTCACCCGTTCGCGTAACTTCGAAGAAGGTGGGATCCATGCGGATGACGTTTCGATAGACCCGGCTGCGAATGTCGGCGACGACCCGTTCACCCAGCCAGGTAACGAGATAAAAACGCATGGCGGCGAAAGCACCAAACACGAGGGCGACAATCAGAAAACCACCAAAGTAGCGATTGATGGTATCGAGGCTGCCGGCGTTAAAGCCGTTATCGATAAGGTTCTTGAAAGCGATCGGCAGGGTCAACATCGCGACCGCCGCAATCATCAACGCAAACATAGCGAAGAACAGTGTCAGCTTGTAAGGCCGGATGAACGGCCACAATGTGGCGAGCGGTTTCAATGACCGCGCTTTCGGGCGTTCCTCATTTACCATATTAGTGATATCTGCCTAGCCGGTCGGAAGCACATATTCGACACTGGTGCCCGGACCCAGCGGCAAGCCGAGTGCGATCCAGGTCATCGTCATGATCAAACCGGAGATCATGAGCCAGATGGAGTAAGGAATCATTGTCGCTGTCAGACTGCCCAATCCGAAGTCTTTTTGCCAACGTTGGCAGAACGTCAGAATCAACGGGAAGTAAACCATCAAAGGTGTGATGATATTGCTAGCGCTATCGCCCACCCGGTAGGCTGCCGTAGTCATCTCGGGACTAACATTCAACAGCATCATCATCGGCACCATGACCGGTGCGAGCAAAGCCCACTTGGCACTTGCCGAACCGACAAAGAGATTGATGACGCCGGTGAAAAGCACCAGCAAGCCCAATAGGACGGGCATGGGAAGGTTGGCGCCACTCAAAGCGCCAGCGCCCTTGATGGCGAAGATCAAGCCGAGTTCCGAC
The DNA here is from genome assembly GCA_045110335.1 of Woeseiaceae bacterium. Lineage (GTDB taxonomy): Bacteria > Pseudomonadota > Gammaproteobacteria > Steroidobacterales > Woeseiaceae > CALBPI01. The sequence goes on from JBGCGB010000015.1 coordinate 144,665, forward strand.
CAATTGAACATCGCGACAAAGTGAGCGGCTGCGAAGGCAAGCACCATGTAATACGCAAGGTCGGCCATCGAGTCGGTCATCATCTTGACGACATCACGATGATCCTTAACGGTGCCGGTGGCGCGTCCATACATCCAACCACAGACCACAAATAGCACAAAAAAGCCGGCAACCAGTGAACGGTAGAACGGTCTGAGCCGCGCCTCCGGTTTCGCCGCCTCGTCGATCAAAGGCGTGCCTGGTCCGATCGTGAAAAAGATCCAAAGCCCTGTCACGAGCAGTGCGCCGATACCAGCGAGCTTTAGGCCACGACTTTCTTCCGTGGTGAGCGGTTTGTCGCCGTCTTGGGTGACTGCAGCGAGTTCGCCTTCCGCCTGAAAGCCGCCTAAACGGGGTTCAATGATGCGGTCGGTTACAAACCAGATCACGGGTAAGAAAACAAAGGTCATGGCGGCAATGAAATACCAGTTGCCTGCGATGTTGGCATCCCATGTCGGAACCAGGCTTTCGGCAGCGGCTTCGGTGATGCCAAACAACAGCGCATCCAATTGTCCAGGCAATAAGTTTGCGGAGAAGCCACCTGATACGCCAGCAAACGCAGCTGCAATACCGGCTACCGGATGACGGCCAGCCGCGGCATACAGGACACCAGCGAGTGGAATCAGTACGACATAGGCGGCATCGGCGGCCAGATTTCCGATCATGGCGACGAGCGCGACCATTGGCGTTAGCAAGAACACCGGCGCATTTCGAACAGCACCGCGCATCGCGGTTGCAAACAAACCAGAGCGCTCGGCGATGCCCGCGCCCAGCATGACCACCAATACATACCCCAACGGATGGAAGTGCGTAAACGTTTTGGGCATATCAACCCAGAGTCGTTGGATATTGTCAGGACTGAGCAGGCTTTGTGCAGCGATGACAATCGGGTTTCCGCTGGCATCCACTTTGGTCGGGTGCGGTGCCGAGACGTCTAGCATCGCGGCTAGAATGCTGATACCAACCAAAACGGAGATCAACCAGAAGAAAATGAACACAGGATCCGGAAGTCGGTTTCCGGTGCGTTCAACCCAAGCGAGCATTCCTTTTCTCGGTACTGCCGATTCTGCTTGACTCATCATTGTGCCCTGCGTGTTACCAACCCCAAAGAGTAAGCCACGGCGGCGTTGAATGCTATGTCAGATGTTAACTGGCAGCTGCCTTCTGAGGAGCCTCTTCTGCTGCGGCTTCAGCAAGCTGCGCCTCAATTTCCCTAGTACGCACCTCTGTCCATGAAGAGATCGCTGTGCAGAAAGTACTCTGGGCGACATTGATTTCGAAGATGGGCGCAAATTGCGTCAGTTTTTCGAATGCAGCGGCAAACAACTTACAAAGGTAATCACCATCGAGCTGAATCGTTTGCTGATAGTGCAGCGCGATGCGATCGAGTTCTTCGGTGACATCTTCGGGCGCTTCCGATACAAAGGCATCGCAGAGCTCGTTCGTAAAGATGGAAAGGTTACGGATTTTTTCATGATCATTGACCGGCGGCGCGGCGCTTTTGTCCGGCGTACCGCTGATGGTGTCGATGATAATTTCTGGCAATGCCCAAATCTTGGCGACGCTGCCGCCGAGCTCGGCGTAGTTGACGCCGAGAATCGTATTACAGGCATTGTTTTTGTCGAGTCCTTCATTGTTTCGCAGCGCCTCGATATCTTCATGTTCCTCGGGGAAGTAGTAGATCGTGAGGTTTTCGCCTAGGTTCTGACACATACCGGCGATGAACGCTTCCTCGGCAGTGCGAATCTTTTCTCTTCGCGCCAAATGCCGCGCCAGTAAGCCGGCGAAGAAGGACTTCGTCATCGAGTCCTTCAGCACGGTTGAGTCGCTTTTCATGTTGCCGAACATGATCAAACTTGAGCTGATCATCCGAATTTGCTGCACGCCCATCAAGACAACAGCTTGTGAGATGTTGGTGACTTCGGTCGCCCGCGTGCCGTAGAACGAAGAGTTCGCCATCTTCAACAGTTTACTGGTCAGCGACATATCGCGAAGAATCACGTTAGCGAGTTTGTCAGCCGGTGCAACATTGTCATCGCCTGTGAGTCGATTGATTTCGGTCAGCGTGCTCGAGATGGCCGGGAAATCCTTCTTACGCTGCATCCGGCGAACCAAAAAGTCGACTGTGCTGTGGCTGCCATGATTGGCTCGTAAGATGTCGGTCAGCCCTGCGGCGGTTATCAAAATCTTGAAAGCTTCGTACATGACGCCCGCATCGGCGTAGCGCTCTTGCGGGTCTGCAACGAATGCACCCCTGAAGAATTTCTTAAGCGTATCGCTGTGCGGCAATTCGTCTAGCGGTGCCATATCAATATCTACATTAACGATCTTTCTTTGCATCTCTTCGACGTTCGAACCAACAATGGCGCGTCGGCCGGTAATCATTTCGTAGAATGTTGAAGCCAGAGCAAATACGTCGGTGAACGGACCTAGTTGCTGCCGCAGGAAGTGCTCGGGTGCCATGTAACGTAATGTTCCGGTTGCCATACTCAGGTCCACGCGGCGAAAGTTAACAAACTGCGATAAACCGAAATCCATTACCTGTGGCTTGCCGTCGGCATCGAGCATGATGTTTCTCGGGCTGAGGTCGAGATGCAGTACACCAGCGTCATGCGCGGCTTTCATTGCGTCGAGGATAACGGCGAACAAGGGTACGGCTTCTTCAAGGCCATAGCGTTTGCGCTGTCCGATTTCCACCGCGAGTGTTCTACCGTCGACATAGCCGAATACCAGGTACGGACCGAGTTCTGCATCGCCGATATCGTGGATAGGAATAATGTTGGGATGCTTTACTTTGCTTGCGACGAGCGCTTCCAAGGGCGTGCCGTTGTCACCTTTCAGGTTAAATTCTGCTTTGTTAGAAACAAGAATCTTGATGGCAATGTCGCGCTGCAGTTTGGGGTCGAACCCCAGGTAGACGCGGCCTTGCGATCCGCGGCCCAGCGTCTTGACGATCTGGTAGCGCCCCATTTGTTGGTGATTTGTTTCCACTTGCCTATTCCCCAGCGTCGCGATCTGTTCACGGTTTGTTAAAATCGATTTCTCGCTAGCGTCTTGGTCTGGATTTTCTTTAGCGTAAGAACGGGTCAGAAAGGCATTTCAATCAATATCGATAAGCCCAAAAAAAGCCTCTTAGATGCAGGATTTCCGCCGATCGTCGGCAAAAAACCGAAGTTCTTGGTCTTGGGGTCAATGCCGGGACGCGCCTCTTTGGAAGCCACCAGGTACTACGCGCATCCTCGTAATGCGTTCTGGCCGATTCTGTCGGAATGGCTTGGGCTGCCGCTGACGATTTCTTACGACGCGCGCGTCCACGCTGTGCAACAAGCGCCTATCGTGGTTTGGGATGTGATCGCGGCTGCAGAACGTCCAGGTAGCCTTGATGCGGATATTCGCCGAGCATCTATGCAGATCAATGATTTCTCGGGCCTGCTGGCGCGGCATGAGCTGCTGCGAACGGTTTTGTTAAACGGCGGCACTGCGGATCAGTTATTCAGAAAGCATGTCTTGCCAGTCTTGGGTGATTCCCATGATGATCTGAAATTGCTGCGTATGCCGTCGACCAGTCCGGCATATGCGGCCATGCCGTTCGAGCAGAAACGAACACGATGGCTCGCCGCGTTAGGCGCCGCCAAGCGCAGCAATTAGGCGGCGTCATACTTTATCTATCTAAACTAGATTGTTTTAGATTTCAGGTTGGTAGTTCTTTTTTTAACTAATGATTTCAGTTACTTATTTATAAGTTTAGTTTCTTGGTGGTCAGTATTGCTGAGCTAAGGTTAGGCCGGACTGCAGCATTTTAACTGAAACGCAGCATTTTCGAGGGGCTTGCATCCAGGCCGGGTATGCTGGCCTTGTGCTTGCGCGTATAGTGCGTCCCCTACGAATGTTCAAGAAATAACGGCGAGGCTTCTGATGATCGGATACGTAACACTGGGTTCGAATGACATTCCGCGTGGCGCGGCTTTTTATGATGAGCTTCTGGGCTTGTTTGGCGCGAAACGTTTTATGGAAATGGACAGTTATGTGGCGTGGGGAAGCGATCCCGCCAAACCCATGCTGAGCATTATTAAGCCTCATGATGGTGCCGAGGCGACGGTCGGTAACGGCACAATGGTGGCGTTGCTGATGGACAACACGGATCTCGTTGATACGGCTCACGCGAAGGTGCTGGCTTTGGGCGGCGTCGATGAGGGTCCGGTCGGACCCCGTGGCGAAGGCGGCTTCTATGCGGGCTATTGTCGTGACCTGGATGGTAATAAACTTTGTTTTTATCACGTGCGGCAAAGCTGATCCGGCGCGGGAACTGAGTTGACCAGAAAACATTGGTTAGGGGCGTTGGCGTTTGCCGTGCTGATCGCGGTGAGCGCTCGGTTTACGCTGGCGTTACCGGGCAGTGCAGTGCCCCAGACTTTGCAGACAATCGCGGTGTTGTTATGCGGCGCGTTTTTGGGCTTCAACGCTGCGAGTCTCGCGGTAGTGGTTTATCTACTAGCTGGTTTTGTTGGGTTGCCAGTGTTCGCCGATGGCAGCAGTGGCGCTCGTGTCCTGTTTGGTCCGAGCGGGGGCTATTTGCTGGCGTTCTGGTTCTGTGCGGCCTTGCTTGGGCTTGCTGCTGATAAACGTTGGTTGCGAGTTCACTTTTGGAAGCTTTGCTTGTGGATGCTCGCCGGGCACGCGGTTATCTTGGTGGTTGGCGCGGGTTTATTGAGCATTTCAGTTGGTTTGCCGGCTGCGTGGTTTAATGGATTCGAGCCTTACTTGTTGGGCGCAGTCGTCAAATCGGTGATCGCGGCGGCAGTCGTCTGGACAAGCAGGGTGATGTTGCAGCGTCGATAACGTACTTGGAGTTAGTGATGGCAAAAGCAAAGAACAAGACGGTAGAAACCAAGGCTTCGGTTGAAGATTACTTGTCCTCGATCAAGGACCCCGACCGACAACGCCAGGCCCGAGCACTGGATGAACTGCTGCAGTCCGTCACGAATCGTGAGCCCAAGATGTGGGGCAAGACGATTGTTGGCTATGGACGCTATGAGTACCGCTACGATAGTGGCCGCGAAGGCGACTCGCCGTTGGTCGGTTTTTCTTCACGAGCGCAAAACCTGACGATCTATGTGATGCCCGGTTTCGAGGACTTTGAAGAAGACCTTGGCAAGCTGGGTTCGCATAAGCTCGGCAAGTCCTGCCTGTATTTGAAGGACTATGATGCGGTAGATCACAAGGTGCTAAAACGGCTCATGAAGAAGTCCGTAGTGATCATGCGCAAGCGCTACGTTTGCGACTAGCGTCGCGACATCGGGGCCTACTTGCTTGACGGTTCCTGGTGAGCGCCAAGCCAGTTCGTGACCCAATAGAACACCAAGCCCACGGCAATGACGCCGAGTCCAAGTAATCCAGCTTCCCGTTTATCAGCCAAAACAAACCACAGCGTCCAGCCGGTCAGGCCGAGAAAGATGATTGGCGTGACCGGGTAGCCCCAAGCCCTAAACGGCCGTTCGAGATCGGGTTGTCGCCAACGCAGTACGAACACACCTGCAACGGCTGCGAATGTATTTAGCGCGAGCGTAAAGCCGGAAAACAGCAGGATGAACTCGAACGGAGATGTCAGTATGAAGGTGACCGTGATGGCACCTTGCAGATAGATGGCGACGGCTGGCACATCATAGCGATTGGTTTGCGCGAGCCAGGCAAAGAACCGATGATCCTGACCAATGGCCTGGTAAACGCGTGGGCCGGCGATAATCATCGCGCTGACCGTTGATATCAGCAGCGCCGCCAGCACGGCGCCCATGATTTTCGCACCGACCCCCCCAAAGGCGCTTTCCGCCGCGACGTAGCCGATCTCTACTTTGCCAACCATAGCGTCGATCGGTGCGACATATAGGAATACATAGTTGAGTGCCAAATAGAGTGCGATCACCAATAATGTTCCGGCACCGAGCACGACCGGCAGATTCTGCTGAGGATTCTCTAGCTCGGCAGACAGATAAGTCGCGACGTTCCAGCCGGTGTAGGCGTAACTCACGTAAATCAGCGAAACCGCAAACGCGCCGCTCGTCATCAAGCCGAGATCGCCGGTCTTTGGCTGGAATCCAACGGCCTGTGGGGTCTCGACCAAGGCAAAAGCCAACACACAGAAGACCACAATCAACGCGATCTTCAACGCCGTGAAGGCGATCTGGACATTCCCGCTGGCACTGCGGTTGGTGGCATGAACCAAGGTTAGGACGACCACCAAAGCAACCGCGGCGGGTGTTTGCGGCAAAGCCGGGAAGGCCGAACCTAGATACGCGGCGAACGTAATGGCTGCGAGCGCTGTCGGCCCCGCAAAACCGACCGTAGCCGATACCCAGCCAGACACAAATCCGGCCGCCGGGTGATAGATCTGCCCCAAAAAGTTGTACTCGCCACCGGAGCGCGGCAGCGCAGCACCCAACTCGGCATAGCTCATCGCGCCACAGAATGCGATCACGCCACCAATCGCCCACAACATCATCAAGACGAATCCTGACTGAATATCCGCCAGCTGATAGCCCAGGCTAGTGAAGACACCGGTGCCCACCATGTTGGCAATCACAATTGAAGCGGCCGCCCGAGGGCGGAATAACTGGGTCTTTTTCTGGGTCATGATACTGAAGCGGTGGTGTGGTGCCGTTGTTGCTCGCGACACGCAGAATGGGCGCGCGGAACGCTTTTTTTGGCACTGTAGCATGACTGTCTGGTCAAAAGGTCACGTGTTCTAACGCACTCCTGGGCTGGTGCTACCGGGCCAAATACCCGATTTGTGATTCAGTTCATGCAGCATTCAGCCAATGCATCGTAGGGTCTGTCCATAAGCCGGGAGGAAAAGGCAATGAAAATCTTCAGAATTTTTGCAGTAGTTGCAGTCATGATCATGGGCTCAGGGTGCGCCGGCACCATGAGTGAAGACGAGTGCTTAACGTCGGACTGGCGAACAGTCGGCTATGAAGACGGCGTTCTTGGTCGCAGTGGCGCGGCTATCGGTAACTATCGTAAAGCTTGTGCAAAAGCGGGCGTGGCGCCGGACTTGCAGGAGTACCAGGCGGGTCGTGAAGAAGGCCTGGAAGAATATTGTCGCGCCCAAAACGGTTACCGAGTTGGCGAGCGCGGCGGTAGCTATCAAGGTGTTTGCCCAGCGCATTCGGAACCCGACTTTATGGCTGCCTATGAAGAAGGTCGCATGTTGTACACCTTGCGGGCAGATGTTCGCTCGCTTGAGTCGCAAATAGTCCGAACCGAGAACGAACTCGACAACATTGATGCGGCGATCGAGACGGAAACCCTGCGCATGGTGGCGGACGGTTTGTTACCCGAAGAGCGGCTGCAGATTCTGGCGGAAACCAAGCGCTTGGCCGAACGGAAAGGTGAGCTACGCGATGAGCTTGAGTTGTTAGCGCAAGAGCTAGGTGCGAGCCGACAGCGGTTGGATGAATATCGCGAGATGCAAACCGCCGCAGCTTATTGATTGCAGAATAGGATTATCCGGGCCTGCTGAATATAGCGAGCAGGCCACCGATGCCGATCAAACTGAAGCCATAGGCTTGTGGCTGACCGGCGAACAGCAGGAGTCCGCCGGCTAACGCCAGCGCAAAACCAACCGAGGTTCTGTAGCGCCGGCGATTATCCCGGCGGATGTCTTCCCGCAACTGCCGGATTTCAGAAGAGTCCAGTGTGATTCGGAAATCACCGTTGGCCGCCTGTTCGCCAATACGGCGAACCAATGTCGGCAATTCACGCATCGTCTCGCGTACTTCCGGCCATTGCGTCTTGATGTCGTTCAGAACGGCTCTTCTGCCGAGACGTTCGTCCATCCAACGACGCAAGATCGGCTGTGCGGTTTCAAAGAGGTCTAGCTCCGGATAAAGGTCGCGCCCAAGACCTTCAATATTCAACAACGTTTTCTGCAGCAATATTAGCTGCGGTTGCACTTCCATATTGAATCGCCTGGCCGTTTCAAACAGGCGTAACAGTACCTGACCAAAACTGATCTCGGCGAGTGGCTTGTTGAAAATGGGCTCGCAAACGGTGCGTACCGCTGATTCCAGTTCGTCGACGCGTGTGTCGGGCGGCACCCAACCTGAATCAACATGTAGTTGGGCAACACGTTGGTAATCGCGATCGAAAAAGGCGAGAAAATTCTCGGCAAGATATTGCTGGTCTTTGACGTTGAGCGTGCCGATGATGCCAAAATCAACAGAAAGATAGACTGGGTTCTCCGGGTCATCCGTTCTGACAAAAATATTGCCGGGGTGCATATCGGCATGAAAAAAGTTGTGTTTGAAGACTTGCGTGAAGAAAATCTCAACACCATTCTCAGCTAGTTTTCTGATGTTTGTGCCAGCTGCTTTCAATGCATCCATGTTGCTGATGTGAACACCGTAGATACGTTCCATGACCAACACGGAGACGCGGCTGTAATCGAAGTAAACCTCCGGCACATACAGCTGGCTTGAGCCTTCGAAATTTCTTCGAAGTTGCGAGCCGTTGGCCGCCTCTCTTAACAGGTCGAGCTCATCCATGATGGTTTTGTCGTATTCTGTAACGACCTCGACCGGACGCAAGCGATGCCCGTCGGCAAGATAGCGTTGCGCCAGCTCCGCCATCGCATACATGACCTCGAGATCCTGACGAATGCGTCCGCGCATGTTGGGGCGCAATACTTTCACAACGACATCGGTGCCGTCTTTTAGCGTGGCCGCGTGGACCTGCGCAATCGATGCTGCGGCCATTGGTTCATCGTCGAACGTCTCGAACACTTCAGATAAATCGAAGCCGTAAGCATCATTGACGATCTTGCGCGCGAGTTGACCATCAAACGGCGGCACTTGATCTTGTAGTTTGGCTAACTCCGCTGCGATGTCGACGGGTAAGAGATCTCGCCGTGTCGAGAGTGCTTGTCCAAACTTGATGAAAATAGGGCCAAGCTCTTCGAGCGCCAGACGAATACGCATGCCCAGCGGCGCTTCTCGATCATAACGGGCACCACCAAACAAAAAAATGAATCGTAGCGGGCGCAACAATGGTGATGCTGAGATCAAGTCATCAAGACTATATTTGACCAGCACACGCTGAATACCGATGAGTCGGCGAATTCTACCCAATGTGAACAATTATTCTTCCTCGGCTAATTGTGCGGACAGCAAGCGAACGCGTGCTTCGCTGCGCGCGACATCATCACGCAGTTTTTCGACATCATCACGAAACTCGCGAAATTGCGCGCGGCTTGGCAAAGCGCCTTGTTCTTTGGTGAGGTAGTCGCCGAAACGATCGTGAAAGCGATCTGTGAGCTGCCCGGCAGCATTTTCAAATCCGCGTACGATCGCGCTGGCCTGATTCGCCGCGACATCGCCAACAACATTGGCGAGCTCGTCTTCGAGATCGGGCTTGGCAAATTGAATGAGCTGTTGAAAACGCTGCCCGATCATTGCGTCGCCGCTCATCGTGACATGTCCGTCACGGATAACTCCTTGCGGGTCACTACCGGCCAGCATGGCCAATGAAATAGGGCTACCGGATAAGACAACATCGGGTTCGTCGTCGTATTGCGTATGCAGCATCAGCACGCCATCGGTGATGGTCATGTATACCGCTAGACCGGTGTCCTCCACCCGCACCGCCATGCGGGCGCCTTCCAGCGATTCCGCCAGTTCCCGTGCTGGAGTTTGCTCGCTGATGCGCTTGTTGATCAATAACGTGAGTGGTTTGAACAATATGCCAAGGTCAATCATCGAACGGGCCTTACAGCTTGTAACCGTAGTGCAAAGCCGCGATGCCGCCGGTGAGGTTATCGAAACCACAGCGTTCGAATCCGGCCTCTTCCATCATGGTTTTGAGCGCTTCCTGATCCGGGTGCATTCGGATTGATTCCGCCAGGTAGCGATAACTCTGTTCGTCGTTCGCCACCATCTTGCCCAGGAATGGCAACACTGAGAATGAGAAAAGATCATAGGCCGGGCGTAGCAGTTCGTTCGGTTTGGAGAATTCCAAAACAAACAGCTTGCCGCCGGGTTTGAGCGTCTGCAGCATTGAGCGCAGAGCGACTTCTTTGCGAGTGACATTACGCAAGCCGAAAGCGATCGTGATCAGATCAAAGGTGTTGTCTGCGAACGGTAATGCCTCAGCGTCAACTTGTGCAATATCGACATTGCCTACCAAGCCCGCATTCAGCATACGCTCGCGACCTTGCTCGAGCATCGCCGCATTGATATCGGCAAGCACAACATGCCCGTCCTGACCTGTTTGTTTGGCAAAAGCCATCGCCAGGTCACCGGTGCCGCCCGCTAGGTCAAGAACGTGTTGGCCTGGTCTAACGGCGGCTTTCTCGATGGTGTGTTTTTTCCACAGCCGATGAATGCCACCAGACATCAGGTCGTTCATCAGGTCATAGTTGCCGGCAACGGAATCGAAGACGCCGCGAACCCGGTCGGCTTTGTCCGACGACGATACGGTTTCGTAGCCGAAGTGGGTGGTCTCGTTCTCGGGTTTGGCAGTCATCATGGCTTCCTGATCAGACAGTTGGCGGAGCGCTACATTGTAGCGTGAAATGACCGCCAAACCTTTGAAATCAAGCAAGCTATGCGTTGTCGAGACGTCGTTTATGTTTCAGAGAGTGACCGTTGGGCTGGCAATGGTCTAACGATTTATTCATCCCGGCTCTTTCCGGCTGCAATCAGCGCCTGCAAATAGGCTTGCCATCGAACATTCTGTTCTTCGCCGAGTTGGCGAAAATACGCCCAGCTGTAGATCCCGCTTTGGTGCCCGTCGCTGAAAAAAAGCTTCAGCGCATAGTGACCAACCGGTTCAATACGGATGATGCGAACGCTTCGCTTGCCATGCTGCAACACAGCCTGGCTCGCAGCATGGCCACGCACTTCGGCGGACGGAGAGTGCACACGCAGATACTCAAAACTGAGGTCGAATGTCCTGCCATCCTCATAGTCGAGCGTCAGGCAGGCTGATTGCTTGCGTAGCCGGATATTGCTCGGTATGTCGCTCATTGGATTAAAGGATATAACGACTCAAATCTTCGTCAGCCACCAGCTCGCCCAAATGCTCGTCGACATACTCGGCAGTGATTTGATAATGCTTGCCGCTCTGGTCAGCAGCTTCGTATGAAATCACGTCTAGCAGGCGTTCTAACACGGTATGCAAACGTCGTGCACCGATGTTCTCGGTGGATTCGTTGACATCATAAGCGATGTCGGCGATGCGTTGTACGCCGGATTCCTCGAACTCGAGCGTCACACCTTCCGTATCCATGAGCGCGCTGTATTGTCGTGTCAGCGACGCATCGGGTTCCGTTAAAATTCGTACGAAGTCGTCGGCTTTGAGTGAGTCCAGTTCAACGCGAATCGGCAGTCGGCCTTGTAATTCCGGAATCAGGTCGGAGGGTTTGGCGATGCTAAAAGCGCCTGATGCAATGAACAGAATATGATCGGTTTTTACAACGCCGTACTTCGTCGTTACTGTGCTGCCTTCCACTAACGGCAGCAGATCGCGCTGCACGCCTTCACGCGATACATCGGCACCGCCATGGTCCGAGCGGCGCGCGACTTTGTCGATCTCGTCAAGAAAAACGATGCCGTTTTGCTCTGCTGCTTCGACGGCAGACAGCTTCAAGGCATCTTCATCGATCATTTTGGCGGCTTCTTCTTCGGTCAGTAGCTTCATCGCCTCGCGAATGGGCAGCTTGCGCGTTTTCGAGCGTCCCTGATTCATGTTTTGGAACATGCCCTGTAATTGGCTGGTCATTTCTTCCATTCCGGGTGGTGCCATGATTTCGACACCGACCAAGCGTGACTCCAGGTCCACTTCGATCTCACGATCGTCCAGATCGCCTTCACGCAGCTTCTTGCGGAATTTCTGGCGGGTATCCGAATTGGTGTCCTCGCCCCCACCAACCGGCGGCGGCAACAGGATATCGAGCACACGCTCTTCTGCGGCATCTTCGGCGCGATGCTGCACCTTTTCCATTTCTGTCTCACGCGTCAGCTTCACTGAAACTTCGACAAGATCGCGGATGATCGAATCAACTTCCCGACCGACATAGCCCACTTCGGTAAATTTGGTCGCTTCCACCTTGATGAAAGGTGCGTTAGCCAGTTTGGCCAGCCGACGAGCAATTTCTGTTTTACCGACACCGGTCGGACCGATCATCAAAATATTTTTGGGGGTGATTTCGCCTTGCAAAGATTCCGGCACCTGCATGCGGCGCCAGCGGTTTCTGAGCGCAATAGCGACCGACCGTTTTGCGGCTTGCTGGCCCACGATGTGTTTGTCCAGTTCCTGGACGATTTCACGAGGTGTCATCGACATAGAAAAATTCCTGAATGGGGTGTACGACGCGCTAACGTTTGTTTAGCTGCTTTCGCTAAGTGCTTCGATTGTGATGTTATCGTTGGTATATACGCAGATATCTGCGGCGATTTTCAGAGAACGCTCAACGATCTCTTCTGCGCTGAGCGAGTCGCTCTGAACGAAAGCGCGTGCTGCGGCTAACGCGAATGAACCACCCGAACCGATCGCCATGATGTCGTCTTCCGGCTCGATGACGTCGCCATTGCCTGAGACGATCAACGATTTGCTGTGATCAGCGATGATCAGCAGGGCTTCCAGACGCCGTAATCGACGATCCGTTCGCCAGTCTTTGGCGAGTTCGATAGCCGCGCGGGTCAAGTTGCCATACTGCTCCATCTTCTGTTCGAAAAGCTCAAACAGCGTAAAAGCATCAGCCGTGCCACCGGCAAATCCGGCAATGACCTTGTCTTTGTATAGGCGGCGTACCTTGCGAGCGTTACCTTTCATGATGGTATCGCCCAGGCTAACCTGGCCGTCACCGGCGACCGCTACCTGGCCATTGCGGCGTACTGAGACAATGGTTGTCCCGTCAAACTGTTGCATATCCGTTTTCCCGCCAACGAATACGGTATTCGTTGTTGCTATGTTCAGTCGTCCCGCCGCTTCGCGCGCGGGTGTGCTTGATCATATATCTGTGCCAGATGCTGGAAATCAAGATGTGTGTAGATTTGCGTCGTGGCGATATCGGCATGGCCCAAAAGCTCCTGGACGCCGCGCAGATCGTGACTTGATTCAAGAAGGTGCGTCGCAAATGAGTGCCGAAACAGATGTGGGTAAACGCGTGAATCGATCCCTTGTACTTTGGCCCAATGCTGCACTCTCAGCTGAATAGCACGATGCGTCAGCCGACTGCCTTTCATGCTGGTAAAGACGGCGGGTTCATCGGCAGCGACGATGGTTTGGCGGATGCCGAGCCAGTCACGCAGGGCGGCTAGTGCCTTCTTGCCGACGGGCAAGATGCGCTGTTTCGAGCCTTTGCCGGTGACATGTGCGGTTCGGTCGTTCAGGTTGAGGTCATTCACATTGAGCGAGGCTAGCTCAGCCAGGCGCAGACCCGAGCTATAGAGCAATTCCATGATGGCCCGGTCACGCTGCGTTATGGGCTCGTCGCCGGGAATGGAGAGCAACGCGGCCATCGTGTCGGCATCCAGTGTCCCGGGTAATCGTTTTTGCGGCTTTGGCGCCGTGACGCCATCGGCAGGGTTCTTATCCGCCAGCGACTCGCGCATCAGGTAACGATAAAACGCCCGGATTGATGACAACATTCGGGCGATGCTACGCGGTGATTTACCCCGCCGAAACTGGCTGCCGGCAAAGCCTCTGAGCTCCGCCGATCTGAGCGCTGCCCAATGTTGCGTGCCGCGTTCATCACACCACAGCGCTAGTTGCTTCAGATCGCGCTGATAATTGCTAACCGTATGTTTTGAAAGCTGTCTTTCATGCGTCAAATGACGCGCGAATTGCTTGATGCGTTGGTGATCAGTGGCGTCCATGTTCGGCGCCCGTCATCGCTAGTATCGCGTCAGCGCGATGCTGATAATTTGCCCAATACGCTGCAGGAAATCGACGCTCATCGCCGGATGGAAATGTTCGGCATTGTTACTGCCAACGGCCAGAAAGCCGATTTCTGCTTCACTACCCAGCGGTAGCAGTGCGACTGATCCGATTTCTTCGGCATTGCTGCGGAACAGGAAGTCCCGTTGCGTATCCCGAATTTGTCCGCAACGTGGATTGCCGCGCTCCAGGAACGTGGAGAAGGTCTTTAGGGAATCGGCTTCTCTTTCCAAAACTCTTAGAAACCGCATTTTGGTGAGGTTACCGAATTGCGTTGCATCACCGAACAAGACCAAAACGGCTTCATCGGCGGAAAAGCTGCGGCGTAACTTTTCTTCGAGAACGGTTAGTGTTTCTTCCAAAGATTCCGCTTTCAGCATGGCGAGTGCCAATGCATGGATGCGACTCGCGAGTGCGTCATTACGACGTGCCAGCCCAACCAGTTCGTTCAGCTTGCGCTTCATGGTGAGCTCGTTGTGTCGCAATGCTGCAACCTGGCGCTCAATCAGCGAAACCGTGCCACCGCTCTCGTGCGGGAGCGTTAGTGATTGCAGCAAACGCGGGTTTGCATCAAAAAACTCGGGATGTTGCGTCAGATAAGTTCGGACGGTCTCTTCGTTGATTTCGGGGATAGCTGCGCCTGCGCGCGGTTTCACACTGCTAGTCATACGAAAACAAATCCTTCATAAGCAAAACTGGCGGGCCCCGTCATGAGAACCGGGGCATCAATTGCGCGCCAGTTTATCATGAGCGAGCCGCCCGGCAGAGCGATCTCCACAGTTTCGTCAACAATGTTGTTATGCCGTAAGCAAACCATCGCTGCGCATGCGCCCGTGCCACAGGCGCGTGTTTCGCCGACACCGCGTTCGAAGACTCTTAATCGGACATGCGTTCGATCAACAACCTCGGCAAAGCCGACATTCACACCTTGCGGAAAATAATGGGATTTACCCATCGCCGCGCCGAGCCCGGCGACATCGGCGGTGGCCACGTTGTCCGTGTGGACAACAACGTGCGGATTGCCGACGGATACGGCCGCTGCGCGAATGATGTCTCCGTCGATGACGAAGTCGTACATGGGTTGAGTTGCTGATTGCAGCATTGGGAGAGCGGCTGGCGTGAAATCCGGTACGCCCATATCGACTGCGACAGCGCCGTCATTAGCGACCTCTGCTGTGATCAGACCCGCCGGACTGCCAAGCCTCAGTTTCTCTTTGGTTTCGGGATGTTCCGATGCTTGTATGGCTGCGGCAACGCAACGCACGCCATTACCGCATTGTTCGACCGGGCCGCCGTCGGCATTGAAGATTCGATAACTCGCGGTCAAGTCTTCGCTGGCCGGCGGATCGATGACCATCAGTTGATCAAAACCGATGCCGGTTTTCCTGTCCGACCATGTGCGAACCAGCGCTTCCGTCAGCGCAGGTTTTTCGCGCTCAGCAAGATGGCGCTGATCGATCACCATCATGTCATTACCAAGGCCGTGCATTTTTAGAAACGGAATTCGCATCGAAGAATTATCACCTGATAAAGTCCGTGTGGATAGTGCATGGACTTTTCTGCTGTTGAGTTATACTTTAAACATAATAACTAGTCATAGGGGTGAACGATGCGGCATATCATGGTTTTAAATGCGAAAGGCGGTTGCGGAAAAAGTACGATAGCAACCAATCTGGCCGGGTACTTCGCAAGCGAAGGCAAGTCCGTCGCACTGGCCGATTTTGATCCGCAGCATTCTTCGCTGGATTGGCTTGAACTAAGACCGGAAAGTGCACCACCGATCGTCGCTGTTGATGCGGCCAAAGACGGTATGCGCCACCTGCCAAGAACCGCTGATGTCTGCATCATTGATGCGCCAGCGCGTTCGCACGGACCGGAACTCACCAATCTCGTCAAATACGCAGAGACCATCATCGTGCCGGTCTTGCCGTCAACGATCGATATGCAAGCGACGAGCAAGTTTATCGCCGAGCTACAGAATGTGGGCAAGGTCAGTCGCAAACAGGCGAAAATCGCTGTTGTGGGTAATCGGGTACGTGAGAACACACTAATTTTTGATGAACTCGATGACTACCTCGAGCGCTTGAAGGTGCCTTACCTGACCTGGCTGCGCGATGCGCAAAATTATGTCCGTGCATACACGCGCGGCATCAGCATTTTCGAGCTACCGGAATATCTTGCATGGCCTGATACCGAGCAGTGGGAACCGCTGATCAAATGGGTTAACTCGAAGCGCTCTCAGCCTTAAGCGACGCTTCGATACCTGAGCGTGCGTTCGGGTACCGCAAGACATAGCCAAGTTGGTCTGTCAGGACCCGATTATCGATCCGGCGAGACTCATTCAAGAATGACAATCTCATTGGAGAGTAAACGTTTTCGGCCTCTTCACGACTTATTAATGGCGGCGGTTTTATGCCGGTCGTTTCTGCAACAAGCAGCGCGAAAGCGGTGCTTGTCATGTGATCGCCATCAGCGATATTCACGATGGGCGGCAACGATGCTGCATTGAGTGCTGCAACAATCGCACCGGCGAGATCATCAACATGGATGCGGTTGCCTGGATTGGCGAAGGTTGGATCCAGCAACGGATCGCCGCGTTCCAGCGCTGACGTTGGCAATCTTCCGGGTCCGTAGATGCCGGCGATTCTGAATAGGCTCAGACCGACCTCATGTTCGTCACACCACTGCCGAGCGGTTTGCTCCAGAGCGACGCGATTTTTCGCACGCTCGGTCATTGGGTTTAACGGCATTTGCTCCGTGACTGGTTGACCTTTGTGGTCGCCGTAGACGCCAGTCGTGCTCGCGACGATGAGTCGGCGTATGGACGACGAAGGAAGGTTGTTCAACAGCGTCATCAACCGTACATCGACGCCATCGACTGTTTTAGGTGGCGCTAGATAGACAATATCGAGAGGGTCGGCGCGCAACGCCTCACTAGCCGTTATCGCCGGTCCGAGAGTCGCTGGGTCGTCGAGGTCAGCTAGCACATGCGGGGCTGCAGACGGCCGCCGCGCGAGTGACACCACGTTGCTCGCGTTTTCCTTGAGGAGTGACTTTAGCGCAGCGCCGGTGTAACCGTTACCGGCAATCAGAACGGTTGCGGTCACGAATCTTTGGGCTCGGGCAGTGCGAGCGTGTCGCCTGCGGCCAACTTGAGTCCTCGCTTGAATGCATCCGCCGCTGCGCCACTTTCGCCCAATTGGGTGAGCAATTGGCCGTAACTAGCCAGTGCTTGTGGCGAGGCGTGAATAGCGATCGAAGATTCGATATAGCTGCGCGCCTTACCCCAAAGCTTGTTGGTCATGCACAACCGTCCCGTGGTCAGTAACAATTCCGCATCGTTGTCGCGCTTGGCGAGCCAGTTCTCTGCGTTTCGCAATTGTTCGGCCGGGTTTTCCGAGACGATCTCGCCATACTGAAGCACCAGTCCTGGGTCCCAGTCTGATTTCAGCAGCTTGCGGGTTTCCTGCTCTGCCACATCGGACTGACCAATCTGGCGCAGAGCGCGAACGTAGGCGTTACGCAGACGAGGGTTGTTGCGATGGGCTTTGGGCAACTCAAGCCACTCGCGGGCCACATCGCCGTTCACTTGTCCGGCTTCTTCGAAGCGATGCAAGTAGACGTCGACATACCAGGCATTGAGGACTTCTTTTTCAGGTTTGCCGAGGCGCGAAAGCCGCGGTAGCAAATCGCCAAGCTGTCGCCAATCGCCAAGGTCATGATAGAGACGACCCAATAAAACCGCCGCCTGACCACGTCCTTTTTCCTGATCATCCAACTGTCTTAGCGTTGCTTGAGCCAGTTCATGCTGACCGTGCGCAATCTGCAGTTCTGCTTGCGTCAGCAGGATCGCACTGTTGGCATCCGGTTCATTCTCGTAGGCGAGCTTAAGCCAATTGTCGCGCCGTTCATCCTGGTTTTGTAATTGAGCGGCACGTGCAGCTGCCAGGTAATTCAGCAAAGGTGCATCGGCGTGCGTTGCCCCGCGGGTTAGCATGCGTTCGCCCTTGGCGTAATTGCCTTCAGCGATTTCGATAAGACCTTGCGTGAACCGCTTGCCGGCACGACGACCACGATAGCCGGCGGCCGCTTCACCGAGTTTTCTGGGTGCGCGAATCAGTTTCACAGCAAGCCACGCGGTTAATAATGTCATGGCAATCAAGAACACCAGCACGGGAACCGACATCTCAACGACGTAGCCGCGAAAATTGATGACAACGTAACCTGGGTCTGCCATCAGAAACTGGGCAGCGATGGTACCGATCACCAAAGCGACCACGAAAAGTAGCGCGAGCTTCATTCTGAGATCGCCCCCACTTCCTTAAGCTGTCGCAACAGTCGCAGTGAGCCCGAGATATCCGGGCGTTCCGAAATCAGACTCAAGTCCCTGGAGCTTTGCAGCATGTCTTTGGCCGAACTTACCGCGGTGCTTCGTGTATCGAAATACTGATCGATCCAGCTCTCAGCATCTTGCAAAGTTTGTTGATAGCTGGCTGTTTCGCCCAGCAGCAGGCTGAGGCGAGCGGCTTGCAGTTGTAGCTGAAGGTTTAGACGCAGGAAGTACTCGGCATCCGGTGACAACATCGGGCGAACTTGCTCTTCCGTTTCGCGTATGCGAACCATGCTGGAGAAAAAATTGCCGGTGGATTGCTTCACGCGAGCCCAACCTGAGACATCCGATGCCGAATCGTCATCCGCGTCATTGTCGCGATCACCGCCACGATTCAATGGCAATGTTGGCACTATGGCAGCGAGACTGCCAAGCGTTAACGTGACACCTTCGATGTCGCTCTTGTCGATTGCGCGTAGACTCGCGAGCTCGGTGGCAATCTGGCGCCGCACAGCTGTGTAGGACGGGTCGGCCAGTTCGCGCACGCGTTGATCAGCAAGTTCGAGCGCCGACGCGGCCAGCGAAGGATTGTTCGCAAGCTGCATTTGGGCGTTGGCAATTTGTAGGTAATACTCGGCCTCGGCAGTCAGCCACGCATTGCGTGATCCCGCTGAGACGCCCTGCAGCGTGACAAGCGCTTCTTCGGTATTGCGAACCCGGCCAGGGAGTGAATCCAGCAAATCCACACGATCGCGGATTTCCGATTGCAGCGACTGAGTTGTCGTTGCCTGACTCGCGACTTCGCGGGTTGCGTCTTCCAGTGCCGCAGTGAGCGTGTCGAGCCGATCATTCAGCCGCGAGACATCCCGTTGTAAGTTATCGACATCCGCCAGACTGGCTGATTCGATAATGTCACCGGTCGCCAGCGGTTGCGGATCGCGGTCATTGGCGGCCACCGCCGCGACGGGGTCCGGTTGTTCATCGGCCGGAACCGAGAACTTTTGCCAGCCGAAAATGGCAGCAGCAATAACGATAATGAGCAGTATGATCCAAAGCAGTCGTTTCCCGCTGCCAGAACCTTGAGCATCTTCTTTTTCGGCCTTGTCGGCCGTCTCCGGAGGTAACTCTGGAGTTGCCGCTTCTAGGGCTTGCTCTTCGCTGCTTGCCTGCTGTTCGTCAGTCATGATGTCTGAATGCCTTATATCTGTCCGTTGTTTGCCATCTCAACGAGATCCGCAACCAGATCTTTCACTTCCGGGCCGGAGGCGAGTTTCTGGTGCGCATTGTGGCCGAGTTGTTGGGCACGCTCCAAGACTCGATGGCTCGGTGAGAGCAATGGCGTGACGTTGAACATGCGTTGCCCACGCGTTGTGAGTGTTGTCATGATGTTATCCAAGGTCGCGACACTCAGGCAGGTCGTTGCTGACACAACGCCACTGGCCCATCGGTCTTCCATGTATTGTACTTGTTCGGCGCTCAGTGTGGGCCGGTCGCGACGATAGGTTTCTGCGAAAACGATTTCGGCACCGCGCTGGCGCAATGTTTCGTGCAGTTTCGCCCGGCCACCAACGCCGCGTACGATCACGATACGCTTTCCCCTCAGGTCTCGAAAAACCGGCAAACGAAGTAATGACTCCGAATCAAATCCATCACGCGCATGCAACGGCTGACTGATGCCTTTGGTCGCGAGTTCGCGGGCGGTCGACGGTCCGATGGCAGCGACTTGCGCACCGTTGTTGATGAGTCGGCTAACCTCATCCAGACCCCAGGTCACGGCGTTCGGGCTAATAAAAATCACCCAATCGGCTTCGTCACCGGTATGCACGGGCTTTACCGGCTCGATACTGATACCCGGGAGTAAGACGGGGAGTCCGCCGGCCTCAGTGACTGCGCGCGCAAAGGGTTCAGCCTGTGTCACGGCGCGCGTGATCAGGATGCCCTTGTTGGCTAACGCCGCTTCTTCAGATGGACTGTTCAATGAGTCTGGCTGCACCTTTCTCGAGCATTTCCATGGCGATCGCTTCTCCGAGCGCCGAGGCTTTGTCGGCGGGCCCTGACGTTGCGGCTTCGATGACTTCTTTGGCGTCCGTGCTGGACAGCAGTGCTTTGACGGTGAGGCTGCCTTCGGTATTGATCACGGCATGAACGCCCAACGGCGAATGACAGGTTGCATCCAACTTCATCGCAACAGCACGTTCGGCCGCGATGGCCTGCGCAGATTGGGTGCTCTCCAGCCGTTTCAGCAGTGCTGCTAATTCCGGTTTACTGGATAGGCACTCGATACCCACAATACCTTGACCGACAGCGGGTAGCATTTTGGTCGGCGGCAGCGATTCAGCAATTCGCTCGGCCATGCCGAGGCGTTGTAATCCCGCGCAGGCGAGCACGATGGCATCGTAGTCGCCGGCATCCAGCTTGGCGAGTCGAGTGTTGACGTTGCCGCGCAATGGGCGAATATCGAAATCCGGACGTAGCTTTGCGAGTTGCGTTGATCTTCGCAGGCTTGAAGTACCGACCACGGCGCCTTGTGGCAATGCGTCCAGCGTGCTGCCAACCAGCGCATCATGGGGGTCAGCACGTTCTAGTACGCAGGCGATCATGAAGCCTTCCGGCATAGTGGCTGGTACATCTTTCATGGAGTGCACAGCAATATCCGCTTCATCTTCGAGCATGGCGTGTTCCAGCTCTTTGATAAATAATCCCTTGCCACCAATCTTGTTGAGTGACCGGTCCAGAATACGGTCACCTTTAGTGACCATCGGGACGAGCACAACGTCCTCGACATCGGGCTGTGCTTTCAGTAAATCCGCAACGTGATGCGCCTGCCAAAGGGCAAGGTCGCTCTTTCGCGTTGCGATTCTAATCGTATGTCTTGTCATTAATATCCCCACAACCGGTGCTTCGTAACCCGCCTGTTACGTGCCGGTGAAGACGCTACTCTAGCGCCAAATCGTGTGGATTGCAGGGTTCGGGGCGGCGTTTTGCCGACCCGGATTCGATTTTATTTGCAGTGCTCGCCGATGGCGCGTTGAACCTCAGCGCGGGCATCGAGGATTTCTTCGTCAGTTAGATAGGCTTTTTCGCCATTATCCAGCACCTTATACAACCGTCGAGCTTGTGCGAACTGGTTCATTTTCTTGCGCGCAGCATCGCAACTTTTGCGATGAAATTCGGCTTCTTCGGGCGACATTTTGGGTTCATCCGCACCCGTTCTGCGTGCGTAAAAGGCCTGACTTTGCTCATCGCGCAGTTTTTGGGCTGCGGCTAACTTCTCGCTGGCGGCGGCAGTGTCTGTCCGTTTGCTTTCGATATCGCTGCTGACTACGGCGTTGTCATCGCCGGGCTGATCGGAATAGTGCACAACGCCGTCCTTATCCACCCACTTGTAGATCTGCGCTTCCGCGGCGTTCGAAAGCAACAGCACAGCGATCAAAAAGCCCAAAATACATTTAGAGACGGTCATTGAGTGCATCCTTGATTGATGGGCGCACAAACGCCCTGCTCCATGATGTTATCGCAAACGAATGTCAGAAACAGTGATCAGGCGCTCAATTTGTTGGTTTCAAGACACAAAAAAGCGGGCCTCGATGAGGCCCGCTCAAACTGATGCCCTGCGGGGGGCTCAGTACTTTCAGTCAGCAGTTTGGAGGGGGATCCTGACTGAAAGGTTTAAGTTACGCTAACTTTGTGACATTTCGATGAACACAATCATTCCGATGATGTTGTGAACTCGGGATACGCCTCCAGGCCGCATTCCGCGATATCAACGCCGTTGTATTCTTCCTCTTCCGAAACCCGTATGCCAATGACCATTTTGATCAGGAACCATACGGCAAAGCTCGTTAAGAAGACCCAGGCGAATATCGACACCATGCCGATCAGCTGCCACTTGAAGTTAGCATCACCGTTGGTTAGTGGCACGGCCATTAGGCCCCAGATGCCGACGACGCCATGAACGGAAATCGCACCGACCGGATCATCGATCTTCAGCTTATCAAGCATCACAATCGCACCGACGACCAGCAACCCACCGACGATGCCAATCGCAGTCGCTGCCAATGGCGTTGGTGTCAACGGCTCTGCGGTAATCGCGACCAGTCCGGCCAGCGCGCCGTTTAGCGCCATCGTCAGGTCTGCTTTGCCGAACCAGAGTTTGGCGAATAGTAATGCGGCGACCAATCCACCGGCTGCGGCCATGTTGGTATTAACCATGATCAACGCGACTGCGTTGGCATTGTCGACACCGGTAATTTGCAGCTGCGAGCCACCATTAAACCCGAACCATCCAAGCCAGAGAATCAGTGTACCCAACGCGGCGAGCGGCAGGTTGGCGCCCGGAATCGGATGAACCGTACCGTCTTTGCCATATTTGCCTTTCCGCGCGCCGAGCAAGATCACGCCAGCTAACGCGGCGGCAGCACCGCAAAGGTGAACAACGCCCGAGCCGGCGAAATCCTGGAAGCCGCCGGTTTGTAGCCAGCCACCGCCCCATTTCCAAAAGCCCTGAACCGGATAGATTAAACCCGTCAAAACGATCGTGAAGATGAAGAAAGCGCCAAGCTTCATGCGCTCGGCAACAGCACCCGACACAATCGACATGGCGGTTGCAACAAACACAACCTGGAAAAAGAAGTCTGAAAGCCCTGAATAATAGGCGTCACCGGCGAGCACGGCATCCGCCGTGTTGTCGGTTTGACCCAGCGGGGAGATCGCTGCCAAAGCGTTGAACAAGCCTCCCGCAAAATCATCGCCCGGATACATAATGCTGTATCCACACAACATGTACATGATGCAGGCGATTGAATAAAGACCGACGTTCTTGGTCAAAATTTCGGCCGTGTTTTTGGATCGCACAAGGCCCGATTCGAGCATCGTGAATCCGGCGGCCATCCACATGACGAGCGCGCCCATCATGAGGAAATAAAAGGTGTCTAGCGCGTAGCTAATACCGCTGACTGTACTGGTTAACTCTTCCACTCTGTTTTTCTCCCTTGCGTGACGCTAAACGGCTTCAGCGCCGGTTTCGCCTGTGCGAATACGAATCGCTTGTTCTAGTTGTGTGACGAAAATCTTGCCGTCGCCGATCTTGCCGGTTCTGGCCGTGTTGACGATGGCCTCGATGACTTGCTCGGCGACGTCATCGTCAACGGCCAGTTCTATTTTTGATTTTGGAAGGAAGTCGACAACGTATTCCGCACCCCGGTAGAGCTCAGTGTGACCACGTTGTCGGCCAAAGCCTTTGACCTCGGTGACGGTAATGCCTTGTATGCCAATATCGGCGACGGCTTGACGGACATCGTCAAGCTTAAAAGGCTTAATGATTGCGGTGATCAGCTTCATGAGTACTCCTGTATTGTGCGCATGAACCAATGACCTAGCAGGACTCATGCCAACTAATAAGTGCCTGATAAGTATCAGTAAAGTTTTTATTGGTGCTGATTTGGTGCGGCCAAACAGTGCATTCGGTGGTACTTGAGCACTATTTTGGTGCGTTATTGCTTGATGGATAAATATGGCATGATTGCCCACAAATTCAGTCATCGTCGTTGTGACGATCAAGTGAGACTAGTCATGATCAATGAAGAAGTGCTGCGGGGCCTCGCCGGCAAACTGGCGGGCGCGGTGCCGCAGAATTTAAAAACAGCCGGCGAAGATATTGAACGCAATTTTCGCCAAGTGTTGCGTAGCGGACTTGGCAAGATGGATCTGGTTTCTCGCGAAGAGTTTGATGTCCAGGCAGCAGTGCTTGCGCGGACGCGTCAAAAGCTCGAACAGCTCGAGCAAGACATCGCGACGTTAACGGAGTCACTCGAAGAATAACCGGCCATGTTGTGCCCTATTTTTCGCCGGTAAAACACCGGAGAAAAAAATGGGCTATGCCAGATTGTTCAGCCGCTCATCGCAAGGGTTGGACGCACCGCTCGTTACGGTCGAAGTTCATTTGGCGGGCGGGTTGCCACAGTTTCAAATTGTCGGTTTGCCAGAGACGGCGGTGCGCGAGAGTCGCGAACGTGTGCGTGGCGCCGTCGTTAACAGCGGCTTCGACTTTCCGGCGTCACGGATCACCGTCAATCTTGCCCCCGCGGATTTGCCGAAACATGGCGGTCGCTTCGATGTTGCGATCGCGCTTGGCATTCTTGCGGCATCCGGCCAAATCAAAAGTGATCGATTAGCGTCTTTCGAGAGCTATGCCGAGCTGACTTTGTCAGGCGAGATCGCCTCGGTTTCGGGTGCATTGCCGGCCTGTCTGGCGACGTTGCACGCAAAGCGTGAAGCGTTGGTGTCACCACCCAACGCATGCGAGGCAAGTCTGGTGAATGGGTTAACCGTTCGTGCACCGGCGTCGCTAATCGAGGCCGCTGCGTTTGTTGATGCTGGGACCGATCTCGCTCCCTACGTCGATACCAAGATCGACACCAGTTTGCGACAACCGTACTCCGACATTTCGGAGATACGAGGCCAATCATCAGCCAAACGCGCGCTCGAGATTGCGGCGGCGGGTGGACACAACTTATTGATGGTCGGTCCGCCCGGCACTGGCAAGAGCATGCTCGCGGCAACGCTGCCTGGTTTGTTGCCGCCTATGACCGATGAGGAAGCGTTAGATTGCGCGTGTATTCGATCGTTAACGGGTCAACCTGCGGCGTCTGCTTTGCGACGTGAGCGTCCTTTCCGATCACCACATCACAGCGCCTCGGCCGCGGCCTTGATCGGCGGTGGCAGCCGTCCACAACCCGGTGAAATCAGTCTCGCCCACAATGGCGTTTTGTTTCTTGATGAGCTGCCAGAATTTTCCCGACATGCTTTGGAGATGCTGCGCGAGCCATTAGAGACCGGTGTCATTCATCTTTCCCGAGCGGCGATGCGCGTCAGCTATCCTGCGGCGTTTCAGCTGATCGCTTCGATGAACCCTTGCGCTTGTGGCTATGCTGGCGATCAAGAACACGTTTGTCGATGTTCCGCCGAACAGGTACGACGTTACCGCGATCGAATCTCTGGTCCTTTGTTGGATCGCATCGACTTGTGTGTGACCGTCCAGCGTGTGCCGTTCTCTATACTAAACGCGCCGCCAGAAACACCGAACTCGCACACATCGGCAGCATTAATTGATGACGCAAGAAATCATGCGCTGCGACGTCAGGGCCAAGCAAATGCGAATATTGCGCCGCATCAGTTGAGTGACGTGTTGCGTGCGGAGCCAGACGCCATGCAGTTGCTCGAGGTGTCAGCCAAGCAAATGGTCTTATCCAATCGCTCCTGCCATCGCATCATGCGCGTCGCACGAACGATCGCTGATCTGGGAAGCTGTGATGCGGTAAACCGTGCACATATGGCTGAGGCAATTAGTCTGCGGCAAGATCGTTTTGGGCAGGTATCTCCACCCTGATTCGCTGCTAGGGTGATTTAGCGTTAAGCTTCTCTTCCCGGCTAATGTGGGACGACGCGATGACCAGTCACGATCATAAAGCCTTCGATCAGCAAGTGACGCAACAGTCACTGCGACCGTTGTGTCTGGTGATGGCCGCTTTCTATGCGTTGATGACCATTGCCCATCTCATCGTATTGCCGTCGGGTACCAACCAGATCGTCATGACTTGCGTGGCCGGCCTCTCTAGTGTCGTGTCCTTTTTGATCTATCAGTGGAATGCGCGTGCGAACCACCGGCATCGGTTAGCGGGACCGATGGTGATCAGTTTGCTGATTATTGTCGTCGCGAATTGCATTTTGCACATGTGGCTTTTCTCCGACGCCAATCAAACGCCTTTGTTTGCATTGGCCATCGTTAGCTTCGGGTTTTTTATTGTTTCGCTGCCCGTTCTAATAACAATGTTGGCGGGAGTAACGATCAGTTGGTTTCTGGTCTTCAAGGCGATCGGTGATTTCGCCTTGTTTGAGCATTACGGCTTTCTGATGGCGATCGCCGTGGTCGCAGCAACGATGATCAATATCGCACGCATGCAAAACTTGCGACGGCTCGAGTCGGAGCGTTTGCAGGCAATGCAACAACTTCAGCTAGTCGGTCAAAGTCATCGGGCATTTCTCGAGCGCGTCCTGCAGACGTTAGAACCGGCAATTTGTGCCGTCGATGCAGATGGCGGTGTCGCGCTGGTGAACGCGGCATTCGGCGCGTTGGTGGGCAAAGACCCGGCATCCGCCACAGGCCTTTCTTTGACTGAGTTGTTAACCAATTCACCGCTCGATGCTTTGTTGGAAACGCCACTACAGAAACAAACCGAAATTGCCTTTGGTCGGGGAAAGACATGGGTTCTGAGTGAAACCGTGTTGCCCGGTGAGCAACGCAAGGATAACGGTCGCCTCATCGTCGCGGTAGACGTGTCATCGCGTAAGTTCCTCGAGACAGAACGTGAGCATTTGCTGAACTCAGTGCATGAAGCACAGCGTTTGGAGTCGTTAGGTGTCATGGCAGGGGCAATCGCGCATGACTTTAACAACTTGTTGGCGATCATCATGGGCAGTTTGGAGATGCTGGGTCTTCAGCGTCCTGGTAACGAGCACATCGTGTCGGCGAGCACAGCAACACGCGATGCGGCCGAGTTAGCAAGGAAACTACATTCACAAGCCAGAAGCGAAACGATGGTCAGTGAGCAGATTGATGTTGCCGGGCTGTTGGCCGACACCATCAAGCTGTTGCGTTCCTGCACGCCGAGAGGGATCGAGTTCTCAAGCAAGTGTGATGTCGGGCTCGAGATTGTTGCCGACAAACTTCAGCTGCAACAGGTGTTAGTCAATGTGGCGATGAATGCCGCTGAATCGTATGCGGATGGCAATGGCAACGTCACGATGAGTGCAAGCAAGGTGGTTGCCTCAGGTGATGCCCTGAATGGCCAGACTTTCGTCGAAGTTAAAATATCCGACAATGGCGTGGGTATTGGCGTAGAGCGTTTGCCCCGATTGTTTACGCCTTTCGTCACCACGAAAGGCCCGGGCCGCGGGCTTGGTCTTTCGGCCAGCAAGCGATTGATTCAGGACTACGGCGGTGAAATAGATGTGCGCTCCGCAGAAGCGGTCGGCACCACGGTAACGATTCTATTACCGGCCGCAACCACCGGGACCTAACACACGCAAGTCGTTGTTGAGGCGTTGCACGATACGCGGCACCGCCACTCGGGCTGCTGGTCTTTAGGGCTGGGACTCGCTGATCATGTAATCAATAGAGCGGTGTACTTCTTCGTCGCTCAAGCCAAGATTGCCGCCTTTGGCAGGCATGTATCCGGCGTTACCCTGATAACCGTTAATAGCATGGTCACGCAAGATGTCTAGCCCTTGCGCGATACGAGGTTCCCACGCCGCTGCATCGCCCAGTTTTGGCGCGCCGCCAATGCCATTGGTGTGACAAGCACCACAAGCCTGGTTGTAGACCTGAGCACCGGTCAGTTCTTCGATAACCGGCTCTGCAACCGCTACCGCCGCAGCGACCGCTGCTTCGCCCGGCATAGACAAGCTGCTGACTGGAGAGATACGCGATTTGATCTGTTCTTGGTAGGCGTTGTCTTCACTGATGAATTGCTTCTGCGATCCATCCGAGAGGTCGTCCGAAATGAGATAAATGACGACTGAAATCCCAACCAAAATGGCAAGAATAATCATGAAATTGTCGAAGAATTTTTTGTCTTGTACGCTCAATGTCGGGCTCCGGCGTGTCGTACTGCTCGTCATCGGGAATGGGCGGGTTGATGTTTTGCCGCGTCCCGTTTGTGGCAGCCGATCTACTTAGGTGTTGGCTAGCGCGAGAGTATAGTACAAACCTCTACCGGATTCGTAGTAACTGTGTTCGATAATTGTCCAACGTGAACATCGCTTAGGCGCCCGAAAACCGGCAGTTTGTGACTGGACTCATGGCGTCTCTACCATCAAACTAGGCGTTTCAGGCTGTTTTCACCGTAGCGACGGCGCAGACGGCTCACTGAAACCTACGCCATAATGCCGGCCGGTATTGTTGGCGATTCAATTTGAGAATGATTATGTCCCGTAGTTCCGCCGCCGCGGCGTGGTATGCCCGCCTGTTACCGTTGTCAACGATCCTTGCGCTGGGCGTTGTCGTGCTCGGCGCCTGGGTCAGACTGACTGACGCCGGACTGGGTTGTCCGGATTGGCCCGGCTGTTACGGCACATTGACGGTTCCGCAGTCAGCAGAGCAGTTGGCCGTCGCAACGAACGACTTTCCCGAGCGTCCTGTCGAAACGCAAAAAGCCTGGAATGAAATGATTCACCGTTATTTCGCCGGCACACTCGGCTTGCTGGTTTTTGCGATCGTCGTGATGGCTTGGCGCGCGCGCCGCACCGATGCAGATCATCCCGTGGCGTTACCGTCTGCTTTAGGTGTACTTATTACGTTTCAGGCTTTGCTCGGTATGTGGACGGTCACGCTCTTGTTAAAGCCGGCGATCGTCATGCTGCATTTGCTGGGTGGTATGAGTACGTTGGGCTTGCTATTTTGGCTGAGTCTCAAGGCGCACCGTCGCGGCGCACGACGAGACCCTTCCCGCGCCTCGATGTTGGCGCTCTGCGCCGGATTATTAGTGTTTGCGCAGATTGCCTTGGGCGGTTGGACGAGCACCAACTATGCCGCGCTGGCTTGCCCGGATCTACCCACCTGCCAGGGCGCCTGGTGGCCCGAGACCGATTTCGGTGAGGCGTTCGTTTTTTGGCGCGGGTTGGGTATCGATTATGAAGGCGGTGTTCTGGATGGGCCTGCGCGTGCCGCGATCCATCTGGCACATCGAATCGGCGCGATTGCCGTGACAACGGCGCTTGTTTTGTTGGCGTTTTGGCTATTTAGACAACCGATAGTCGCTTGGCGACGCGCTGCCGGCCTAATGCTGGCCGCTTTGGCGCTGCAGATTTCGATTGGAATCGGCATAATCGAATGGTCGCTGCCGTTAGGGCTCGCGACGTCTCACAACGCGGGCGGCGCACTGTTGCTGCTTTCGATGCTATTTCTGAACTACGAGACCCGATATGTCCAAAGCCCAGGCTGACATCAGCACGGCAGCGAGTAACTCGCTCGTTCGCGACTACTATGAGCTGACAAAGCCCAGAGTGGTCATGCTGATTGTGTTTACCGCGGTCGTTGGCATGTTGCTGGCGGTACCGGGTATGCCGCCGCTGGATGCGTTGTTGTTTGGTACGCTCGGTATTGGCCTCGCGTCCTCTTCAGCGGCAGCGATCAATCAGATCATTGATGCCCGTGTTGATGCCCAGATGGCGCGTACCCGGCATCGTCCTCTAGTGTTGGGCAACATCAACGAGCGTCAGGCACTGATTTTTGCTGCTTTCCTATGCGTCGTTTCGATGGTCATGCTCTGGTGGCTGGTGAATCCGCTCACCGCGGTTTTGACGTTCTTGTCCTTAATTGGTTATGCCGTGATTTATACGGTCTACCTGAAACCGGCGACGCCACAGAACATTGTCATTGGCGGTGCGGCTGGTGCGGCGCCACCCGTGCTCGGTTGGACGGCCGTTACCGGCGAAGTGCATGCGCATGCCTTGCTGTTGTTTTTGATTATTTTTGTCTGGACGCCGCCGCACTTCTGGGCGCTCGCGATCGCACGCCGCGACGAGTACGCGAAAGTGGGCACGCCGATGTTACCGGTCACTCATGGCGTGCCTTATACAAAGCTTTCGGTGTTGCTCTACACCATCTTATTGGTGATTGTGACGCTGTTGCCGTGGCTTTCCGGCATGACCGGGCTGATCTATCTGGCCGCGGCGCTGGTTTTTGGCGGTATTTTCCTGAAACACGCTATTTTGCTTCGTAACCACAGCGGCGATAAGCCAGCGATGCCCATGTTCGTCTACTCAATCAACTATTTGATGTACCTGTTTGCAGCGCTTTTGGTGGATCACTATTTACCTTTGTAGGGTCTAGGCGTCGTTTTATTGCAACAGCTCGCGCATAGATTTGTTACAAATCTCACGATGCGCTTATGCCCATTTCAGCTTAACGCTTGAAAAGCCTCCGTTTTTCCTTTTTTTTCCCAGTAAAAATCAATGCGACACTTGTCACAAAACTGACAAATAGTGACAATATACTCACACGTTCGGAAAAGCCTTGTGCGTCCGGTGTTGCGTTTGCCAGACAACCTGGGAAGCGCCGCAACCAGCGTCAGGGAAGATATGAATAATAATTGGGACGCGGTCAGGCTTGCCGAACAGTCAGATTGCGACTTTTGCATCAATCTCACGATTTGAGGAAACATCATGAAGAGCATTGTCATGCGCCTGCGATACTCAGGCCTGCTTGCCGCTTCTTGTGCCGCCGTTTTTATGGCCGCACCTACAGAAGTACAAGCGCAAGAAACGACGGCGGCGATTCGCGGTAAGGTACTGGATACATCCGGCTCGCCTTTAGCGGGCGCATCCATTGTCGTTACCGATGAGCGTACAGGCGTCAAGCGGACGTTCCAGACCAACGGGTCAGGGGCTTTCTTTGCGACACGACTGGTTGTTGGCGGACCTTACACGGTCTCGGTCAACGCTGAGCGCGAGGTTGTCGTACCGTCGATTTCTCTCGGCGACATTTACAACCTGACAATTGATCTTGGCGAACAGCAAGCGATGGAAGAAATCGTTGTGTTGGGTCAGTCTTCACCAGGTATCGAAGTTGCGGCCGGACCGGCGGCGACATTTGATAGCTTCGAACTCGAGCGTACCGTTGCGTTTAACCGCGACATCGTTGATGTCTACGGCGTTGACCCACGACTTAACCTCGATAACGAAGACGATGGCTTTGCCGTTAACTGCGTAGGTAAGAACCCGCGTTTCAACAGCATCACGCTTGATGGCGTCAGCCAGAACGATCGCTTTGGTTTGAATGACAATGGTTACTCCACAGCGGTAGGCCAGCCATTCCCATTTGATTCGTTGTCCCAGATCGCTGTTGAGCTTGCGCCTTTCGATGTGACCTATGGCGGTTTCTCAGCTTGTAACATCAACGCTGTGACCAAATCAGGTAGCAACGAGTGGTCAGGTAACGCGTTCTACGAGTTCACCAACCAGTCTTTGCGCGGTGACGCGTTGGGTGGCTTGGATGATGACTTCAGCACGCCAGATTTCGAAAACACCAACCGTGGTTTCACATTGGGCGGCCCGATCATCAAAGATCGCTTGTTCTTCTTCGCGGCTTATCAGGATCAGGAAAGCGCACGCTTTCTTGCTCGTGGCTTCGATGGTTCCGGCAACGGTGAAGAGCGTCCATGGTTGAGTGAAGCGGATTACAACCGCATTAACAGCATCGCAACCGATGTCTATAACTACGACACCGGTGGTCAGCCTGGCGACGGCGTTCAAGAGTTTGATACTTACTTGGTACGGTTTGACTGGAACATCAGCGACAACCATAACGCTGCAGTGATCTACAACTACTTTGATGGCGTCCAGGATCGCGATTCTGATGGCGACTTCAACGAGTTTGAGTTTGCTAATCACTTCTATGTGAAAGGTTCTGAGTCAGAGACAATTACCGTCAAGCTCGCTTCAAACTGGACCGATGCATTCTCTACCGAGCTGTTCTACAGCACGAACGAGATGAATGATTCACAGGTCACCGTCGGCGATCCCTTCTTTGGTGATCATCAAATCGAAGTGAATGGCAACACCGTTTACTTGGGTGCGGATGACTCCCGTCAGGCGAATGCGCTTAACACTGAGTCAGAGTTCTTCAAATTGGTCGGTCAGTATCTTGCTGGTAACCACGTCTTAACGTTCGGTTTCGAAAGTGAAGAGCTAACGATCTTTAACCAGTTCGTTCAGCACGCTCGCGGCGGTGAGTACGATTACTTTGACGATTCCGATGGCAACCCAGCTTTCTGTGCGGCATTGACTGCTCAGGGTCGTTTCGATGATCCTGCTTGCGGCATCACCGGTATCGATAAGTTCGAACTCGGTCGTCCTAGCCGCATCTACTACGGTAGTGGTGGTGGAACGAACGATCCTGCAGACGCAGCGGCGAACTTTAGCAACACCTTGAACAGTGTTTACCTGCAAGACGAGTTCTTCTGGGATGCACAGAACATGACTATCGTTGCTGGTATTCGTTACGACTGGTTCGATTCTGACGATCGTCCGAACTTCAACCCAACATTCTCGGCAGCCAACGGTATCCGTAACGATGCGAACATTGATGGCGTCGATATTCTGATGCCGCGTGTTGGCGTCACCTGGGAATATAGTGATGATCTGACGATTCGTGGTGGTGTTGGCTTGTTCAGTGGTGGTAACCCGAACGTTTGGATTTCAAACGCCTGGAGTAACGACGGTCTGACCAACGTGCAGTTGCAGCTTCGTAACTTCGATGGCGCTTTGTCTATCCTCGACAACACGATTCCTTTAACAGGAACACGTCCTGGTTTCGACGTACCGCAAAGCTTGTTCGATCAAGTTGCCGCGGTTACACCGACCGACGCCAACGACAGCAACCTGGTTTTGGTTGATCCTAACTACGAGCAGCCTTCTGAATGGAAAGTGTCCCTGGGCGCTACCTACAACACACCGTGGTGGGGTATTCAGGCGGATGTTGACTGGTTGTACTCGCGTGGTAATGATCCGGCGTTCTACATCGACTTGTCACAGGAAATCACCGGTACGACAACCGCAGGCACACCAATCTATGGTTATGCGGCTGGTCGAGGCGAAGATAACTATCTGTTAACCAACTCCGACGAAAATCCAGAGTCATCTACATTGTCTTTGGTACTTCGCAAAGAGTTTGATAACGGCTTGGACATCTTGTTCGGTTATGCCTATACCGATGCAGAAGACGTTAGCCCAATGACCTCTTCTACGGCGGGTTCAAACTTCAGCAACACCGCGTTGCTGGACATCAACAACCCGCAGGTTGGAAACTCTAACTACGTAACACCGCATCGTTTCACGTTGCGCGCGTTATATAGCAAGCAGTTCTTCGGCGAGTTGGAAACACGAGTGGCATTGAACGCTGTTGCGCAAGAAGGTCAGCCGACCTCTTTCGTGATGGACACGAACTCTCTCGAAGGCAACCGTAGCCGTCGTCACTTGTTGTATGTACCAACAGGCCCGAACGATCCTAATGTTGTCTTCGGTGCAGGTTTCGATCAAACCGCATTCAATAGCTTCGTTAGTGAGAACGGTCTGGGTTCAGGCTTCGTCGGTCGTAACACGCAAAACGCTCGTTGGACAAACCGTCTTGACCTGCGCATTGACCAAGAGATTCCGACGTTCGTCGACGGCGTTTCCGGTGTTGCGTTCCTGAAGATCTACAACTTTGGCAACTTCCTGAACAAGGATTGGGGCAAGGTTTACGATGCGAGCTTCTTCTCGGCTGACGTTGTTGACGCTTCTGTTAACGCTAACGGCCAGTTTGTTTATGAGAACTTCTCATCCCGTCAGGTTA
The DNA here is from genome assembly GCA_045110335.1 of Woeseiaceae bacterium. GTDB lineage: Bacteria > Pseudomonadota > Gammaproteobacteria > Steroidobacterales > Woeseiaceae > CALBPI01. Next base: position 178,357 of record JBGCGB010000015.1, read on the forward strand.
CGCAGTTGTTGACCAACCGTAGCTTGTGGGAAGCACGTATGGGTGTAGAGATCCGCTTCTAAGCAAACATCGCAAGATGAGAAAAGGCCAGTCCGGAAACGGACTGGCCTTTTTTTTTTGTACTTGTGTTTTGTAGGCGCTCAGTAAACGATGTCCTTCCCCGCTGAGTATTCTTCGTTCAGGCTTTCCCCATCGTTTACCGAGGGGAGTAGCAATGCCAAAATCGAAGCCACTGATCACCGAGCGCCAACAGCACTGGCTGGATCATATCAAAGCTGCCGATGCCAGCGACGATTCGCTGGTCGCGTATGCCGCAGCACACAAGCTTAAGGTCAAATATCTTTACCAGTGGAAGACTCTGCTGGTGAGCCGAGGCTTTTTGCCCGGCAAATCATCCAAGTCCTCGTTTGTACCCGTGAGCACACGTCCAGCGGCAGCACCGTGCACAAGCTGCAATATCACACTGCCCAACGGCGTTCGCCTTGAGTTCTCCGGTGAGCTGAACCGCACATCACTGGGTGAGATCATCACGGCAGCGAGCGCCCTGACGTGATTCGTCCCTCGCCTGACATCGGTACGATCTATCTGCACCGTGAGCCGGTCGATATGAGGAAAGCGATCAATGGACTGGTGGCCATTGTCGAAGGCGAGATGGATCTCGATCCATTCAGTGCATCGCTGTTCGTGTTTTGAAATCGCAATCGATCATTGGTGAAGATGGTGGTGTGGGAAGGCAACGGCTTTGTGCTGTGGATGAAGCGGTTAGAAAAAGCACGTTCTAAGTGGCCGCTGATAAAGTGAGTTTCAAATTATGCATGGTATCGGGTTTTTTTCGTTCCAAATTTTGGTACACCTATCCATCGTGGCACCTAGCGAACCCTAAAGCTTTTCCACTCCTGGTCGATTATTACAAATGTACGCCGCAGATCGCGGGAGAGGCTAATTCGTGTATTAAGGAGCAAGGATCTCTATGTTAAGTCTTAACGAACTACGCGTTGGCGTCCGGCTGACCGCTGGTTTCGGCGCACTGCTTCTGGCAACGCTTATCATTGGTCTTTATGGCGTAAACCGGCTCAATAATCTCACCGATTCACTAACGTTGATTGGTGAAGACCGTATGCCGAAAGTACAGCGGCTGGCTGACAACTTAAGCGCGATTAACCTCATTGCTCGCGAGCTGCGCAACACGCTGATCTTCGAGGAGCCGACCAAAGTAGCAGAATCCCTTGACATTATCAGGGGTGCGCAAACGGCGGCAGAAACGGCAATCGCGCCGCTCCAAAAAACGGTGACCAGTGAGCGAGGCAAAGCACTGTTGCGGGCCATGGATCGTGACAAAGCAAAGTATTTGCCGTTTGAGGCGCAGTTCCTCGAACTGATTGGACTTAGCAAAAAAGCAGAAGCCAAACAACTTCTGTCAGAGCAGCTACGACCGGCCCAATTGTCATACTTCGCGTCAATGAACAAACTCAGTGACTATCAGATGGAGCTGGTGGAGAAGGCTGTCGCGGCCGGTCACATCGCCTTCAAGCGTGATCGCAACCTCATCTTTGGCCTGCTGGTCACCATGGTAATCAGCTGCGCGATTCTGGCATTAGCCATTACGCGCTCCATTGTGGTCCCTCTGCGCCGCGCGGTTGCCAGCACCGAGCGCATTGCCGAGGGCGATCTACGCGAGAAGCTAGTGGTCAAAGGTCGCGACGAAACGGCTGAACTCTTGGAAGGCGTTGCGCGCATGCAGGAATCGCTGCGCAATGTCGTCGGCAAGGTACGCTTGGGCGTCGATTCGGTCAATATGACCAGCAAACAAATCGCGGAATCCAGTATTAATCTGACGACGCGAACCGAGGGTCAAGTGCTCGATCTTCATCGTACTGTCGCATCGATGGAACAGATCACTGGGACTGTCAGTCAGACCGCAAACAACGCAAGCCAAGCTGACGATGCCGCAAAATCGGCGAGTGCAGCCGCCATCCGTGGCGGCGAGGTGGTGCGCGAGGTGGTGGCCACAATGGAAGATATTCGTACCAGTTCGAACCTGATTGGCGACATTGTTGGGACCATCGACGACATTGCCTTTCAAACAAATATTCTCGCGCTTAATGCAGCCGTCGAGGCCGCGCGCGCCGGAGAGCAGGGCCGCGGCTTTGCCGTGGTCGCCTCCGAAGTGCGTACCTTGGCACAAAATAGTGCCAAGGCCGCCAAGCAAATCGGCGAGCTGATTGCCGACAGTGGCCAAAAGGTCTTGACCGGCAGCCAGCAGGCGTCGCAGGCCGGTGACGCCATGGAGGGTATCGTCAAGCAGGTCACTGCTGTGACCGGCTTGATCAGCGATATTTCGGTGGCATCGCAGGAGCAGAGCCAGGGCGTCGGTGAAGTGAATAATGCCATGAGTAAGATGGATCAGGCCACGCAGCAAAACGCTGCCATGTCTGAGGAAAGCGCCGCGGCGTCACAGCTGCTGAGTCGCGAGGCAGAAAACCTTTCAGAGATAGTCGCTGTGTTCATTATCGACGACACCACTATGGCAAGCGTGGCCTTGGACTCCAATCAACCCAACACGCCGTCACGATTAGGCGCAAGCGTTGTTCAGCAGGCAGCGTAATCATCGGAGCGGGAGCTGTGTTTTGACAGAGTATTGATGCTTGATGATGACGAGTATCTCCATATGGGTGGGGACCACTATTTGAATAGGCATGATCACTGGCTGAGATACTAAAAGGAAATGGAGCAGTTTCTGGCGCAATACCGGGGGCCTGGAGCCATTCAGAACTAGTCGTGTAAACGCAAGATGATTGCTTCGCAATGGACGAACTTGCTAGCTAAGGTATCGCATGCGCCAGTTGTCGACGGTACGCAACACCCTTGAGTTAGCGTTATTCCCAGTCTTCCGTGTTCCCGTCATGGGAAGCCTTAACACCATCGAAGGCGTCCAAATAGTCATAGACTTCATCGGGCATCGGATTGCTTCGAACGTCGATAAACGTCAATCCGGATAAATTGTCGATCTTGATGTTTTCCATTTTGTTGTCGAACAGATAAACCTTTGCAAGCGTTGGAATCAAGCCAAAGCTCACTGCCTTCAACCGGTTTTTTTCGGCTTTAAGTTTGACGAGAACAGGCGTTTCCGCCAGGTCGAGCATTTCCAGTTGGTTCCCAAACAAATAGAGCGTCTTCAGCGTCTGATTGCTGGAGAGGTCTATTTCCCGCAGCCGATTGTTCGCGAGGTTCAGCGTTTCCAGCGCTTTCAAGTTTCGCACATCAACGTGCTGAAGCTTGTTGCCAAATAATGAAAGCGTCCGAAGATTGACCAACTGATTGATGCCCGTTGAGTCTTCGATGGCTTGGGCATTGCAGTTGAGCGAGACCAATTCGGTTGCTGATGCCAGCCCGGCACGCTGAACAGCGGCTTCCACACAGTCCGAAAGGTTGCTGTCGGGAAACTGGACGCTACCAGCGGCTCCTGTCGCAGACAGCAGTAGCGGCCAAATCATCCATCTTGATGACCGGAAAAAACTGATACGACCGCCTTTCCGGCGCCTACTTTTCTCTTTTTTCAAAAAAAACGTCATTTGCTGCAACCAAATGGTGGGGTCCGTCGCATGGGTTATTGAGGGCAATGAAAACGCCCGATAACCGATTTCAATATGGCGCTCCGTTTTAGAGCGATACGAGACACACTAGGAGAATAAAGTGATAGTAACAAAATATAGATTAGCCCCGCTTTTCTGGTTCAAGTTAACCGGTTCTTTGATGGCTCTTGCGCTCGGTGCCAACGCATCCGCTCAAGTGGCGAATACCGTCACGGGCACCGATCAAAACGCGTTGTTTGGTGTAGATGACAACATCCAGTCGTTTCTGTCGGCTAATCGTGGCGACGCCGGCGGTGGGGACCAAAGCCTTCAAGGCGGTGACGCTGTGGAAGGCACGGAAGATGCTGATCTGCTGATTGGTGCGCTTGGCATTGATGTCTTGTTCGGTAACGGCGGTGACGATGTTCTAATCGGCGGCACCGAGGACTTCAACCCTTTCAATCGTGACCGGGCCTTTGGTGGCAGCGGCGACGATGCGTTCATTTGGGCGCCGGGCGATGGCAACGATTTTTTCGATGGTGGTGAAGGCACTGATGTGCTGCTGCTAGGCCTTGTGGGTGAGCAACGCGACGCCACCGGCAATACCGAGGGTGCGCCCTTTTTCGCGGTGAACCCACCCAATCGCGATGGCAGCCAGGACTTTGATGGCATTTTCACCGATGCATCTAGCGGTTTACCGCTGGTCGACATCGCAAATGGCCCTGGCTTTTGCGAAGTGGTTGACGGTAGCACTGACGCTGCAGAGCAGGCCACGATCGATGATCTTGAGCTAGATCACATTGTCCGTTTCACGCTTCGCGGCCCAGCCGCTGATGCCGCCAATCCTGACACGGGCTTACGCATTGCTGTTCACCTGACGAATACCGAGTTCCTGGTTTGTGGCGGCGAAACAGCCGGCGAAGTGGTCGTTTTGGACCTAACGACGTCCCCGCCAACGCCGTCCGATGTTTCTCAATTGCCTCGTCAGTCTTTTGACCTTATTACCACTCGCTAGCGCGAACAGGAGTAGCTTTACAATGAATACTAAAATGACAAAATCTGTACGCCAGCCGATTCGGATTGAACTAGGTGCTTACGCCCTAACGGCGCTGTTTCTCGCTGGATGCGGGAGTTCGAGTTACGACGATGATCCCGTTGTCGTTGTTCCACCACCACCCGCTGCAGTGCTTCCGATTGCGGCGACCGGCAGTGATTTGAACAATCTGGGTAGTGTATTGTTATCGTTGAATCCTCAGGGACCGGGCGGATCACCGAATCAAAGTTTGAGAAGCGGTGACATCTTTCAGGGCGGCCCGGAGGATGAGGTTCTGATCGGCGCACTAGGTGTGGACTTGCTGATCGGCAATGATGGCGATGATGTCCTGATTGGCGGTACCGAAGACTTTAACTCCAGCGTTGATGGTGATGATCGTGGCGCTGATAATCGGGATCGCGCTTTTGGTGGCAACGGTGATGACACATTCATCTGGGCCCCCGGAGACGGCAGTGACTTTTTTGACGGCGGATCGGGCGTCGACGTGCTGATCTTTGGTGTGCTGGGCGAGGAACGTGATGCAGATGGCAGTGTCGATGGAGCGCCGTTTTTCAACGTTAATCCACCATCATCAGCGGGAGCCTTCGATTTCGATGGTATCTTTCTCGACGCAGAATCTGGTTTGCCTACGGCGCGTGTCTCAGCATCGCCCGGTTTTTGTACAGTGCTCGACGACTCAACTAACGCCGACGAATTGGCAACGCTATCTCTAGATCAACTGGTACGTTTCAGTTTGCGCGGTATTGCGAATGCATTCGACGCCGGTGATCGTACCGATGACGACGGCCTTAGGGTTGCTGTCAGTGTTCGCAACACGGAGTTCCTCGTTTGTACAAATCGTGACATCATTGATGGTGGTGGCACTGACAATATTCAGGTTCTGGATTTGACCACATCGCCGCCAACTGTGGCTGCGTTGACGGATCTTCCTGACTACGTTCAGCAGATGATCGATTGATCCCACCGGGTCTCGGGCAAAAGACTCTAGCTCGAGACCCGGTCTTTTAGATGGCGATAGGTACGGTAAACCATGCAATCCACAGCGGATACGAACGACACAATGGCGCGCGACGATCAGCTGGCCATGCTCTTGTCGCGTTGTGCGTTGCGCGATCAGTCCGCTCTACGGGATCTCTATCAGCAAGTTGCCGCTAAACTGAACGGTGTTGCATTCCGTATTCTGGGTTCGCGAGATTTGGCAGAGGACGTTTTGCAGATCAGCTTTAACCAGATTTGGAAGGATGCCGGACGCTATCGTCCGGATATCGCTCGCCCGCTAACCTGGATGACCTCCATCGTCCGGCATCGCGCTTTGGATCGCATCAAGGCCGAGCGTCGTCGCGGTGCTGTCATTGATGAGTCTGTACAAATGGAGACTGAGCAGTTGCTCAGCAGCGAGCGCGGACCGTTGGAATTGTTTGAGTTGAGTGAAACACGGAGCCAGTTAAGTGTTTGTCTCGAGCGTCTGTCGGATGCCCAGAAACGCGCTGTCATGCTGGCCTACTATTACGGATTTTCACGTGATGAGATTGCGGCAAAACTCGATGCGGCTGTCGGTACCGTAAAGTCCTGGTTACATCGCGGTTTGCAAAGGCTAGAACAATGTCTCACGCAATAAGATACGAGCAGGCCGAACTGCAAAACCAACTTGCGCGCAATTATGTGTTGGGTGTTCAAAGTGCGTTGACACGCGAACGGTGTGATGTCCTGAGGACTAAAATCCCGGCGTTCGATTCACGTATTCACTTTTGGGAAGAACAGCTACAACCGATGGCTGATGCGGTGCCGTCGCTGGCGCCCCGGCAATCAGTCTGGACGCAAATTGAAACGACCACATCACCGATGGCGCCAAAGCAAAAAGTTTCATGGTGGCATCGGCTCTCTTTTTTGCGCGGGTTGGCTGTGGCCACGTCGCTGGTAGCTGCCGCATTGCTTGTCGTGCAGCTCTGGTCACCGCCGGTTGCGACAGTCGACTATGTCGCTGTCTTGGCTGGTAGTGACGGGCAGGCGCAGTTTGTCGTCACCGCTAGTGATCAGACGCGACAGCTTGATATCAAAGCCTATGGTGAGCCTGCTTCGGGTGACAACGACTATCAGCTCTGGGCCGTTTCAAAGACCGACGGTGAGATTCGATCGTTGGGGCTCTTGCCGGAGACGTCGACGTCGCAGCAAACGCTAAACGAAACGGACTGGCGACTGATCGGTGATGCCTATGAGCTACTGGTCACCGTGGAAATGAAAGGCGGTTCGGCCATTGGTGAACCTAGCGAAGATGTGTCGTCGAGAGGCTTATGCATAAGACTAAGCGCTGGCTAGCGGTCTCGTTGGCGGCTCTCGTTTTTGGCGCCGGTAATGGACATACACAAACCGATACGCCAGATCGTGCGCAAGTGTTCGGTGGGGATCTGGCTTTCGACGTTCGCCTGCGCTATGAAAGCGCGACGGATGAGATTGCGAACGATGCGGATGCGCTGACACTACGCAGTGCGCTAGCTTGGAAAAGTGATGCGCTGTTTGGTCATCGGTCATTTACTGGTGCCGTTGAAGTCGAAAATACTTTGGTGATTGGCGGCGCAAACTATAGTGATGGAGAAACCAATCGCTCAACAGTGCTCATTGCCGATCCTGCAGGAACCGAAATTAATCAGGGGTATTTAGCCTACCGTTCGGCGAGCGGTTGGCAAACGACGGTAGGTCGTCAATTGTTGTCTTTTGGCGACGAACGATTCGTTGGTACCGTGGCGTTTCGCCAGAATCATCAATCGTTCGATGCGCTGTCTTTTGGCTATGGCGGCAATGAAGACTGGTTGCTGAGCTACGCTTATGTCGCCAACGTTAACCGGATCTTTGGCGATGACGCTGATGGCCCCAATGCGGGTTTGCTGGGGGATCATGAGCAAGACACTCATTTGCTCAATGCCGTATTCAAAGGTTGGTCGGTAGGCGAGTTGGAGTCTTATGCTTATCTGATCGAGAACAAGGATTTCCAGCGCGCTTCGACAAATACCATCGGACTAAAATTCAGCGGCAGTGTGCGACCGAAAAAGCTCACTTATTTGTACACAATCGAAGCCGCGAACCAGCAAAGTGGCTCACGTAATCCACGCGACTATGCCGCGATGTTCTGGCGAGCCAGTGCGGGCGTTTCGTACAAACGCTTTTCCATCCAATTTACTCAGGAACGGCTGGGTAGTGATAATAGCGCGGGCTTTGTGACACCGTTCGCGACCTTGCATCGTTTTCAGGGATGGGCTGACAAGTTTGTGGCGCAAACGCCTGACGACGGTTTAGTGAATAACTTCGTGACCATCGCAGGACGCTGGCCGGGATTTCGTTATCGCATTCAGTTTCATGATTTCGAAACGGATGTAGGCTCTCGGAGCCTGGGTCATGAAATCGGGTTTCACTTACAGCATCGCATTCGTCAGAACCTGTTGATCGGTGTGAAGTTCGCCGACTATCGGGCGAGCCGGAGCAGATCGGAAACGGATGGATTCGCGACTGATACCCGGCGTCTTTTCTTGACCGCTTCGGCCAAGTTCGGTGATCGTTAGCCGGATTTCCTACAGTGATAGGCTTACGGGTTTTCGAACCACATTTTAGTTTGCGTTTAGTCGTTATTCGGATGGTGCGAACTGACCGGTTAGTCAGACTGCAATGCCAAGACGGGATCGAGTCTGGCCGCCGATAAGGCCGGATAGACACCAAAGCCAACCGCAATGACGATGCATGTCAGAACCGCGGCGAGTATCACCACGACCGACCAGGCAACCGCCCAACCGGCGAATGCGGCAATGACATAAGCCAACACAACGCCCAGTAATACACCCAGGCCAGCACCGATCATCGCGATCACCAACGTCTCTATTAGAAACTGTCGGACCACGTCCTTTTCGCGTGCACCTAAAGCACGCAACAAACCAATTTCAGATTTACGTTCCATGACGCTGGCCAGCATGATGTTCATGATGCCGATACCGCCTACCAACAGAGAAATGCCAGCAACCGCTGACATGACAATGGTGAAAATTCTTTGCGTCTGTTGATGCTGGGCGAGCAGCCGTGCCGGCACGGTAATCTCATAGTCATTCTGTTCGCTGTGTCTGCGACGGAGTAGATGATCAATCGCGCCCGCACTTTCCGCTGGTGTGACACTTCCTGACAAACTAAATTTCACGGCATCCAGCTCGGAGCTTAGTGGCTCTTGTTTCAAACGGGCTAAACCGGTTTCCAGCGGCAGCAACACCTGATCACTCTCGCCACCGACTTGTCGCCCTTGGAACTCACTTTCCGAAAGTTGCTTGTCGGCTAAGACACCAATGACCTCAAGCCAGAGATGATTGACTTTGACATAGCCGCCGACGGCATCGCCGTTGGGAAACAATGATCTGGCCGCTTCGCTACCTAGTACGGCGACTTGAGCAAAGTTATTGTTCTGTTCATCGGTGAATAAGTTTCCGCGCGCAGCCTCAAGGCTGGTTAGCTCGAAATAGTCGGGGCTGACAGCGAGAACCGTGGCCCGACTTTCGCCAAATCGACTGAACAAGCTCCAGGTTCGAAACTCCCGGCTGCCCGCCCACTTCTCGACGAAGGGTAGTGTGGTGGCGGCGGCATCGGCATCGCGAACGCTGAGACCGGAAGAATATTTTCTGACTTCTTTCAGCGCTTCGCCGTCGGCATCACGTTTTTCCAGAATGATGTTCCGTAATCCCATCCCTTCGATCATTTCCAAAGCCTGGCGTTTACCGCCTTCACTGACGGCGAGCATTGCAATGACGGCACCGACGCCGAACACCATGCCGAGTAATGTCAGTGCTGTTCTCAGTCGATGATGCGATAGTTGACCGAGTGCCTGACGCGCATCGACCCATAAGCCTTGTGACACTGCACTCATGCGCCATTGTCCGGATTGGTTAGTAGCACGCGCTCGCCAGGCTTAAGGCCGGAAGTGATTTCAACCAGGTCAGGGCTTCGTTGCCCGACTTGAATAACACGCCGTTCCGCACGACCCTTCTTGCCGACAAATAAGTAGGTTTCATCCGCATCGTTGTAAACCGCTTGTGCTGGGACGACGAGTCCATCGGTGATAGCGCCGGTGACGATACGGGCACGTAACTGGGTACCCACTCGCATGATTTCCGCATCGATATCGAGCAGGTTCGCTTCGATGATAAAAAACTTCTGTGGATCATCCCGCTTGAGCGGGCTCGCGACAGTTGAGACTGAAACGACTTCTCCTTCGAACAGGCGCTCCGGTGCAACGTCCAGCGTTAGTGTTACGCGTTGTCCCTCTTCGATGCCTACGGCATCGGTCTCCGCCACATGCAATTTCGCTTGTACTTTGCCTTTGACTGGCAGCAGGCCAACGGGCATGCCTGGAAAAATGCGTTTACCTTTGCCGATCTTGGCACCCCATGGCGTGCGCGCGTAGACCAGTGTGCCATCGGCGGGGCTTCTGAGTTCCATCATCGCCAACGCGGTTTCCTGTTTCTCGAGTTTGCTGACGTCGCCTTTTTGTTCCGCACGAATCATATTTTGTTCGGCTTGAACACGCTGATCGAAGGTTTCCCATTGCCATTCAAGAAAGCCGGCTTCGACGTCCAGATACTCAACATCCGATAGGGCATCAATCACTTCATTGCGACTCATGAGACGCTCGTCGATGCTGGCAAAAGACTCTGTGATGTCCCTTTCTCCATCCACACGACCGGATTCATGATCAATGCGAATTTGTTCGAGCATGGCGAGGCGGCTCATGTCGGCCAACTCAAAATCTGATTTGGCGACGCTCAATTCGGTAGCCTGCTTCGTTCGGATAATCTCTTGGTCGTCGAAGCGGGCAACTACGTCTCCGGCTTTCACTTCTGAAAACTCGGGTGCAATCCAGGCAATATTGAAGGCCATGCGTAAACCGGGTGGCAGCGCAATAGGCAATGACTCCGAGGCGATGATTTCGCCGCGCGCAGGCACGACCAACTCAATCGATTGCTCACTCATCGGGATACCGGCTTGGTTGTTCGCGCCACCGCCACAACCAGCAACGAGTATGGCTGCGATCACAGCGAACCTTGGAAGTTGCTTCACCATTGGATTTCCGCTCCTGCCGTTAGGCCGTCCTTCACGATACGCAGCCCGGCACTGGTTTGTCCCAGTTCTACGGCGGTCCAGCCTTGCCCTGAAACATCGACGCCAGGCTCACCGTTCTTGTAAATAATGGCGTCAGCAGGTACGGCTAGCGCATCGCTTTGTTTATCGATGGTGAGTGTCACTTTCGCCGACATACCGGGGCGTAACGCTTCGACGCTTTCTGTCAGTTCGATCTCTACGCCACGCACCATGGCTTGTGAAAACCGGGACTGCCGTCGCACGATGCTTGCCACAGAGACCACCGTTCCCTTCACTTCGCTGCCACCGGCAGCATCTAGCGAGACCAACGCTTCCTGCCCGACGCTAAGTCTGGCGGCCGCGAACTCCGGCACATCGGCGGCCACGATCAGGTCGGTATCGTTGATGAGTTCAACAACGGTCATACCGGGGTTAACGGTGTCGTTGACATCAAGCTTCGCGCCGGTGCGATCAGAGCCGACAAGTACAACGCCGGCTCTCGGTGCTTTGATCGTGAAAGAGGCGAGTTCAATTTCAGCGCCGCTTACTTCGCTTTCCAATCGGCGAATGTCGGCTTGCAGCTCTTCAATCTCCAGTTTCCGAACATCTTTTGCTAATGCAACGCGTTGCGCTTCATATTCGGCGATCTGGGTCTTGATCGCTTTATCTTCAACGAGCTTGCGATACTCCAGGCCCGCATAAACAGAAACATCGACGTCAGCTTTGCGTGCGGCTTTACGCGCTTCACTCTCTGCCTCAGCAAGGGCCACCTTGTCTTCTTCGGCGGTGCGAGCCTGATTTTCCAAAACCGACTCCAACTCGGATTGCTTCGCCGCGAGCTCGGCTTGTTTTTCTTTGAGGCGGTCGTCCGTCGAGGCGCCATCAAATTCAGCCAGTACATCGCCTTCCTTGACGCGCTGCCCCTCTCTCGCAAGCTTGGTAATCGTAATTTGCCAAGTGCGAGAAGGAGGTGGTCCAAACCGCACCGGGTCGCGCGGCGCGATGATACCCGTGGCACCAACCGTGATCGGGCGATCGGCAGTATTGACGGTCAATTTCTGTGCGGCTGTCGCTTGCAGGCTAAGGGTAACCAGAAATAGCATGGTCGCTAGTCTTTTCATCAAAGTGCTTCCTCAAGATCGGGAACGCCAAGCACGCTCATACCGGGCATAATGCTGGCGGGTAGTTCACCGACGGGTTTCGCGATGGCTTCGAAGTAGCCGCTATCGCTCCAGTCCTGCTTTTCGATGGCCTGGTTAGACCGCCTTTCGATGATGGCAGAAAAATTTGCTGTACCTTCGGCATCCGCCATCACGTCAATTCTCTGGCCGGTTTTGATATCCAGAAAATCCGCTTCATGAACCCAAAGTTTCACACGGAGATCTTCGCGACCAGCGACCGATGCGATCATAAATCCGCTGAAGAGTGTGTCTCCCGGAAAAACCTTCTTACCGGTGAAGTCGTTATTGCCATAGATCATATAGCCTGACTTCTCAGCGTAGATTTCAGTGCCAGTCAGTGCTTCCCGAATTCGTTGATAGTTGACCTCGGCTTGCCGCAACTCAAGCTCTGCTTGCGCTTGTTGGTCGGCGAGTGCTTTACGTTTGTTGATGAGCGCCTGCCGGTTTCTCGCCAGCGTTTGCTTTGCTGTGGCCAGAGTCAGTTGATTGCGATCGTAGTCGAGGCGCGGAATGGTATCGGCGGGGATCACGGCATCGAGTTCAGCAACCTTGACGGCCGATTCGGCTTCGCGAACTGCGCGCAAGGCATCCAACGATTCCAGTTTCAGCTGGTTCTCGGTTTTCTCGAGCCCGAAGCGGGTCTTTTCCAGATCAACACGGGCTTTCTCTTCCTCGGAGATCAAGCTGCCCGGGTCTAGTCGGATGATCAGATCACCGCTGGTGACCTCGGTGCCTTCCGCCACCATCCATTCGATACGTCGCTGCCATGCGCCTGGTAGTGATGGCATTTCTATCGTCTGCGCATCGACGTCTTCGATCACACCACTGATCAACGGCGCGGCGAGCACCGGGCCGCTTGCAAGCAGAGTGACTAGTAAACTAATGCGAATGGCGTTCATCACGTTCAATTTTCCCATCGCGCATTCGAACAACGCGTTTTGCGTAAGCGGCAATTTCTTCTTCATGGGTGACCATGGTGATGGTCTGACCTTGTTCATTGAGTCTCGTGAATAGATCCATGATTTCGACAGACGTCTTGCTATCCAGGTTGCCGGTCGGCTCGTCGGCTAGTAACAAAGGCGGGTTATTGACCAATGCCCGCGCGATGGCAACGCGTTGTCGTTGGCCGCCGGATAGTTGGTTAGGACGGTGATCGAGTCGATCACTTAGGCCGAGCGTGCCTAGAAGCTCAACGGCATTTTCTCGGGCATTGTCGGACGGTGACTCGCTATACCGAAAGGGCAGCATGACATTGTCCAGCGCCGTCATGCGCGGCAAGAGATGGAAACTCTGAAAAACGAAACCAATATGCGAGTTCCGGATTTGCGAAAGAGCGTCATCTGACATTGATGCAACCGCTTGATTTAAAAGCGTGTAGTGGCCGTCGTCGGGGGTGTCGAGACAGCCTAGTATGTTCATTAATGTCGATTTACCTGACCCGGAAGGGCCCATCACAGCAACAAAATCGCCGGATTCGATCACCAGATCGACGTTGTCCAGTGCCCGTACTTCCGTGTCGCCGACCTTGAAACGCCGTGTGAGCTGCTGTGTTTCAATCATTCGGTCGCCTCTAGCGGGTCTCATTGCATGTTTTGCGTCTGTGGATTCGTTTCAAACGTGTATTTGGATGCTTAAAGTCACCAAATGTTTCGGGCGCTGAATGTCCTGATAACTAGTAGACCAAAAATAGACAGCGACCCAATCATTTATTCCCCAGGTTCTATAGTAACTGACAATGATAAACTTTCAGAAGTTGGTTTATGTTTGACCAACGATATCCCCAAGACGTCTACTCGGCGATCAGCGCGCCGACAGAAGGACAGGCTTATGCCAGGCAACACCCATTGGATTACTCGTTTTGCGATAAGCGCCATCAGTGCCCTATTCTTGTTTGGATGTGGCGATAGCGCCCCGGATGGCGCAACTCAAGGGCCCCCACCGTCAGGTGTATCGGTCGCGGTCGTTGAGTCGCGTGATATTACCCTTTGGGACGAGTTCAGTGGTCGGATCGAGGCAGTCAATACAGTCGAGCTGCGTCCACGTGTTTCCGGTTATCTTTCGGCGGTTCATTTTACCGAGGGATCCATTGTCGAAAAAGATGCGTTGCTCTTTTCTATTGATGATCGTGAGTATCGCGCTGCAATGGCGGCCGCAGAGGCGGACGTTGTGAGTGCCGAGACGCGCATGGCGTTAGCAGAAGGCGAACGCGATCGTGGCGAAAAGCTGCGTCAAGCGCAGGCGATCTCATCAGAAGCGCAAGAGCGGCGCGCCGGAGAGTATCGCCAGGCACGTGCGGACTTGGCGCGTGCGAAGGCAGGATTGGAAACGGCCAAATTGAATCTTAGTTTCACCGAGATTCGTGCGCCGATTGCTGGTCGTATTGGTGCCGCTAATGTTCGTGAAGGCAATCTCGTCAATCCTGCGGATATGATGTTGGCGACGCTCGTCTCAATCGATCCGATTCATGTCGTTTTTGAAGGCGATGAGCGCATCTATCTCAAGTATCAAGCGCGAGCATTGGAAGGCGGTCGACCTAGCTCGCGAGCAGCACCTAATCCGGTGCGCGTTGGTTTGTCATCCGATACTGATTATCCCTATATCGGCAAAATGAATTTCGTCGACAATACGCTCAATCCATCCACCGGAACGATTCAGGGACGCGCGATACTGGATAATCCGGACGGTTTTCTAATTCCCGGCTTGTTTGCACGCGTTCAACTGCGTGGATTGAGCACCGAGGGTGCCTTGTTAATCAATGATGTCGCCGTGCTGACAGATCAAGATCGCAAGTATGTTTATGTCGTCACCGAAGACAACAGAGCTTTGCGTCGAGATGTCACGCTCGGTCGAGAGGTCGACGGCTTACGCGTGGTTACCGAAGGACTCGAGGCGGGCGAGCGTGTGATCGTCAACGGTACACGAAAGATCTTTTTCTCAGGCGCGCCAGTGAGCCCGACCGAGGTGCCCATGGATGACCCTATGCGTGCATCCGCGGACGGTGCTGGTTAAGTCATGAACCTCGCCAAATCTTTTGTTGATCGGCCGATTCTCGCGGCGGTGCTATCACTGTTTATTCTGGTTTGTGGCGCTATCGCCATACCGAACTTGCCGGTTAGTGAATATCCGGATGTTGTACCGCCGACCGTGCAGGTGACAGCGGCTTACCCTGGCGCAAACCCACAGACGATTTCCGAAACCGTAGCGGCGCCATTGGAAGAGGCCATCAACGGCGTCGAGAACATGTTGTACATGAAGTCCGTCGCCAGCTCGGATGGCACGATGGCGCTCGATGTAACGTTCGCGACGGGAACCGATATTGATCTGGCGACGGTGAAAGTACAGAACCGAGTTTCCCGTGCTTTGCCACGTTTGCCCGAGGCGGTTCGGGCGCTGGGCGTGTCGACGAACAAGTCGTCCCCGACGCTGACCATGGTCGTGCATGTCACATCGCCCGATGGCACTTATGATGGTGCGTACCTTGCCAACTACGTCAATTTGCGGATCAAAGATGAAATCGTAAGATTGCCCGGTATCGGTCAAGCCATTGTGTTTGGGGAAGGCACCTATGCGATGCGAATCTGGCTGGACCCGGAGAAAGCAGCCTCCAGAGATCTTACGGTAGGCGATATCGTCGCGGCGATTCGTGAACAGAATGTACAGGCATCCGCCGGGTTGATTGGCGGACCGCCGCAACCCGGTAGCACGATTCAGTTATCAGTCAGCGCCAAAGGTCGCCTGGTGACCGCAGAAGAGTTCGGCGAGATCGTGCTGAAGACCGACGGACGCGGTGGTCTGACTTTTCTTAGGGATGTCGCTAGAGTTGAACTGGGTGGCGACAGTTATTCGCTGCGTTCATTACTCGACAATCAACAGGCGGCAGCGATTCCCATCTTTGAAAGCCCGGGTGCGAATTCCATTGAGTTGTCGAGGGCTGTCAGAGCGAAAATGACAGAACTCGCCGAGGATTTTCCGCCGGGTGTGGCGTGGGAGGTTGCATACGACCCGACGGTCTTTGTTAGTGAGTCGATCAATTCGGTGATCGAAACGCTCCTCGAAGCTATCCTGTTGGTTGTATTGGTCGTCGTGATCTTTCTGCAAACCTGGCGTGCGACGATTATTCCGTTGCTGGCCGTTCCCGTTTCCATTGTTGGCACGTTTGCAGTCCTGCTGTTAATGGGCTTTTCGATCAATGTACTGACGTTGTTCGGGCTCGTTGTGGCGATCGGCATCGTTGTTGATGATGCGATTGTTGTTGTCGAAAACGTCGAGCGGCATATCGAGATGGGCAAGACGCCTAAAGCGGCGTCGCATGCGGCGATGAGTGAAGTGTCCGGACCCATCGTGGCGATATCGCTGGTACTCGCGGCTGTGTTCGTGCCGCTGGCGTTTCTTGGCGGAGTTACTGGCGAATTCTATCGGCAGTTCGCGGTGACGATCGCGGCCTCGGTTTTGATCTCTGCATTCAATTCTCTGACGCTTTCACCTGCGCTTGCAGCCGTGTTGCTCAAGCCCAAAAATGCGCCGACTAAAACAACGGGGAAAGCAGTTAACTTTATGCTCGGCTGGGTGTTTAGGCCTTTCAATCGAATCTTTGAAAAGGGCGCTCGCGGTTATTCAAACCGGGTTGGTGGGTATATCCGCAGAAGCAATCGATTGTTGCTGATTTACGCCGTGTTGATAGGCGTTGCCCTGGTTGCGTTTCGTGCGGTACCTGGTGGGTTCATTCCCGAGCAAGACAAACAATATTTATTCGGCGTAGCTCTGTTGCCGGAGGGCGCTTCGATCGATCGTACTGAAGCGATGGTTCGTGAGATGAGTGCGATCGCATCGGCCATGCCGGGTGTCGATCATGTTGTCGCGCTTCCGGGCTTGAACGGTGTGCATTTTGTGAACACATCCAGTGTCGGCACGATGTTCATAGCCATCGAGCCGGCCGACGAGCGCGACATGACAGCGCCTGAACTGGCGTCAGCACTGAGTGGTGCATTTAGCCAACTAGAGGAAGGGCTCGCGTTCGCACTCATGCCGCCGGCCGTGTTGGGGCTTGGCAATTCATCGGGAATCGAGATGTATGTTCAGGATCGGCAAAGCCTTGGCTTTGGGGCGTTAAATTCGGCGACACAATCGTTGTCCGGTGCTATTCGCCAAACACCCGGTTTCGACCCCTATTCAGTCTTGAGTTCATTCCAGGCCAATGTGCCGCAGTTGCAAGCCGACATCGATCGTAAGAAGGTCAAAGAACAGAGCCTGCGAATGGACGATGTATTTAATGCATTGCAGACTTATCTGGGCTCAACCTATGTGAACGACTTCAACCGGTTTGGTCGGACGTTTGGGGTTTACGTGCAGGCTGATGCCGAGTTTCGTGATGAAGTAAATGACGTGTCTCGGATCAAAGTGAGGGACAGCAACGGGCGCATGATCCCGATTTCCAGCGTGCTCGAAATGCGCGAGACGTTTGGTCCGGATCCGGTGATTCGATACAACGGTTATCCCGCGGCGGACTTGTCAGCGGGTACGATTGCTGCCGAGCTGTCATCGGGCGAAGCGCTTGACGTCGTGACGGGACTCGCCGATGCAACGCTACCGCAAGGAATGAGTTTCGCCTGGACCGGGTTGACCTATCAGGAAGCCAATCAGGGCAACACGGCGTTGTTCGTGTTTCCACTGTGCATTCTTTTTGTCTATCTGATTTTGGCCGCGTTGTATGAAAGCTGGACGTTGCCGCTGTCGGTCATATTAATAGTGCCTTTGTGTTTGCTCTCAGCGATTGGTGGCATTTGGGCATTGAATGCGCTGAACGGACTGATCTTCGGATTGAAGATTCAATGGGGCATGATTCCGCCACCGCCGATGTCGGTGCCGCCGACGTTTCTCGACAACAATTTGTTTACGCAAATCGGGCTTGTCGTGCTGATGGGACTGGCCTGTAAAAATGCGATCTTGATTGTCGAGTTTGCCCGTGACCTCGAACGGGATGGGCGCAGTATCGTTGATGCGGCGATCGAGTCTTGCCGTATTCGGTTGCGTCCCATACTGATGACCAGTTTCGCATTTATTGCTGGCGTTCTACCGCTGGTTTTCGCCTCGGGCGCGGGTTCGGAGATTCGTCATGTCATGGGTGTTGCCGTCTTCTTTGGCATGCTCGGCGTTACGTTCTTCGGCTTGATATTTACGCCGGTGCTTTACGTTGTGATTCGAAAATTCGTAACGCGTAAGGAGGCTGTGAATGCGTAGGCTCCCTGTCGTAGTCACACTGACGTTATTCGTTGCCGGCTGCAATGTGGGTCCGGATTATGAGCGGGTCAATCCGGCACTCCCTGACCAGTTCGTCTCCGCCGTTGAGTCGTCCCCGGGATCGTCACCGGCATCGATGTGGGCTTTGTTCGAAGAGCCTGAGTTAGCAGCACTGATTGATACCGCGTTAACCCGGAACGCCAGATTAGCCCAAGCAAGCGCAACGCTGGCCGAATCTAGAGCGCTAAGCGGGCTTCGCATATTCAGCCTCTTCCCGACCGTTACGGTGAATGCAGATCCGGAACGAACACGTCAGAGTGCCAGTGATCCCTTTGGCTTCGGTACCGATGTCGTCGAACGGTATCGCGCGGGTTTTGATGCGGTGTGGGAAATCGATTTGTTCGGTTCTTTACGTCGCGATGCGGAGGCGATCGTTCGCCAGACAGAAGCGGACCTGGCATCGCTATACGCTGTGCAAGTGAGCATCGCCGCTGAGACGGCGCAAACCTATTTTCAATGGCGAGGCGCTGTTGTACGAGAGCAATTGCTGCAACAGAACATTACCAATCAAGGCCGTAATGTTGAGATTTTGGAGGCAGCTCTCGAAGCCGGTAGTGGCACTCTGTTGGATGTCTCCCGGGCGCGCGTTCTCGAGCGCAGTATCGCCGCAACGCTGCCATCGGTGCGGGCATCGAGACAAGCTTCATTGCAACGTTTGGCGGTTCTGACTGGCCAGTCAGCGAGTGAGGTGCGTGATCAGTTGACGGCGACCGAACGTATGCCTTCGATGCCATCGCTGCAACCGCTAGGCAAGCCAAGCGAGTGGTTAGCTCGACGCCCGGATATTGTCGCGGCGGAACGTCAGTTAGCGCAGCGCACCGCCAAGATCGGTGTAGCGACGGCAGAGCTCTATCCGAAACTCAATCTTGTCGGTGATTTCGGATGGACCGGACGAAGCGCCAGCGATCTTGGCGACGGCGATGCTGACCGATGGCGTTTTGCGCCAGCACTTTCATGGCGGATTCTGGATTATGGTCGTGTCCGGCAAGGAATTTTGGTCGCCGAGGCGCAAACCGCGAATGCATTGGCGGTATTCGAGCAGACCTGGCGAACGGCGATCGAAGAAACCGAGAACGCACTAGCCAACTATCGTGCCGCCAGTGAAACGGCGGTAGTACTGGGCGAGGCGTTGACAGCGAGTCGCAAAGCGGTCGAAATCGCCCGGCTGCGTTTTGACAACGGCGCAGATAGTTTTCTGACGGTGTTGGATGCCGAGCGAACGGATCTCGAATTACAGGATCAGAGTATCGTCGCTGCAGTTGATAGGGCGTCGGCCCTCGCTGCGCTCTATAAAGCCTTCGGTGGCAGTTTTGCCGAGGTGGAGTTGCCTTTGGACGAGTCTCTGTAAATCAGAAGGTGGCGTTGGCGAGCCACCGGACCGTGTGCCCTACAGGGAAAGCGTCGGTGAATCATCCCCGCCATCGAAGCTCTCGCTTTGATCAACATCCCGTAAATACTGCATGTAGTCGACAGTCTGCTGAACAAACACCTTGAGAAACTCTGTCATTTGCGCCGGCGAGTAGCCGGCATTGGCCAGTAGGTCTGCTTCCAGGATTGGATCGTTGTCCGAATCGAGATATGCGCGTGTCAATCTGTGTACCTGATTCCAGCGATTGATGTCGTCGGCGGTTAGCGAAAACCCGGTCATACCGAAGTAAAGCAGCAGGTCGCCATCATCGAAGATGCGTAAGGCATAAGTGCTGCCATTCACCTTGATCTCAATCGTCCGCTGGCCCTCATCGCCGTTGACTTCCTTGACGGCGCTGTAGCCATCGGCCCGTAAGATCTCGATGATCTCGTCGTTGTCATAGTCTTTGCGCAGGGTCTCTGCTGTCGCACTACCGCATAGGACGAACGAAAGCACGAGAGTGATGGCGAAAAATGGCGTACTAAGCTTGCCCATGGCATAAGACTCTTATCAAGATATTAGGACAAGCGTACTGGGATGGACCACTGACGTCCAATGACTGTGTCATGAATTGACACTTTACTTTATCGTTTGGTCTTGCCAAGGTTCAGCGATAACAACGGCGCAAAAGCGGTGGAGGAGTCGATGGGGGCATCAGCATATTGGCGTGCAAATCTGCGTTTGGTGGCAGGTTGCCTCGTGGTTTGGTTCATCGTGTCCTATCTGTTTGGCATCGTATTGGTCGAACCGTTGAATCAGATTCGTCTTGGTGGTTTCAAGTTGGGTTTTTGGTTTGCCCAACAGGGCTCGATCGTCGTCTTCGTTGTCTTGACCTTCTTTTATGCCTGGCGCATGTCGACACTGGACCGCCTTGCTGAGTCCGATCAGCAGGAGTCGCGTTAATGGATTTGCGAACCCTGACTTATCTCGTCGTTGGCGCATCGTTTGCGCTTTACATCGGCATAGCGATTTGGGCGCGTGCCGGTTCGACCAAAGAGTTTTATGTGGCCGGTGGCGGCGTGAATCCGATCGCTAACGGGATGGCTACTGCCGCTGACTGGATGTCCGCCGCTTCCTTTATTTCCATGGCCGGTTTGATCGCGTTCATGGGCTATGGCGGTTCCGTGTTTTTGATGGGCTGGACCGGTGGCTTCGTGCTGCTGGCAATGTTGATCGCACCTTACCTGCGCAAGTTCGGCAAATTCACTGTGCCGGAATTTATTGGCGAACGGTATTACTCGCGGACGGCACGTGTCGTCGCCGTGATTTGCCTGATTGTGGCGTCCGTTACTTATGTGATCGGCCAGATGAAAGGTGTCGGTGTCGCTTTTTCCCGCTTTCTTGAGGTGGACTACAACACAGGCCTCAGCATTGGCATGGGTATTGTGTTCTTTTATGCCGTCATGGGCGGTATGAAGGGCATTACCTATACCCAGATCGCTCAATATTGTGTGTTGATTTTGGCCTACACGATTCCTGCTATTTTCATTTCGTTGACACTCACCGGCGTGGCGATTCCTCAAATCGGATTGGGCGGCACGATGGTCGGCACCGATACGTT
>JBGCGB010000016.1:0-44815 GCA_045110335.1 Woeseiaceae bacterium
TTGGCGTCGGCAGACGACTCGGACTCGCCACCAACTTCATAATTGTAGCTGCCGCGCCATGTTGCCGCGGTCTCTGCCAGCCAGGGCAGCAAGTCGGCATTCACATCGGTTGCTGTGACGCCATCTCGCAGCTGCGCTTTCAGCGTAAGCGTTCGCTCGCGATCCCGTCGCTCTATAATACCGGGCTCGAAAGTAAGTCGAATGTCAGCGACCTGTTTAAGCGGCACTGAAAGCCCGGTCGCTTGCGAATAGATACTCAATCCGTCCAGCTTGCTGATATCTTGCCGATCAGACGCGACCGAGCGCAACGTCACAGGGATCAGCTGATCGCCTTCACGGTACTGCGTCAATTCGATGCCAGTTAGTCCGGCTCGTAACGAATAGGCGACATCATTGCTCGTGACGCCCGCTCGTAACGCCCTGTCTTGGTCAACTTCCACGATCAATTTCTTGGTTTGCAAACCCCAGGTATTTTTCACGGAAAGCACGCCAGGATTTGCATACAGCGCATCGGTGACCTCACTAGCGATTTGGTACAGTCCATCGAAATCTGGACCTGACAACCTGATTTGTATCGGGTAACCGACTGGCGGGCCATTTTCCAGGCGGGACAACTGGTTACTCATATCCGGATGGTTGTCATAGAGGTACTCCTGTACCGCGCTGATAACCTCTTCGACACCCGCACCGCTGGTGGTATTTGCAATCAAAAACGAGTTGGCCGGATTCGGTGATGGCGGATCTAGGCTCAGTACAAAACGTGGTCCACCATCTCCGACAAAGGTCATCCAGTTCTTCAGCACTGGTGGCGCATCAGCCGGCAAATAAAAGTGATCTCGCAAGAACGCATTCAGGTCGCGAACAATGCGTTCGCTCTCCTCGATTGACGTACCAAGCGGCATCTCCAGCTTGCCGGTCAACACCGGATCATCTGACGGCGCAATGAACTGCGCGGGTACGCGCCCGAGTGCCAACATGCCGAGAAAAAATGCACCGATCACAGCGGCAACAAAGAGCAACCGAAAACGGAGTGCAAGTTCGAGCACACCACGATAAAGCGAATACCATCGACCGGTATGGTCTTCATCATCACCATTGTCGATAGTCCTGACCTTCAACAATACTGTCGTCAGCATCGGAATAACGGTCATCGCCAACACCCATGAAGTCAGGAGCGCAATCGTGACAACGTAGAAAATATCGGCGGTGTATTCGCCGACAGCCGACTCAGCCAGTCCAATCGGCGCAAACGCTGCGCCCGTGGTCAATGACGAAATCAGCAATGGCATCTTGAGTTCTGAGCCCGCTTCAATCGCAGCCTGTACAGCACTCATCCCTCGCTCCCGTTTAACGAGGATCGTCTCAACGATCACAATGGCATTATCGACCAACAAACCGAGCGCAATAATCAATGCGGCTAATGAAATTTGATTAACGGTAATACTAAACAACTGCATCACGAAGAATGTGATGACCATCGTGGTCGGAATCAACGCCGCAACGACTAGCCCGGTACGCACACCCAGGAAACCGATCATGACCAACACAACAATACCGATCGCCTGCATCAAGTTGCTGGCAAAATCGGTGACACTCTTGACCACCAGACTCGCCTGAAACCAAATCTTCTCTATCGAGACCCCCCATGGGTATCGCGCCTCGATCTGCGGCATGAGCGCATCCAATCGCTCACCTAACTTTAGTATGTCACCGCCCTCACGCAACGACACACTGATTGCCAACGCTGCTTCACCGTTCACAAACGTTAAGCTATTTGGCGGATCACGATAGCCGCGCGCCACATCAACAATATCGCCTAGATACACGACATCATCGCCTGGCAGATCAATCACCATACGGCGAAGCGCATCAACCGATTCGATATTACCGGTGGGCTCGAGAACAATTCGCTCGCGTCCACTGACCAAATCGCCGCCGGACGACAAGATATTGGCGTTGCTTAATGCCGCAGAAAGACTCTGCGGTGTCAGCCCGAGCTCCGTTAGTCGCGCATTGTTGTACTCAACAAATACCACTTCATCTTGCGTGCCGTTAATACTGACCTTGGCGATATCAGGCTCTTTCAGCAATTCATCGCGAATTTCGTCCGCGATATGTTCCAGTTCGGCGTTGCTGAACCCTTCACCCGTCAACGAGTAAACACTGCCAAACACATCACCAAACTCATCATTCACGAACGGCCCGGAAATCCCGTCGGGCAACTCCGGTACAACATCATCAACCTTCCGACGTAAGTCATCGAAAATAGGTCGCATATTCTTGTAGCTTTCCTTGAAGTTGACATTAACGATCGAAATACCGGTCCGAGTCACGGAAGTGATGTTGTCGACCTCGGGCATTTCCTGCGCTTTCTTCTCAATCTTGTCAGTAACCAGCTGCTCCATACGCTCCGGACTGGCGCCAGGTAGCTGCGTCGTAATTACCGCTGTACGAATAATAAAGCCGGGGTCCTGCGCCTTAGGTAGCGCAAGATAAGCGGACACGCCGGAAAAGATCAGCAGTAAAACAACGACTGTCGTTACCCGATTTTGACGAATCGCAGCGCCGGTCAAACCCATGCTCAAGCTTCCGGCAACAAGACAACCTGGCCTGCTCGAATGACTGAAACGCCAGCGGTCACCACTCGATCACCGTCGCTTAAGCCACTAAGCACTTCCAAACCGGTTTCCCTCAGTTCACCGATTTCGACCGGACGCCGATCAATCGTTGCACGTCGTCCGTCAGCCGGCTTGGCGACAAACACGAAACTACCGTTTTCATCATTAATAACAGCGGCAGCCGGCACCAGAATGACATCGGATGCGACCGCCTCAAATTGAAAGACAACTTCTGCCGCCATACTCGGCCGGATGTTCGAATCAGGGTCATTGAGTGTCACGACAACCGGAAAAGTAGAAGCGCTTCCGGTCGCACCAATGCCGATCTCGGTAATGGTGCCGTCGAACGCTCGACCGGAAAGCGCACTAAACTTTACGCCTGCCGTCATGCCTTGAGCCAGACCGCCAATCAGACTTTCAGGGACACCGAGCCGCACCTCGATACCCTCACCACAATTCACCTGCGCCACCGTCGATCCGGCGCTTACGTTTTCATTGAGCTCCATATCAAGCGATGCAATCTGGCAGTCGGTGGTTGCTCTTAACCGCGTGTAGGAACGATCAAGCTCCGCGATTTCAAGCGACTTTCTTGCGGAACGAACTTGCGCTTCTGCGGACTCTGAATTTGCGCGCGCGCTGTCCAAGTCATTTAGTGATGCATTGCTGTTTTCATAGAGTTCCCGAACGCGATCATAACTGGCATCCGCATTCCTCTGATTCGCCAACGCTTGCGCTAGACTCGCTTCTGTTTGCTGAACAGACAGATCAAAATTAGACGTATTCAAACGGGCAATCGTGTCGCCGGCCGACAACCTGTCGCCGACTTGCACGGGCAGAGCAACAACCGTACCGCCCACTCTGAAACTCATATTTGATGCTTGAGTGGATTGCGAGATGCCTGAGAAGCTCCGTTCCCTGGAAGCAGTATTTTCAGAAACAAGGACAACCCGAACCGGTCGCAACACCTCTTCATCATTCACTGCTGCTGGTTCCGAGCAAGCTGTCAGCGTGGCAAGTGCAATCATCGCGAGCCTGGTCTTCATGGCTGTACTCCTGGCGCAAGCCGCTGCGCTTCCCTATTTTCAATGTAGTCAAACAACTTCTTTGTACTTTTGGCTTGTTCATCCGGCGCCAAAAGAAACTCAAAAACACCGGTTGCGCGTTGCAGACTCATGATGTTGAGCAAGAAATCATGAATGGCATTATTGGCGCTCAAGTCTGCTTGCAAACTTTGATTCTGAGCGTCCAACAAATCGATAATGCTAACGGAACCCTGACGGTATGCGTCCGAGACTAGGGCCAGATTGCGACGCGAAGCAATGGCCGCTCGCTCCGATAATGCGATGTTGGCGTAACTAGCTTGAGCCGAAAGCAGCGCGCCGCGAATTTGTTGTTCGATGCCAAGCGCAATTGCGTCATAACGAGCCTTCAATTGCCGCTCCAGCAGCGACGCTCGTGACAGTTGCGCCCGACGCGCACCCGAGTCAAACAATGGCCACGATGCATTGACCGACACATTCCAGTCATTCACATCATCAAAAGCGGTGCCAGCGCCCAAGCCCTCCGCATTGATACTGTCCGTGTATTGCGCCTGCAGACTGACATCCGGCGCCCAGAAGGCACGTTTCTTACCGAGCACGTCACGCTTGGCCGCGTCGGCTTGCGCGTCAAGCGCAGCTAGTTCGGGCGCTTTGGAAAGGCCTTCATCAACCACGTAATCGGCAAACCATGCAAACCGGCGCGGGTTGTTAATCAGTTGGTCAAAGCGACCCGCCGAAATCCCGAAGGGGTCATCAGGCGCAGGCATGACTAATGCGGGAACGCTGCCAATCGGCCGGTTCAATATACGGCTCAATGCATCATAAGACTGTTGCTGGGCCGCCAACGCCGACAACACAGCGGAACGGGCATTCGC
Source organism: Woeseiaceae bacterium (assembly GCA_045110335.1). Taxonomy (GTDB): domain Bacteria; phylum Pseudomonadota; class Gammaproteobacteria; order Steroidobacterales; family Woeseiaceae; genus CALBPI01. The sequence continues at coordinate 4,534 of JBGCGB010000016.1, forward strand.
TACACTGGCTTCCCAGCGAAAAACATCAGCATTACTCGCAGAACCCGCACGGACTCGGTCACGTGCAAGCTCAAGGTTTGATTTCGTGAGCGCCAAGTTCTCTTGTTGAATCTTGAACTGATTCTCAGCACGCAAGGCTTGCAGATAAGCGGTGGTGCTATCCAACACAACATCCAGCCGAATGCTGTCCAGCGTCGCTGTCCTGCTATCTTGTAACAATTGCTGTTGGCGATAGCCCGATCGCGCCGACTCAACGAACAGAGGTTGGCTAAGTGACGCCACACCGGCGGTCGATCTCTGCGGAAAACCGGGCGTCCTGGTCAATGCAAGCTCGCGCCTGACCGTATAGCTGGCGCCCACATCAATCCTTGGCAATAGATTGGCACGCGCACCAAGTACGTCCTGCTCGCCGACTCGTAAATCAAATTCACTCACCGCGAGATCCAGATTATGAACCAGCGCCTGCTCAGCGACGCTGATGAGCGTCAGTGGTGCACCAAATGTCGTCGATCTCGCATTGATCAAATCTGCTTCGCTCATGACATCGAACGTCGGCGACAAACCAATTTTTCGGGCGGTTTCCATGTTGATCGTCAATCGTCTTTTGCCGTCATAACTTACTGGCTGATCTTGCGTTCGTTCGCCCAGCATCACGGCTTGCATACTCAATGCATTACGCCGAGCGGTTCGGCTGTAGTCAGTCTGAACAATATCCGCTGCAAGTGCACCGCGCGCCACTTCGGAATCACTGACCAGACTAAAGACCGGTAATCCACGTTCAGCCAGTTCGCGCAACAAGGCATCCATACGCTCGGCGGGCATCCGCGGCAAGCCGCCCAGCAGGACGGCGTCAACACCGGCCGGCAATTGAGCGATCAGATTATGGTCTTGCCCATCATGCCCGAGAAATGAAAAGTCGATGCCAACGCCCTGCTCCCTGACAATATCAGGCCCCTGGGGTATCGCCTCGATAATGACGGCATCCGTTAGTAACGCTGCAGACCTGAAACGAATGACACGTTGAAAAGAAGCCAGGTCTTCTGAAAACGGTACTTTATCGGCGAGGTAATTCAGGTTCTTTCTGCCAGAGCCGGCTACAGTGACCGGTGCATCTAGCAAATCAGCATTGAAAACCAATGGGAGGAAAGTCGGTTTGGCAAATTGTGCCTTCGAAACCAACAACTGATTGGCGGCAAAACCCAGGACCAGGACCATATCAATCGTCGGGTCATCATAAGCGCGCTGCAAAGCGGTGTTGACGCTAGCCAACGACCAATCAGCGACGAACCGCTCGAAGCTTACGTCGAATTCATTGCGCGTTAATGCCAACAACTCACTAAGAAAAATTTCCTCGACGTCCTGCAGCTGGTACTGCGGACCATCGGTAATCACGGCAATACGCACCTCAATGGCATGCGACGGTACCGCGACAAAAAACCCGATCAGGATATAAAAAAGCGAAAACGCTATCGACCTTACTTTATCCAATGCCATAGCAAACGGAAGTCCATTGATCCATCGACTGACACTATAACTGCGCGAAAACCAAAACGCGATTCGGCGCGGGCAACGTGCCGCCCGACGTCATTATCGAGTACCCCTTAGCGTTCAATCGCGGGCGCAATGAGGTTGCTGTAATCCAGCGCTTGCTTTAACTTGATGGCACCCAATTTAGGAGCGGTGGAGAAACCAAGATGAGAAACGCGAAACAGGTATTAATCCTTATGATGCTTTGCATCACTGGCTGCGCAACAACCAAGGGTACGCCAGCTGAGCAACGCAGCGCTATCCTCGATATGCGAAACACCGTGCTTACCGACCTCTACAAAGAAAAGGGTAGCGCTCGCGCAGAGATTGCGGCGGCGCCAGGCTATGGCGTTTTTAGCAATGCCAATATCAACCTGCTCATCGCCAGCTTCGGTGGCGGTTATGGCGTTATACATGACAATCGCGGCGGCGCAGACACCTACATGAAAATGGGTGAAGTCGGCGTTGGCCTGGGGGCGGGCGTTAAAGACTATCGCATCGTCTTTGTATTCCATGATGCGGCAACCATGACAGACTTCGTGGAGAAAGGATGGTCGTTTGGCGGACAAGCCGATGCGGCGGCAAAAGCCGGTGAGCAAGGCGCTGCGGTAGGCGCCGAAAAGATACTGGATGGCGTAACGGTATACCAGCTAACGGAGAGTGGCTTGGCGCTGCAAGCGACCGTGAAAGGCACCAAGTACTGGAAAGACGACGAGCTAAACTAGTCATGAGTATCGCGCGCTACATAGACGCCGAAATGGCGGAACCATTTTCCGAGTTCGATCTCGCGTGGATCCGTCGTCGCACGCAAGCACTGATCGCAGAAGATTTGGTCCCTGCTGCGGCCAAAATCATCGCCGCTCAGGAGGTGTTGAAACGTCGCCGCTGTCAGGGGACGTCATCAACCGGCGCTTAACCAACGGATACTCGAGTGAACAAACAGCGCCAAGAGCGCGAGACTCGAAAGAAAGAATAGGCTAAATCGTGCAATAACATTCGTACTGAGAATTTGTATCAGCGAATGCACGATCCTGAGCACGACATAGAGGCTTACAATCGCCAGGCTCGCTGAATCTCCGCCGGGACCCAGAACAATCACGAACATCAATGCGTAAAACAGCGTCGGTTGTTCATGCAGATGATTGTAGTTATCCGCCACCGGACGCACAGACGCCGGCAGCTTGGATTACCATTCATCTGACGGATGGCGCGCCTTGTTGGGGTGAATACGCGCCGCCTTCATTGCCGGGATCCGTGTCAAATACAGCCAGAACCAGACCACAAAAGTCCAGCCGATCAGTGCAATCACTGGCGTAAGAAAGGTTGTATTAGTCATGATTGGGCTGCCCTGCTTTCAGGCGACTTGCGTCGCTTCTCCTTAACCACCATAAACTGTGCGCAAACGCCTCAGCTGGATGGGACGATTCGAATTCACCTTTTATCATGTGCGGAATGAACTGTCTGAACTCAACGCAATTAGCTGATTGTTTCTACATTTTAATCATTGGCACATTGTCGGGCTTCGGCGGTTCCCGCAAGAAGTTGAAGCCGTATATATCATCTTGATGCGGATAACCGGTCAGCGCATAAGATGCCAACTTGCCGGACATCACAGAACCCTCAAAACTTCCAATATTGAAACCGGTAAACGTCCAGTCGCCTGCAAGCGCAAGATTGGAATACCCCGAATCCCAAGCATGTCTCAGGTGACGCTCATGACCGGGCTGAGAGACGGTATAGCGTTCATTCGGATCAATATTGACCCGAATATGCTGACACCATGCCCGCTGCTCACCTTCGAATTCATTGTTGTGATCCACATGCGCACTCTCCAACAACTCAAAGCGCATCTGCTGATGATTATCCTCGCGCGTTGCGGTAGGCAGCAAGCCGTTGATGTGAGAGAGCTCTTGTACGATGGTCGACTTGACCCGCTCATATTGTCCGTCAGGATAAGTCGGATCATCGATCGGAATCTCTCCCTGCAATTGCTGAAGTGCCCCGCAGAAGTACAGCAGGGTTTGCGGTGGTGCTTCATCTTTCTTGATCGCCGACCAACCCTCCAGTTGAATCATGTCGGAGAAGTCCGTCCAGCCACTCATTGGATTGTTATAAGTCGGTCCGGCATATCGCTCACCGGGTTTTAGCAAGTTCGAAGGCAACCCCAACTCATCAAGCGGTTCTTTCAGCCACATCTGAAATGCTTGCGTCGGAATCGTATAAACATGCTCATGCATGCTTTTCCAGGCTGCTTTGTTTGATTGGTTATAGTCTGTCTTGTCCGCATCTTCCATCAATGACGGACAAGTAAACGGATGTGCACCGATCGGTACGGCCATGATCGCATAATCAAAATCTTGACCTTGCATGAGCGTCTTTCGCGTTGCCGGCGGCTGACGCCACCAAGATTCAAGATTGACCTCCGCTGCTTTCAAGGCATCACCATCAACCAGTTTGTCGTATGGCGTAGTCGCGGGCCAAACACGCTTTTTCTGGCCATTGATCACGCGCTCGACAATCGGATCGTAGTCACCAATGGTTTGCGCCTGAACGTCAATCTCAATACGCTCGATTGTATGAGCATCGGCAGCGGGAATGACATCACGTACTTTATTGAAGAACTCAAATTTGACGCCCATCGACTTGAGCTTGTCATACAAAGGAAGAATCGCTGTCTCGCCGGTTCCTTCCCGGAAAAAGAAAACGTTATCGCCACTGGCAAGCATCTGCCGCAAGATGTAAGTCATATAGGCTGACGCCGCCATGCTCGGCTTGCCAGTCGTGTTTCCAAATGGAAACTGAAAACACACATTGGGAATCGCTTTGACGATAGGTGCAGCCAATGTCATGTCGCTCACACCGCAATACTTGAGCCAGCGCAGGTGATCCCAATGGTTGATGCTGGCCAATCCGTTATGTTTGAGGTCAAACACCTGATAGCCGTGAATACAGCCTACCAAGTGATCAAGCTGCGTATAGATGTAGCGGATACGGGCATTGAACCTCGCAAAAAACCCCATCAAACCCAACATGCCACGCAAAATCCGACTGGACAGGCTCTGGTGTCGCCAAGTGTGGCCATGCTCAAAACTGTCATTTTCATGCTCGCCGGTAAGATGCGCGTCGCCGCTCGGCATCGTTTTTTTCAATGCGCGCCGGACCAACGGTGAAATCAAGTGCACGAACCAGTGCGAGCCGCTATCGCGCGGCGGAGCCTTTTGTTTACTAAGCTCTTGCGTATGAAAAATCTCGTGCAAGTTACCGATCGTTTTCTCAACGAGATCATCTAGCGGCGCAATAATCTGATCGGTTTCCCACGGTTGCTTTCCCGACTTCGCAAGGCGCGTCGCGAACCGATGCCAACGACCACCATAGAACTCTGTCAATAGCTGCAGATTCATCGGCTGAAATTGATGCTCGAAGTCTTCTACTGTGTCGTAACATTCTTTCACCATGTGGAGCGCATTCGGATAGAAGTTTCCAAACAAGTGAATGCCGTGTTCCTCGATGCGATCGGCCATTTCAAAGTTACGTCCGCTGGCGCCTTTTCCGCCCAGCCGCCAACCCATGGTATAGACGGTAATATCCAGATCCTGTTGGCTCTTGGCCAAATGGAAAGCGGCGGACAGCCCCCCGGGACCACCACCGAGAATAGCTACTTTTTTCTTAGTCATTATTGACCCCTTTTTTATTCTAAGTCGTGGGCAAGGATTGCTGGATCCCCTTCAAGTGGCGATGTGCATATTGAATAGCGTCGCCAACCGTCATTTTCTTGCCATCGGCTTCGCACTGCCGAAGGATCTCGACGTCCATCGACGATGTGATGGCTTGATAGCGGGACCCCGCATCTGGCAAACCACATTGTTGCAAACACTGCTTCCAGCTTGGCAGCATCTCATCCAGAGCGCCGAACAGACGTGCCGCCGATCGCTGGTCATCAAACGCCGCCAGCGTGAAGGCAGCTAACCCGATTCTGGGTGGCTCCCATTCACGGGTTCGAAGTCGGCTGTCTGGCGCAACGGCCACGCGCGCTCGCGCTAGCGCGTAGTCATCACGTTTATCATGCAGCCCGATCAACCCGGCGAGACTGAGACAGATACGGGAATTCAAATGATCACCGATACCCTGTAATCCGTCGATGCACTCATCAAGGATGCCCAATGCTTCGCCTATGTTGCCGCGTCCAGCCAACAGATTTGCCATGTGTGCACGTCCAACCATTTCACCACGCGCGATATTCGCTTGCTTGGCAGCACCAATCGCTTTCTGAATACGCTCCATAGCATCTTCCCGATTCCCAAGCTGGGCCGCCCATGCACTAAATGCCAGTGTGATGATAATACCGAAGCCCTCTTGGTTAGGAATAAACCAAGCCAATGCCTGATCATAACCAGCGATAGCATCGTCAAGCAGCGATGGTCTTTCTTTACCGGACCAAACCTTGGCTGTTAGATTCCGCGCTTGCCAGAAGCGCGCCCAAGCACTGCCGCTATCACTATCCATCGTAGAAAATGCGGCTATTGCATCGCCTAACCATCGGTCCGAATTTTCGTAGTCCGCGTCCAGCGCGGCGGCCATGCCAGCGCCCAGCAAGGCACGTGCTCGAATTTCAACAGAAGCGTGTTCGAGATGTACCAGCGCTTGTTCATACCATGCGCGCTTCTCGGCAGCACTGCCGGCCAATACCCAGTAAAAGGAAAGCGCACCAACCAGACGTAATGACTCACTTCCCTGGTCGTTATCCAGCGACCACTGAATGGCGACCCGCAGATTGTCCTGAACTGCATCGAGGGTCGTGATCCAGCTTGCCGGATCGATCTGAATCGCCTGCGCAGAGGCTTCTGCAATACCCAGAAAGTAATCGCGATGGCGTTGGGATACCGCTTCATGCCGACCTTCTTCGATGAGCATGTCACGGGCAAACTCCCGGACCGTCTCCAGCAAACCAAGCCGCGAGGTAATGTCTTGCGTATCAGCCTGGATCAGCGATTTATCAACCAACCGTTCTAGCAAGTCGATAATGTCATCGCGGTCCACGAGGCTTCCGGCACAAACAGCTTCAGCGGCGGCTAGGTCGAAATTACCGCTGAACACTGAAATCCGCCGCAGTAGTGCTTGTTCGTCACTCGCCAACAAACGGTAGCTCCACTGCAATGTGGCTCGCAGTGTTTGTTGGTGCGCGAGTTTGTCGCGTCCGCCACGACCCAATGCCTTGAAGCTCGCCGTCAATCGCTCTGCAATGTCTGTAATGCTCATGACACCACAGCGTGCGGCAGCCAGCTCGAGCGCCAAGGGTATGCCGCCAACCCGTTCACAAATCGATAGCACCGCTGGCAACGTTTTCTCGTTCAGCTCAAAGCCCGACTGCACCGATGCCGCCCGTTCTGCAAATAGCAAGGCGGCCGCAGGCGATTCATCATCCTCGCCTAACGCCGTTGCCAGCGGCTGCAGCGCAAAGACACGCTCGCCACTGATATGCAGCGCCTCTCTCGATGTTGTCAGCACATTAACATCGGGGCACTGTGCCAATAATTCCGATACGACGCGGGCAACATCATTGATGACGTGTTCACAATTATCCAACAGCAACAACATTTGACGTGATCTCAGGTAATCGATCAGCGTGAGTTCGATCGATTTACCGGCGATTTCAGTAACGCCTAGCGCCTGGGCAATCTGCTGCGCGACCAATGTACCGGATGTTAGCGGCGCTAAAGCCACGAGCCAGACGCCATCACGTTTCAAGCCGACAAACTCGGCAGCGGCCTCTTCGCTGAGACGGCTCTTGCCGGAACCCCCGGCACCGGTGACCGTGGTCATGCGATGCTTTTCGATCAATTCGCACAAGTCCGTTAACTCGGCATCCCTGCCGATCAGACGATCACGATTGGCTGACAGATTGGTACCGCCGACATCGCCAAGACTAGCGGTGGTCGTCACGTCGAGCATTTGCGTCAACGCAAGCCGGGCCTTGTCACGATAACTCTGCGTGGCCAGTCGGGATCGCATAATGGCTTGACGATCGCCAATCGAGAATTGAACGCCATCCGGAAGCGTTGTGGGCTCCAGATAAATAGAGAGAATCGGCACCTCAGCCGACATCGCGAAATTTAGCTCTCTAAGGCAATGTGACGATGCAACCGAACGTGGCGAAACGAAAAACAGGAAGACGCTACTTTGACGGATTGATCTTGCGAGTTCATCGTTCCAGCGGTCACCGGCATGAAGTCCTTCGTCATACCAGATCGGCAAACTCGCATTATTCATCCAATCCAGTTCGGCATAGACTTCGGCAGCGTCAGCATGCGAATAGCTGACAAACAGGTAGGGACCATCTCCCTGATAGCTCTCGAACGGGGCGTCAATCGTTTCATGTGTCATTGGGAGTATAGACTCCCATGCGAAGCCCCATCGGCAGACAAGATCGCCAATATTTTTCTACACATCATATTCCCAAAATCCGAAGCACCCGCTGCGACCCCAACAGTGTACTTATCCACACGCTTTATTGATCGTACTTTCAGTTACCCAGTATGACACTTCGAATAGCTGGCTGCTGCCGGTCTCAGCTACCCAGGCGCCAAAGCTCTGCATCATCGACCGACCTGCTGCGATGCAGCATCAGCCATTCGCCATGCTCATCCAGAGCGGACTTGCCCAGTGCCCATAGAATTTGTCGTTGCGCTTCGGTCTCTGCGACAGAATCCAGGCGTTGCTTGGAATTCTGAAACAGACGAAACATGAACCGATACTGTTTGATCAATTCCTTCTCTGCCAACGCATAGGCATAGCCTTCACGAATGGCATAGGCAAGCAGCAAAGCGCCCATCAATGCTAACAACGGATCGTTCAGGCTATCCGGTAAGGCACTGCCCGCGACGATAAACAATGCGACGAGACAAACGCTCGTCATCAAGCTCAGCTTTCCCAGTGCTTCAGTCAACCGGCTTCTCCTAACGCGCAACTGCATACCGCGATCGAAATAAGCAAGCTGACCACCGCCTTTATCGCCAATCCAGGTCTCCCGAACATAACCAATACCCGCCTTATCAGTATGTCGAAAAGCATTGCAGCGTAGCCCGGCCACACGCATCACATTCCGGATCCAGCCCAACTCCGGATCCTGCATTTGCAGGAAATTATCATGTGGAAAGTGTGTCGCACTCTCATGCGCGACACCGGAAGCGGCCCAAAAGAACTGAACCCGCAATCCTTCAGCCAACGCGCGATAATCAAGGTACTTTCGATGCCATTGGTGCCGACGGCCCACAAACTGGATCGCTGTGGAGACGCCGAACAGCACCAAAAAAACGATTAGGAAGCCCGGTGCGGAATTCAGATCGGCATAGGCCAGAAAGCATAGTCCCATCAAGAATGCGAGCCCATGCATCAGCCGAGTCGCGATCAACGTGCGGCGTTGGAAAATCATGGCGAGCACATCTGCCTGGCAAAACAGACGGTCGATATCGGCGAGACCAGGAATACCCAACTGTTCGGCGCCCGCATCAATCAGGGGATAAGCGCGCGCCTTGATCGCCTCAATGTGGCGATTTGCATCGCTGCTAAATTCTCCGCTGCGTGCGAAAATCTCAGCGTGTTGTAACGGCAAGTCACGCCCCCGGGGAATCGACGCGTCCTTCGTGTACCAACCCGCAGAAACTGCCTCGAGCCCCGTCGCGGGTTGCCCGTCCACACGGTCGCGAGAGCACACAATGTGATAAACAAGATCACTCTCATCGTCAATCAACATTTGTTGGCGCCCACCGCCACGATCCTCGAAACCCGGCATCCTATCGTCGTGATGAAAACGCACCACTTGGCCCGTCCCGCCCAGCTGATTGTTGAATTTCCCATCCCAGAGCGCTAACAAGATGTGGCAATGGGCACACAGAAAAACGCCAAGCTGTGCATATTGAATGTCGCGCTGCGCTTGCGGTCTCTCACTGCCAATCGCATTAACAGCGTTGGCTGGCGGTAGTTCGATCGTTTCGCTGGCCTTGGATAAGAAGTACTCGAACCGTTGCTGGCATTCGTCGGAGGCGAAGTCGTCCGCGTAGTCCGTGGATGCCATCGGCAACACGGCAAACAACTCGGCACCATGCTCAAGCGCTACTTCGGCGGCCAGTTGATCAGCGCCCTCCGCAAGACCGGACATCAAGCGAATCTGGCGATGCGGATTCTTTCGTTTGAGTTGCGAGAAAAAAGCCACCAGTGCTTCGCGAATGGACGTCATTTCGCTGCCGACGAGATCCCGATGACCGGTCACTGCAACCACCAAAGGCAGCATCGCTTTTCGTTCAGTCATCACCGGTTATTCTTACCAAACATACGAACGATGAATCTATTGCGGTTGAGCATTAGTCGCCGTTTTGGTCAATCCGGCTAACGCGTTGCCAATATTCAGCAAAGGCTTCTCGCAACCGGGTAGCCGATGGCGTTTCGCGAGATATGCAGGGTCATTATAAATGAGCCAAACGGTGCCATCTGTATCCTCATAAACCAATGCCTTCTGAGGCAAATCAAGTGCCACTTCACGCGCGCATTTCATCAATGGTGTACCGGCTTTAGGGTTGCCAAAAATGACCAACGTGGTCGATGGCAGCGACTGCCCCACTTTTGCAGCGCCGGCAGCATGATCTACCGTTTCAAAGATTGTCAGTCCTTTCTCGTTCAAAACGGTTTGCAGTCTTAGAACCGTTTCTTCGGCGGAATAGACGCTTTTTTGACGAATGATCCCGTCTCCAGTGTGTGCACAGCCAGCACTGATAACGACAAGACCAAGAAAACAGAGGATGCGCATAACAGAGTCTCGAACTATGACGATCAGACGCACAAGCGTAAGTTGCATCACGGCGATGACGCAAGCATTGATTTCAACTGGAGCCAATAGTCTTGACCATACTTTGCGCCGCCGCTGGCAATGCCTGGTTTTATGCCCGGGAAGATCAATGCTAAGTTGACCGCTGCAACTTTGCTTTTCTAAATTCGGCAACAAAAAGGGGCATCTCATGCAAGCGACAGGAACCTTCACTGTAAAACTGGCACCGCAAGAGGATATCAGTCACCCGGCGGGACGAATGTTGATCGACAAAGTCTATGCCGGCGACCTGCAAGGTGAAGGGAATGGGCAAATGATCAGCAAACGCCTTGAAGCCAGCGCCGTCTATGTCGCCATCGAAACATTCTCGGGGAAAATCGGGGATCTCTCGGGCGGCTTTACGTTAGTGCATCGTGGAGAGATGGGGCGCGACGGTCAGGCATTGTCTATCGCAATCATGACTCACTCCGGTACGGGGCAACTCGAAGCGATTGGCGGCACGCTTGATATCGAAGAGCGCGATGGCGTGCACCACTACACACTCGACTACTCACTTTGAATAGCCGCCATGCGCGGACCCGTGACCGGATCCGCGCGCGGCTTTGTATACAACAAGAACTACTGGCGCGTGAGTTCATAGGCATTGCGACGAAAATAGTCCTCACTTTCGAAACGCACTTCTTTGGTGATTACTAACCGGTCGGCGCTGAGCGCATAAGTCGTTCGTATATCTGCCGGACGACCATCATCTTTGCCACGCGACTGGGTCACAATCGTCGTCTTGCCGTCTATGTCGACCATTCTCGAGACTACCCGTTCGCCGTTTAGTTTTTTACCCTTAGCCGAAATCTTGAGCTTGGATTTCTCGTTGTATTGTGACTCTCTCGGAAAGCGGATGCGGTAGACGATCTTTTTGGAAGAAGCCTGTTCGAAATGAAGGCTGACCGGAATACGATCGTCTTTTCCGGACCCATAGTCCAAGTAAACAAGCTCGCCCGACCAATCGGATTCGCTCAATACGCTTAGATCGACTGGCAAAACCGCCGCTTCATCGCCCCAGGCCAAAGCGCTAACAACGCACAACCCGAAGCAAACCCATAGATTCCTCATTAATCTCAACATTTCGCTTTCCTCTTTGAACATCAAAAAATGACTCACAACGCCACACCGGTGTTGCAGCTTTCTGTTCGCCGCGTGACATCCTGCGTCAGCGACGTTTCCCAACAATCTTCGTGAACGGAGCAATAACAAGTCGTAATATCAACGGCACCACCGCTCCAGGCGCTGATCAGGCGTTGCGTGGTTTCATCCCAGGCTACTGCGAACAACACGTAAGACTCGCCTGCAGCCACCACGCTGTTGGATGGGTTAGACGTGGAATAGCGTTCATAGCTAAATGCCTCGTCAGGACCCAGCGTCGCCAGAATCAACGCGTCGAGATTCTCTATGGCTTTTCCATCCTTAGACAGCACAACCTGCCCCATTAGCGCGGGGCCAACACCCTTGTTCGTCAATCGAATCTTGAAACCCTCATCTGAATAGGACTCGCCAAGCTCGATATGCGGCCATACTGAGGCTTTCTGCTGCGCGCGCTCGCTACTCACCTCGGCAAACGAGACAAATAGGGCAGCCAGCGACAAAGCAACTGCGAAGGCAGACGCAATGTGATCAAAGCGTGCACCTAGGCGAGCGGGAGGGTTAGGGGGAAGTTCTGACATTTTGGTCTCCGTCATCAATGACGCCAATGTGCGTCGATGGGAAGGAGATTAGGCAGAAGCGACCGGAGAGGCGCCTCAAAACCGGCATTCTATGCGGGTTTACGGCTTTTGAGACCTTTTGAATTGGCTAGGGGTCTGTCCGGCAAGCTCCCTGAACACGCGATTGAAGGTGGCTTTGGAGTTGAAGCCGGACGCATTGGCAATATCGAGCAATGAGCCGCTGCCTTCAAGAATCAAACCTTGCGCGTGTGCAACCCGCAAATCATTCACAAACCGGTTAAATGACACCTTCAAGCCACGGTTGAGCGCCCGGGAGACATAGGTTTCATTCGTAGCCAGCCGGCTAGCGACTTCTTTGATGGATAACCGGGATTCGAGATACCAGCGCCCTTCGCGAGCTGCGGCGGCAATTCGATCACCTTCACTGACCCAATCACGAACCTCAGCTGGCGCTGATGGCAACCTGCCATCAGCGGCGCTCTCCTGACCTGACATTTTCGGAAACGCTGTCGTTGTCTGTACCAGAGCCTGAAATCCCAGCCATGCAACCACAGCGGTCAATAATATTTGCGGCGGATACACGTCGATGAACGAGACGTTATCGAGCAACAACGGCATCAGTTCCAAAACAGCGAGCAAGACACCGGCGACGACGATGGCCAAGAGCAATCGCGGTAACCACGTAGGTCGAAACTCGGCGGCCGATTGGGTATTTTCAAGAAAGACGCGATAGACGCGATTCATTTGAAAAATACGCCAAATGGCGAAAGCCATCAGGCCAAGCGCAACCGCCGTTTCAACCGGGTCGATATACGGCAAATGAAACGCCTCTGTGTAGTCCCATTTGGCACGATAGTCACCGAGCATTGTGAATGCCGAAGTGTAGTAAGCGGTTTGCAGGATTCCCGGTAACAACAGCCAAAGGCGCCAGCCGAATGGCGACCCTTTCATGAGGCTATGAGCATGTAAGTAGAGCAGCGGGCCGGCATACCACTCCACGCTAAACGGTGCGAACGTCAATCCTGGCCAAACGGTATAGAACCCGGCAAATCCGATAACCTGTGGAATCTGCGCGATCACTGCGATCAATAGGAAACCGGCCAGACACCGGTTCGCGGTGGTCTCAACGGATCGCAACATCAGCATGATGGCAATGATGACGATTGGCAGACAAACCGCAAACATCAACGCGCTTCGCCAGCCAATAATAATGTTCTCTAGATTGCCCATAATTCGTGTGAGACTGACAAGGCAATGATGATACCGGAGATCGTGCGCAACAGGGACGTCGCTCGTTCAGTTCAGAGATGGCGGGAAACGTCTCGCTAGGGTCGATACTGAAATACTTGCTCCAATGGCTCACCAAAAACGGCAGCGATTCGGAAGGCGACTTCCAACGACGGGGAATACTTGCACGCCTCGATCGCAATCACCGTTTGTCGCGTCACACCAATTTCATCCGCCAGCGCTTGTTGGGTCATACCGTCATGCTGTACGCGCAGCGTTCTAACGTAGTTTTCGATCGGTAGCTTCTTGCCGCCCACTACATTCCCCGACGATAGAAGACAATCTGCAAGATGAAGCGGACGATCTCTGTCACGAGCATCGACAACAACAACAAATGGGCCACCCAAACGGGCTCGACAGAACTACCAAGCGCCAGAATAGAGGTGATCACCCCGAAACCCAGGATCCACGAGGAAAGACTCTCGGCGCGCCAACCAATCACGCGGTCGCGCTCATCGGGCTCATGCGAACGACTGGTGATCGCGGCCAGTACATGCCCGCCGGTCAAGATAATGACCAACAGCACAACACTGACGGCAAACACCGGAATGTAGGCTGCAACGTGAGTGACACCGGCGGCCAGCATGTGTCCGGCTACCCAGAAATACCCGCCAACGGTGATGCTGAGTCCAATGAGTTGGATCCAGACACTCTTTTCTTCAAATGACACGCTATTAAACACGGCGACGCTCCGGCTGAATGATCAAAATCGATATGTAAAAGATATTGTACATCTGGGTTAATGTCAAATATTCTTTACATCGTTGATCTAAACCGTTTCGACCCCCACCGGGAAATTGACGGATCTCGCAATAAAGCACTTATCATGGGCGGCGTCGTGTAGGGCCTCAAGCTTCTGCGCTGGCAGCGAATCACGCGTTTCGACCGTTGGACGCAAGGTCACACTCGTGAACTGACCACTGCCCGTCGCATCTGTTTTCATTTCACCAATCGGTTGATCGCGGTAACTGGTGACCACGACGCCGGCATCGGAGCACAAATGTAAGAACCACAGTTGGTGACAACTACTCAGCGAAGCAAGCAATAATTCTTCCGGATTCCAACGCCGGGCATCGCCACGATAAGTGGCATCCGCAGATCCTAGTAGGTCCGGCTTGCCCGCGGCGCTGATCACATGATCCCGGGAATAGTTCGCATAGCTTTCGGTACCCTGCCCCCGATTGCCCGTCCATGTCAGTGTCAATTCATAGCGATGCTGCACGTTTAGTACTCAACGACAATCTTGCCGAATTGCTGGCCGGAAATTTGGTACTCGAAAGCCGCCGCAAGTTCGTCAAGTCCGAAGGTTCGATCAATAACGGGTTTTAGATCCGAAATCTCAATGGCGGACACCATATCTGCTTGCATCGCATGGCTGCCCACCGCAATCCCGGACAACTTCACTTGTTTGAAGAAATACTTTGGAAAAACAATCTCGCCTTTGCGGCCGCCCAGAATACCCACCAATACGATGTGCCCACCGATGCCGACGGCCTCGGTAGACTGCTGAATAGTTGCGCCGCCGCCCACATCAATCACATGATCGACACCGCCACCGGATAATTGGGCCACCGTCTTACCCCACTTGGGATCTTCACGATAGTTAACGACATGATCCGCGCCCAGCGCTTTCAGGCGCTCCATTTTTTCTGCTGACGACGTAGTCGCATACACCTCGGCACCGGCAGCCTTGGCAATCTGCAAACAAAAAATAGACAAGCCGCCAGAGCCTTCGACGAGCACTTTATCCCCTGCCTTCAACTGACCCTCAGCGACTAAACCGCGCCAGGCGGTCAGACCCGCGCAAGGCAAAGTCGCTGCTTCGGCAAAACTGTATCCGTTCGGCATCCGCGTAATCGCCGTGGCTGCCACATTGGAGCGTTCGGCAGCAAAGCCATCCACGGTTTCGCCCGTTACGGCAATCATGTTGGACATCCGCGCGCGACCTTCACGCCATAGCGGAAAGAACGTCGACATCACCCGATCACCGGGTTTCCAGTCAAGAACCCCGGCTCCGATCGCCACAACCTCACCGGCACCATCAGACATAGGTACCCGACCAGCACTGACCGGTATTTGCCCGGCGGCAACGAGATAGTCATGAAAGTTCAACGATGTCGCTTTCCATGCCACCTGCACCTCTCCCGCTTCGGGATCGGCGATATCTGTCTCATCCAATGCAAGGCTACCAAGGCCGCCTTGATCCATTACCCGCATTACTTTCATGGCTTTGCTCCATTCATGACTTTCGATAATTGTAACGCGTCATCAGTTGCATTACTTAGCGGACACAGCCACGATGCAATACTGTGAAAAACGTTGATCCACAAGGTGTTGAATCGAATCGGGTAGAGCGAGCAGCATGCGCGTCCTAGTCGTTGGTGCCGGCATTGGCGGCATGGTCAGTGCGCTCTGCCTTCACAGAGCCGGTCACCACGTGACGGTGATCGAACGGGCAGCAAAGCTTGAGGATGTTGGTGCAGGTATTCAGATCAGTCCGAATGCACTAGCGGTGCTCAGTGCGATCGGTCTGCAATCACGCCTGCTGGAATTCGCGACACAACCCGACAAGCTCGTTATGTGTGATGGCATCACCGGCGATGACATCTTCAGCATCACGGCGAATACCAATCGATCGCGATGGCCAGCACCTTATTTGAATATCCACAGGGCTGATCTCATCAGCGCATTAAGCGATGATCTGCATGACCAAATGCCGGACGCGCTCCGTTTAAACACTGCCTTGGTTAATGTCCATGAGACCCATGACCAAATTATTGCAGAGACAGCGAACGGCGAATCAATAAGTGCAGATTTGTTGATTGGCGCCGATGGCGTGCACTCCAACGTGCGAAAACAAATCTTCCCAAACGCCGAGGCCACCTTCACGGGCAATGTCGCGTGGCGGGCAACCGTCCCTATGCATGCGCTAGGCGCGGCAGCGCCCAAACGTAACGCCACCGTTTGGGCTGGCGCCGGAAAACACGCGGTTACGTATCAATTACGTTCGGGCACGTTTGCTAATTTGGTCGCTGTCGTTGAGCAACCTGATTGGCAAGAAGAATCATGGACCGTTCCCGGTGACAAAGCGTTGATTCAAGCGCACTTCAAAGATTGGCACCCGACAGTCACAACACTCATTGATTGCGCCGACACGCATTTTCAGTGGGCATTGTTGGATCGGCCACCGCTTTCACAGTGGCATCGCGGTAGCGTCGGGTTACTAGGTGACGCCTGCCATCCGCTGTTACCGTTTCTCGCACAGGGCGCTGCTATGGCCATCGAAGATGCCTGGGTACTTGCCGCATGCTTGGATGACAAGCAAACACTGAGCGCTTCACTCGCTCGCTACGAACAAGCTCGCATTCCTCGCGTCACCCGCGTCTATCGCGGCGCACGACGCAACGAAAAAATATTTCATCGGCAACGGGGCTTACTTCGACGCATTGGTCGCTTTGGCTTGAACACGGTGTCACGGCAGGCACCCGCGGTGTTAGCCTCCGGTCTCGACTGGCTCTATGGTTACGATGCAACGCAAGCCTTTCCAATACCCGAGCGCGGTCAACAATCGCGACAACGGATAATGATATGAGCAACACACTGAAAATACTCGCCACCGTACAGGCGCAACTGGTCGAACTGCATGTCGCAGTCGGTCAATTCGTTACGGTTGGTACATCAGTCGCCAGCGTAGAGCTGATGAAAATGCATCACGCTGTCGATGCGCCGGCAGACGGCATTGTGGTGTCATTCGAGGCAAGCGTGGGCGACATGCTGGAACCCGGCCAATGCATCGCCATTCTGCAACCGGCAACGAAGACTGATCACCCCGCAATGGTCGCGCCCACGCCGGATAATAAAAACAACGACGCGATTAACGCACTCCGGCAGGCACGATCGCTCACGCTGGATGATGCACGACCCGAGGCCATGGCTAAACGGCATGCCGCAAACAAACGATCTGCTCGCGAAAATATTGCCGCACTGATTGACGAGGACAGCTTCCTCGAGTTCGGTCAGTTGGTTTTCGCGGCGCAGCGTACGCGCCGAAGTATCGAAGACTTAAAAACAAGAACGCCGGCAGATGGACTGGTGTGTGGGCTCGCAACGATTAACGCCGCTCAGTTCGGGGAAAACAATCAATGTGCGGTTTTGCACTATGACTACACGGTGCTGGCCGGTACGCAAGGCGCGATGAATCACGCAAAGACCGATCGTATACTTGCGGTCGCCAATGACAATCAACTGCCCGTCGTTTTCTTCACTGAAGGTGGTGGCGGCCGCCCTGGTGATGTTGATGTCCAAACGCTAGCCGGACTGCATATTCACAGTTTTGCCGCGATGGCTCGTCTAAGTGGGCTGGTGCCGCTCATTGGCATTGCCAGCGGTTATTGCTTTGCGGGCAACGCAGCCTTTCTTGGATGTTGCGACGTCGTCATTGCGACGAAGGACGCCTCAATCGGTATGGGTGGTCCTGCCATGATTGAAGGCGGTGGCCTGGGCCAACATGCTCCCAGCGACGTCGGACCAGCACCTTTATTAGCCGGCAACGGTGTCGTCGACATTTTGGTGGACGATGAACCGAGTGCAATCAAAGCGGCGCAACAATATCTCGGTTTTTTTCAAGGTGCGCTAACGCACTGGCAGGCACCCGATGCAGATGCTTTGAACGCTATCATTCCGGCAAACCGGCTGCAGGTCTACGACATGCGCGCTGTGATCTCACAGCTCACTGACATCGACAGCAGTCTCGAAATTCGCGCCGGTTTTGCGCCTGGCATGTTAACCGTGCTGGCACGTATCGGCGGCCGCCCCCTCGGGATCATCGCCAACAACCCAACGCATCTCGCCGGCGCTATTGATCATGAAGCTGCGGATAAAGCTGCTCGATTCATGCAGCTCTGCGACGCCCACAATCTGCCTATTTTATCGTTGTGCGATACGCCGGGCATCATGGTGGGCCCCGACTCGGAACAGCATGCGAATGTGCGTCATGCCAGTCGACTTTTTGTCACCGGTGCCAATCTCAAAGTGCCGCAAATCATGGTGGTTGTTCGCAAGGCGTATGGTTTGGGCGCAATGGCGATGGCAGGCGGAGGTTTTCATGAAACCCGGGCGACCGTGGCATGGCCGTCTGGAGAGTTTGGTGCGATGGGGCTTGAGGGTGCCGTGAAACTGGGATTCAAGCGAGAGCTCGACGCGATTGCAGATCCAGAAGCGAGGGAAGCCGCTTTTCAGCAGCGCGTTGATGATGCCTACGAACGGGGCAAGGCACTCAACGCCGCACCGTTCTTCGAATTCGATGCGGTCATTGAGCCGGCTGAGACAAGAGCATGGATTTCGGCCGCGCTAAACGCTGCTACCAAAACAAGCGAGTTGTCGAAAAGCAAACGTAGACCGAATATCGATACCTGGTAGTAGCGCCGCTAGTGACCTAGCCGGCGGCGGAACGCAACAAAACCGGCTAGCAAGATCATCAGCGTGCCGCCAGATCCTGCGGCACCGAACCCTTGTGGCGTTGTTGTCGGCGTCGTCGGTGTTGTCGTGCCAGTGACCGCCGTCAACAACGTGGTGTTGCCACGGTCGTAATTAATATCGGTAATGTATTCATCACCGAAATCGACAGATTCCAATGGAGACTCCGAAATCACGTTATTCGAGTTTTGAATACGACCGGTGCCGTCCGAGTTGAGCTCAAGCAAGGCCGGATGAAAACGTCCATTGCCAATTTCCCGACCGTTAAAGGTGAATACCAATCCGGTGCCGACCAACTCATCCATTTGCACACCATCATCAAGATTTGCATTGGCGTTTACCTGGAAACTGAGTGAACTCCCCTGGTCATAGAATTCCGTACCGGTCATTTCGCGCTCAAGTGCGAATGCCGTAAATCCCGATGGCGTACTCGTCGGGAGCGTGCCATCAACGGTGTAACGGACGGATACGATTTCGGGGTTATCAAAATCAGTCTCGTCGATTTCCTGATTGATCTCAATATCGAACGTGAATACCAGCACTTCGTTAAACACCGCTGTGGGCACTAACTCATCACTGGATAAAGACAACAACGTTGTTTGCGCCTGACCGGACGCACAAAGGATCGCAAGCGCAATTGATACAAGAATTGACGAAAGTTTCATGATCAGACTCCGTTTAAACTTCGGATAACATAACACCGGTACGATCGTTTTTTAGGCTTGATCGACATGCAGAAACTGGAATTTGTGACAGAGTCCTCAATCCCGATCCGGAATCGTCCAATCGCAGCCTTCGCAATCCGGATCAATGCCATATTCGCCCAGCGTTTCGCGCAGAAAATTCGTCCAAGTCCGGTTAGGTTGCCAGACCGCATTCATATCCGCTTTAGCCTCGCTTAGCGGCACCTCAAGCACGAGCACGCGATACAACATCGCGAATGCAGAGGCGCGATAGTTCAGCTGGCAATGCAGCAAAGTTTTGTTCGAATCACCTTGCTGCAGTGCCGCCGCTATCAGGTCATAGTCCGCGCGTGTTGGCGCATCCCATTCAACGGGAATATGGATGTACTGCAAACCCAGTTGTTTGGCCAAACGATCTGCATTGGGTATGAAGTTGTCATGATCACTGTAAGCGACATAAACAACTCGATCAAAACCCCGTTCCTTGAGCCCGGCAAACTGGTCTTTCGTAGGCTGACCGGCGCTCGCAAACAACGGAGAGTACTCGCGATAGTTAACGATCTCATCCGCTTGCACTGAGAACGGCATGAGCAACACCAAAATAGTCATCAAAACTCGCATCAACAGTCTCTCCTGGCAGCGGGACGGTATCGCTTGTCTTAAGCGATCAAGCACCCATATCTTAGCTTAAGAGAAGGAATAACATCATGTTAATCAAGAGACCATCGGACGCACGTGGCAAAGCGGAATTCGGCTGGCTCTACAGTCGGCACACTTTTTCGTTTGGGCAATATAGGGATCCGGACTTTATGGGCTACGGCCCGCTTCGTGTGATCAATGAAGACCGTGTGCAACCGGGTCATGGATTCGGCGAACATGGTCATCAGGATATGGAGATTATTTCCTACGTCATCGATGGCGCACTGGAACACAAAGATAGCTTGGGCAATGGATCCGTCATCAAGCCGGGGCATGTGCAGAGAATGACAGCAGGCACGGGCGTTCGCCACAGTGAATTCAACCCGTCGAGTACAGACAGCGTGCACTTTCTGCAGATCTGGATCGTGCCGAATCAGGATGGTCTGGAGCCTGGATATGAAGAAGCTATTCTTGATACCTCAACCAAACACAATCAACTTCGCTTGATCGGTTCCGGAACCGGAGCCGATGGTGCGGTTTGGATCCATCAGGATGTCGACATTTTCGCGAGCGTACTGGATGCTGGCGAGCAGATCGAACATCTTTTTCGAGACGACAGGCTAGGCTGGCTTCAAATTATCCGCGGTGAGGTACATGCGAAGGGAGAAACTCTGTCTGCCGGTGACGGACTCGCGATTCAAGATGAATCGATTCTCCGCATTGCTCCTAACGAAGATGCCGAATTCTTGCTGTTTGATATGGGACGCTAGATCAATAACGGCAATTGCGAGACATCCAGGCGACGACCAAACGTTGCAATTGAATGCGGTTACCACTGAAAGAGTGATCACCGTCTATTTCCAAAGCAGTGAGCGCGATTCGGCCGTTCGTTTCATAAACGGAAGCCAATCGTCGCTGCACCGCGACCGGGACAGACGTGTCCTGCAAACCGCTAATCAGCAATACCGACTTGCCGCCTAAACCAGCTGCATCGTTGCGTAAATCAAAAGACCGTGCGTTTGCCTTGATCTCGGCAAGACCGTTGCGCCCGGACAAATTGTTCAACATGAACAAGCTATCCAGATAACGGGAGAACGCTGTTTGCTCCTCCACCGACCGAAGCGGAATCTCGCCAATATTCGCGGCCGCCAAGCCAACGACACAATCAAGCCGTTGATCGCGAGCACCGGTGCGCAATGCCGCAAAGCCACCCATTGAATGCCCGACCAAAGACATGCTCAATGCATCGATCCGGTATTTGCTGCTATTCAGCCGGAGGTAGTCCAATGCCGCAGCCGCATCGCGGGAAACGTTTGAAAAACTAAAGTCGCCATCGGCGCCCCAGGCACCGCGATAATGCATGAACAACACGTTAAAACCGGCGCGCCGGAGCGACTGCGCCAGATCCAGATTTTTCTCATTGCCCGGCAAACCATGCAACAACACAATCGTTGCGTGAGGACCGCGACCGTTCGCCACCATCAGGTAAGCCGGCAGTTGTTTTCCGGCGCTGCGAAAACTTAGCTCAAAATTCTCGGGCGGATAGTTCTTGTCGATCTTCGGCACATCCTGCGTCACCGGATCGAACTTGCTGCCCGACACACCGCTGGCGCAGCCGCAACAGGAAAGAACCACGACCAGCGAAAAAAACAGTCGATTCATGATTCAGCCTCATACAGCGTGTCTAGATACGGACGGTGTTCATGGTAGTGGTCGACGGCATTTCTGCAGGCTTCCAAACTTCGGGCGTGTTTCTTCTGGGGTAGTCTAAGCGCTTTCTTGTCTGCTTCACGGTAGCGTCCCATGCCGGACAATAAGCAATACCAAGATGCACGTTTGTAGGGGTGCTTATCCAGCTTCGGGCCGACCAAGCGATCAAAGCTCTCTTCACCATCCCAGGCCGCAAGAATCTCTTTCAGGCTATCCGATTGATGCGGATTGGCACGCACATCACGCCAGTAAGCGGTATCACTGCGACTGGCCGCCAGATAGTGCATCTGCAGGTAGTCACGTGTGCCGTCCACGAGGCCGTTCACCAAATCATTGAATTCTGGTTGCGGCGTGGCATCAAACCCGGCGTTTTCAAAACGTCGAGCAAACGACTCCAGCGTGAACTGGATAACGTTCAACATGGGCGCCTCAAGCGGCTCCAAGAAGCCTTGCGACAATCCCAATGCCAGACAATTACGCTTCCAATGCTCGCGGATCGTACCTGGCTGCCATTTAAGGTGCAGTGCTTTGGCATCGTTCGCAGAAGGCCCCAACAGCGCACGCAACTCGGCCTCGGCCTCGTCCGGTGACAAGTAGTCAGAACAATAGACGTAACCGTTACCGTAGCGATGACTCAAAGGGATATGCCAGACCCAGCCGTGCGTGATTGCCGCAGAGACAGTCTCCGCCGGCATCTGTGCGTTTACATCTATCGGCGTTGGCATCGCGACGGCCGCATCGTTGAACAAGTAGTCACGATACGAGATGTAAGGCTCGTCCAGCGTCTGGCGAATAAGCAAGCCTTTAAAGCCGGAACAGTCAATAAAAAAGTCGGCGTCGAAGCGACCATTATTTTCTGTACTGACGCCGGCAATATCGCCATTGTCATTTTGGTGAACCTCATGGATCACATCATCGATCAATGTGACGCCTTCGGTCACACCTCGCTGACGCAGATAATTACCCAGCAGTGCAGCATCAAAATGATAGCCATAAAATTTCTTGTGCGGCAGTGGCTGTTTGCCAATGGGTGCCCGACACTCGCGACCCAGGTGGCTCGAAATAAAGTAACTATCCGGATGGGCCGCGACGTCATAACCTTCTCGCCGCAGGTTCGCGTTCTTAAAGAAATTGGTCGCGCCATCCGCATCGATCTGTGAGTAAAACGGATGGCAGTAGGTATCGTAGCCCGGCGCTTCTGACCAACCCGGGAAACTAATGCCGCATTTGTAGGTTGCGTTGCACGCCGGCATCCATTCCTTTTCGGGTATGCCCAGCAAATCGAAATAGTCTTTGACGCGCGGGGTTGTGCCCTCGCCCACGCCGACTGTGCCGACCACGGTGGATTCGATCAAAGTAATGTCAGCGCCTTTGTCCGCCCATAAGTGCTGCAACAAATTGGCGGCCATCCAACCGGCGGTGCCACCGCCGACAATCAAGATTTTGGGTGCTTTGGTCATTGTTATGGATCAATGCTGGAGGAACCCTAAGGATACCGGAAATTACGGGTTTCGTTGAGCAAAGCACTGCGTCTGACGCAATAGGTCAACGATTGTTAGACAATAGTGATGCGTAAAATCTCGCCCGGCGAGGATCTTACGTTAACCCAGCCGGCTTATATCTGCCGGCCAACATCAGAGGTGAAAGAAACGGTACCGGATAGAACTCATAGGGCCGGAGGCGCAGTCAGTGGCCGCCTAAAAATCAGAATATGCTGCTGTGGGAGCACATCCAATGTCTCCACCCATTCCAGACCAATGGCTGCCATCTCAAGCTTTACCTGAGCTTGCGACATCTTATGCAGCGGCTTGATCGGCACAGACCGGTCTTCTTCTCGATACTCCACCAGCACCAATAAACCACCCGGTTTCAGACCCTGCTTGATGCCGACGCCCATCTCAAACGGATGCGAGAACTCATGGTAGGCGTCAACAATCAACGCCAGGTCAACCGTCGCGTCGTCAAGCGCCGGATCCTCGATCGTACTCAAGCGCGACTCAATATTTCCGATGTCATCTGCTTCCACACGAGCATCGATTAGGTCGATCATTTCTTGCTGGATATCCACCGCGATGACTTTGCCATCCGGCACTCGACGTGCGATGGGCAAACTGAAATAACCGGTACCTGCACCAATGTCAGCGACGACGCTATCCGACTTGAGCGGCAATGCCGAAATCAGCTTATCGGTGGCTTCTTCAGCCTGCCGACCGGGTCGCTCGAGCCATCCGGCACCGAGGTGGCCCATCACATGCGAAATCTCGCGGCCCATATAGACCTTTCCAATACCATCGCGACTGGGGGTCTTCTGTTGATATCGTTGCGCTGTACCGGCTTCTGCGGCTGGTGCTGCGGCCTGGGTACAAGCCGTCAAACCCGCCATCGCCGTTAACAGCAAAGCTGGGGCAATAAAAAGCCGGGCGCGAAGGCCCGGCAAAAATATCGAAAAGATGGTCATAACCACATCCTGTCTATCATCCGTACCGGCATAACCTTTAAGGACTTCGTCGGCTGGAAGCTATTGGATGCAAAAAAGTTAGGCCGCCTTGGCGGACTCTTCATCGACCGCCGGCGCATGCATGATCAAATACTCAAAAGCGGTAAGCGCGGCCTTACTGCCCTCGCCCAATGCAATGACGATTTGTTTGTACGGTACGGTCGTCACATCACCACAAGCGAAAATACCGGGCTCGCTGGTTTCCGCCTTATGGTTGATCTCAACTTCGCCGTATTGGCTAAGATCGACCACATCTTTCAAGAAACCACTGTTAGGCACCAATCCGATCTGAATGAACACCGCCGATAGCTCCAGTTGGCGGAGCTCGCCGGACTCGCGATCCTCGAATTCAATGCTGCTGACTTTTCCATCCGTTGCGTGGATTTCTTTCGACGCGGCATTGGTGATGATCGTAATGTTGTCACGTTCCAGTGCTTTCTCGACGAGAATCTTGTCAGCTTTTAATTCCGGTAAGAACTCAAGAACCGTCACATGCTTAACGATTCCCGCCAAGTCCAACGCAGCCTCGATACCGGAGTTGCCACCACCGACTACAGCGACATCCTTACCTTTGAAGAACGGTCCATCGCAATGCGGGCAGTAGGCGACGCCATTACCGATGTTCTCTTTTTCACCGGGAATGCCAAGCTCGCGCCAGTTGGCACCGGTCGCGATGATGATAGAGCGTGCACGAATCTGTTCACCCGATGACAACGTTAACGTTTTGATATCACCTTTTTCGATGTGATCCACGCGCAAGTGTTCTTTTACCGTGATGTCGTAGTCTTTGACATGTTCGAACATGCCACCCACGACTTCAGGTCCGGTGGTTTGAGGAATCGAGACCAAATTCTCGATGCCCATCGTGTCTTTCACCTGGCCACCGAAACGTTCGGCGACCACGGTCACGCTGAAGCCTTTTCTCGCAGCATAGATTGCAGCCGCGACGCCACCAGGACCGCCACCAACAACGACAACATCCTGCAAAGGCATTGATGGCGCATCGCCGTCTTTCGCAGACGCGATGTCGGGGTATTTCTCCAACAGTTTTTGAATCAGCATCGCTGTATCAATCTTGCCGTTGGCAAAAGGCTCGCCATTCAAGAATACCGCTGGCACGCCCTGAATGTTGCGATCGTCCACGACAGATGAATACTCGCCGCCGTCGATCATCTCTGCCGAAATTTTGGAGTTGAGCGTCGCAAACTGATTCAACGTTTGAACAACATCCGGGCAGTTGTGGCAACTCAGGCTCACGACTGTCTCAAAATTCAGATCGTCACCGACACGTTCGATGACGGATTTCAGTGCGTCATCCAACTTGACGGGCGTACCGCCCGCGTTGAGCACAGCCAGTACCATCGAGCTGAACTCGTGCCCGCCCGGGATGCCTGAGAAGGTCATACCCGTCGCATTGCCGTCCGCTTCAATAGCAAAGCTCAATCCGCCACGCAGACCTGCGTCAGTCTCGCGCACACTCAGACGCGGAGACGCCGAAGCGAATTGATTCAAGAAATCCAGTAGTTCGTCGCGCTTCTCATGCTCACCGGTTTGTACGACGAACGTGATGTCCTTCTCAAGGTTGGCGGTGTATTGCTTGACCGCGTCAAGCAGTTCTTTGGTTAGCATGGTGTTTTCCTTTGATTTGAGGGAACACGGGGCGGTAAGAACCGCCCCGTGCACCAATCCGATAGATCGGTAGGACTTAGATCTTGCCGACCAGGTCCAGAGAAGGCGTCAATGTCTTCGCGCCTTTCTCCCAAGCAGCCGGACATACTTCGCCGTCATTTTCGCGAATGTACTGAGCCGCTTTAACTTTGCGAACCATGTCTTTCGCAGAACGACCTACACCCAGTGTGTGTACTTCGTAGACCTGAATGACGCCATCTGGATCAATCACGAACGTGCCACGCAGCGCTTGGCCTGCTTCTTCGATCATGACGTCGAAGCCACGTGTGATGGCGCCGGTCGGATCGCCGATCATTGGGTAGTTAACTTTGCCGATCGCTTCACTAGAGTCATGCCACGCTTTGTGGACGAAATGGCTATCGGTGGAAACCGCGTAAACCTCAACACCCAGTTCTTGAAGTTCTGGATAGTGTGCCGCCATGTCTTCCAACTCGGTTGGGCAAACAAAGGTGAAATCCGCCGGGTAGAACAGGAAGATCGCCCATTTACCCTTCACATCTTGTGATGTAACACTCTTAAATTCGTTGTTGTGGAACATCTCAGCTGAGAAGTCCGGAATCGTTTTGCCGATCATTGCCATGACAGTCGTCCTTTGGTTTCTAGTAGTTAACAAAAGCAGGGCGCTATTCTTATTGGAAAGCGCCCAATTGGGAAATTATTTGTCTCTATCGCCCCCATTGACAGTACAAATGGGGGTTTAATTATTATTTTTCAACACCTTAGCAGCCGAGAGCTCGTTGTGTAACGCCACCTGCAAAGCAATTCGACCGGATTGCTTGCTCCGCCTTCGCCGAAATCCGCAGGTTTTTCGACAGGAAACAAGTCCTTTCAAGCCAACGCGCTCGCTGATCGAGCTATTGGCGGCGGACCATCGCAAGCGTCCTTGCCAGCCGTAGTCCGCTACCAGGGGCTTTTCAAAGAGGTGGGAGTGACCCTAAAACTCCGACATAAAACTTAGAAAGATGCCCGCTCAGAAAACATGGCGATCAAACAGTTTGTATATACGACGATATTCGTCGAGCCACGAATCCGCATGCGTGAATCCATGCGGATCGAGTGGATAGAGGGCAATCTCGAAGTCTTCTTTTTGTAGCTCAAGAAAACGCTGCACCATCAAGACTGAATCCTGAAAGAACACATTGTCATCCTGCATGCCGGCCGCTATCAGCAATGGATTTTGCAAGCCATCGGCATACACGATGGGCGAACTACGTTCATAGGCCACGGGGTCAAGCATCGGTGTATTCAAGATGTTCGAGGTGTAACCGTGATTGTAGTGCGCCCAGTCCGAAACGGGACGCAGCGCCGCACCTGCTGCGAAAAGATCTGGCGCCAGGAACATCGCCATGAACGTCATGAAGCCGCCATACGAACCGCCATAAACACCCATCTTTTCCTGGTCGATTGAATAATTTTCAGCAAGCCAGTTGATCCCATCCTGAAAATCTTCAATCTCCGGTCGACCCATGTTTCGATAGATCGCGGTGCGCCAGTCTCGTCCATAGCCTTTGGATGCCCGGAAATCCATATCGATGACAATGACGTCTTGATGCGTCAACAACGTGTGGAACATGAACTCGCGGAAATAATAGGGCCAGCCTGCATGTGCATTTTGTGTGTAGCCCGCGCCATGGACAAACATGACGACCGGATATTTTTGGGTCGCGTCATAATCCGCTGGCAAGTACAACTTGCTGTAGATATCTCTATCGACATGCGTCGATGGAATCTCGACGATCTTCGGAATGACCCAGTCAATCGATTTGAATTCGGCAGACACCGTATCCGTCAGCTGCTTCGCGGCAGCCGGCTCACCGACCGGCACGACAAACAAGTCTACATGGCGATCAAACTCGCTATGCATGACCAGCAAAGCGTCGCCGTCGGGTGACAACGAAAACGCATTAACGCCGCCAAGTTCGGTCAAGGTTTCGATATCACCGCCGGCTACCGGCACGCGATGAATTTCATAGGTCGACGGATGTTTTACGTTCGCGACAAAGTACAACTGGCTGCCATCCGGACTTAGCACCGGCGCCGAGACTACGAAATCACCGTCTGTCAGCGCAACCTCACGACGCCCACTCAGTGACTTAACAAACAACTGCGAGTAACCCGATTGCTCCGACAGGAACCAAAGCCCGCTGCTATCGGCGAGCCAGCCCATGTCATTATGGGCGTAGTTAACCCAGGCTTCGTCGGTAAGCCGATGTTGCAATTGAACCTCATCGTTTGAGTCAATCGTCACGATCCAGCGATCCTTGTTGTCGACCGAATGAAGCTGCAAAGCAACCGCGGCACCGTCTGCCGACCACAACGCCTCTTCAACCTGCAAGGTGCGTTGTTCCGGCGCTTTCAGCTGCTTCTTGATCACATCTTCATCAGCACCGCGTTCCGTGTGCCATTCAAGCGCCGATTTCCGAAGCTTCGCTAGCGGATCTTCATCAATACCGTCGAGATCGGAAAAATCAATTTCGGTCAGTGTCCCGGCGGCCAAATTGACCGACCAGACTCGATGACCGACAGGCACATTTCGACCCACACGAGGCCGCAGTGAGCGGGTTTCCGTGTAACCGCTTTCCGTCATGTAGTTGGGCATCACACCCCGCTTACCGAATTTGACGCCTGCGGGTCGAGTCACCACCAGCAGACGCTTACCATCCGGCGACAACACCTGGCCCACCCTCTGAAACTTCTTGCCAAGGTAAATCGGCAATGGCGCTGCATCCGGATTTTCCGCCTGCCGGGCTTTGTTAGCTGCGGCATTTGCTTCGCGCCGGCGGCTGTCTTCAAACACCGACGTATACAGCCTGCGTTGATGTTCCCGCAGTCCGTCGAACTTCTCTGCCTTTAGAGGATCGTCTTCAAATCGGATATCGGCCAACTGGGCTACTTCACCGGTTAACGGATCATGACGGTAAAACTGCCCGTCTCGTTGGTAGGCGACAACGCCGCCGTTCCCGAGAAACATCGCATCGGTCTCTGCCGCGACGGTTCGCGTCAGTTGCTGGACGCGACCATCAGGTGTCCGTCGCATGAAAACATCGCCGGCACTGGACCACACAACGGCGCTGCGATCAGCATTGTAAACGCGTCGGCTACCGCTGCCGTTAGTGCCTTCGTCGGCGTCTACTGGCGAGATTTCAGCTGTCGTCACATCCACTTTGAAAGGGTCACGAATGATTTCGCCAACACGCTTTTGGTTGAAGAACACTGTGGCCGAGTCATCGCCCCAATAGGCTGCTTCCGGTGCATTACCGATCCAATCGGGATCAGCCATGATTTTTTCAAGCGTTAGCGTCTCATGGCCGTCGGCATGCGCGCCTGCTGCCAATAGGAGCAATAGCCAAAGTGATCTTGTTGTCATGGTTCTGCCTTTTCGATGAGCGATCACCACAGGATATCAATTATCACTGTGTGCTATCACCCGAAGATCAGCGGACAAACCTCGACGGATCGTTGTCTATCCCGGTCTTGATGGGTCTTTAAAGGCTTTCTAGCCAGTCATCATCAGATTCGGTAGGGACATCAGCAAACAACGGCGACGACAGATAGCGCTCACCGGTGTCAGGCAGCATCGCCAAAATGACACTGCCCTTGTCGGCTTTCTTGGCCACCTTCAACGCGGCCGCCAGCGTCCCGCCCGCCGAGATACCGACGAAAACACCTTCGTTGGCAGCCAAAGCCCTAGCCGCCGCGATGGACTCAGCGTCATCGACCGGGATGAGCTCATCGAAAATATCACGATTCAACACGTCCGGAATAAAGTCCGGCGTCCAGCCCTGAATCTTGTGGGGATGCCATTCGCCGCCTGCCAGTAGCTGGGCGGGCTCGGGTTCCGTGGCGACGACTGTCACTGATGGACGCGCGGCTTTTAGCATCTCACCAACGCCTGTCAGCGTCCCGCCCGTACCATAACCGGTCACCCAATAGTCCAGCCGGCGATCTGCGAAATCCGACAGAATTTCGGGTCCCGTTGTTGAGCGATGAAATTCCGGATTGGCCGGATTATCAAATTGACTACTCCAGAACCATCCATGTTGATCAGCAAGCGCTTTTGCCCGTCGCACCATGCCAGTCCCTTTTTCGGCTGCCGGCGTCAAAATCACTTTGGCACCATAGCCTCGCATGATCTGGCGACGCTCCACGGAAAACGATTCCGCCATGATGGCCACGAAGGGATAACCGCGCGCCGCACAAACCATCGCTAACGCTACGCCGGTATTACCAGATGTCGCTTCAACCACCGTTTGGCCGGGCTTCAGAACACCACGACGCTCAGCATCCAAAATCATCGCATAAGCCAGCCGGTCTTTTACCGAACCACCCGGATTGAAGGACTCCACTTTCACATACAGCTCGATGCCGTCAGGCGCTGTCCGTTGCAATTTGACGATCGGTGTCTTGCCAATCGTTTGCAGAATGTTGTCGTAGATCATGTCTCGCTCCCAGGTGTTTCGGTGATGCCACAATAGACCCGCGCAGAGGCCAAATCATTTCGGCCAACACCCTGTGAGCATACGCTAACCCGCCGCCATAAGTTTTTGCAGGTTCGCCATCGCAGGCATCATGTTGCCCCGCAATCGTTTCAGGATAGCCTGCTTCTTGGCATCGTCCGGGCTGATATTCGCGACCGTCTTACTGAAACCATCCAGACGATTGTTCAAGAGCCACTGCCGCAAGGGTTTGTCTTGTGACCAAGTGTATTGATTCATCATGAACGCTGCCGTCATTTTTGGCCAATCGGTCACATGATTGGGCAGAGGCACGACGTTACACAACGCTTTCTTTTCTTCCTCGGTCGCATAAGCCGCTTCTACATGCGCAATAAAAGCCGCACTGAATACTGGCTGATAGGAGCGCACCGTTTGTGGCGTGATCGTATCGCCATCGAAAACCGGCTTGATCTCCAGGTTAGGAATGGCGCTGGCCGAACAATCAACATGCAATTGATCGGGGCCCGTAGGTATGGTGCCTTCAGCCAGAATGATTTCGTTCGCGTTGATCGCCGACACGCGTCCCATTCGAATGATATTTTTCACTCGACGCAATTCGCGTAGTTCGTTTTCGCTAATGGTCGCACCATGAAACATCTTCGGGCGCACCGATGTATCGATTCGGAACATGAAGTTCGCTGCTTCGAGCCGATCAAACAAATCTTCCAGATCACTTGCTGCCGCAATCGCTTCCATTTGTGCAGCCTGGCCACCGATGGCGTCTTCAAAAAAGTCCTCGCCAGTCTGTGTCATCCGACGATTAATCAGCCAGGCATCGCGTGGCATGATCCAGCGAATAGTATCGGGGTCGACACGCTGTTCCAGCAGCCAAAGCACAGCATCGATCGCCGTTTTGCCACCACCGACGATGACATAACCCGCCGGTGGTTCGCCCATTTTCGGCAACTCATTCAACGGCATGAATCGCACACCATCGGCGACACTAAAACCCGGTGAATGCGTTGATGGGACGGACGTCTTCAAATGCGTCGCATCTACAAATTTACGCTCGACGTTTACATCAAAAACCTCACCGGTCAGCAACGAGCGAAATTGATGATTGCCAATGTAATCGCACATCGGAAAATAGCGAACCCGACCGGTCGGCAAAAACTTATGCCGCATAACCTCATCGAAATAGGCGCTCACTTCGGCGCCGGATGCCAGCTCCTGCAATCCGGCATTGAGGCCCGTTTCATCAATCCGGCCCTTGCTGAGCTCGCAAGAACTCACGCCATAAAATGCAGATGGCTGGTGCAACGTGACAAAAGAATAGGCGTCGTTCCAGTGCCCACCCGGCTTGTGATGTCGATCCACGAGGATGATGTCCGCGTCTGTCTCATCCAACAAAACGTCCGCAAACGCCATACCAACGGCACCGCTACCAGCAATCAGATAGTCCGTGTTCAGAGTTTCAGCCATCTTTTGAGCCTTTATTTATCGTGATTTGAAAAGTAGTTTACATCAAAACTACATTGAAAGGGATGAATTTTCCCACTACGGCTTAACCCACGCAGCCATTGGCCGCTAACCAATAAGGTCCAGAGGGAATTACATTGGAAAAAGACGCACAACACTGGAAAGACGAGTATCGGGAGCTGGTTAAGGAGCACGAGCAATACCAAGCTGAAAGCGACACGATGCAGCAAGAACTTCGGCAGATCTTGCGGCTGATGTTGACGGCCTGTCGTGGCTGGCGCCAGAACATCGACGAAGAACTTGAAGTCTTACAAATACGTCTGGATAAGGCAAAGGACAGCCTGACACTGCTAAACCTAAGAGGTGTTGCCAATGAGATTATCGTGCTGTTGCAAGCACACCGGAAAGAGTCAGAAAGTACGACGACGGTTGCGGTGAACCGGTTGGTCCACGTTCGAGATGATTTCGTCGCATCCGTTTCGGCCTACCCGCGCTTGCGAAAACCGATTGAAACCATCGCCAACAATGAAGAAACCGACATCGCCGATCAGTTCAGTAAATTCGCTGGCGTCGTCGTAGAGATATGCCGAAAACTCGACCAAGAACGGAAAGAAACGGAAGAGTTTCTCAGCGAGGTGAAGGCGTCCGTACAAAATCTGGAGCAATGGGCGAGCAATGCCACTAGCGCCGCGGACAACCAGAGGGCCGCTAGCAGCGAACTGGAACAACAAGTGAGCGAGGATGTGGACTCGCTAAATACGACGCTCACCGAAGAAAACGATGCGGGTCAGCTCAAAGCCAAACTGAAATCAAGACTCGATCGCATCGGGTCTCACATCGCCACCTATCGTGAAAAAGAAGAAGCGCGCATTCACGAAATGGAACAGCGCAATGCCGCACTGAATAGCGAACTCACGATGCTCAAGGATCGCACCGTCGCGCTTGATGCAGAGCTGAAAGAGCAAAAGTCGCTGTTGTTACTGGACTCACTAACCAAAGTACATAGCCGGTTTGCCTATGAACAAAGGCTCGCTGAGACCCTGGATGGCTTTAACCGTGATGGTCTGCCCTTCTGCTATTCACTTTGGGACATAGACCACTTT
This sequence comes from Woeseiaceae bacterium, assembly GCA_045110335.1. Lineage (GTDB taxonomy): Bacteria > Pseudomonadota > Gammaproteobacteria > Steroidobacterales > Woeseiaceae > CALBPI01. Next base: position 37,595 of record JBGCGB010000016.1, read on the forward strand.
AAGGCGATCAACGACAATATGGGTCACCAAGCTGGCGATGCTCTCTTGAAACAAATCGCCGACTATCTCAAACGCTATGTTCGCAGCACTGACTTCGTCGCACGCATTGGCGGTGAGGAATTTGTCATTCTGTTGCCAAACTCAAAAGTCGATACGGCCATTGTTATCGCTGACAAACTCAGGGCATTGATTGATTCCGCCAAATTCCAATTCAACGACAAGAAAGTCCCCATCAGTATTTCTTGTGGCATCACAGAGGTCATTCAGGGCGACACCGTCGAGCAACTCTACGAACGCGCTGACAAAGCGCTCTATTCAGCCAAGAATGCTGGCAGGAATCGCTGCATCGCTGCCTGATTTCAACGCGTGTTAAGCTCTTCCGTCATCAATCTGGAAAGGGCTTCTCATGACCAGCACCGCTTTGATCACGGGCGCATCTGCCGGTATCGGCAAACACTTAGCGCGCGTCTTCGCCCAAAACGGCCACAATCTGGTCTTGGTGGCGCGCCGTGAAGCACCGATGCAGGAACTGGCCGATACGCTAACCGGCGAATTCGACATTGGCATTGATGTTCACCCGATGGACTTGAGCGGTGATCAAGCCGCGGACCATTTGTTCAACAGCCTCGCTGACGCCCAAATCGATATTGTCGTGAACAACGCCGGCGTGCTGACCGGCGGACGTTTTCCCGCCATGGCAGCACAAGATGTCTCGAACATGGTGACACTGAATGTTCAGACACTCACCAACATCTGTCATCGATTTTCCCAACCCATGATCGAACGTGGTCATGGCAAGATTCTGAACATTGCGTCTATCGCCGCATTTCAGCCGATCCCGAAACTAGCTGTCTATGCGGCCACGAAAGCCTATGTGTTAGCACTGAGTGAGTCTCTCGCCATCGAGATGGCACCCAAAGGCGTCACCGTGACGGCGGTCTGTCCCGGCTATACGGACACGGAAATGTTACGGGGTCCCATCGAGCAATCTTCCGGGAAGATACGCGTGCCCGAATTCACGGTTCTAGATCCCGCCCGAGTCGCCGCAGATGCTTATGAAGCCTGCATGGATGGCGACGCCGTTAAAGTGCCCGGCATCGGCTATGCAGCGGCCATGGCGACAACGCGACTGATGCCCAAATGGATGGTTCGCAAAATCGCGGGCAAGACGATGGGTTAGGCATGCCGGTTCTTGGCGATCTAATCGGCGTCGGCGTTATCGGCCGGAATGCGCCTCAACGATGCTGGACCAGGTACTGCCCAATGTCTCAAGTAATCTGTCGAATGCTTCTCGCTCTGTATTCAATCGCCCTTGATCCGCCGCGTTGACGGTGTCCCATGCATTCGTTGTTTGACGCTCCGTCGCCGAGGACTCGGCCACGCCGTAAACAAACCCGCTTCGGACATCAACAAAGATTGCAGAAGCGGTCGTGCTGACCACGGTCTCCCGATCACGCATCAAACCTAACGAAATCACACTAAGTGGGCCGATCGATTTTCCGTCAACTCGAAAGGTGGTATCCAGCGTCATCGTCACCAGGATATCTGCCTTCAGGTTGGCGGCGGCGACTCGGAGCGACTCGAGATCATTCAATTGTGAGGGAATAAGCAACCGACTCAGGGGTGAGACACCGCGCACTGCGGGCCAATTCGATAGGTTTTCAAAGACATCGTCGGACAAGAATTCACGGTTTGTGACAACGACGTACGCGCCGTTCCCATAGGTCTCCGATGTTAACGTTCGATAGTCTGGCGACTGAACACGTGCGAAGGTGACCAGGGCAGGAAATGATGCGGCGGGCTCACGTGCCATGAGCTCACGTATCTCAACCGACTGGATGCCGGCGAGATCCACGGGCCCACCCGGCGTCGTGTAGGACGCGCAGCCGCTAAACATCAATGCGAACAGAAATATCGCCTGACGACCTGCAAACGGGATTGATCTTTTCACTGTGTGAAGCACCAGATTAGTCATCACTGTTCGGAAACAACCGGTCCGCTAGATAGGTATATTCCAGCGCACTGCGCTTAGCGCGCTCTTTTTGATTTGCGGCCGCTGAATGTCCACCATCAATGTTCTCGTAGTAGAGAAACGGTTTCTCGGAAGCCTCGAATAGTTTTGCCATCTTGCGCGCATGCCCCGGATGTACGCGATCATCCTTCGTCGAAGTCACAAAGAACGGTGTTGGATACTCCGTATCCTCATCAAAATTTTGATAGGGCGAAATCGTCTCCAGAAACGCCCGTTCCTCTCGCACATCAGGATCGCCATACTCATCAACCCAGGACGCGCCGGCCAGCAACTTGTGATAGCGCAACATGTCCAGCAAGGGCACTTGCACGACGATGGCGTTCCAAAGATCCGGTCGTTGCGTCATCATGACGCCCATTAGAAGACCGCCATTGGAGCCGCCCATAATACCGAGGTGCTTCGGTGACGTGATCTTGCGATCAATCAGATCTTCGCCGATAGCGATAAAGTCGTCATAGATCACCTGCCGCTTACCTTTTAGACCTGCCTGATGCCAGGCAGGTCCGAACTCGCCACCGCCGCGAATATTCGCTAATGCATAGGCACCGCCGCGTTCAAGCCAGAGCTTTCCAAGCCCGGCCGAATACGAAGGCAACAATGAAATCTCAAAGCCACCGTAACCGTACAACAACGTTGGTGTCGTCCCATCAAATTCGATGTCATCGCGATGAATCAGGAAGTACGGCACCCGGGTCCCGTCTTTCGACGTAGCCTCTTGCTGCGACACAACTAGCCCATCGGTATCAAACTTCGCCGGCAACGACTTCAAGGTTTCTAACGCACCCGTCTGCGTATCAAAGCTCAGCAACGAGTCGGGCGTCAGGAAACCCTCGTAGTTAATAAACACGGTCGTCGTGTCTTTTGCCGAGAAGGAAATACGCGCTTGTCCTGTGCCGGGTAAAGCAATCGACGTTGTCGCCCATCCATCGGCACCTCGTTCCAGACGAAGCAGTCGACCGGTGACATTGTCATTGATCGCGAGCAATGCGCCGCTCTTTGAAACTGCCACGCCCTTTACGGCCTGACGTTCGTTGGCGCGAAACACAAGTTCAACGGGGGGCAATTTATTCGTATCCAAAAACCGCTGGATATCAAACGCAACAAGGTCACCCGTGACGAATGCCGCATCTTGTTCAGCGATATTCCAGTCTTCCTGCAACGTGACGAACTGATAGCCCTGATAGGTATCTCCCAGTGAGACTTTGGCCGGCACCGGAATTTTTCGCGGCTCGTCATCCATCAGCAGCCAGTAGGTGCTCGTAAAAAACGTATCCGCCTCGACGGCGCCATACATCATCTCGCCACTATCCAGCCGGTATGACCATGGCCAAACGCCAACGTCTGTTTTGTCACCAACATATAGGGACTGCGCCGACGACAGCGGCTCGCCGCGTTTCCATAAACGCACGTCCGACGGATAGCCGGACTCGGTCACCGTTGTGCCATCGCTTTCCCAGTCTGTGGCGAGCAAGAGCGTATCTTCATCGATCCATGCGCTGCCTTGCTTACCCTCATCCGTCACGAAGCCCTCGTCAACCCAGCGCTTTTCGATCAGATCAAACTCTCGCAAGATAACAGCATCTTTACCGCCGTTTGACAAAGACACCAAACAACGACGAATGGGCCCATCGGCCGGCTTGAAGCAATCAGCGCCTTTGTAGACCCAATTCTTGTCTTCGTCTTTCGCCAACTGATCGAAATCGACTACGGTCTCCCACTCCGGCTTTTCTTTCTCGTACTCCGCTAGCGGCGTGCGCCGCCACAACCCACGAACATGTGCGTCGTCCTGCCAAAAATTGTAGACCAATCCATCACGGATAGTCCCATAGGGAATGCGTTCATCAGAAACGGCAAGCGCCAGCGCCTCCTTGAGGTTTTCCTGATAAACAGGATCTGCCTCGAGACCGCTAAGCGAACGTTCGTTCTGCTCTCGAACCCAGTCAAGCGCCTCGTCCCCTTCCACCTCTTCAAGCCAAAGGTACGGATCTTCTTTCATCACTTCCTGGTTGTTCTCAGACACCGTTGCGGTTTCCTCTTGTTTGGCGGACTCAGGCTGACAGCCTGTTATTAGTAATGCCAGCACGACACTCGATGTCACCACACGCATACTCATCTCCGATGTTTCGTTTGATGCCTTCGAGTATACCGGAATGAAGCGACTGTTCACTGAATACACAGCGGCAGGGTAAGACTGCTACCCTAGCGACAAACCAATGACGGAATTCCAATATGAATGGTGCAGAAGGACTCATCAAGACACTGTCGGCACATGGCGTTGATGTCTGCTTCGCTAATCCTGGCACATCAGAAATGCAACTCGTCGCCGCGATCGACGAAACACCCGGCATGCGAGCGATTCTTGGCTTGTTTGAAGGTGTCGTGACGGGCGCCGCTGATGGTTATGGGCGAATGACCGGCAAGCCCGCCGTCACGCTATTGCATCTCGGCCCCGGGCTCGGTAACGGGTTGGCGAATCTTCACAATGCAAAGCGCGCCGGAACGCCTGTGATCAATGTCGTCGGCGATCACGCAACGCATCATCTTGCACTCGATGCTCCATTGACCTCGGATATCGCCGGTGTCGCCAAACCCATGTCAGATTGGGTAAGAACAAGTCACTCACCAGAAGACCTTGCGGTCGCTGGCGCCGAGGCTTTTGCAACAGTGACTCAAACGCTAAGCAAGGTTGCTACGGTGATTGCGCCGGCGGACCATGCCTGGAGCGAAGGCGGGCAGGAAATTTCGCCAGCACCCCTTTCACCAAATCCGCAAGACACCGTCGACGTCTCCGAAGTTGTCGACCAATTGCGCTCCGCAAAACAAGCAGCACTATTTCTGGGCAGCACAGCGCTGACTGACGAGGCACTAATCATCGCCGGCAGGATTGCGGAAGCGACGGGCGCACGACTGATCACGGAGACTTTTTGTGCCCGACTGCAACGGGGCGCAGGCCGGGTAGCAACAGAACGTCTGCCGTACTTCGGTGAAGTCGCTGCGGAGTTTCTGGCATCTGTCGACACATTGATTTGTATTGGGGCGCCACCACCGGTTTCATTCTTTGCGTACCCGGACAAGCCCGGTGAGTTGTCGCCGGCAGGCGCGAAGGTCATTCGTCTCGTTGAGCCCGGCGTGTCCGCAATGCCGGCGTTGACCTCACTGGCGTCGCTACTCAAAACGAACGACCAGCCAATGATTTTGCAGGAACGCCAATATCATGATCTGGCGGATGGACCTCTGGACGCCAAATCGATTGGCTTCTCATTGACGAACCGGTTACCGGAAAACGCCATCGTTTCCGATGAAGCCGCGACGGCCGGACTGGCCATGTTCAACATCACGGCCGGCGCCGCCCCTCATGACTGGTTGATGCTAACGGGCGGCTCCATTGGCCAGGGCTTGCCGGTTGCTGTTGGCGCTGCGGTTGCTTGCCCGGACCGAAAAGTTGTTGCGCTTCAGGCCGACGGCGGCGCCATGTACACGCTCCAGTCGCTATGGACAATGGCGCGAGAAAATCTCGACGTCACCGTCGTACTCGTCAACAATTCGAGCTATGCGATCCTGAACATCGAGCTCGCAAGAGTAGGCGTTAGCGACCCGGGGCCCAAAGCGCTGTCACTGCTCGACCTAAGCCAACCCAATCTGGACTGGTGCGCGCTGTCCGAAGGGATGGGCGTGCCGGCCGAGCATGCAACGACAATAGAGACGTTTGATCAGGCGCTCGAACGGGCGCTAGCCTGCAAAGGCCCACGCCTGATTGACGCCGTGATACCGGCGGCTCATTTAAAGCCCTAACGCACCGGTCGCGCGTGCGCCGCGCCTCTGAAAATTGCATTCATGAAGACGACATTCAGACCGTCCAGATAGGCACGCACGGTAGGGTCTTCGGTAAACGCGATGGCGTAACCGCGACCAACACGCTCAGCGACGACAAAGGGTTTGAACGCAAGTTGTTTACGGTTTTCTTCCCAAAGGTACCCACTGGCGAGCAGATCATCGGCAGCTTCATAACGAACTACATTGACACCGGCATCCAACGTTGCAGGCGTGTAAATATCATTACCGCGCACCAGCACGTTCAGTGTTGACGCAACACCGGCGCCCAACCAATGATCCGGATCCACCGTCGCTTTCACCAAAACGCCCGGCACGTAATCCGGGCTTTGCTCGGTTGGCTCGATCAAGGCCCTATAGACTTCCGCATTTTCAATATAACTGCCTGCTACCTTCGCAGCATCGTCTTCATCATCCCGTTCGGGCAACTCGAGCGCTTCGTCGACTTCCGCGACCGCGTTCTCACGACGTATCGATAACAAATTGACGTCGGGGTCACTCAAGAACCTCGTTGCATTGCCCATACTGATGACAACCCCGCCATCGCTTACCCAATCCTTGAGATTGGCGATACCGCCTTTGCCCAAGCTGTCGAAATAACCGCCACCGCGGGTCGCCGGCAGAATGAGCACGTGATAGCGACGAAGGTCGGCTGTCGCAAGTCTTGCCGTGCGAATCGGCGTCACCGGATAATCGAACTGACGCTCAATGACGAACTTGGTGTTGCCGGCATTCAATGTCGACGTCGGCATGTCCCACGCCATCGCTACGCGCACCTCATCGAAACGCATAACATTGCCGCTGCCGAAGTTTGGCCCGTCGGTCACCCATGTATTGTCAATCGCAACGACGTCCGCACCAAGCGATGCAGACCATGCCTCCAAAGACGCAGCGAGGGTCGAAGGATTGTCAGCTACATCCAAAATGAGCGTACCCGCCGGATAACGACGTCCTTGGTGAGTAAACGCTCTATCGGTTGTCTTGACACGATACCCTTCCCGCAGCGCATGGCTCAGCAACCGGATAGCGGGCGCTTGCCCCCAAGGCACAATGTAAGTGACGACCGTTTGTTCTGCGGCCGTAAAGTCACCAGCGAGTACCCACTGGTCACTCGCTGGCTCCCCCGCAACGCGCACCCCGCGCCCGCAAGCGTCTGCCTGCACGTTCATCATCAACGGTAGCGACCAGGCTGTGACGTCGTAGAGTTCGGCGTAGAGATCTTTTTCGCGCCGGCGCTCTTGCTCTTCCATGAACGCCTCATCAATCGGGATGTCCCGATCCATCAAAGTGCGGATCAATCGCTTGGCCGGTTGCTCAAGGTTGATCACATAACTGCCCGCCTCATACCGATTGCCGCA
>JBGCGB010000017.1:0-14410 GCA_045110335.1 Woeseiaceae bacterium
TGACCGCTGTCGCGACACTACTTTTCGCATTGGACAGAATCGGTATCGATCTCGGTTGGTTTAATCCCTGGGCGTGGAAGCGTCGCCGGGCTTGGCAAAAGCAACTGACAGGGAGTCCGGCGTATCAATTGGATAAACCCAATGTGTAGCGTGTCTATCGCTTGATTGGCTACTTCTCTTGAATGGACAGATCAACCAACAAGAGGGTAGTACCGGCGAAGAATTTTGATTGATGAGCTGGAGGTATGGAGGTCGTCCGACTGTATCAAGAAGTGATCATCCAATTTTGTCTTTCCATCGAACGCTTCAACTAAAGTGTGAGTCGATATATGCCATGGTCAGAAATCGTACCAATACTGGAGAGCTTCGGTTTCTTCATTCTGGGCGCCGTGCCGATCGGGTCTATCGCCGTCAGTATTTGGGAAGCTAGATCGTCGAGTTTTAGTTGGAGAGTTCTCGCAATGGATATTTATCGCACTGCATACAAGTTCGAGTATGAGCCGGTGCTCCCGATCGAGGTTTTGAAGCGGCCCCTAGTCAGGCTGACCGTTTGGAGTTTCAGGTTTCTTGCGATTTGGTATTTTACGGTCGGCGTTATCATCGGCGCTACTGATGATAATTGTAAGCTGTGCTAGGTTGAGGATGATGAAGACAAGTGAAGCCCCCGATGCCGGGTTTTAATGCGTTGAGAGAATTGATGATGAAAACGCTGATGTCGGTTATGTGCGTCGCAGTCCTTTTGGTTTCTGCGGGTTCACACGCCTACTCTTTTTTACCCAAGCATCTTTTATCGTCGCTCATGGATTCTGACGTTATCGCTATTGTTAGGATAGAGCGCGCGTCAGCCGTTCCAGAGAAAGAATCTTCTGGTGACAGTGGTATGCTCGATAGCATTGAAGTCAATTCTTACATTGCCTCTGTCGTGCCAGTTGGTGACTTCGATACGAAGGCAGTTAAGTCATTTAGTTTTTGCACAAGCGCTCGGTTGAAACTAAAAAGTTCCTATCTCGTCGGCATGAATGAACTCACGCAGGAGGAATCAAAGACATTTCGAACGCAGGATTTTACTTGTAGCTGGTCCTCAGGATTTGTCTATTCAAAGGCTTTCGAGTTGCTTCAAGATCAGTTTGCGCCAGGAGAAACATGGGTAGACGTCTCTTCGCCTGCTTGGATAGTGCCTGAAAACATGAGCATGAAACCCATTCGAATCTTGAAGAATGGCGATGAGGCTGGCCGAGCGGTTCCCTTAGAAGACTTGGTTAGAGCTGTTCGACGGCTACAAGAAAAAGATGAGAATGGAGGGTAGCCGAAGCAGGCGAAGGCTACCCCAAATAAAGGTAGTTAGGAGGGCCACGAGAAGGCACGTGAGTTCTTTCCCGCCACCAAGAACAACCCATAGTTTCCCTCAATCATCCCATTAGCAAGAACCAATTAGCCAAAACATCGACAGTAGGTGATGATGACCTCCTAGCAATAACCCTATTGCCCCACAAGAAGTTGGTCAGGAGATCCCCATGTCTGCAGGAAAATGTCCGGTCATGCACGGCAGTGCAACCGAAAGCCAAATGTCGAATGTTGCCTGGTGGCCCAAAACACTGAATCTCGACATCCTGCATCAGCACGATGCGAAAACGAATCCGTTGGGTAATGACTTCGACTATCGCGAGGCCGTTAAGTCATTGGATGTCACGGCGCTCAAGAAAGACTTGCACGCGCTAATGACCGATAGCCAGCCCTGGTGGCCGGCGGATTGGGGGCACTACGGTGGTTTGATGATTCGCATGTCGTGGCATGCGGCGGGCACCTATCGCACGGCTGATGGTCGCGGTGGCGCGGGCACCGGCAACTTGCGGTTCGCGCCGTTGAACTCATGGCCCGACAACACCAACCTTGATAAAGCGCGTCGCCTGCTTTGGCCGATCAAGAAAAAGTACGGCAATCAATTGACCTGGGCTGATCTGATCGCCTATGCCGGCACCATCGCCTATGAATCCATGGGGCTCAAGACTTATGGCTTTGCGTTTGGTCGCGAAGACATCTGGCATCCTGAAAAAGATATCTACTGGGGTGCCGAGAAAGCCTGGCTGGCACCGACCGATAACCCGGACAGTCGCTACTCGGGTGACCGCGAGTTAGAGAACCCGCTCGCGGCCGTCATGATGGGTCTGATTTACGTAAACCCGGAAGGCGTTGACGGTAACCCTGATCCGCAGAAGACCGCGCACGATGTTCGTGACACATTCGCTCGCATGGCGATGAACGACGAAGAAACGGTGGCGTTGACTGCGGGTGGCCACACGGTCGGTAAATGTCATGGCAACGGCGATGCCGGTTTGCTGGGTGCTGAACCCGAAGGCGAAGACGTCCATGCGCAAGGCTTGGGCTGGAACAACACCACGAAACGCGGCATTGGACGTGACAGCGTGACCAGCGGTCTCGAAGGCGCATGGACACCTAACCCGACCGAATGGGACAACGGCTATTTTGAGATGCTGTTGAACTACGAATGGGCATCCAAAAAGAGTCCCGCCGGTGCCTGGCAGTGGGAACCGATTGACGTCAAAGAAGAACACAAGACCGTGGATGTCGAAGACCCATCGATCAAGTGGAATCCGATCATGACCGATGCCGACATGGCCATGAAGGTCGATCCGGCTTACCGCAAGATCTCGGAAAAATTCTATAAAGATCCGGCTTACTTCTCAGAAGTGTTTGCCCGCGCCTGGTTCAAGCTGACTCACCGCGACATGGGGCCACGCGCGCGTTACATCGGACCGGATGCGCCGAATGAAGATCTCATTTGGCAAGATCCGATTCCGGCAGGCAGCAGCGATTACGACGTCGATGCGTTGAAACGCGATATCGCGGCCAGCGGTCTGAGTGTAAGCGACCTGGTAAATACGGCCTGGGATAGTGCACGCACGTTCCGTGGTTCTGATTTACGCGGTGGTGCGAACGGCGCACGTATTCGACTCGCACCCCAGAAAGACTGGGAAGGCAATGAGCCGGCACGACTGCAACGCGTGTTGGCGGTGTTGGAGCCCTTGGCTTCAGTCAGCGGTGCCAGTGTCGCAGATACCATTGTGCTCGCCGGTAATGTGGGTATCGAGCAAGCGGCGAAAGCGGGTGGTTTTGATACGGCGGTGCCGTTCACGCCCGGCCGTGGTGACGCCACCGACGAGATGACCGATGCCGAATCGTTCGATGTGCTCGAGCCCTTGCACGACGGCTTCCGTAACTTTGTGAAAAGCGAGTATGCGGCGAGTGCCGAAGAGTTATTGCTCGATCGTGCACAACTGATGAATCTGACTGCACATGAAATGACAGTACTAATCGGCGGCCTGCGATCCATCGGTGCGAACTATGGTGATGCCAAACAGGGCGTCTTCACGGATCGCGTGGGCGCGCTGAGCAATGACTTTTTCGTTAATCTGACGGATATGAACTACACGTGGGAGCCGACTGGCAAGAATTCTTATGACATTCGTGAGCGGAGCAGCGGTGAAACGAAATGGACAGCGACACGTGTGGATCTCGTGTTCGGTTCTAACTCGATCCTGCGTGCTTACGCTGAGGTCTACGCGCAAGACGACAACCAGGAAAAGTTTGTGCAGGATTTTGTATCCGCATGGACCAAGGTCATGAATGCAGATCGTTTTGATCTGAGCTGAGTGAATGATCGGCGCCGCATAGATTGCGGCGCCGATCTGTCATGACACTACGGCGTTTGGCTGTGCGTCATACCGTCGATGTAAACGGCTTCGATGTGGCTGGTGTATTCAAAGGGGTCACCATCGAACAAGACGAGGTCGGCATCTTTGCCCACCTCGATAGAGCCGACTTGGTCGTCGATGCCTAACATACGGGCCGCTTCAATCGTGCCGGCAGCAATCGCTGCTTCCGCTGGAAACCCGTTGGCGACCGCAACGCCCATTTCATAAAGCAGGATACGTTGCTTGGGTACATAGCCCTCATGCCCGGTGCTGAAGCTCACCGGAATACCGGCGGCATGCATCAGGCCACTGTTTTCCAATGATGCGTTGTACGCCTCCAGCCCTTCCAGACGCTGTAACGCCGGACCGGCCATGATCTTAACGCCGGCCGCTTTGAGATCGTCTCGCATCAAATAACCTTCGGTGGCGTATTGAATGTAGAGATCCAGATCAAATTCTTTGCCGATGCGAATGGCCGTCGAGATGTCGTCTTCGCGATGTGCGGTAAACACGGCTGGAATCTCGCCGTTAACAACCGGCACCAACGCTGCCACGGCCAAGTCGACTTTACCCTCTTTGCCACCATGTTCGGCATAGTGCTGAGCGGCGTACAATGCCTGACGAATAATCGCGGCACTGGCCATGCGCGTACCGGGTGCGATCTTGCGGCTGGCGTAGGATTCTTTCGGCGACTCCCCCAGATTGAAGATCATGCTGGCAACGGGCCGGATGACGGCCTCGGCGACGGTATCGCCATGCAATTTTACGATGGCGCCTTGGCCGGCAATCAGATTGCCATCACCGGGCGTGACATGCGCCGTCGTAACACCATGTTCGCGTACAAAATCGATAAGCATTTCACTCGGATTGTAGCTGTCGATACCCCGGAGTTGTGCCTGATTCGGCGCGGTCAATTCGTTGTGGTCTTGATCGGCCCGAATATTCCACGCGCCTGATAAACCGAGTGTCGTACGGCTATCGATGAGACCGGGAATCACCGTTGCAGCTGTTCTTTGCGGCGTATCGGCGGGATAGGTCATTGAAGCCATAGAACCGATCGCTGTGATCTTTCCATCACTGATCATGATAGCGGCTTTTTCGATGCGACCTTCCGGACCGGACGTATAAACTTCATCAGCCAAAATGACCAAGTCTTGCGCGTGCGTATTAGCCGCGGCAATGGTCGCGACGAGGGCGAGTAGCCATGTTGAAATTCTCATTGTGCACCTCCGGTCGGGTAACGATCACCGACGGCAAAGCCGCCTGTGGCATAGCGCAGGTCATCCGGGTCTGCGCGATTGAACACGCGTTCCCCTTCGATCCAGGTTTCCATCACTTTGGTGTAAACGCTGAACGGTTTTCCAGACAGCACGACGAAGTCCGCGTCTTTGCCGGGTGTGAGCGAGCCGACGCGTTCGCCAAGGTCGAGCATCTCAGCGCCGTTCTGTGTCAGTGCTTTCAGTGCAGTGGTTTCATCCAAACCAAATCGCACGGCCATCGCGCCTTCGCGCAACAGAAAACGCGATGAGTTAATGAAGTCGTCGGTGTGGATAGCGATCTTGACGCCAGCGTCGTGCAAGATCTTGGCGGCGTACTCGTTGTAGTCGATCGCTTCCTGCTTACCGCCGGGTGAGTCGATGATGATCAACGACACCGGAATATCGGCAGCGGCTAATTCATCGGCGACTTTCCAAGCTTCTGTGCCATGTTGAATGACCACGCGGTAGTCAAACTCATTGGCGATGCGCAGCACCGTCAGGATGTCGTCGGCGCGATGCGTATGGTGTTGAACGATGCGATCGCCCGCTAGCACTTCGTTGAGCGCTTCCTGACCCAGATCAAAATGCGTCGGCGGTTTACCGCGTTTCCTGTTTTGACGTTGCGCTTGATAATGCTGCGCGTCGGCATAAGCTTGCCGCGCTAGTGCCGCTATTGCCATTCGGGTTTGTGGCGCCTGATTCCGGCTACCGTAGTTGCTTTTCGGGTTTTCTCCGTTGGCCATTTTCATGCCACCGATAGACTCGTCGATCAGCATTTCGTCAACGGAGGTGCCACGCAATTTGACGTAGGCCGTTTGCCCGCTGATGACGTTACCACTGCCCGGCATGATGTTCGCCGTTGTGATACCGCCAGCCAGTGCCATGCGAATGCCGGGGTCGGCCGGCCAGATTGCATCCAGCGCGCGGATGTGCGGCGTAATGGGATCGGTCGCTTCGTTACCGTCTGCATTGGCAGGCACGTCGGGTCTGGAGTAGTTGCCGACATGACTATGTGTATCGACCAGGCCGGGAATGATGACTTGCCCTGTGAGGTCGACTCGACGCGCGTTAGCCGGGATACTGATGTCGCTGTTGCCTACGGCAATGATTTTCCCATCGTCGATAATAAGTACGCCAGATTCGATGGGCGATCCATCGACCGGCAGGATATGTGCATTGACGAAGGCAACAGGCGAATCCTGCGCGTGTCCGATTGGCATGGTTAGTCCAATGAGTGCCATCCACAAGATGGTGGCGATAAGTCTGGTCATGGTTGTCCCCTGTTGTTTCGTTCGATGCTATGGATAAGTCGAGAGCCACGCAACTCCGTCCGCACGGTGATCTGTCCCTATTGTGGATACCCGTAACTTCGCGTGCCTGTTTCATCAGGGTTCGCTACACTGACTTCAATACATTCCGAACGAGGTTTCTCATGAATGCATCGAAGTTGATCATCAGTGTCAGTGTTCTTGCGATCATCGGGTTGCTTTTGCCTCGTGCTTCACTGGCTCAGACAGACGGGCAAAGCTATGAAGCACTCGTCACCCTCTACGACGATTTCCTCCAATGGCAAGACGAAGCGCGCGCGAAGCGGGCCGTACCCAACCGCGATATCGCCGGTGAAGCCGCTCAGCTCTACCCGGATTACGGGGATGAGGCCGTGGCACTTCGACTGGATGAAATGGAAGCGCTTCAGCGTCGTTTCGACACCATCGAACCGGAAGCCTGGTCGACGGCCCAGCAAGTGGACTACCTCGCGGTGCGCTCACGTCTGGATCAACATGAGTTTACGTTGTCGATTTCTCGCCCCTGGGCGCGTGATCCCGGGTTCTATGTCGATAGAATGCTGCGCGTCACGTTTGCCGACTTGCCGCTCAACGAAGACGACACGGCCGTGTTACGCACGCGATTGGCAGCGATCGCCCTGTTGGCCGAAGCCGGCAAAGAGAATCTCGATGAAGTGGCAGCCGACTATGCCGACCTCGCTCTGTTCAATCTAACCAACGCTGATGGCGTCGGTCACGGTTATCCTTACCGCGCGACGCCACCCGCCGGCGTAATCGGCTGGTATGAAGACTTTCTCGCCAGAGCACGCGAAGCGCAACCGGCATTGGTGCCTGATATTGAGTCAACGCAGCAGGCCGTGGTTGATTTCAATCAATGGTTGAAAGATAACCGTCCGACGATGACGGCAGAGGCCGGCGTTGGCAAAGAGCACTTCAATTGGTATTTGAAACACGTCAAGTTGATGCCATACGACACCGAGCAAATCGTCACGTTAGGGTTGCGTGAGCTCGACCGTTTGTGGGCGGTGTATGGGCTGGAGCAGCATCGCAACCGCGATCTTCCGCCGTTGTTACTTTCCGAGAGCGAAGAAGAGTACAAGCGTCGCATTGCCGCGATCGACACGATGATTCGCGAGTTTCTCGTTGAGTCGGAAATCATCACGGTGCCGGATGACATTGGTGAGTTAGCGACCAATGCACCGTGGATCGTCAGATCAAACGGCCCGAACTTCTGGGAACAAGTGCAGTTTCGCGACCCTACGCCGGATCACCTGCACGCCGTGATTCCCGGTCACCGGTTTGACGGTGTTCTGGAACAACGCAACGAACATCCCATTCGTGGCCGGCTGATGAGCGGTGCGCGCGCCGAGGGTTGGGCAACCTACCTAGAAGAGGCCATGATGCACGCCGGGCTCGACATGGCGCCGCGCACGCGTGAGCTGATTTATATTTTCGGTATCTTTCGTGCAGCACGTGTCCCCGCGGACGTTTGGTTGCAAACCAATGAGATGACCGTGGATGAAGCCGTCACTTGGTGGCGTGAGCGCGTGCCGTATCTGGATGAAGATGTCGCCCGTGTCGATGCAGAGATTTATCTGCGGCGACCCCCCGGTTATGGACTGGGCTACACGATCGGCATGTTACAAATGCAGCGATTGTTGGCCGACCGTAAACGCCAGTTGGGCGATGACTTCGTGCTAAAAGATTTTCATGACACATTCATGGAGAGCGGCAGGCTGCCTCTGTCGTTACTGCGTTGGGAGATGACCGGTCAAGACGATGAGATCGTGATGTTATGGCCGCGGGAACGTCTCGCCGAAGTCCGCTAGCGACTTCCTAGCCTCGTACTCGCCCTAGCGCCGGTAAATGTACCGGTTGTGACTGGTGCTCGGATTGACCAATGTTTGGCCGATCGGAATCGCTATGCCAGACCTCCAATGACGTGATTGCCAGTCCTGATCGGCGTCTGCCTCTTGGGTCGCGCTCAACTTTTTTTCGCATCGATGTAAAATAAGCAGTTTGGCTGCATCTAACCTTATAACGCTCACTTATCGGAAGCCGTTTTGAGGCAATCCTTCGAAAATATTTTGGATAGCAATCGTGCACGCCTGACGCGCATCGCCCGTCAGTATGCGGGTCCCAACGATTGGCAGGATCTGTTGCAAGACATGACGCTGAAGATCTGGCAGGGGCTGGATACCTTCGATGGTCGTGCAGAGATTGGCACCTGGGTGTTTCGAGTCGCGCTCAATACGGCGCTGCAGTTCGTTCGCAAGAGAAAGCTCCCAACGACGGTCTTGCATGAAGCGGACTTGGGCAGCAAACAGGGCGGCGATCCGTTGCAAGTGCTGGAGGCCTTCCTCCAATCACTAGACCCGATGAACCGAGCGATGTTGTTGATGGAGCTGGAAGGCCTCTCGCGCGATGAAATCGCCGATGTTCTCGGGATCAGTGCCGGTGCCGTCAACGTGCGAATGACACGCCTCAAAGCCCGGTTTACGGAGCAATTCGTGGAGACAGCAGAATGAAATGGGATGATGCCGTAGATAGCTGGAAAGCATCGCCAGTAGACGCGCCGGCACCAAAAATGCCGCGCGAGCCGAGCCCGCTAGAAAAAACCTGGGCCAAGATTACCCGTCGTGATCGACTGGAGAGTATCGTCGCGATCGCCATGCTACCGGTGTTTGGTTATGGGTTGTGGATGGCCGTGTCGAAACAGAACTGGATGCAGGTCTGCGCCACTTTAGTGCTACTGGCGGCTCTGGTCTGGATACCCTTGCGAATGCGCCATGCTCGCAAGTTGCGTCCCGTGGCCGACCCGCAGATGAGCATCAAGGACTTTTTGCGCGCCGAGCATGCGGCCATGAAAGCGCAGGAAGCGCAGGCGCTAACGGCATGGCTCTGGTATGTGCTGCCGATTTCTGTCGGCGCTGTCGGGTTTTATACGAGCGCGGTAGGCCTAAACCGCGATAGCCTTGGATACGCGATCGTTGTCGTGATCGTTAGTGTCGCTATTCATTTACTCAACTACTACGGTGCGGCACCGGGCTTTGCTAAAGCCGCCGAAGCCATCGATCAACAAATTAAAGAGATAGAGGATTTATCATGATGCATACTTTTCGACGCGTTGCTTTTCTACTGTTAGCGCTTGGTGCGGCAATGACCACACATGCAGACGATCTGGAGACAAGCATGGCAACATGGCTGGAACAACAAGATATCGAGACCGCCAATCTGGCCATCGCGACGTTGGTGATCGATGGTGATCTGGCGACCCATGCGACCGCCGGTTCAATCTCGCCCGACGGCTTGGCGCCTACGCAAGAAACCCAATTTCAGATTGGCTCCATTTCCAAGGTGTTTACCAATCTCTTGTTAGCGGAAATGGTTGCGGCGGACAAAGTCAGTTACACCACAACCATCGGTGAGCTGCTGGGTGATGATTTCAAACCAGTGAACTCGGCGCTGACAGATATCTCGCTTGAGGCTCTGGCGACCCATACGAGCGGTTTGCCCAGAATGCCGGGCAACTTCTCACCTGCTGATCCGTCCGACCCGTACCAGGACTACACGGCTGCAAACTTGATGGATGGCTTGAAGCGCACGCGCGCTGAGCAGCGGCTTCAGTCGAACTATGCCTACTCGAATTTGGGCGTTGGTTTGTTGGGTTACTTACTAGGCGAAGTGCATGGCGGTGGCTACGAAGAAGCCGTGACGGAGCACGTGATTAAACCCTTAGGTCTACAACAAACCGGTCTGTTTGATACAGACAATCAGGCGCAAGGTTTTCGTGCCGGTGATGTGGTGCCAGCGTGGCGGATGAATTCACTGTCCGGCGCCGGTGCGCTTTGGGGTTCTACCAAAGACTTCGAGCAGTTGGCCAAAGTGATGCTGGGTCAACGTGACGCCAAGCTTCAACAGGACAGCGCTCGCGGCCAGGAAATCTTCGCGTCCAGCTCGGATGGTTTCGATGTCACCAGAATCTGGCATGTCGCTTACGCCGATGGTGGTCCGATTTTCTGGCACAACGGCGGCACCGGTGGTTTTTGGAGCTTCTTTGGTTTCAGGCCCGATACGGCACAGGCGGTCGCGATATTTGTTGCCGGCGATAGCAACCCTACAAACGACGGGCTGGCATTGCTAGGTGCTGATGAACCGAAAGCCGCTGCGATGCTCATCGATACCAAGCTGTTGGGCCAGTATCAGTTGACGCCATCGTTTGGCATTGGCGTGTTCATTCAAGACGATCAGTTGTTCGCTCAGGCGACCGGACAGCCACCGTTCTCATTGGCCAATGCCGGTAACGATTGGTACGCACTGCATGAAGTCGATGCCAGCGTTCATTTTGTCCGGGAAGGTCTTGAAGTCGTCGGTCTGGAACTGGTTCAAGGTGGACGTATCCAGTCTGCGGAGCGGGTTGCGGATAAGGCGCAGATTCAGTCGAAAGCGGCCGTCGAGTTGCCGCCTGATGCCTTCGCTGAATATGTCGGAGACTTCGCTTTGGCGCCTTCGGTCAAGATCAATATTCGGGAACGTAAGGGTGGTCTGGAAGCCAAATTAACCGGTCAGGGTTACTACCCGATTTTCGCCAAAGGCGATGATGTATTTTTCTACAAAATCGTTGATGCCGAGTTACATTTTGAGCGGGACGCGGACGGTGCGATTGACGCATTAGTGCTGCATCAATCGGGTATGAAGCAACGTGCAGAGAAGCGTGTTGGCGAATATAGGTAACTAGTGGCCATTGTCTTTGTGGTCTCAAGGCGCATTCACGCAAGGTGCATGGTCCACCTGTTTCGGCGTGGTTCTTGACAAGACCCTGCATCAATCTTCAGAGTGGGCGCAGTTTATAAGGTCTGCGCCCACTCAAGGTTCGCTGACCACCGCCACAGGATGATTGAATGAGTATCGAAGCGTTGTTGGTCCAGAGTCCGGTTGTGCCGTTGATTCAGGCGGAAGAGCCCGAAGTGGCGGTCAAAATTTCAAAAGCGCTGGCGGCCGGTGGCTTGAAGGTCGCCGAAGTTGTTTTTCGCACTGACCGTGCGCTGGAGTGCTTGAAGGCCGTTGCGGCTGAGGTGCCGGATATGATGGCCGGGGCCGGAACGGTATTAACAGCACAGCAAGCTGAAGACGCGTTATCGCATGGCGCCGAGTTTATTGTCTCGCCAGGTCTGGATGACGGTGTCGTACATGTTGCCCAAGAACACGGCGTGCCGATTTATCCGGGCACCATGACGCCCAGCGAAGTGCAACGCGCGCTCAATCTCGGTCTCGATACCGTCAAGTTTTTTCCGGCCGCGATTGCCGGTGGCATTCCTGCGCTGAAAGCGATGGCGAGTGTTTTTAGAACGATGAAGTTCATGCCAACCGGTGGCGTTAGCCCGGGCAATCTAGCCGACTTCCTGGCAATTCCCGCTGTGGTAGGTTGCGGCGGCAGTTGGCTAACGCCTGCAGCAGATATCGCTGCCGGTAACTACGACAAGTTGACCGAGTTGGCGCGAGAAGCTGTTGCCATCGCGAAACGCGCGAGACCCTGAGATCTGCTTCGCGCGTCACTCATTGATGAATCTTGCGGCGTCGCTAGTCCGAGGGTTCTAACGAGATTTTCTGGGCCAGTGTGGTATCGCCCATCGATACCGGATAACCCAAACCGATCCAGCCAAACGCGCCTTCGTAAAGCACGGCCAAATTCTTAAAGCCGAGGTCGGCTAGTTCGCCATTGACGTACTCGGCGGCGGCGCGTGGACACTCGCAATAGGTCACGATCCATGTGCCGTCTCGTGGCAAGTCGGTGGCCAGTCGCGAAAAGTCGCCGCGGTCATAGTAATAGGGCAGCGGCACCGCGCCTTCAAGATGCGACATCTGCCACTGTGCCATGTTTCGCGTATCCAAAAGCACCATGCGTCTGTTTTCTTCCAGTGCCTGATAAAGGTCGGCCGCCATGATGTAGCGATCGTCTTTTAGCGTGAACTCAGGGGCGTCCCCATCGGGGTTACGAACATACTGATCTGGTGTTGGCGGTGTTTTCAAAACGGGTTTACGCACTTCCCAACCTGTCGCGCGGCTACGAATAAATACGGTCAATGCATTGATGTCTTCGACAGTTAGCCGTTCACCGAATGCCGGCATCGGGGTGCCTTGTCGTCCATGGGTGATGGCATGCCGAATGAATGAGTCGCGCGTCATGCCCAGCATGGCCGGATTGCCGAGTGCGGTGCCGGTGATACCTTGGCCCTGATCTCCATGACAGCTGACACACTCTGCTTGATACAATTCGCGTCCTTGCTGGACATCGGCCTTGATCGGCGATTCATCCAAGCCGATTTGTTGCACACCCGCCTGGTCTTCCAGCCAAAAAGTGAGCTGCCTGATTTCATCTTTGCCCAGTGGTCCGCCAATGTCGGTGTAGAAGCCCGCCATCGGCGTGCCGCCGCGACCGTAGGCGACCGCCATGAATCGTTCCAGTTGTCCCGCTTCCATCAGTGATTGCGATCGCAGGGATGGCGCATGATCATTCGCATGGCCTTCGCGATCCTTGCCATGACACAACGCACAGTATTGTTGATAGTTGTTCGCGGCATGCTCCGCTTGCGCTTCGGTTAGGCGACTCTCAGCGAATAACGGCGAGGCGATCGTTGCTGATAGGCAAACGATCAGGAAAAAGACGAAACGGCTGGTAGGCGACATGGGCGTTTATCTCCGGTGAAGCAGCGATCGATGGGCTTAGCATAGCATTCAAAATCGTAGACCAGCTGCACCAGATAAAGTCAGCCCATCATCCGCGACAAAAGTGATAACGTTGAGCGCTTAGGCGAATCGACTCGTAAAAGGAATGCAATGATGCGAACTGTCCCGCTTTTAGGTCTGGCGACCGCCTTGATATTGGCAGCTTGCCAGCAGACCAAGCCGATCGAAGAACCGGCTCCTACCAGCGGTGAACCGGCGGTTTCTTTGGGCAATGGCGAGCTGAACTGGATTATCGTTGATGATATTCGGCGCGACGGCGAAACGTTCACCGTTTCAGAGGTCCTGATCGACAAGCCAGGCTGGCTGGTGATCCATCGCTTCAAGGATGGAAAACCTTTTGGTGATGACTACGTCGCTGCCAGTTATCTCAATGCCGGCACCAATCTCGATGTGTCCCTATCGCTGCCTGAAGCGCCAGAACCGGGCACACCTTTTTTGATCATGCTGCATTCGGATGTTAACGAGAATCAGGCATTTGATTTTGTGTTTGTCGATGAGCGCAATGTTTTGGATAAGGCCGTCTTTGAAGGATCGACCATGATCTCGCAAATCTTCAAAACACCTTGATCACGTTTGGTTGTTCAGAAGATTGAACAGCAAACGGACTCAAGCGGCGTGATGCCCAAGATAGGATTCAACAAGAGCAGGTCGAAGCTACGCTTGATGTCCTGTTCGAAAACGCCAGCCGCCTTTCCGGTTAGCTAACATTATCCGAGACCTATTCGAGTTTCGTGCTGAGCACTGCCATAGCGCGGCCAGCTAACTCGGCGTCTCTTCCTCGGGCGCCATGTGCGCACTGTAATCCAGAACAAGATGGTAATGCGGATCGCCATCGCGATCGGATTCGATCAATGTATTGGCTTTGCGTAGCAACAGTTTGCAGTCGGCGCTGAGACCTTTCAGATGCAATTTGGTGCCATTGCGCAGGTAGCGGTCGGCCAACGCATCGATGGCCTGCAGTGCTGAATGATCCCAGACGCGTGAGTGATGGAAATCGATGACGACATCCGCCGGGTCTTCGCGCGGCGTAAAGAGATCTTTGAAGCCACTGATAGAGCCAAAGAACAATTGGCCATGCAACGTGTAAGTCTTGTGGTCTTCGTCTTCCTTATGGACTTCAACGTAGAGATTGTTGGCCGTTTCCCAAGCGAACACGAGCGCTGAAACAATCACACCAACAACGACGGCGATCGCGAGATCAGTCACGACGGTGACACCGGACACCAGGATCAATGTGAATGCATCGGCGCGCGGAATTTTTCGGATGATCCGGATCGACGACCATTCAAAGGTGCCGATGACGACCACGAACATCACGCCAACCAGTGCCGCGAGTGGAATCATCTCAATCCATTCCGATGCTAATAGAATAAACGTTAATAAGAACAACGCAGCAGCAATGCCG
>JBGCGB010000018.1:0-87361 GCA_045110335.1 Woeseiaceae bacterium
CTTATGGATTGATGTTCATAAGCGCATGTCGAAGGAGTCCTGTTATGGCTGACTACCCCGAATCACTGGACGCAATGTTAGCGGCCTGGAATGAACCGGATCCCGCGAAAGTCCGTCCGCATCTGGAGCGTGCGCTTTTGCCGACGATTCGTTTTGTGGATCCGTCGATCGATGTGCGGGGTATTGATGGTTTCGAAGCCAATGTGCATTCGGTAAAAGAACGCTTACCCGGTGCTGTCTATTCGCGGACTAGCGGTGTGGATTCGCAGCATGGTTTTTATCGCTACCACTGGGCGATCCATCAAGCGGGTGAACTCGTCGTGCCCGGGTTCGATGTGACGCACGTCGATGCGTCTGGTTTGATCAGCTTGGTGATTGGTTTCTTTGGTCCGATACCCGAGCTTTGAGTGGCTGCTGCCGGACGGTGACTTTCGTATCGGCTGGGCAATTCTAAGCGGGTACTCTTGCTACGTGGCCTTGTGGGCAGCGTGTCCCGAAGATCGCTGTCGTCCCGTTTTTCGTTGACGGCTTTCAATGATTGCGGCGGCAAGGATGAGCATCCACGGCGCTAGCGCCAGTGGCGCTTCAACCATGCCCGATTGGTTGACGTTACCGAAAGCCTGGCCAATTGGTAGCAACAAGAGACCGGTGCCGGTAAGTACCAAGCTGATTGGTGTCGTGCCGGATATGATCGTTACTCTTTGTTGACCGATTGCCGCCAGCGTACCGATGACGATACCGGTCAGTCCGAGCCCGATGCACGTCCAACTGATCCATCCGAATGAAAAAGTTACTAACATGTTTTCCTCGTTTTTATTCCGACGATGATAGTTGGAAAACTGAAAACCCTGTAACGACCATAGCATAGTGATTACGCAAGCCTTGTGGCTTGCCGACGAGACCTGGGGTCACGTAATCGCCAGCAGTCCCACAACGATTAAACCGGGCCCACCATGCACGCCGAATGCCGAGCAGACATCAGTGCAATAACTATCTTGCACGTTAGGCAAAGCATCGAGTAACAACCGTTGCAGTTCCAGTGCATCGGGTTCGCAATTGGCATGGCCAACCGCCAACCTGAAAGTTTGCGTGGTATCGATTTGTTTCTGAATGTAGCGGACAAATTTCGGTAGTCGCCCATTGCGACCCAGGATCATGCCGCCGGAAGACACAGAGCCATCTGGTTTGGTACGGAGTACCGGATTGATATTGAACCAGTCAGCAATCATCTTTCGCGAAGCGGGGACACGGCCACCACGAACGGCGTAAGTGAGGTCTTTGACCAGTGCCATCGTTTGTGTGTTATCCACGGCTTTGTCGACAGCGGCTTTGATCGTATCCACATCATCACCTTGTTGCGCCATCTCGGCCGCCATGCGAACGATGAGTCCCTGGCCCAGTGAAGCATTCTTCGAATCGATCACATGCATCGTGCCGTTTGCGGCAACCCGCGCTGCGGCAGTTCTGGCAGCATTTGTCGTGCCGCTAACCTTTTCCGACAAACTGATCGCGAGCACATCATCAAAATGACTCGCGAGAAACTGGTATTGGCGTCGAAAGTCGCCCGGTGACGGTTGGGACGTGGTCGGGTGGTTCGGGTTGCTGGCCAGCAAATCAAAAAATTCTTTTTGACTGATGCTGAGTTTATCCATGAAGCCCTGCTCACCAAACTGTACGCGTAACGGCACCATATGAATGTCGAGCGCTTCCATGTCTTCGTCAGTGATATCCGCGGCGCTATCGGTAATGATCGCGACCTTCTGGGTATTGGTGTGCGTCGTGTGTTGTTGCTTTTGCATATCGTCGGCTTTCTCACCGCTCAACGCGCCGTACGATCGGGCCAACGCGAATACCTGTTCGGGTTCGTTCACATGGATATGCACTTTCGCTTTGTAACGCGAGCCTGCCAGCACCAAACTGCCACCCAGTTGCGATAGCTTTTCGCGAAGCTTTCGCCGGTCGATATCATCACCGGTGATGATGCACTCGGTACAAAAACGATATTCCAGATCGACTTCATCGCCGGCCATTGGGGCGTCGGGCAGGTCTTCCGGCAAATCGATTTGATCAATGGTTTCGCCGTCTTTAACGTAGGCGAGCATGCCTTCAATCATGTGCACGAAACCTTTGGCACCCGCATCGACGACATTGGCCTTACGTAGTTCGGCCAGTTGCGAGGTCGTCGCAGTCAGTGCTTTATTGGCAGCGCCTAAGCCGTCGGTCAATAGCGTTGGAAAATCAATATTCCCCGGTTGTTTGACACGGTCGACCAGATGATCAGCAAACGCATCAATGACGGATAAGATGGTGCCTTCGCGAGGTTCAGATAAGGCATCCCGCGCATAAGCGCTGCCCGACAGAATGGCATCGCAAAACGACTGCGCGCTGAACTTGGTGAGTTCGGCGGCTTTGTCGCTGACGCCCTGAAAGAATTGCGCCATGATGGCGCCGGAGTTTCCGCGTGCGCCGTCCAGAAGGGCGTCTGCCGCTCTGGCAAGCAGTTTGTGCAGTGGCAGTTTGTCGTCTTTTTGCAGGACCTGACCCATCGCGCCCATTGTCAATGCGAGGTTTGTGCCGGTATCGCCGTCGGCGACCGGAAACACATTAATCCTGTTCAAACCTTCCTGACTTTTGATGACTCGCTGCACACCATTACGTAATGCAAGGCGCATCGATTCACCGTCGAGATATTGCATATCTTTCCCTCTAATGACGGCGAACCGCCTCGACCGATCTATGGCATCAATTGGAATCGCGACGAGCGATATTCCAGGACGACGCCTTGCCGGTTTATTTCGATGACCGTCGGGCCTGCTTGTAAGCGACTGCCTTCGGTTACCTTCTGTCCGTTGATAAACCCAAAACGGGCAGAAGGCTGTTCACTATACACGTGTAACTCTAGGGTGAGTTTGTCGAGTTGCCAGTCGTCAGCGGCCTGTACCGGGTCGTACAATGGCGCGCTGATGGTCGTTTCCGAAACTTGCTGCAGCGCAACACCTTGACCGTTGTTCGACGAAGCCTTCGGTGGTTCTGTTTTCGGCGTTGAATCAGTTGTTGCTTCCGATTGTAGCGATCGGACAGTTCGGCCGGTTTCGATGGGTGCATCAATGATCGGATTCTCGCGCGCAGCACGGGTATCGTTGATGGTTTCGGCCAGCAATGACCGCACTTCGGTGCCGACGCTGGCGGGTCCTTCATCGACGACTGGCGGCGCTTCTGTGAGCCGCGTTTGTTGCGGAGATGTTCGGGTTGGTGCAGCCGGATTACCGCGGGAACCCGCTAACACCCAAATCAAGATCGCCATGTTAATGATCAACAGCGCGACGACGGGCCAAACCCAGCGCGGGACTCTTGAGGGTTCCGTTGTAGGCTGGCTGCGTGCGACATCCGGCGCGCGTCGCTCACTGTGCTCATGATCTGATTTTCGTAAGGCATCCAGAATCAGCGACATGGCGTAGTCCCCAAGTCGAAGTGAGCTCTTCGTATCAGCGAACCAGTCGTTGATGGCAATAGGTGCCGTGCGCAGCAGAGCGCTGGTAAAGACAAATCATGTATGAACATCACATTGTCTCCGTTGGCATTGCCATCATCGTCGACGCTGTGCGTTTGAGGCTTGGGACATCTTTGAGTCCCAAATCTGCATTGATCATCATTTGTGTACGCTGGCCTGCAAGGCCATCAATTTTCAGACGTCTTGAACGCTGATAGGCGCGAACGGCTGCTTCTAATGTTGCATCAAACAACGCGGAATCCGCCGGTGAAATGATATCGCCAGTGATAGCGGTCAGACTTTGCCGCAGCCACAATACCCCAACGCCTTGCATACCGCGGCGTAGGCTTTGCAGTTCATTGTTCGGTGGTCGCCACAACAACAAATACTCGCCAAACCAGAAACGACTGAGCGCACCGGCGTCAATCGTAAGCTCGGCATCACCAGCTACCAGCGTCAACGACTGTGACAGCGCAGACTTCAATACCACTTGATGCGCTTCTCCACGTTCGTCGCGCAGGGTAATGATTGCCGGCTTGTCTAGCATGAGCAGTTCCGCTAACGAGCTTCGCTCGGCGACGCATTGAAGCTCCATAGCGCGTGCCTGTTCGCAGGCGCCTCGTGTACCGGTGTTGAAAGGTTGTTGCCACAGCGAAAACAGGGTCTTGAATGCTTCGCTGTTGCCTGTCCGGTTGCGATGTTCAGCCAACCAATCATCTAGCGATGGCAGTGCTGACACTTCTGCGACAGCGATCGTCGTCGGCGCAACATCGGGTACCGTTTTGGGTGCGCTAGTCCGCTCAATTGGAGCAATAACTTCGGCCACCGGACTCTCGTCGCGAGTACCGGATTGGCGCCACACGATAATACTGGTAATGACCAGCATGATGGCGGCCGCAAGACTGGTTAACCAAAATGGCCAGTTAACTTTCGACCCGATCTGTCCGGCTTGTTGGCCAAAGACTTCAATCGCTGCGGCGTCGACGAGTTTTCGATCGACATGCGTGGATTCGCGACTCCAGGCGCCGAGCAAGGCCCGATCGGTGATCAGATTCATCAAGCGGGGGATGCCGCTAGCAAGTTGGTGGATACGTTTTTTCGCGCCTTTGTTGAGAATGGGCCGCAGCGCGCCCGCGACCGCAAGCCTATGCTCCAGATACTCGGCAGCTTCGCCCGGATTGAGTGGCAAAAGGTGATAGCGCGCAGTCACACGTTGTGCCAGTTGCCGGAGATCGTTGCGTGCCAATAGTTCGCGCAACTCGGGCTGGCCAATCAGAACGATTTGCAGCAATTTGTTGCGGGTGGTTTCCAGGTTGGTCAGAAGGCGAATCTGTTCCAGCACTTCGGCCGAGAGATTTTGTGCTTCGTCGACAACAGCAATGGTACGACGGCCCTGGCTGTGCGCATCCAGTAGATATTGGTTGAGTGCTTCGGTCAGCGCCAGCGTGCTTTGACTGTCGTCCGGCATCGTTATGCCGAGCTCACTGATGATGGCGGTTAGGAACTCGATGGCGGTGAGCTCGGGATTGAGCACCAGCGCGACATCGGCTTCTTCGGGCATCTTCTGTAACAGGCTTCTGACCAGCGTCGTCTTGCCGGTGCCGACCTCACCCGTGAGGACAATAAATCCATCGCTTTCGGTCACACCGTAGATCAAATGAGCAAGCGCCTCGGCATGCCGCTCGCTCATAAAGAGATAGCGCGGGTCGGGCGTGATGGTGAACGGTCGCTCGTGCAGACCAAAAAAGTCGAGATACATAGTCGATAGTCTACCTGTGCTTGGCGGTGTCTAGAAAGCCATCACAGCGCTGACACTCCGGTTTTTGATCGAATTGGCTACTTTTCGCGCTTCAACGTGCTCGCCGATTGCAGCGCGGAACTGCCGAGGTGGCTAAAACGCTCGCGAACAGCATCGACCGTCTTATCCATTCTGCCGGTGTCCATCGTGGCTTCCTCGCGAAACAGATCCAGCTGCGTATCCGCCGTCAACTTGTTGCCCCCAACGCCCAGCAGACGAACGGCGGAATCGGGTTGTTCGCGTCGCCAATCATCCAACAATTGAACGGTTTCCTGATAGAGCCGCTTGGTCACATTAGTGGGCGGCGAAACCGTGCATTGGCGCGTAACGGTGACAAAGTCACTACGCCGTATTTTCAATTGGACAACGCCGGCGAGCAGTTGTTTCTGTCTTAACCGCGTGGCGGTCTTGTCGCAAAGCCCTAGTAGGATACGTCGCAGCCGCTCGATATCGCCGACATCATTTTCGAACGTGGTTTCTGCGCTGACTGACTTTTCATCCCGCCATGGCACCACCGGTCTATGATCCCGTCCGAAAGCGCGTTCACGCACTTGCGCAGCATACTTGCCGAACAAACGGGTCAATGCGCGTTCGTCGGCCGATTGCAGGTCCGCTATGCGGACAATGCCACTGGCTTTTAGTCGGGTTTGCATACGCGGCCCGATGCCGGGCAAAACCGAAGCGTCAAGCGGCGCCAATCGTTCGGCCTCTGTGCCGGGCCGTACAATCGTCAGGCCATCGGGCTTATCCAGATCCGAGGCGACTTTGGCGACAAGCTTGTTAGTGGCCACACCGACCGATGCGCGCAGGCCGGTTCTTTCATGAATCAACGTTTTGATGCGTTTTGCGATATCGACTGGCCCCCCGAACAAATCACGACTGGCCGTCACATCCAGAAAAGCTTCATCAAGGGAGAGGCCTTCCACTTCCGGCGTGAACTCGCGAAACACGTTGAACACAATTTTCGAGACTTCACGATAGCGATTCAGATTGGAGCGTACGCAAATGGCCTGGGGGCAAAGTCGTAAAGCTTCACGGATCGGCATCGCGGAGCGCACGCCAAAGCGGCGGGCTTCATAGCTAGCGGCAGCGACGACCCCTCGGTTGCTGGAGCCACCGACGAGGACGGGCTTGCCCAGCAATTTAGGATCGTCATGCTGTTCAACGGAGGCAAAGAAAGCGTCCATATCCACGTGCAGCACGGAACGATGACGCCGATCTCTCATGCGAGTCTAGTCGTCGCGCCGAACAATCAGGCGCGCGAGAATGCGTAGTGGTTGTGCGGCATCGCCAAAGCTGTCGAGATGCGCCAAGCCTTCATGGTAGAGCTTATCGCAGTCCGTCTTGGCCTGGTCGAGTCCGAAAATGGCGGGCCAGGTGGCTTTGTCATGCAGCACGTCGGAGCCGGCCGGCTTGCCGATCGTGTCAGTATCGCCTTCGATATCGAGAATGTCGTCACGAATCTGGAATGCCAGTCCGAGACAGCGAGAAAAGTCCTGAATCGAGCGCAACTGGTCGATGGGCAGGTCAACAGCCATCGCCGCTGCCATCTCGCAGGCCGAGCTGATCAGTGCGCCAGTCTTTAACTCGAACATTTTCTGCAGCAGTTCGCCGGGTATTGCCTGGCCCTCGGACTCGATGTCGATCGCCTGACCGCCAGTCATACCGAGCGAGCCACAGGCGCGCGCAAGCAAATACGTCATTCTCAATTGTGCCGCAGCGCCACCCGGTGGCGGCGGTGCGCTAGCCATGATTTCGAACGCCATCGGCTGTAACGCGTCAGCGGCCAGAATTGCGGTCGCTTCGTCAAAATGCCGATGGACAGTCGGCAATCCACGTCGAAGATCATCATCGTCCATGGCGGGTAGATCATCATGGACCAATGAAAAAGCATGGATCAGTTCGACCGCGACAGCGGGGGCATCGAGATGGGTGGGATCAATACCCAGCATGTCGCCGGTGGCATAGACCAGCAACGGGCGGATGCGTTTGCCGCCGTTCAGCGTGGCGTAGCGCATAGCCTCGTGCAGCCGTACCGGCACAACATTGGCCAAAGGCAGCTTGGAATCCAGCAGACTATCGACGCGAGCGATATAATCCGGGATGGAGAACTCGAATGACATGGGTCGCAGACCTTTCTATTTAAAGCGAACGCATATTTTGCGCTCTGGGATATTTATTTGACACCCTCTGACCACACAAATTCGCAGGCGACGGCTATTGCTCACCCCAATATCGCGTTGGTTAAGTACTGGGGTAAAGCTGAGTTGTCGCGTAATTTACCGGCTGTTGGATCAGTGTCGATCACGCTGGATGAATTGTCGACGACGACACGTGTCGAGGTGCTGGCACCAGGCGCCGATGACCAGTTCGCGCTGAATGGTGATGCGGAGCCTGCGATGGCCCGTCGGAGTTTCGCTTTTCTGGATCAGGTTTATGGCGCAAAACGCCCACCGTTGCGCATAGATTCCCGCAATGACTTCCCAACAGCGGCCGGGCTCGCCTCATCCGCATCCGGATTTGCAGCATTGGTCACCGCGGCGAATGCAGCATTAA
Source organism: Woeseiaceae bacterium (assembly GCA_045110335.1). GTDB lineage: Bacteria > Pseudomonadota > Gammaproteobacteria > Steroidobacterales > Woeseiaceae > CALBPI01. Next base: position 7,845 of record JBGCGB010000018.1, read on the forward strand.
GGGGCGGGTTTGACCAACATGCACTGGCTTGCCAGGCCGGATCAGGTTCCGGGTCTGCGGCTCGCTCCTTATACGGCGGGTTTGTCCGGTTGGATAAAGCCGACGACCAACATGCCGATATCCGCGTGCGTCAGTTGCTGCCTCATGATGCGTTTCCGTTGGTTGTGCTTGTCGCGATTACCAGTGAAGCGCGCAAGACGGTCGGTTCGACCGAAGCGATGGAGCAAAGTCGCAAGACATCTCCATACTATCCGGCATGGCTCGATAGTCATCCTGCCGACATGGCGACAGCGGAGGCGGCCATTGCCCAGCAGGATTTTTCGGCGCTGGCGCGCGTCAGCGAACACAGTTGTTTGAAGATGCATGCCGTCATGCAGGCCTCGTCGCCAGCATTGATTTACTGGAATGGCGCATCGCTGGATTGCATGCATCGTATTCGCGAGCTGCGTGGTGATGGTTATGGCGTTTTCTTTACGATCGATGCAGGCCCGCAAATCAAAGCGGTTTGCTTGCCATCGGATGCGGACGTCGTTGCCCGGGAGTTGGCCTGTATTGATGGCGTAAAGCGCGTGTTGCGCACAAGTCTTGGCCCCGGCGCTCATTTGTCCAGTCAGGATAGCGGGTCATGACCACGTCTTTTCGGGCGCGCGTGCCGGGCAAGCTCATGTTGGCCGGGGAATATGCTGTGCTGGCTGGTGGCACGGCGCTGCTTTGCTGCGTCGACCGTTATTGCGAGGCTACGCTCGAGCTCGCGAGCGGCCAAATGCACAGTTTGCGAACGCACGGTCATGAACCGGGCGAGTACCCTTTTCTGGTTGACGAAAAAGCCCGCGTTAGTTTCGAAAATGCCTCGGACGCCGTCAAAATGCGGTTGCCGATCGCAGTGCTCGAAGAATTGCCGCCGCGTATGCCGATTAAGATTACGCTGGATACGTCGGCATTCTACGATGGTGATCAAAAGTTGGGTTTGGGTTCCAGTGCCGCAGCATCAGTCGCGTTGTCGTATGTCTTATGCCGTCAAAATGGCGACCCGGAGGTGCGTCGTTCGGCGCTGCGCGCGCACAAAGCATTTCAGGGGGGCAGTGGCAGTGGCGCAGATATTTATGCGGTACATAAAGGCCGTGTGGTTGGCTTTACTCGCGGTCAGAAAGGCGCCCGGATCGAGTCTCTCGAATGGCCGCAGGGATTGCATACCCGCGTCTTTCGGATGCCGCAGTCCGCGGCAACGGTGGCGCATGTGGGTCAATTCCAAACCTGGTTGGATGGGGATGAATCGGCACGTGCTTTGGTGGCCAGTGCGGCTAACGATACCGGCCGAATCATTGAAAGTTGGCGCACGGGCGAGCCAGCGGCGATAATCGATGCATTGGCGGCTTTTACCGCTCGAATGACGGAAATTGATCTGGTCAGTGGTATCGGCTATTGGTCTGGAGGGCATCTCCCGCTTCAAGATTTGGCGGAAAATTGCCGCGTTTTGTATAAGCCATGCGGCGCCGGTGGCGGTGATGTGGGTATTGCAGTGGCGACTAACGAGTCCGCGCTCGATGCCTTTGCGGACAAGGCTTTAAATCTGGGCGTTGAAGTCTTGGACGTCCAACTGACACATGCAGCGCCTTCCTTTGGCTAGCGGGACAGGAACGTATTTATGACATCGGTCTTTTCAGGGTTTTACAAACTGGCCATCAGTGACCGGCTGGCGGCGTTGCACGAGGCCGGTGTCTTGTCGACCAATGACTATGCGGCGCTGAGCAGTGGCGACGTTACGCTGGATCGCAATACCGCTGAGCATTTGATTGAGAACGTGATCGGCGTGGCGGGCTTACCATTTGCTGTCGCCCTGAATTTCCGAATTAACCAGCAAGACCGTTTGATACCAATGGTGGTTGAAGAGCCTTCCATTGTCGCCGCGTTGTCTTCGGCGGCCAAACTGGCACGTGATGTCGGTGGCTTCGAGGTCGACAGCGACGACGGATTGATGATTGGTCAGATCCAGTTGCTGGATTGTGAGGACGTAGAGCAATCACTCGCCGCGCTCGCCGCTGCAGAAGCGCGAATTCTCGAGGCTGCCAATGCCGTGCATCCGAACCTGACCGCACGCGGTGGTGGCGTTCGCGGGTTGCAGCAATTTAGCTACCAGCGGCCTAGTGGCGGGCACATGATTGTTGTGCATCTATTGATTGATACTTGCGATGCAATGGGCGCGAACCTAATCAACACGATTTGCGAGCAGGTCGCGCCGCTGACGGCATCAATCGCTAAAGCACGACCACATCTGCGTATCCTTTCCAACCTTGCCGATAAAGCGCTGGTGCGGGCGAAGATGCGCTTGCCACTGAAAACGCTGGCTGAAGATCACGAACGCGCCGTCAATATTCGCGACGGCATTATCGCGGCGAATGAATTTGCTGAATTAGATGTGCACCGCGCCACGACCCATAATAAAGGCGTCATGAACGGTATTGATGCCGTGGTTGTCGCCACGGGCAATGATTGGCGGGCTGTTGAAGCCAGCGCACATGCCTGGGCTGCTCGCAGCGGACGTTATCGATCACTAACGCGTTGGACGGCCAACGATGATGGCGACTTGTGCGGTGAGCTGTTGCTACCGATCAAGCTTGGCATTGTTGGCGGTTCGGTACGGGTTAATCCCGTCGCGAAGTTGAGTCTCCGTCTTGCCGGTGTAGAGCGCTCGCGTGAGTTAGATGAAATTGCCTGCGTAGTCGGATTAGCGCAAAACTTCTCCGCGTTGAAAGCGCTGGCGACAGACGGCATTCAGCGGGGCCATATGGCGCTGCATGCCAGAAGCGTAGCGGTTCAGGCTGGGGCAGAAGACGCCGAGGTCGATCCGGTGGTGGCATCGATGGTGGCAGAAGGTGTGGTCAAAACCTGGCGCGCTCGTGAATTGATTGAGGCGCTTCGTTTGAAGTCGCCAGCTTATCCGCCACGTACGATGATGGGTGAAGTCAGCAGTGCCGCAAAATTAATTTTGGCCGGCGAGCATGCCGTGGTTTACGGTCGGCGTGCATTAGGTTTACCGATACAACGTGCGCTTCGCGCCGAAGTGTTCTCCAGCAATGCACCGTTGACGATACGCGTTGATGACTGGCAGTTAAGTTACGATGCAAGCGATGACGCCGATCATCGGAGTCCACTCGGTATGTTGGTGGATACAATCATCAAGATCGCCGGGCTTGAGCTGCCGAAAGGACATATTGATGTGTCTTGCCAGATTCCTTTCGCCGCTGGCTTAGGCGGTTCCGCGGCACTCGCTGTCGTTTTGATTCGCGCCATTGCCAAGCTTACCGGTTCGCGTTTTGAGAAAGAGCAAGTCAATGAGATGGCCTTTGCCTGCGAAAAGCTCGCGCATGGAACGCCATCGGGTGTTGATAACACGCTGGCGACTTTTGCGGCGCCATTGTTGTTCTCTCCGTCGGCACAACAGCGCTGGCAAGACCTTGAGATCGGCAGCTCGTTGCAGTTTGTTGTGGCATTCAGCGGCATTAAGGGTGTCACCTCCGATTTGGTGGCGCGTGTCGCGGCTCGTCGCGAGCGGGCGCCCGTGGCGTTCGAGGCGATCTTTGATCAAATCGATGCCGAGGTCGATGTCTGTTTGAGCGCGTTGCAGTCGGCTGATCTCCAGAAACTGGGGGACAGTCTGAACCTTTGTCACGGATTGTTGAACGCGATCGGTGTCAGCCATCCCGAGCTTGAGAAAATGGTGACGATTGCGAGAACGGCCGGTGCCGTTGGCGCGAAGCTTACTGGCGCAGGCGGCGGCGGTTCAGTGATCGCTATCTGCGACGGCAATGCGGAGGCGGTCGCCACTGCGCTGCGACAAGCACGGTATGAGACTCGCATCATTGATGTAGCGCCGGTCAAACCTGCCGACCCCGTGGTCTCGTTTGAGTCTGAAGAACTCGTGCTTGTCGACGAAAACGATAATGTCACAGGTCACCTTCCTAAAGCCGATTGTCATCATGGTGATGGTATTTTGCATCGCGCTTTTTCATTGTTCATTTTCAATGATCAGGGCGAAGTACTGTTGCAGCAGCGCGCTGCCGATAAACGGTTGTGGGGCGGCTATTGGTCGAACAGTTGCTGCTCACACCCGCGGCGTGGCGAGCAAATGGATGAAGCAACGCATCGGCGTCTGCATCAGGAGTTAGGCTGTTCTGCTGATCTACGGTTCGTCTACAAGTTTCAGTACCAAGCTAGTTTCGGCAGCGCTGGCAGTGAAAACGAATTGTGTTCCGTTTATGTGGGGCGCCTAAAAGATGCAGTGCGAGCAAATCGAACCGAAGTCGATCAGTGGCAGTTTCTATCACCGGAAGCAGTCGATCGCTGGCTCGCGGAAGATCCGGATACGCTGACACCTTGGTTCAAGATGGAATGGTCGCGATTGCGTGATGAATTTGGTGAGAATCTCGCTGATTTGATGGCACCTGTAGTGTCAGCGGAGTAAGTTACTTCGAGACGTTAACCGTTTGTGAGTTTCCCGGCAGACTACGCCTGATAACGGTAGTACTCGATGCCGATATCCTGAAACTTCTGTTCTGTCTCACGACCAACGTCGGTCACGAAGAACTCTTCGCCCGTTGAAGCCGGCAAGTCCGGCGCGTGTCGACCATCGTGCAGCGCTTCGTATTGCTGCTGGTTGATGTCGATGCCGTTCTCTAGCGACTCTGCGAAGCGCATGCGTTGCGTCGCTTCTCGCCAGCCGTCGGTAATGATCATCGGAATCACTTCGGCGGCATCGCCACTGCCATAACCCAAAGTCAAAATTTCCTGGCCTGCCAAGTCGATATCTGATCCTAACGCTTCTTCGAAACCCGCGGCCATCCATGCTGGCAATGCAGCTGTGTACAGATTGCCCAGATTTCTCATGCCATCGCTGCCCAAAGAAAGCTTGCGTTCAACATGCTCGGCGAAGTCCGGGAATTTTCTAAACAGTCGCACTAGCCCCATGGTTAGTGGCATTGCATCATCGTTAAGGTGGTCTGCATCGGCCAGCGCTGATATTTCATGTTCCTGGCGAAGTTCGGACAGCACGACGTCGGCGTCCATGCCTGCTTTTTCGGCATAGCCTTTCAGCGACTGTTCACCCGCTTCGCCGCTGTTTGCCAACGCCCAGAGCCACGCGACCGTGTAACCGTTTTCCGGCATCCGTCGATAAGGGCGATGCATGAAAATATGTTGCATCGATGCCAGATGCTCTGCCGGATTGATACCACGACGTTCGTACATGTCGGCAAGCGCATGCAGTGTTTCGTCGATGTAGCAGGTGGTCGAGTATTTGCCGTTGAAGACAGGGAAGTCCTGAACTTGATGAGACTCGCTGCGATCCTGACCGCAGAACCGAAGCATCGGCTTGCGAAAGTCCATGATCCGGTAATCGGATGCACTGCCACTGTTGGCAAGATCGACGATGGCGAGTTTTGGGTCTTCTTCAAGCAGCATCGCAATGGCGCCAGCGCCTTGCGTCGGCTCGCCGCTGCTATTGCGTTGGTATTCTGCGATGTCGGCACAAACGACAATGGCTTTGCTGCCGCGGCCGTCAAATGCCAGCGCACGTACGGCGCTCTTCATGGCGTAAACGCCACCCAGACAGGCGTGTTTGAATTCAGGCACTTCGCAAGCGCGAGATAGTGGAGGTTTGCCCTCGGCGATCAACGCACTGTCGACCATACCTTTGACGATGACCGCACCTGCGGAATTATCGAGGCTGGATTCTGTGCCCAATCCAAGGAACCGTACTTCGGCAGGATCGATTTCGTATTGACGAATCAGACGCATAACCGCGGTCGCGGCCATCGTGTAGACGCTGTGTTGGTGTCCGCGCATTCGGAAGCTGTGCCCAACGACTTCGCGTATTTTTGGCCATTGCTGACCGGTCCATTCACACCATTCTTCGAGGCTGACCCGATAGGGTGGTACGTAAGCCGCAAGCCCGCTGATTCCAATATTCATCATTATACTTCTGCAATTTGATAGAGCTCGCTATCCGGGACGCGGCTTCCCGAAATGCATGCTCAATATTCTGTCCCCAATTCATTGTAGGCATGCCGGGCTGCGCGGACAAGCCTGATCGGGCTAGTAGGTAATGACAATGTAAATAGCGATCAGGAATACCGTTGCGAGGATGGCAACCAGATAGCCGAAAAACAGCAGCAAGTATTTGAAAATTGTGATGATTCTGCGTTGTCCGTAGACACGGCGAAGCGCTTTATATAAATAAAACGGCATGTATATGCCGAGCGAGATGTTCAGGATCAAAAATGGCCAGTCTGGCGCATCTAGCCAGCTTAGCGTTGCATTGCCGATGGCCAGGAACGATGCGCTCAAGAACAAGAAGCTGTGATAGTGAACCAGCATGAGCAGGTGTTCGACGTAGTACCGGCGCGATAGCGGGTACATGAACTTCACGAGGAACGCGAGCAGCGGCAGCATGATGAGCGCGCCTACAGGCAGGTTTTGCACCACCTGCTCGAGCATTCTCTGCCCTTTGTCTTGTTTGACGTGGTTACAGATCGCTATGGTTCGGCGCTCTGTGATGAGCCGGTCCAGCCAGACAAGTCCGATGGAACCAAAATCGATGTCACATTCAAAGTCTTCATCATCGGAGTCGGCATCGGTTAGCGGACGCTCAGACTCTGATGATTCACCGCTATCTAGAGCGGTGGCTTCGGTATCCGGTGTATCTGCCGAATCGGCTGCTTCAGTTGCTTCCTGATCGATGTTCTCAAGTTCGGTACCAGCTATCTGAACGCCAAATCCATTTGACGATATGGATATTCCTGTTAGTTCCGGCTCGGCTTCAGTTGGCACATCCGGAGCATTGCCATTGACAGATTGCACATCAACAGCGCGCAACGCTTCTTCATCGATAACAGACGTGTTCTCATTGAAAGCGGTGGTGAGCAGGAAGAACAAGAAGCTCAAGACGAGATACATGCGGAACGGTGGCATGTAGTGGGCGCGGCGACCGCGCAAATATTCGGCGGTCAGATAACCGGGTTTCAGGAACAGCGGTATTAATGTGCGCCACAGCCGCGAGTCCAACTCGAACATATCGCCAACGGCGTCTTTCAGGAGCTCAAAGAGGCTGATCAGTCTTGTGTTGCTGCGTTGCCCGCAATTCCAACAGTACTGGCCCGTCACCGCTACATGGCAGTTTAGGCAATCGTTGTCTTCACTATCGCTGGTTTCGCCGGATTTGGTGACCGCGCGCACGGACCGGGTGCTGCGTAAACTGTCGCCAAATCTTGCGAGCGCAGGCGCTCGCATACGCTCTGCATCGTTCTCGAGGTAATGGTCTAGTGCTTGTTGGTCACTGAGCACGTATTGGACGGTATGCACACGGCGCCCATCATCAGTGCTCTCGGGATCGAAATTGTTCGCTTCGATGAAGCCCGGCAGCGCGAGCATGTCATCGATATGGTCAGGCAACCAGTCCCCGAGCGCCGGGCTTTCGGCGTCGGGGACACTCAGACTGACTTCATAAACAATTCGTTTACTCAGGTTTCATCCTTTTCAGAAGATTTGGTTGTCTTCTTTTTGGTGGTTTTCTTGGCGACCTTTTTCTTCGTTGTTTTCTTGCTGGCCGCTTTTTTCGTCGTCTTGCGTGTGGTCTTTTTCTTTACTGTTTTCGCTTCAGACGACTGTCCGATTTCCGCAGGATCGAAGTCATCGACAGCGATGAGTTCTTCCACTGCATTGTGATAGTCGGTCAGCAGCGTAGCTTCTTCTTTGTTCAGCATGCCGATATCGAGACCTTCTTCGACCTGGCGCGGCAAGTAACCACTCTTGATGGTGCCTTTCTTCTCCGCATCGCGCAGTCGACGCAGCAGTGGATCGACCTCGATCGTTTGTTCCAACGCCGCTTGCAACATGCCCAACGGATTGCCAGCTTGTTGCTCCCGATAAACTTCGGAACAAACCCGGTCACGTGCGCTTGTTGGGTTGATCATCAGCTCAACGATGCTTTGGCTGATACGGTCTGACGGTGCCGAGTAGGTGCGACCGCGCGGGAAGATCAGCGCGCGCAACAACCAAGCGACCGGACGATTGGGGAAGTTCTGCAAGAACTTGTGCAATTGTTCTTGCGCCTGATACATCAGTGTACGGACCGACCATTCAACGAGTGGCAAATCTTGTGGCTGACGCCCCTGGTTTTCGTAATGCTTCAAGACCGCGCTGGCGAGATACATGTAGCTGAATACATCGCCAAGCCGTGCTGACAGCCGCTCTTTGATCTTGAGTCGGCCGCCCAACGTTAGCATCGCGAAATCAGCGGTCAATGCGAAGGCCGCACTGTAACGGTTGATGTTCTGGAAGTAACGGCTGGTTGACGAGTGCACTGGCACATCACTGTACTTGGCGTGCGTCATTGCCAATACGAAGGCCCGAGCCGCATTACTGATGGCATAGCCGATATGACCAAAGAGTGCTTTGTCGAAAGCTTCCAGGCCGCGATTTTCGTCTTCGTCTTGTGCCGCATGTAACTCGCGCAACACGAACGGATGACAACGAATGGCGCCTTGACCAAAGATGATCAAAGAACGCGTCAGAATGTTTGCACCTTCAACGGTAATGCCGATAGGCACGGCCATATAGCCTCGGCCCAGATAGTTTTTCGGCCCCATCATGACGCCTTTACCACCTTGCACGTCCATGGCGTCGTTAGCGACTTCACGGCCGAGCTCGGTGCAGTGATACTTCAGGATAGCCGAAGGCACCGCAGGCTTTTCACCTTCGGTGATCGCGCCGGATGTCACGTCCACCGCGGCATTCATGATGTAGGTATTGCCAGCCATTCGTGCGATAGCTTCGCCCACACCTTCAAACTGACCGCTCGGAATATGGAACTGCTTGCGGATACGTGCATAAGCACCCGTTGCAAAGGTCGCTGCCTGACCGCCACCAGCGCCGCTCGACGGCAACGTGATAGCGCGCCCAACGGACAAAAGCTCAACGAGCATCTTCCAGCCTTTACCGGCCATTTCCGGACCACCAATAATGTAGTCGAGCGGTACAAACACATCCTTACCACTGGTTGGTCCATTCTGGAACGGAACGTTCAGCGGCAAATGCCGGCGACCGTGAACAACACCGGGCGTGTTCGTTGGGACTAACGCGGCGGTAATGCCGTAGTCATCGACATCGCCGATCAGATGGTCAGGATCACGCAGTTTGAACGCCAATCCAAGTACCGTTGCAACCGGTGCAAGCGTGATGTAACGCTTGTTCCAGTTCAATCTGATACCGGTGATTTCCTTGCCTTCCCATTGGCCTTTGCAGATCACACCGGAGTCGATCAACGCGGCAGCGTCGGATCCTGCCTGGGGTGACGTCAACGCGAAACACGGGATCTCTGTACCCGCGGCAAGCCCTGGCAGATAGCGTTGCTTCTGCGCGTCGGTGCCGTAGTGCAATAGGAGTTCTGCTGGCCCCAACGAGTTGGGAACGCCGATCGTTGACGCAACGACGGTACTGCGTGTGGATAGTTTTTTCAGAATTTGAGCATTGGCAAACGGAGAGAATTCAAGACCGCCGAATTCCTTCGGAATGATCATTGCAAAGAAACGATGTTCTTTAATGTAGGCCCAGATCTCTTCCGGCATGTCACCAAGTTCATGACAAATTTGCCAATCATCGATCATGCGGCAAAGCGTTTCCGTCGGACCGTCAAAGAATGCTTGTTCCTCATCAGTCATCCGGGGCGCCGGCATGGACATTAATCGGTCCCAGTTCGGAAGACCCGTGAACAACTCGCCATCCCACCAGACGCTGCCGGCTTCGAGTGCCTCACGTTCGGTATCGGACATTTGCGGCAACATGGTTTTGTAAACCCGCAACATACGCCGTGTGATCTGGTCGCGACGGAAGTCGTCGAAGTTTAAGACCAGCATCGCGATAACGATGAGCCACAAAAGCAGCATGACGACACCATAGCCATCGCCGAACAATTGATAAGCGGCAACGATGGCCGCCATAGCGATGGTGGCCGTCTTGAGGTCGACGCGTTTATAGGCAAGCGTTAGGGCGCCGCCAACGATGAGCACGACCCAGAACAAACCGAAAATGAAATCCAGCACAGGCTATCTCCGAAAAATTACAGTAACGACTCGATCGCCGCACGCTCTTCGCGCAGCTCGGTTTCGGTCGCGTCCATCAGTGCACGACTGGCATCACTGATCTCCAATCCCTGAATGATTTCGTATGCGCCGTTCGCGCAGCGCACAGGGTAGGAATAGATGATGCCCGGCTCAATGCCATAGCTACCGTCGGCGGGTACGGCCATGCTGGTCCAGCTGTCAGCGGCGCTACCCAGCGCCCAGTCATGCATGTGGTCGATCGCCGCTGATGCCGCCGAGGCTGCAGAAGAGGCACCGCGTGCTTTGATGATTGCCGCACCGCGTTGTTGCACGGTGGGAATGAAGTCTTCCGAAATCCATGCGGCGTCTACGAGGTCAGGTGCTGATGCACCGGCGACCGTCGTATGCGTGATGTCCGGGTATTGCGTCGCTGAGTGATTGCCCCAGATAGTCATGTTCCGAACGTCCGAAACATGCTTGTCAGCTTTGCCAGCTAACTGCGCGATGGCACGGTTGTGGTCCAGGCGAGTCATTGCGGTGAAGTTGGCGGCGTTAAGATCTGGCGCGTTCGCTTGTGCGATTAACGCATTGGTGTTCGCCGGGTTACCGACGACCAATACTTTAATGTTGCGATCGGCGACCTTGTTCATGGCCTGGCCTTGAGCCGAGAAAATCTTCGCGTTGGCTTCCAGTAAGTCTTTTCGTTCCATGCCGGGACCGCGCGGGCGAGCGCCAACCAAAAGCGCGAATTCTGCGTCTTTAAACGCGACTTCCGCGTCGTCTGTTGCAACCACACCGGCGAGTGTCGGAAATGCACAGTCATCCAGTTCCATAACGACCCCTTTTAATGCGTCGAGCGCAGGGGTGATTTCTAGCAGCTGCAAAATGACCGGCTGATCCGCGCCGAGCATTTGGCCGGAGGCAATACGAAATGCCAGTTGATAACCGATTTGGCCAGCTGCGCCGGTGATGGCGACACGCACAGGTGATTTCATGTTGGGTAACCTTTCTATGTAATGTCAAAACTCAATTTCCATTATCTCACAGCCGCCTTGTTGTTGCACTGCAGCATCTTGTAACTATGGAACTACGTCACTTTTTACCAATTTTGCCTTGCGCCGATGAGTTTTGGTGTTATAGTTAGGTATAACACTAACCCAGAGGCGCAGGATCATGTATATTAACGACGACAGCAACCCACGTGGTGCAACAGCACGCGAGAGTCGCGGGAACGCATGGAGCGGTGTCGTTGCATTAGCTTTATTGGCAATGTTTACAGTTGCATTGATTGCCAGTGAAGCCGATTCACACGGAATGGAAGAAGCCGGGCAAAACACCGGCATTGTTATCGCGGGCCAGTAGGGCTCCCGGTGCCGATGTCTGACACGAATACAAACGAGCTGAGTGATTGGAGTCTGATGGACCCGAAATGGAATGATGATGTCCCGATTTATCGGCAGCTCCGGGATCGTGTCGTCGCTATGCTTTTAGAGGGCGTTTTAACGGATGGCGACCCTTTGCCCTCCGTTCGGAATGTGGCTGCGGAGTATCGACTCAATCCTTTGACTGTGCTCAAAGGCTATCAAGAACTCGTTGACGAAGATCTCGTTGAAAAACGCCGTGGTCGGGGCATGTATGTGCTGCCGGGTGTTCGCGACAAGCTCTTGTCGGACGAAAAAGAGCGTTTCCTGCGCGACCAGTGGCCCGATATTCTCGCCACCATACATCGACTTGAGTTAGATCCGGCGGTGCTCATAGCTCCGTCCGATGAAAAAGAATAGTAGGCATAGCCGGCAATAAGACCGCAGGGGATTTCAAACGATGTCAGTATTGATCGAGGCGAGCGGCGTTAGTAAACACTATGGCGCGGTACGCGCGGTAGATGATGTGAGCTTCACGATTGCGCCGGGAAAAATTGTAGGGCTGATTGGCCCCAATGGAGCGGGTAAAACTACTTTATTGCAGGCAGTCCTCGGGCTAACCGATTGTCGCGGTACGATGTCTGTGTGCGGCTTTGATCCGTTCAAGCAGCGTCAGTCTTTGATGAACGAAGTCAGTTATGTGGCTGACGTGGCTGTCTTGCCAAACTGGATCACAACGGACCGATTATTGGCTTACGTTGAGTCAGTGCACCCCAAATTTGATATGGCAGCGGCGCGGCGCGCGTTGGCCGAGACCAAAATTTCTCCCAATGATAAAGTTAAATCGATGTCGAAAGGCATGGTCGCCCAACTGCACCTATCGATCATTATGGCGATCGAAGCGAAGCTTCTGATTCTGGATGAGCCGACCTTGGGCCTGGATATTCTGTTCCGCAAGTCATTCTATGCAGAACTACTGAGTGACTACTTTAATGAAGATCGAACGATCATCATCACCACGCATCAGGTCGAAGAAATCGAGAACATTCTGACCGATGTCATGTTTATTGACGATGGCAAACTGGTGCTTAACGAGTCACTTGAAACCATCGGTGATCAGTACACCGAGTTAATGTCCACAGCCGAGCATGCCGATGCCGCACGGGCGATGGGGCCGATTTCGGAACGTACGGTTTTCGGGAAATCCGTATTCATGTTCTCGGGAACACCGAGAGACCAGCTAGCGCCCTATGGCGATGTTAGAACGCCAGGGCTCGCTGATCTGTTCGTGGCCCGAATTTCCAGGGAGCGTGCGGCATGATTCGTAATATACCGATGTTGTTGCGACGCGAGCTCTGGGAGCATAAAGCGCTTTACGTCACCCCAGTAGTAGTCGCAGGTTTGATTGTCTTCGGATTTGTCGCGTCTTTTCTGACGATGGTTTTTACCGGCACTTCATTTAAAGGTGCGGTTGCTGCCCTCGAATTAACCGGGGCGCCTGCCGGGCTTGCCGGTGGTGCGGCGCTTATCGGTGTGCCATTCGGTGTTTTGAACATCGCGCTTGCGGCCGTCATTTTCTTTTACTGTATTGATGCGTTGTATGCGGAGCGTCAGGACAAGAGTATTTTGTTTTGGCGGTCCTTGCCGGTGACCGATACCGAGACGGTCATTTCAAAGTTTCTGACAGCGGCGGTGGCCGCACCGATTGTGACGGCACTGGTCATGGTTGCGACGCAGTGCATTCTCTTGGTGTTGGCGTCTTTGGCCATTTTGTTGGGCAGTGGCAACCCGGTCGAGTTGCTGTTATCGCCATTGCCATTCGTGCAGTTCTGGATCCTATTTACTTACGCGCTTCTCACGTCAGCGTTGTGGTTTGCACCTGTTATCGGCTGGTTCTTGTTGTGCTCAGCGTTCGCCAAACGGTCTGTATTGATCTGGGTTGTGGTGCCGTGGCTAGTGCTGATGATGCTGGAAGGCATCGTGTTGCGCGGCGGAACCATTGCGAAGTTTATTGGCCACCGCTTTTCGGGCGGCTACGAACGTGCGCTAGAGGTGCCATCCAGCCTGATCAATATTGATCTGGATGAAAAAGAAGTTATCGAAATGGTGCGTACTGGTGATCTCAATATTTTTGAGATTATTGCACCAATGAAGTTTATGACCTCAGTTGGGCTTTGGTCCGGTTTATTGGTCGCGGCGCTCTTTATCGCCGGTGCGATTTATTGTCGGCGCTTTCGGTCGTAGCGCCTCGTTCTTAAGCGTGTTTAGAAATACGTCTATTGCCTGATTGATGACGCGACTGCCAGCCTATAAAAATCGTGTTTTACGGCGTTCGAAAAAGCAGTAACGATCTCAGTGGCCCGAAAATTCGCCTATTTGGGCGCCAACGATATCGTCACCGAAGATCCACCGTCGGTAAACAATGCCGACGCCGTATCCCCGTTGTACTCTATCGTGACCAGGTTGCTCTGTTCTGGCCAGAGGTCACGTAATGCATCATGCGTAATGGAAAGCGCCTCAAGCTTAAGCGGGATCCTGGTTTCTGCATAAACCCATAGGTAGCGACCATCGATCTCGTTGCCAACGTCGGCTAACGGCAGCACTTGAGCGTTTCCGTCGTGCAGTGCGAAATGTTCGCTCACGTAAACGCTGAACTGGTCGCGGACGACTTGCGAGCGCAAGATGTCGGCGTCACCGTCAAAAATCTTACGCACCGCGTGCTCGGCATCATGCAACAGAAATCGATGCATCACTTCTATATTGCCCGTCCGGTTGTTGAATAATACCCGAGTAACGGCTTCTTTGGCTTGATGGCTAGCAACGTTAGTCGTAACAAGCACTAGCACCAGCGCGACCAAGCCCAGCCACTTTGCGTTGATCACTATCGACGACACCCTTGTTCGCTGTCCGACGCGGTGTCGCAATCATTCAGCCGGGACTTGCTGTCCTGCATAATGTCGCGATACTCAAGTCCTTCCTTTGGCGGCGACTTAAACATCTCGATCCGGGAAGGTACGATTCGGCGCGGGTAGTAATTGTTCTCGACATTGACATCCGCGGTTTCCCATTGCGGATCGACAGCGACACTCAGCAGATCATTTTCAAGCACGAACAGCTTTTTCACGTTGTGCGCATTGCGGCGCCAAATCTCAGCGGGAATCTCATAGCGCATGGTGCTGTTATCAACAAACGTGAGCTCAACCAAGATGGGCATGACCAGTCCACCAACATTCGAGAACTCCATCACGTAGTAGTTCAAATCGTCTTTCACCGCCCGCTCCAGAGTGGTGCGTTCCCAGTCATCAAGTCCGTCCAGAAATTCCTGATAGGCATTGCGCTCTTTGTTGGTCACTGTGAACCGGTCGTTGTCATCGTAGTAGTCACGAATGTCTGGGTTTCGCTCTACCCATGTTTTCAATCCTTGTTCGCGATCGCGTTGGACGGTGATGGATTCCGGCTTATCTGCTTCTGTTTGTCGACGACGCGCGAAGTCAATATCCGGGTTGGTGGTGTCGAGTCGCAGCTTCGAAATACGATCCAATGAGATATCGACATGGTCTGTCGTATAAAACCAGCCGCGCCAGAACCAGTCCAGATCAACGCCCGATGCTTCTTCCATGGTGCGGAAAAAATCTGCGGGTGTCGGTCGTTTGAACCTCCAGCGACGGGAATATTCCTTGAAGGCGAAATCAAACAACTCACGTCCGAGGATAGTCTCGCGCAGGATCGTCAATGCGACAGCCGGCTTGGCGTAAGCATTGGGGCCGAGCTGCAGTACGCTATCGGACTGCGTCATGATCGGCACCTGAAAGTCAGAACGCATGTAGTCGACAATGTCGCGCGGTTCTACTTTCCAGGGAATATCCGGGTCCCATTCCCGACCGGCCAGCGCATCGAGGAAACTGTTTAATCCTTCGTCCATCCAGGTCCACTGTCGTTCGTCCGAGTTGACGGTCATCGGGAAGTAGATGTGTCCGATTTCGTGAATGATCACGCCGACAAGGAAGCGTTTCTCGGCGAGGCTGTAAGTTCGACTACCATCATCCTGAAGATCGGTGCGTGGCCCATTGAACGTGATCATGGGATATTCCATGCCACCAACCGGACCATTCACCGATTGTGCGGTCGGGTAGGGGTAGTCGAAGGAATAGCGCGAGTAAACTTCCATGGTATGAACAACCGATGCTGTCGAGTATTTTGACCAGAGCGGCTCGCCTTCTTTGGGGTAGAAGCTCATCGCCATGACCACGGGTTGCACGTCCCCACCTTGCTGATAGCCGAGCGCATCCCAAAT
Organism: Woeseiaceae bacterium; assembly: GCA_045110335.1. Taxonomy (GTDB): domain Bacteria; phylum Pseudomonadota; class Gammaproteobacteria; order Steroidobacterales; family Woeseiaceae; genus CALBPI01. The sequence goes on from JBGCGB010000018.1 coordinate 23,594, forward strand.
AAACTTGCGAGACGATGCCCACGCAAAATCACGGACGTTCTTAGCCGAAAATCGCCACGTTTTCATGCTGTTCGAGCCGTCTTTTTCATTCTCGAGGGCTTCTTCGGGAGTCACGATAAACACCGGCTGGTCAGCCGTGCGCGCCGCTTGCAATCGTCGTTGTTGCGTTGCCGTTAACACATTGCGCGCGTTTTGGAGTTCACCCGTTGCCGAGACAATGTGGTCTGCCGGAACGGTGATGTTGACCGTGTAGTCTCCAAACTCCAGCGTAAATTCGCCGCGGCCCAAAAACTCCTTGTTGGTCCAGCCTTCATAATCGGTGTAGGCCGCCAGTCTCGGGAACCACTGTGCGACCAGGAAGATGTCGTTGCCGCCGTCACGTTCGTCTTCCGGGAAATGCTCATAGCCCGCGCGAGCGGACACGGCATTCTCTTCGACAATATTGAACGAAAAATCCAGTTGTACGGTTGTGGTTTTGTTGGGTCCCAATGGCACGGCAAGATCGACCCGCATTAACGTGCCGACGATGGTGCTTTCCAAGACACGGCCGTTACCGTCACGGACATTCTTGATCCCGTAGCCGTATTCGTTGTCAGTCATTGATTGTTGGCGACGCAGTTCGTCCAGGCTAAGTTGCGGTACTTCGCCGTCGTCCAGCACCTTTGGTCCACGTCTGCTTGGATCTGCGAAAGCAGCAGAGCGCTCCGCCAATGAGTCATTACGGAAACGGTTTTGGTCAAGCTGTAACCACAAGAACCGCAACGTGTCCGGACTATTGTTGCGATAAGTGATGGTTTCCGTTGCTTCCAATCGCCGCGCCGACTCATCCAGTTTTACATCAATGTCATAGTCGACTTCCTGTTGCCAGTATTGATGTCCCGGCTCGCCTCCCGCCGTGCGATAGGTATTAGCGGTGGGTAGTGACTCATCGAGTTGACGGAACTTGTCCACAAACTCAAAGCTGGCTTGGTTTTCTGCCGCATAGGCTGAGAGTGATAAAAGACAGACTAATGAGGCAAGCGCTCTATTCATGTTGAGACCGATTGTTGGTGCGTAAATTGTCCCAAAGGATACGCTAGGTGCTTGTTAGCTGCCTAATAGTCCGACGATTGAAAATGTTTGGTGCGACAAATCATCGACGGTTAGCCGAGCGCCTCTTTATCCAGAATGGATGGGCCATTCTTGCCACGGATGACCGACGTTGGTCGACAGCGCGAAGCCGCCTACTCCGCTGAATTCATTGGCGCGCGTTTCCGGGTGCTTGGCTGGCGCCGCTTGGCATCTCGCTTGGTCGCGTTGTCCGGCTTTGCTGAGACGTCCAGTTTCTTCAGTCGTGCCCGGAACTGGTGATAACTCAGGGCGAGCAGACCGGCGGCAATTTTTTGGTTATGGTTTGCCCGTTCGAGTGCCTGCTCCAGATAGCGCCGTTCAAATTTTTGGCGTTCCAGGTTTAGGTTGCAAGGCAATGAAAGACGCGATTCCGTCGTGCGAGATGTTGTGATCGCGGCCGGAGCAACCGGTGGCTCTTCGGTGCGGAGTCGGAACGGTGAGTCGAATGCATCAAATACAATCCGGTCGACCGGCTCATCGATGTCTACGCTTCGATAGACAGAGCGCTCGACCGCGTTCTTGAGCTCGCGCACGTTGCCCGGCCAATCGTGTTTTAACAACGTCGATGATGCCCGCGCCGTGAACCCGGCAAAATGTTCCCGTTTTAGTTCTGCGCACATATTCACCGCGAAGCTGTGTGCCAATGGCAGGATGTCTTCGTGTCTTTCCCGCAATGGCGGTACAGTGATGACATCAAAGGCTAGTCGGTCCAGCAAATCTGCGCGAAAGGTGCCGCGCTTCACCCGCGTCTGCAAGTCTTCATTGGTGGCTGCGACGACCCGGACGTCGACGGTGATTGTCGTACTGCCACCCACGCGCTCCAGTTCGCCATACTCGATCGCGCGAAGGATTTTTTCCTGAACGCGCATGGAGACCGTGCCGAGTTCATCAAGAATCAGCGTGCCGCCATCAGCGCGCTCGAAGTGCCCTAAATGCTGGCGTGTCGCGCCGGTAAATGCGCCCGCCTCATGGCCGAAAAGCTCAGACTCGAGGATGCTCTCCGTCAGTGCGGCGCAATTGACCTTCACCAACGGTTGCTCCCAGCGTTCTGATAGGAAATGCAGTCTCGATGCGATCAGTTCTTTACCGGTGCCTCGCTCACCAATGACCAGCACAGGTCTCGAAACCGGTGCCGCGCGTGAGACGTGCTCAAGCGTCGCGAGAAAACTCGGTGCCTCGCCAATGATCTGAATATTCCGCATTAGTCAAATATACCAATAATTAGTTAATAAACGTAATTATTAGTAAAAATAGCTATTTAAGGTAGTCTAGATATCAGCTTAACTATTCAATAAAACTATCAAAAACAATAGCTTAGGAGATTTTCGAGACTTGGCACAGTTCCTGCTAATACCTGAATGAAGATTGAATTTTGTTTGAGGCAAGACTTATGGGTATTTTTTCTCGTTTCAGTGACATCGTTAACTCCAACATCAACGCGATTTTGGACAAGGCGGAAGACCCTGAAAAAATTGTTCGCCTGATGATTCAGGAAATGGAAGACACGTTGGTGGAGGTGCGATCGGCTGCCGCTCGTTCCATCGCCGACAAGAAGCTACTAAATCGTAAACTGGAAGCGCTGGAATCGGACGTTGTCGATTGGGAAGCGAAAGCCGAGCTCGCGTTGTCGAAAGACCGCGAAGATTTGGCCAAGGCCGCGTTGATTGAAAAGAACAATGCGGATCAGGCGGCGCAATCGATTCGCGAAGAATATCAGGCGGTCGAAACTGGCTTGGGTAAGTTGAACGAGGATATCGCGCGACTGGAAGCCAAACTGAAAGATGCCAAATTGCGACAACAATCACTGTTGTCACGCCATGAGACGGCGCAGAAGCGATTGAAAGCGCGCAACCTAACGCATGGCTACAAGGTTGATGATGCGCTGGTTCGTTTCGAGCAATATCAACGCCGCATGGAAGACGTTGAAAGTCGCGTAGAGGCTTATGACCTAGGTATGCCGAAAGATCTCGATAACCAATTTGCGAGTCTCGAAGCAGAAGACAGTATCCGCGAAGATTTCGATCGATTGAAAGCGCGTGTTGCTGCACGTAACAGCGAACAAGCATAAGGAGCATTGATGAGTGACACTGTTTTAGTACTGGGTGTCCTGTTTCTGACCATCGTTGCACCGCTGGCGATCATTCTCCATTTCGTGACGAGGTGGAAAAAGTCGAGAGAGCTAACGAGCTCAGATGAAACGTTGATTGAGGAAGTTTGGGAGATCGCCCAGAAACTGGAAAATCGCGTTTATGTACTCGAGGAAATCCTGGATCTTGAATCACCTAACTGGAGAAACAAACATGAATCGTGATTACCGTCGCTACTTGAGCGGGCTGTATCTCGATCGCGAGAATGGATGGTTGTTTGGCGTTGCTGCCGGACTCGCGGACCGAACCAATATCGATGTGAATGTCGTTCGCATTGTGATGGTGTTGGGGTTGATTTTCATGAGCCTGATAACGCTGGTCGGATATGGTCTGGCGGCCGCATTGTTAAGCGACAAGCCGTTAGCTTCTTTAGACCCCGAGCAAGAACGTGATTTCTGGCGTAACCGGAGGAGCTACTAAGCATGAAAAAGAACAATTACCGGCGCTTTTACCGGAATCGGGAAAGCAAGAAAATCGCAGGCGTTTGCGCCGGACTGGCTGATTACTTTGGTTTTGATTTGACCGTCACCAGGATTCTTGCGGTGATCGCCTTGCTTGTAGCAGCGCCGCCCGTGATTCTTCTCTATATTGGCATTACGTTGCTGGTGCCGATGTCTGATCTGGATCCGGTCGTTCAGCAGGAGCCGCGTCGCAAAGAATTTCGCAATCATTTGCGTTCTGCGCCGGCCACGACAGTTACGGACGTCAAGCGTAGCTTGCTAAGATTAGATGCCCGGCTTGCGCGTATGGAGCGTGTTGTGACGTCGCCCCGATTTGATTTGGATCGTAAGATCCGCGAACTCTAGAATTCGATCTGTCCGCAGGTCGTATTACTCAATAAAAAGGAAAACGAATGATCTCATTGCCAGCCCCGTTCAGCATGATTGTGCTTGTTGTATTGATTGGATGCGCGACAGGTGTCATCAAGCACTATTTGGATCTTAAGGCTCAGCAGCCTATGGGGTCTTCAGGTGGCGAGACGGATCCGGAAGTCCGCGAGATCATTGGACGATTGGAGCATCGTGTGCAAGTGCTTGAACGGATTGTGACCGATGGCGGTTATAGTTTGAAAAAAGAAATCGACAACCTGTAACCGCACAGGTTGCCGATACGGTTTCTTATTCGCCTTTCGCTTTGTAAGCGCGGACTTGGACATTAAACTCGGCCGCCAAACCTTCCATCTCGTCAACTGCCGCATTGTGGCGTTTGGCTAGCAGGAGTTCACGCTCTTTAGTGACTTCTGCCGATTCGCCTTCGGCAGCCGCCGATTTAGATTCTTCAGCGATGCAATCCAGATAGGTGTTCATGGTTTCCATGTAACCTTTGATGGCCTTGGAGCCAGCAACCATTTCATCTTTGGAAGCTTCGGCGCCATTCGGGATGTCTACCTTGCTTGGGTATTCGCAAGCAGCAAATGCGCTGCCCCATGAAACAGCAAGTACGGATGCACTGAGAACTGCGGTGAGCTTTTTCATAATCTGGACTCCGATATCGGGTGATTGCCTCACCAGCCGCAAAAGACCAATGAGTCGAATTTCATCAGTTAAGTGTATAAGGATCAAGCGTCGATTTCTAATGCTAAGCGCTTGATTCGCGCCTTCTTTACGCTTTTTAACACATATGCGGTTTTAGCCGAATAATGCCCGGAGCTGATCGGTGCCATCTTGCTGGGAAACCAATCGCTCCGAGAAGGCTTCTGCCGTCATAGGTTCGCCGAACAACATGCCCTGGCCGAAGTCACAACGCAGCTTCCGGAGTAACTCTAGTTGCGCGGCATCTTCGATACCCTCGGCGACAACTTCTAACTGAAGGCTTCGGCTCATCTCGACAATCGCAGAAACGATGGCCGCATCATTTTCGTCGGTGGCCGCATTGGTGACAAATGAGCGATCGATCTTTAACGTCTTGATCGGGAATTTCTGCAAAGCGCTGAGTGATGAATAGCCCGTTCCAAAATCATCGATCGCGAGTTGAAGGCCAAACGCTCGCAACTGATCCAGAATGGCAACTGTTCTCGCCATATCTTCCATTAACGTTGTTTCGGTAATTTCGAACTCGATATCAGAGGGTGAAATATTGTACTTCTGGAAAGTGCGATTGATCTGGTTGAAAAAGTTTCGTTGTCTCAATTGTTTGAGCGACAAGTTGATGGCGATCCGGCCGGGATCTCCGACATGTTTATGCCAATCGGAAATGTCATGACAAACGCGTTCGATAACCCATTGCCCGATTTCGATGATCAGGTTCGTCTGCTCGGCGAGCGGGATAAAGTCGTTAGGCTGGATCAAGCCATGATCCGGCATCTCCCAGCGTACCAACGCTTCAGCACCAACAATACGACCTGTCGATAACTCATATTTTGGCTGATAGTTTAAGAGCAGTTCATCGCGCTCGAAGCTGCGTCGGAGTCGGCTCTTCAGCATGAGCCGCTCGACGGCAGCATCGTTCATGGCGCTGTCGTAAAAACTTAGTCGGTTTCCGCCTGCTTTCTTTGCCGCATACAACGCGGCATCGGCATTTCGAATTAGATCAATGACGTTATCGGCATCGTCTGGATAGAGCGCAATGCCAAGACTCGCCGTCATATACACTTCATTGGTTTGTACATTGAATGGCTCCGCGATGTCGGCCAACAATGAGCGCCCGGCTTCGCGTAGGCTGTCCTGCATTTTCTCGACAGTAGGCAAGTTATCCAAGAATGCGGCGAATTCATCGCCGGCAAGTCGGCCAACGATTGCGGTTTCCGGCAGGCCTTTGATCATGCAGGCCGCCATGGTTTCCAGAGTGGTGTCGCCTGCCAAATGCCCGAAGGTATCGTTGATATCCTTAAACTGGTCAATGTCGAGATAGAACAGCGCTAGCATCGTGCCGTTACGCCGGGCTTTCGCAATCGCACGCTGTAGCAGGTGTTGAAATTGCATGCGATTCGGAATCTTGGTTAATGGGTCCATACGCGCCAAATAACGAATCCGTTCTTCGGAGCGTTTTCGTTCGCTGACGTTTTGTGCCGAATAAATGCGTCCCGCTAGCATCGGATCATCTGTGCGTATCGCTGACATCGTCCATGCGACTGGCACAACCGTGTTGTTGCTTGTGCGCAGCATGGCATCCCGCGGTTGCATGCCGGGTTCGAGCTTGTTGAACTCGGTACGCTCTTCTTCATCAATCAGATCGCCGATGGTCATGCCCAACAAAGCGGTCTCGGTGAATCCTGTCAGGCGAATCGTTGCTTCATTGCAATGTGTGATCGAACCGTCTTCGGAAGTCACGATGATGGCGTCATTCATGCTCGCTAAAACGTTATCGACGTAATCGCGCGAAATTGTGGTTTGGCGTAACTGGTTACGCATCTCGTTGAATGAGCTCGCTAATGCGCCGAGCTCGTCGTCACGGTCTATTTCCAGCGTTTGCCCGTAGTCTCCGGACTGAAGTCGATGTGCTTGATGCCGAATGGCGGCGATCGGTTTGACGACTCGTTTTGCTGATCGCCAACTGAAATAACCGCAAATCAAGGCGACGATCAGTGAGATGCCGACGGTCCACAAGATGGCCCGGGTTTGCCACTGTTGGCGAGCGGCTTGTTGGCCTGCAGAAAATGTAGCGAGCTGTTGCTTGATGATGGCGAGAGAAAATCCGAGCCGGAGTTCTCCGAAAGTTTCGCCGTTCAGCGTAATGTTGCGACGACTAACGAGGATGTCAGAGAACCAGGTCGTTGTGCTATCGGCCCTGATACCGGGGATCGTGGCACCCGTGGAAAACACGGTATTGCCTCGATTATCGAGCACGGTGGCGCCCGCCAGAAAATCCAGATCCCGAATGGATTCTTCGATAGAGATTCGCAAGTCATCCATCCTTGCGTCGCGGACCAGGCCGTCTATTTCCCGTTCCAGAGATGACGTCGCTTGCCGTACGCGCGTTTCGAAATCCTGCGTGAGGCTTTGGCGCCGGAGCTCAATGCTGTCATTCAAGAAGCGGTCGATGATGTTGTCTGTATTGGCGTAGAGTACGAATACAGCTAGACAAACCATAGTCATGGTTAGTGACATCGCGCCAAAGAACAATCTTGGTGCAAGTGCCTGCGGTAACCACCGCATTAGATGATGCCGCCTGTCTTAAAAGTGCAGATATGAAAAGCCTGCATGATCATTCACCTTAGTCATGCTTATTATTATTGTTAGCGTAAATTGCTACAGAGCATGAGTTTGACGAATGCGCTTGGTATCGTCCAGCAGAATAATGCGGCTAGCGTTGGGAAAAACGGTTTTTAGCGTGTGAAAAGAACGGCGTTCCATTCCCCCGTGCCAGTCGGAAGTCGATGTTTAGCTTGCTTTTTTGCGTTCCTGAAGGGCAAGTTCGCTGTCGCGCTTTTCAACAAAAGCAGATTCTGCCCGATGCATACCGGTGATTTTCATTTCGCCGTCGATTACCGCGCCTTCCGCAACAGCAATCATATCGCCTGTCACGGTGCCCTTGATGCGTGCCGTGGCCGCTATTTCGAGTTTACCAGTGGCAATAACATCACCGTCAACGCTGCCAGAGATGATCACGTGACTGGCCTTTAAAGTGCCTTCCCAGTGGCCACCTGGTGTAATGGTGACGATACCGCTGAGGTCGCTATCGCCGATGACCGTGCCACTAAGCAGAAAATCATTGTCGCCGGACAAACTGCCGTTTAACGTACAGCCCTCTGCGATCAATGTTGTCGGACCCGTTGCTTTATCGCGAACGCGACGCTTTCCAAACCCAGCCATGCCAGTCATCTCCTGTTGATTAATGACATAAGCATACCGGTATCGGCCAGTCTTGATTGTGACGTGGTTGGCACACCAGCGTGAATTCTTGGTTGTGCCGGAGCGGCTCGGCAGTGGCGGCAGTGTCATATCAGGGCTACCATTGCGGTTTGCATGCTAAGCGATAGTCAATGACAGCAGTGTTTGAACAGAGATTGAGTGCCCTGCAAGCCGAGGGTTGTGATGCTGCCTGCGGTGCGTTAACCGGGCTCGAAAAAGAATCTCTTCGCGTCGCCGGCGACGGCTACCTGGCGATGACCCCGCACCCCGCGGGTCTCGGTTCTGCGCTAACTAATCGCTTTATCACGACAGATTTTTCGGAAGCACTCCTCGAATTTGTGACGCCAGCTTACGATGCGCCTGCCCAGACGCTGCAGTGTCTGCATGATATCCACCAGTTCACGATGGCCGAGCTGAACGATGAGTTGCTTTGGAATGCGAGCATGCCTTGCTTGATCGGCGATGATCGCTCGATTCCGCTAGCACGTTACGGCACCAGCAATGTCGCCAAGATGAAAACGATTTACCGGCGTGGGCTCAGCCATCGCTATGGACGCGCGATGCAAGCAATTGCCGGCATTCATTATAACTTTTCGTTACCGGACAAATTCTGGAAAACCTATCAATCGGTGCGTGAGGATAAGGGTGATACCGCCGATTTCCGCAATGCATCGTACTTGGATCTCGCTCGGAATTTTCGCCGTGTTGGTTGGATTGCTCTCTATTTGTTCGGTGCATCTCCCGTCATGTGCAAGAGCTTTCTAGGTGATCGCAAGAGTGCGTTGGCGGAGTTTGATGACGAAACGCTATTCGAACCTTTCGCGACTTCGTTACGAATGAGTGACCTGGGTTACAACAGCAATGCCCAGTCATCACTGCGAATTTCATTGAATGGTCTTCAGCAGTACATTGACGACCTAACCCAAGCAATCATGAAGCCGCATCCGCCGTATCAGGACATTGGCATCAAAGACGGAGATCAATGGCGACAACTCAATGCCAATATCCTGCAAATCGAAAACGAGTACTACAACACGATTCGACCGAAACAGGTCGCCAATAGCGGCGAGCGGCCTACCTTGGCCTTGCAGCGCGGTGGCGTGCGTTATGTGGAGATTCGCTCATTGGATATCAACCCGTTTGATCCTATCGGTATCACGATTGAGCAAATGCACTATATGCAAGCACTGTTAGTGTATTGCCTGCTAACGGACAGCCCGCCGATTGATGATGCCGAACTTGCAGAGCACGCTGCCAATCATGCTTTGGTAGCGCACAGTGGACGCGCGCCGGCTTTGGAATTGCGTCGTCATGGCGAAAACGTGCCGTTGCAGACCTGGCTGGAAGAGATACACGCTGGCGTCACGTCAGTGGCCGAATGGCTGGATTGCGGGGAGACGCATTACACAGATGCGGTTGCGGCGGTAGCACCGATTATTGCTGATAATGACGCGAGCCCGTCCGCGCGCGTGCTGCGCGAGATGCGTGATAGCCGCTTGTCTTTCCATGCCTACGTGATGCAGCAGTCGCGCGAACACGCTGCCTACTTCGATGCCCGTAAACCGATGGCCACCGAGCTATCACGGGCATTATCACGAGAAACGAGAGAATCGGTGAAGAAACAACAGGCGATCGAGGCCGCAAACGAAGAGCGTTTCGACGACTATCTCGCGTCTTATTTCCGCCCCGAGTGACGTTCTTGGTCACATTTATTGCGGCCAATTTGCTAACTGCGTCACAGATTTACCATAATCGAATGCTGCCTGAGTTGATTACGGCCTAAACTGGCGGCTCGTTTTCTTTAGGTGCGTTTTACCGTGCGATTTACGATCATTGTTGGCTTTCTTCTTGGCCTCGTCGGCTCTCTGGCGCTGGCTTACACTGCGCCATTCCTGCAACAGGAGCGGGTGCGGGGCATCACCGAGGTGATGACAAATGGCGGGCGTCTCGAGCGCTTTGAAATCCACCTTGATGACGATATTTTGATGCAAGCGCCGGGTACCGCCTCGTTGGCGGAAACGATACCGGGAACGGCTGATTGGTATCCTGAGTTGGCGCCGTTTGCGGGCCTCGCGGCAGTCTATCGACTGCGAAATGAGCGTGCCGAGGTGATTGGTATTGCCAGCCGCGTTCGCGGTATTGCCAGCGAAGAACAGGTTGAGTGGGTACTCTATTTGCCTGCTCGCGGGATGATGGGTTTGGATGGCGCCAGCGTCGACACGGTAGAGCTCGGCGACATCATTGTTGTTGATCGCGAGTTCGCAGGCCTCGTCGGTGAATGGAAAGCTTACATCGACGAAGACAATATCTGGCGGTTCGAGACTCGACTCCGAACGCCCGACGATGAAGACGAAGACGATGTTGATTCGGAAGACTCGGGAGCATCATCATGAAGTATGTCATTGCGTTGCTAGTCAGTGCTGTACTTGGTGCGCTGGTTGCACTCTTGCTCTTACTGAACAATCCGCTAGCGGATTCACCGACATCGGTCGCCGCGCCATCTGACGCGTTAGTACTTCCAGTTGCGGGACAAGGCACTGCGACTGTCGTTCAGTCAAGTACTGGCTATCCCTGGGCGGAGACGAAGCCGCTGGATGCCGGAAAACCGCAGCTAGCAGGCATGAAGAACGCCGTTACAGTCATGTTGTCGACAGATGGCAGCACGCGTGACATCGTTTACATGACGCGAGTGAGATCACTGACTGAGGAAGGCAGGCCGCTGCAAGGTCAAGTGATTGAATCATCATTGTGGCATGTCGTCGTGCCGGCGAAAGGATCTTTTGTTGTTTATTCAGAAGATAACATTTGGCCGGTTTTGGATGCTTTATTGGTGCCATTTGCCCGCGGCGAGAGTTGGGCGGGTAATGTGAATTTCACATCGACAGCCGGTCCTGTGGGGCGCTATGCCAATGTTATTGGTTTGAGCGGCGAATTTTTGGGTCGACGCGGAACGGCACAACTGGATCAACAGATTCGCGCGGCATCGGCGTCTGTCGGCATCACCGATCAGACTGCCATGCTGTACATTTCATTGGACCCGGTTGAAATCGAACCGTTGGAAGCTGAAGCCTCGCTAGACGCCGGGCCAGAGACTGGCGGCGTCCTTTAACGACGCTGATGCGTCAGCCAATACGTCGACAGGTATCCGGGCGCCGGCAGCAACAGCTGGCTTCGAAAACATGAATTCTCTTGGAGAGTTCACAGCGTCTACGGCAATCAAGGCCCCGCCGCGCAGATAAAAGCAGGCGAACTGTTTATCGGCCATTGAGCCTCTGATGACCGTTCGGTCATAGCCCTGATTGAGCCCGACGATCTGAAGTTTTAGGTCATATTGATCTGACCAGAACCATGGCACTTCGTTGTAGGCGGATGGATTGCCCGTCAACGTCGCCGCGGCACATTTGGCCTGCGCCAGCGCGTTCGGCACAGACTCAAGTCTCAGGCGTTTACCAAGGATGCCGTTCGGGTGATTGGTGCAATCACCAATGGCCAGTATCGACGGATGGCTGGTTTGGCAGAATTCATCGACGACAATGCCGTTATCACACTCAAGTTCCAGATCTTCGGCTAAACGTGTTGTCGGAACGACACCGACACCGACAATGGCCATATCAGCCGATAAAGTTGAGCCATTGGACAAGCGTAAGTTGAGCGATTCTTCGGTCCGCTCGAACGCTTCTACACCAGTATCTAGGTGCACGTTTACGCCCGCATCGCCATGGACTCGGGCATAGAAATCGGATAACTCTGGCGAGACGGCGCGACGAAGTAGTCGCGGCTCGCGTTCGACCAACGCTACATCGAAATCATTTTGCTTCGCGATTGCGGCGACTTCGAGCCCAATGTAGCCACCGCCGACAATCGCAATACGTTTGCTACGCTTCATTGCATGTCGAATACCATCGACGTCACGAATGTTTCGCAAATAGTGCACCCGGCGTGCATCGGCGCCGGGTACATCCAGTTTCCTGACCCGACTGCCGGTCGCCAGTACCAGTTTGTCCCAGGTGATCCTGGCGCCCGTATCCAGCGTGACAGTTTGTTGCTTGACGTCAACGCTCAAAGCTCTTTGGTTGAGTCGCAGGTCCACGTTGTGTTCGGCATAGAATGCGAGTGGTTTTAGCAGTAAACGTTCTTCGGGCAACTCGCCTGACAAATATTTTTTGGACAGTGGCGGGCGTTGGTAAGGCGCGCTGGGCTCATCACCGATCAGCGTAATTTTGCCGTCAAAGCCGGCCATAACGAGTGAGCTTACAAGCTGGCCAGCGGCATGCCCGGCGCCGACAATAACGATTGATTCCATGGTGCTACATCGCGCTGATGCCGCCATCAATACGCAGCTCGGAGCCGGTCATGAAAGCGGATTCGTCAGAAGCCAGGTAGAGCACGCCGTAAGCGATGTCGTCCGGATGGCCGACACGACCTAGGGGGATTTGTGCAGAAAGCTTGCTCAGCATCTTCTCGCGATCACCGCTGCGGTTCATGCCATCAAGAATAGGTGTGTCGATAAAGACCGGATGAACGGAGTTACAACGAATGTTGTTGCGGCGCCTGGCGCAATCCAGCGCAATCGATTTCGAGAGATGACATACCGCGGCTTTGGCAGAGTTGTAAGCGGCATAGTTATGTCCGGCGATGATGCCGGCAATCGATGAGATATTGATGATACTGCCGCCACCGGACGTTTCCATTAGGGGCATGGCGTATTTGCAGCCGATAAAGACGGAGTCCACGTCAACGGCATGCACGCGACGCCAGCTTTCCAGTGTTTCGTCCAGTACATTGCCAATGGATCCAATGCCAGCGTTGTTGACAAGAATATGTAGTCCACCGATGGATTCTGCATGCGCGACGACCGCTTGCCAGTCGTCTTCGCTGGTGACGTCATGCGAAACGGCGCTGGCTTGACCGGGAAGGCTGGCATTGATGTCCGCCGCGACGCTGGCTGCGCCTTCAGCGTTGATGTCCGTAATGATAACTTTGGCGCCCTCGCGCGCCAGCATCCGCGCCATTGCTTCGCCCAAGCCCTGGGCTGCACCCGTGATTAGCGCAATCTTACCCGCTACTCTCGCCATGTCTTGAATCCACTGTGTCGAAAGAGCTGATTGTACGGACTTGATCAACCCGCTGCAGGTTAATTATGTCGGCAAATCTTGTCTATGCGGCACCACTCATTTGTGGGCGCTCGAATTCCAAAGAAGCTGCTTGGTTGGCCGGTAGCGTGAGGGTGATTGTCGTGCCTCTGCCCACCACAGAGTCCACATCAATTTCCCCACCGTGAGCCTCACAGATGATGGCGTGGACAGTCGACAAACCTTGTCCACTGCCACGGCCAGGCTCTTTAGTCGTATAGAAGTGATCAAAAATGCTACCGAGAAGGTTGTTCTCAATACCACAGCCGTTGTCGCGAACCTTGATGACGATAGATCCGTTTTTCTGGTCGCTTGCAATAGTGATTATGCCTTTGGCACTGAGGTTCGCATCTTCAATCGCATGAATAGCGTTACTCACCAGATGAATCATTGCTTGATCAAAACGACCACCGATTAACATCGCCTCAGCAATCGAATCATTAAGCTGCCATTGAATGTCCGCGACATCATTCCATTGGCCTCGAGTTAGCGTGATGACATTACGCAGCGCCTGATTTACATCGCATTTTTCTGCAACTTCGCCTGTCGAACCAGTTACGGCAACCATGGCTGTGACGATATTCTTGATCTGTTCGATGCCCCTAATACACTCATCAAGTGCACTCGGAACCTCGCATCTCAAAAATTCAAAGTCAGCATCATTGAGTGCCGTTTTCAAGTCCGGCAACGTCTTGCCACGGGACGGGTCCTTGTCATCCTCGGCAATTGCCTCGACCTGAGCGATGACCGGTCTTAAGCCCTCCCAAGATTCCCTGACAAAGTACAGGTTGTCGGATAGGTATTGTGTCGGCGTATTGATTTCATGAGCAATTCCCGCGGCGAGGTGCCCGATTGACTCAAGTTTTTGTGCCTGACGGAGTTGTCTCTCCTTGGCGCGCCGGATTTCAATATTTCTAACCAATAGGCTGAGGAATTGTTCATCATCCATTTCGAAACGCGTAATGATAAGTTCTATTGGGAACTCACTGCCATCAATGCGCTTCCCACCTGCGTCGCATTCATGGATGATACTGAAGCAACTAGTGTCGTTCTCTATGGCTAAGTGATGGACGAGATTTATAGCATCGTCGCCGAGTAGATTGCTCACCGGCAATCCGACAAAATCACGTCTACGGCAACCGAAGATGTCGGTTACCGCCTTGTTCATAGAGACAATGCACCCGTCTACCGAGATGACGATAGCGCCGTCCGGCATGCTGTTGACGATTGCCGTGAACTTAGCCTGACTGTCCCTCAACAACGTATGCATGCGTTGCTGGCGCTCATCGATAATACCGCCGATCAAGATGAGCCCAATAATCACACTAACCGCGACTACGATTTCGACGGCCAGTATGGTGTTGTTATCGGCAATCGCCATGATGGCTTGGCCTGGCGCCAAATGGAATCGTGTTGCTGACATCGCTGCATAGTGCATGCCGGTTACCGCTGCGCCCAGCACCAGGCTGCTGCTGAGTGCACTGAAACGGGGGGTTTCTTGTTGGCTATGTTTGAGTTTTGCATAGAGCCCGGCAAGCGCCAGTAAGAAAGCAACGCCGATGGATACACCAAACATCAGGATGTCGTAGCTCATTTGTGCACTGGTAATAATCGCTTCCATGCCTATGTAATGCATGGCACCGATGCCGCTTGCCATCGCCAATGCAGCTAGATTCAGTTTCAGCGACGTCGGCTGGCTCTCATGCAGAAGCAAAATGGTTAGCGCTGATCCGGCGATGGCGGGCAACGCGGAAAGCATTGTAATGAGCGGGTCGTATCCGACATCAATCGGCAGTGCCATTGCCAGCATGCCGGTGAAGTGCATTCCCCAGATACCGATTCCCATGCCGAGCGATCCAATAACTTTCCAGCCAAGACGATATTTGGCTGAGCCATGTTGTTTGGCGCGTTGAATTACAGGTAGTAAAACAGATGCGGCGAGCACCGCAATGCAAAGACTACAAAACACCAGGAAGATGCTGTGGCTATGTTGTAGCGGCTCGCCAGTTATCGCCTCCGGAGGCAGGAATCGCCAAAACTGCATGTTCTAAGAACTCCGGGAACGACAGGGGTTCTGGGTTAGCGGCAGCGTGGGAAGCAGCTTGAGCGCTTTATGACTTAAACATAAGGCGAATTTTAGCGTGGGATGCGCCAGAGCAAGCGATGGGTGATGCAATGGATGGGGACGGGTCCAAGCGCGCTGCTATCACTTCCGGTTTGACCGTCACTACCAACCCTGACTGTCCCATCGTCGTCGAGCGCCAAGAGTCGTTTGGTCATAAACCCGAAATGCGGGTGTTGAAGACAGACAATGGTGCCTAGTTCTAAAGAAGAGACTTGGTGCCGGCGAACGCGGCGAACCAGAATAAAATCGCCCTCTTCCAGAGTGGGCAGCATACTTCTGCCGCGCACCCGGAAGAGGCGAATCAATGCTTAAACCCGGCTTAGAGTACGGGGTAAACCGTTTCCAGCGAGGGCTTGTAAGGGCAAGTCGCGCGCTTCGTATCAACGCCTTTGGTCGCCCAGAATAGTTCTGCAAATTCGTTGCAAAGGCTGACAAGCTGCAAGGCATCGTCGCGGCTAACGCCCTGTTTGCATTTGCTGCCGGTCAACATGATGTTGTGGACGAGCTCGTGTGCATTCGGAAACTTCTCGAACTGCGGCGCTTTCAGGTAGTCGCCCCAAATGATCCGAACATCGTGTTTTACCGACTCGGCATGCTCTTCTTTCTGAGCAACGCAGCGCGACATTGTGTTTTGATAGGCGATGTTGCTTTCAGGCTTATGGCCTTCCAGTTCTTCCATGATGTCGATCATGCGTACGACGGTGAGTGCCGAGATTAGCAGGGGCGCAGGATCATAGATCGCACAAGGAACGTCGCAATGTGCTGCAACATCTTCAATCGCTTTGCCGGAAACTTTTTCAATCAAACCATGTAACACAGTGGTTTACTCCTTAGACGGTCAGGGTTAGTACAGGTCGATTATTCTGCCTGAATCGTCGGGCTTGTGCGAGCGCCGAATGTTTCATCGAGCCAGATAATTAACGAGGGCAGTAAGATCAGATCGTAGATGACGGCGCTGGAGACGACGATGGCGATCATGACGCCCGAGGTTACATTCAGATTGAAATCAGATGTCGCGAGTACCATAAATCCGGCGGTTAACGTAATCGACGTGACGATAAGCGCCCTGGCTACGGTGCGGATGGCATAGTGCATTGCTTCTAACGGCGGTAGTCGTTGTACACGTCGTGCCTGCAGATACTTTGTCAGCAAATAGACAGTGTCGTCGACGACGAGTCCGATCGTCATGCTAAACACGACGGCTGCGGCTAGATTGATATTGCCTACGAGCAGTCCCCAAATACCGAATGCAATGGCCGCGGGCAGTAGATTCGGTATCAGGCTCATTAGCCCGAATTTGAACGATTTTAACGTCAGCATGAGCGTGATGGTGATCAAGCCCAGTGCTAGCAGTGAGCCTGTGAGCATCGCATTGATGTTGCGCTGCCCGATATTCGCCCAGGATACGTCCGGACCGGCACCCGGTGTTCGAAGCTCGGGCGCATTGCTGAGTAGCCATTGATCGGCGCGCTCCGCAAGTTCAACGATTCCGCGAGTTCGTTCACCACCAATACGCACATCGATACGCATCGCTGATTGATCGAAGCTGATCTGGTTATTCAAGTCTAGCCCGAACGGCAACGACATTTCATAGAGCAACAGATATTGCGCAGCTAGGTCTGCCTGCATCGGCAAAACCCGCATTTTCGGATCGTCATCATGAAGATCTTCATTGAGCCGCTTTAGCGTTTCGGGAAATCCAGCTACATAGATGACTTCTGGCTGCGAACGCGCCCAGTTCATGAATGCATCAACCTTGCCCAGGTATTCGGGGTTGGTAATGCCATAGGGGCGACCGCTGTCAAAAGAAAAGCTCATCACGAATGGACCCGTCAGATTTTCGATTGTGAAATCGGCTGCTTGCCGTAGCGGCAAATCGGTCGAGAAGTACTCGATGAAATCGTCTTCCAATGTGTTGCGCGGAATAAAGCTGATCAACACCAGTGCAATGAGCGTTGCAACGATGGAGAGTTTTCGACGATGGGTGAGTAAGCCATCAGCCAGTTTCGCCATGCTGGCACGGCTGCCGCGCGACTCAGCCCGAAATGGCAAGAACACGAGCAAAGCGGGTAGCAGGGTGAGCGTGCAAAACAATGCGACGAAGACGCCGATCGCGACCATATTACCAAGGTCCCGGAACGGCGGGACTTCGCTGTAGTTCAATCCCAGGAATCCGATGGCTGTTGTCATCGTAGTCAACAAGATCGGTTGCAGATTGGTTGCCAGTGCGATCCGAACGGCAGTTTTCTTTTCAGCACCACTCCGGTACTCGGCCAAAAACACACTGATCATATGGACGGCATCGGCGACCGCTAGCGTCATGACGATGCTGGGTACGGCGACCGTCGCTGCGTTGAGCTTGAAACCGATGACGCTGGCGATGCCGAGCGTCGCAAGAATGCTACTGGCGACGATCACGAGTACAGACAGCGTGGCGTGAATGGAGCGAAGCGTTAGTGTTAGCAAGACAATAACGATCGAGATGACGATGGGGATGAACCGAAAGAAGTCATTGATCGACAGCTCGTCAAACGTTTGGTCGCCGATGGCTGACCCCAATAGGTATATGTCAATGTCAGGGTATGCTTCACGATAGCTTTGTGTCAGTTCGCGCGCATATTGGGCGATCTCAGGTACTGCAATCTGATCTTCTTCCGGCATATTCAGCATGACATTGACGGCGGCGACATGTCCCGACGGGGATACCCATCGGTAAATCAGCTCAGGTTCGTCCAGCGCCGTGTCACGAATACTTGAACGTTGTTCGGGATCGGTGATTGCGGTTGCCGGAATCAAATCGTTGACGCGAAGTTCATCATTGGCGGCAACGGTATGCTGATAGTTCGCCAGTGAGTCGACCCTTTTTGCATATGGGATTCGCCAACCTTCATCAGTCAGCTCCAGCAGCAATGTGATCGCGCGTTCTGAAAAGACATCGCCATTATTTGGTGCAATCACAAACATGACATTGTCCGTCTTGCCGTAGGTGCGCATAAGCGCTTGTTCGGCAATGTAGTTAGGATTGTCATCAGCGAAAAAAATGGACTCATCGGTTTCAAGCTTGAGCTGTATGAGTCCGGCGGCGCATAACAACACAATCGCTGCGCCAAACAACGAAATGAATCGTCGTCTGTCTACGAGACATTTTGTCAAGCGTGCCGCCAATGTGGTTTCAGGCAAGACGCGCACCATTCGCTATGGGTTGCTGGGGTACTGCCAGTACGACAGCGCCGTCATCGCGATGAAAGCCTGTGACCAAGCACTGGGACTGGATTGGACCGATCTGCTTCTCCGGAAAGTTAACGACAGCAATGACCTGTTGGCCAACGAGTGATTCCGGGGTGTAGAGGTCGGTGACCTGGGCGCTGGACTTCAATACGCCGATTTCGTCACCAAAGTCTATTTGAAGGATATAGGCGGGTTTTCTCGCCGCTTCAAAAACGAAAGCTTCTAAAATGGTACCCACGCAAAGACTAATCTTTTCGAAATCACGAAAACTTGCAGTTAACATTTCCTAACGCACTCTTAATATTGATGATAGTGTTAGCACTGTACTTTAGTGCGCCGTAAAACCGTATTGCTATTGTACAGCCAAGAATAAAAACGCGAACATAAGTGGCGGATAGCAACGATGGACATGAAGTCTTACGAAGATGCCGTTAAGGGAACGATCGTTTTTGTTGACGATTCCAGACAACTAGTAGACATCGCGACGGCCATGTTTGAGCAACTCAAGTGTCCGATCATTGGATTCACTGACCCCGTTCTTGCTGCTGACCATATTCAATCAAATTCTGACAAGATTCGCGTTGTTATTAGCGATCAATCGATGCCGAAGGTAACGGGCATCGAATTATTGCAGGAAGCGGCCAAGCAAACGCCAAAACCCTATCTTGTTCTTTCTACCGGCGTTTTGGTGGATACTAGTCTCGATCAGTACCTTGCACTCGGCATTGATGCCGTTTTGCCAAAACCATTCTCATTATCCGATATCTGTGGAATGCTTGATCGAATGCTAGCGGCGTAGTCGCGACTGCTTATTCGATGACCGATAACCGTCCCAAACTTACCTCGGGGTCTATTCCCGGGCACATGATAGCCATGGCTTTGCCGATGCTGGGCGGCATCTTCGCAATGATGGCATTCAATGCCGTGGATACCTTTTTCGTCGGTCAGATTGGCGGTCGTGAGTTGGCCGCGATGAGTTTTACCTTTCCCGTCGTCATGATCGTCACAGCGGCCGCTATTGGCATGAGTTCCGGTACGTCTTCTGTTATTGCGCGTGCGGTTGGCGCCGACGATACGCAAAAGACACGGCGTTTATGTACTGACGCATTGTTGCTCGCTTTTCTGGTTGCCCTCGCTTTGTCATTCATCGGTTGGTTGACGATTGACCCGGTGTTTACGTTGTTGGGCGCACCAGCCGATATGCTGCCGCTGATATCACGCTACATGACGCTTTGGTTCATGAGTGCCTGTCTGTATGTCGTGCCCATGGTCGGGATGGGTGCGATTCGCGCGACAGGCGATACTCGTGTACCGATGTTGATCATGGTGGGTGCGGCGATCGTGAACGGCATCATTGATCCCTTACTCATTTTTGGATTAGGGCCTTTTCCCAAACTCGACCTCATGGGTGCCGCACTGGCGTTAGTGATCGCTCGCATACTGATGTTTATTGTCACGCTATCCGTCCTTGGTTTCCGATTGCGGATGATCGATTTTTCGCCGCCTTCGTTGGCCACCGTTGTTGGCTCATGGCGCAGCATCTTGCATGTCGGCTTACCCGCTGCCGGCACCAACATGATTATTCCGGTTTGCAGCGCAGTCGTGACGGCAATGCTGGCGATCTACGGCGCCGATGTGGTCGCCGGATTTGGCGTTGCTACGCGTATTGAGTCGTTGTCCTTGATCGCCTTTTACGCGCTTTCCGCGATCATTGGTCCGATTCTTGGGCAAAACTTGTCGGCGCGAAAGATCGGTCGTATGTTAGAAGCACTTCACACCAGTGCCATGTTCTGCGCTATTTTCGGTTTGGGGTTAGCGGTTTTGCTGTGGGTGTTTGGGGGCTACGTGACCGGGTGGTTTAGCGATGATGCCCGTATCACCGAAGTCGCCAACCAGTTTCTTTGGCTCGTCCCGATCAGCTATGGTGCAGCCGGAATGGTGATGACAGCCAATGCGGCGTTTAATGGCATCGGTAATCCGTTACCGGCTGTGGTGATTTCGACAATGCGAATGGCAGTGATCTATCTACCTCTGGCATGGTTGGGTGGGCGATTGTTTGGTTACGCCGGTATCTTTGGTGCTTACGCACTCGCAAACCTGGCCTGTGGCATTGGTGGATATTTTTGGATTCGACATCGTGTCCGCGCATTGGCAGCGGCATGACATTGGGAGACGCAAATGGCTAAAGCTATTCTATGGATTTTTGGGCTGATCACGTTGGGCTTTGGCGTGTGGTCATTCTTAGCGCCAATGGATGCGGCAGGTCTCGTTCAATACGGCTTGGGTTCGCCGGCGGCGGTTACCGAGATGCGGGCATTCTATGGTGGACTCGAGATCGGCATCGCCATTTTTTGGATCATGGCTGCGATGCGGCCAAGAATGATCAATGCCGGATTGATATCGATGATCTGTGTTTGGGGCGGTGTCGCATTGGCCAGAGGCGCCGGTATGTTGCTTGACGGCAGCGCATCAACGGCAATGGCGGTCATTCTGGCGTTTGAGGCGTTGGGGGCTGTTCTCGGGTTGGTGGCGCTTAAGCGTTCTTCAGCCAATTTGCTGTAGCTGTGCTTTTCAGGCGGTAACGATAAGCCAGCATCATGCCGATGCCGCGCGAAGCCATGAAGACTGTGAACGCAAACCACAACCCGTGGTTGCCGTAGGCTTGCGTCAGCCACCAGACGGGCGCGAACACGAACAGGGCGCTGGCTAACATGATGTTTCGCATGTCGGTTGACCAGGTCAGCCCAATAAACACGCCATCCATGACAAAGCTGAAAACGCTGATCAGTGGCGATGCGATCAGCCAGGGTAAATAGGTGATGGCTGTTTGTTGGACGTCCTCGATGTCAGTCAGCAAGCCAATCAGTGCACGCCCAAACAATAAGAACAAGATGGTAAAGCCGGCGGCGACTAGCAGTGACCAGCGCATGGTTAAAGTTACCGCTTTCTTCAGCGCGTCGATTTGACGTTTGCCCCATGCGCTTCCGACCAGCGCTTCGGCAGCATGTGCCAAGCCGTCTAACCCGTACGACAACAGGTATTGCAGATTCATCAAGATCGCATTGGCAGCAAGCACGGTTTCACCGAAGGTGGCGCCCTGTGCCGTGACAAACACAATGGTGCCGACCAAAGCGAGCGTGCGGATCAGGATGTTGCCATTGACGGCCAAGAAGCGCTGATAGGAAGCGGCTTTGAAAAGTTGCTCCCGGCGCGCACGTCCAGGCCATAGTCTCAGCGTTTTGATGACATAAGCGAGGCCGACGAACATGCCTAGATACTCGCCGCAAACCGTAGCGATTGCGACGCCGTCCGTTTTCATACCAATGCCGACAACCAGCAAAAGATCCAGCACGATATTGACTGCGTTGGTGGTAACAACCATCACTAACGGCACGCGCGTTTTTTGCAGTCCAATGAACCAGCCGATCAGCACGAAATTGATCAGTGTTGCGGGTGCGCTCCAGATCCGGATATAGAAATAGCGCGCGGCTTCCGTCTCCGCGGCAATGCCCCCATCCAGCAGTCGCCATGAAAGTTCACCGATAGGAACTTGCAACAACACCATGGTGCTGGCCAGACACAGCGCAACGATGATGGCTTGCCAAAGCGTTTCGCGAAGCGCGACCGCATTTTGCTGGCCAAAGGCTTGCGCAGCAATGCCGGTCGTTCCCATACGCAGAAAGTTCATGCCAATGAACAGCATGTTAAAAATGGCGCCACCCAAGGCGACACCAGCCAGATAGCTTGGGCCATTAAGATGACCAAGGACTGCTGTGTCCACCATGCCCAGTAGGGGCACGGAAATGTTAGTCAATATCAATGGCGCAGCGATGCGCCAGATGGCTCGGCTATCCGGGTTCGTGTTCAGAACGCGTTAACACCGGTGAGCGCTTTGCCCACCACTAATTGGTGTACCGTTTCGGTACCTTCATAAGTGATGACGCTTTCGAGATTCAGCATATGACGGATCGGTGTGTATTCGGCGCTGATGCCGCTACCACCCAGAATATCGCGCGCGTCGCGTGCAATATCAATCGCGATACGTGCGTTATTCCATTTGGCAATCGACACTTGCTCCGGTCGCATCTTGCCGCCGTCATTGAGTTGGCCCAAGCGCCAGGACAGCAACTGTGCCATCGTAATTTGGCGAGCCATTTCAGCCATGCGCAGCTGAATGCTTTGCGTGTGATTAAGCGGGCGATCAAAGAGGATACGATCTTCGGTGTACTTCATGACTTCATCGAGACACGCTTGCGCCGCGCCAATACAGCCCCAAGTGATACCGAACCGTGCCTTAGTCAAACAACCCAGTGGCCCGCGCAAACCTTGAACGTTAGGCAAAACTGCGTCTGCCGGTAAACGCACATTGTCGAGAAACAGGGCGCCGGTCAGTGATGCACGTAACGAGAACTTGTTATGGATTTCCTGCACAGAAAATCCGGGCGTATTGGTCGGTACGATAAAACCACGCATGCCGCGATCGGTCATTGCCCAAACCACCGCGACATCGGCGATGGGGGAGTTGGTGATCCACATTTTGGAGCCATTGATGACCCAGTCATCGCCGTCTTTCTTGGCGACTGTTTTCATGTTGCCTGGATCGGATCCGCCGTGCGATTCCGTTAGTCCAAAACAACCGACCGCTTCGCCACTGGCGAGCTTAGGCAGCCATTCGTCTTTTTGTTCATCGGAACCGTAGGCATGGATCGGATGCATGACCAAACTGGACTGAACCGAAACGAAACTGCGAATACCGCTGTCGCCCCGTTCGAGCTCTTGGCAAATCAATCCGTATGCCGTGTTGCTCATGCCGGCACAACCATAGCCGTCGATCGTGCTGCCCAGCAGTCCCAGCGCCGCAAATTCGCCAATCAACTCACGTGGAAATGTGTGATTGTCAAAATGATCACGAATATCCGGCAGGACTTTGTCATTGACGAATCTCGCCACGGTGTCCTGCACCATCGCTTCTTCATCGGACAGCATGTCCCGAATATCGTACATGTCGAGCGGATTGACGGCGTTTGCCGCGGATTTCTTGCCGTCTAAAGGTGTTGCGCTTGCCACTGGTTCATCCCCATGAATTCGAACCGGCATAGTACCAGAAGCAACTGCAATACAGGCACTAACCACCCTTGTTTGAGAGGTTGGTTAAGTTTCTGTTCAGGTTGTTCGCTTAAACTTGAGTCATGATTTGATATCATGCAACTTCTTATTTTTGGGCAAACCAGGAGCATCTTAAGATGAACCTTAAACACATCAAAGTAATCACCGCGGTAACCGGCTTGGCCGTATTGGGCACAGCCTGCTCAACGCTCGATCCTTACACGCGCGAAGAGAAAACCAGCAAGGCGACCAAAGGTGCGCTGATCGGCGCAGCTGCAGGGGTTGTAGCGGGTTTGATTTCCGGCGATGACGCCGTCGAACGACGTCAGCGTGCGTTAATTGGCGCAGGCGTCGGCGCACTGGCCGGTGGCGCCGTTGGTGTCTACATGGACAACCAGGAAGCGGATCTTCGTGCCGAACTCGAAAGCACAGGCGTCAGCGTCACGCGTGTTGGCGACAACATTACGTTAAACATGCCTGGCAACATTACCTTTGCGAGCGATAGCTCTAATTTGAATCCTGCGTTCTTTGACGTATTGGGCAGCGTCGGCAAAGTACTCAACAAGTATGAGAAGACCGTTGTTGAAGTGGCGGGCCACACGGACAGCGATGGGTCGGTTGAATACAACCAGTCATTGTCAGAGCGTCGTGCGGGATCTGTTGCTGCTTATCTCAGAAACCAGAGCATCATGAATGAGCGCATCATCACAATTGGTCAGGGTGAGCTTCGTCCGATCGCAGACAATGCTTCCGCGTCAGGTAAGCAGGCTAACCGTCGTGTTGAGTTAACGCTTGTGCCATTGACTGGCTAAATGACAGATTGATAGGGTGTCTTAATGCACTCCGGCGGTTGTTTCGGCAACCGCCTTTTTTTTTGGAAAGCTCATGAAAAAATCAAAACAAGCGAGTTGGGCGGCCGTTATCTCGGCTATTGTCGCGGCTCTTTTTACCGTCTTGTTCGGGAGCAACGATTCTGCCGTCGTAACTGATGAAGACTGGAGCCGCTCACAGGACAACGCCTGGGTGGTTTTTGAAGGCACCGTTTACAAACTGCTGCCGGATGACAACAAGGGGTCGAGACATCAACGTTTCCTGGTGCGGAGTCAGGGCGGACAATCATTGCTGATTGCACACAATATTGATCTGGCAGATTACGCGCCGGTTAGTGAGGGCAGTGAGGTGTTGATTCGCGGGCAGTTTGAATGGACCGAAAAAGGTGGCGTCGTGCATTGGACGCATCACGACCCGCAAGGTCGGCGTGAAGGCGGCTACATCACGGTCAACGGGCAGACGATCCGCTAAATTCGGTCTAGCCGAAACGACACAATTTGCGTATCCTCGCGGCCATTGCAATGCATGAGGGAGCCTGCCCATGGCGACGCTAATTGATGGAAAACAGCAAGCGGCCGATTTACGCGCCAAGGTCGCTACGGATACGGCGGCACTCATCGAAACAACCGGTGTGCAGCCGGGCTTAGCGGTTGTCATCGTCGGTGATGATCCGGCGAGTCAGGTTTACGTTCGCAACAAGGGTAAGCAAGCAATAGAAGCCGGCTTCCTGTCTTTCACGCATACGCTGCCGGCGGAGACGACTCAGGAAACACTGGAGGCGTTAATTGACACGCTCAATGCTGATGCTGCTGTGCATGGCATTCTGGTGCAGTTGCCATTGCCGCCACAGATCAACGAGCAAGCGATCATCGACCGTATTGCCGTTCATAAAGATGTTGACGGATTTCATATTGAGAACGTGGGTCGCTTGTCTATTGGGCTTCCCGGCTTTGTGCCGTGCACACCGCTCGGTTGTCTCAAGATGATTCGTGGCACGGATCGCGACTTGTCCGGTTTGAATGCCGTGATCGTCGGACGTTCGAATATCGTCGGTAAGCCCATGGCGGCATTGTTACTGGCCGAAAGTTGTACGGTCACGATTGCTCATTCGCGTACCAAAGACTTGCCTGAATTATGCCGAACAGCCGACATTCTGGTGGCCGCGGTGGGTCGTCCAGGGTTAATTGAAGGTGATTGGATCAAGCCCGGTGCGATCGTGATCGACGTTGGTATTAACCGGATTAGTGATATCGATGGGCGTAGCCGGCTGACCGGCGATGTCGACTTCGACGCCGCCAAAGCAAGGGCGGATTTCATTACGCCTGTGCCGGGTGGTGTTGGGCCGATGACAATTGCTTGCTTGATGGCCAACACGCTGCAAGCAGCGCAGCGTGCGGCCGGTAAGCAGATTTAAGCAGCGAGTGCGACTTTCAGTTTCTTGATCGCTGCGTTTTCGATTTGACGAATACGTTCGGCGGACACGTCATAGCGTGCCGCAAGATCATGCAACGTTGATTTGTTTTCAGACAACCAGCGTTGCTGCAAAATATCGCGGCTACGATCATCCAGATCCTGCAGTGCCACGCCTAAGCGTTCACTGGCATCTTGTTGCCAATCTGCACTCTCCACCAAATCCGCCGGATCTGCATTTTCCGTTTTGAGAAACGCTGCTGGCGCAAACGTCTTCTCGTCATCATCGGCAGGTCCGAGGTCAAACGTCGCATCGCGAGCCGATAGGCGTTTTTCCATCTCGGTCACTTCGCGCACCGACACACCCAGGTCTTTAGCGACCGCTTCGGTTTCTGCAGCGGACAACCAGCTGAGGTTTTTCTTCGCTTTACGCAAGTTAAAGAACAGCTTTCGTTGCGCTTTCGTGGTGGCGACTTTAACGACGCGCCAGTTGCGCAGCACGAACTCGTGAATTTCTGCACGAATCCAATGCACCGCGAATGAAACGAGGCGTACGCCCACATCGGGATTGAAGCGTTTGACGGCTTTCATCAAACCGACGTTGCCTTCTTGCACGAGATCGGCGACGGGTAAGCCATAGCCGCTGTAGCCTTTGGCGATATGCACAACGAAGCGCAGGTGCGCCATGACAAGTTCGCGGGCAGCATCCAGGTTTTCGTTATCCAGAAAATCGCGTGCCAGTGCTTGCTCGTCTTCCTTGCTAAGCACAGGCACAGCACTAACCGCCTGAATGTAACCGTCCAGGCTGCCGACCGGACCGGTCAACATGAGATCGTGGTTTTTCAAAGCAATTGCTGTAGTCATTATTTCTCTTCCTTTCAGAAATTCGTGTCTGGCTAATAAGACCGGCTCACGAAGACATTCCTTACGCCAATTTTAGCACTCTGGGGTTTAGAGTGCTAAATGATCGTTAAGTTTCTTGAAAAATTGAGAAATATCGTCAGTTTTGACGAGAAATTAACCTATTTGGGCATGGATCGCCGCATATGGCGAGCTGTTGCGAACCATGAACCACCGAGACCGAGGGCTACGGCCGTCGCGACCACGATTCCCGACTCCTTGAGGGCCAGCCCGGAAAGTGCCCATTGGCTGCCATATTGGCCAGCGAGCTCCGAAACGGGGCCGGATAGCAGTGAAAGCCCAACAGCGACGAGAATCAGTGCAAGTAGCCCGCCGCCAAGGCCATACCAGAATCCTGTATACAAGAACGGTCTTCGAATGAAGCCATCGCTGGCTCCGACCAATTGCATGATCTCAATTTCGGCGCGCCGGTTTTGGATGTCGAGGCGGATGGTGTTGCCGATGACGACCAATAGGGCCAACCCGAGCAAACCGGCGGTCAGCCATAACGCGCGCCGGGTCAATTTGATCATGGATTGGAAGCGTCCTACCCATTCCGTGTCGAGTTGCACGATATCGGCTTCCGGTAAGCCAGCCATTTCCTGTTTCAACAACATACTGGCTTCCACACCAAGGTTCGCCAGCGGTCTGATCATCAGCGTGTGTGGCAGCGGATTATCGTCAAGTTGCGCGAGCGCATCGCCAAAGCCCGAGTTCGCTGCGAAAGCTTCAAGCGCTTCGGATGACGGAATGAAACTGACCGAATCGATATCGGCACGTGATTCCAGCAATGTCGCGAGTTGCCTGGCGTCATCCAACTCGACATCTTGTTTTAGATAAAGCGAGAAATCGACGGCGCCAGCCCAGCCGCCGGTGACTTGCAGCGCGTTCTTGATCATCAAATGCAGGCTGCTCGGCAGGGCTAATGTGATTGCAATGACCAAAATGGTTAGAAACGCGGCGACTGGTGCTTCGCGCAATTTGCCTAGTGATGCAATCAGGACCTGCAGGTGGCGTGTGAAATAGTTGCCCATCGCGATCAGAACAACGTGTCGCTGCGCGTCAGTGATGCACTGTCGTAGGCTAGCTTGCCGTCGGCAAGTTCGATGCGTCTATGCCCCAGTTGCTCGACCAGGCCGAGGTCATGCGACGCGATCAACAGTGTCACACCGATCTCACGAAAACGCTCAAACAGTTGCATGATGCCGTGTGACAACTCCGGATCCAGGTTGCCGGTCGGCTCATCGGCAATGACGATCTTTGGCCGACCAACGATGGCGCGGGCGATCCCGACACGTTGTTGCTCTCCCGACGACAAGGTCTCCGGTCGTTGCTTTTCTTTGCGCAGCAAATCCACTTGATCGAGTGCGGCGCGCACGCGCTTGCCGACTTCGCGATGGCCAAGGCCAGCAATAATCAGAGGCAACGCGACGTTGTCAAAAACGGTGCGATCAAAAAGTAGTTTGTGATCCTGAAACACCATGCCGAGCTGGCGACGGTAGGCCGGGATGCCGCGCTTCTTAATACCGCGCGTACCTTTGTTTTCGACTAGCAATTGGCCACGGGTCGGTTGTTCGATCAACCCGATCAGGCGCAGCAATGTACTCTTTCCGGCGCCCGAGTGACCGGTCACAAACACAAGTTCGCCGCGGTCAATCTGCAGTGACAGATTGCTGATGGCTTCTTGGCCACCGGGATAGCGTTTTGTGACATTGTCGAAACGAATCATGTCTAGTCGCCCAGTAACGCCTCCGCAAAGCCCGCTGCTTCGAACGGCTGCATGTCGTCAATTTGTTCGCCAATGCCGACGAAGCGAACCGGAATGGCCAGCTGGTCGGCGATCGCAATCAGGATACCGCCCTTTGCGCTGCCATCCAATTTCGTCACGGTGATGCCGGTCAAACCCAGCGTTTTGTTGAATTCCTTGGCTTGCTGCATCGCGTTTTGGCCCTGACTACCGTCAATGACCAACATGACCTCATGCGGTGCCGTTTCATCGTGCCGTGCAATGACCCGTTTCACTTTGGCCAATTCGTCCATCAAGCCCTGTTGCGATTGCAGACGGCCCGCGGTGTCGGCGATCAGTACGTCGATGCCGCGCGCTTTGGCCGCGCTCATGGCGTCGAAGACAACGGCAGCCGGGTCTGCGCCGCTCGTCTGTGCAATTACCGGGATGTCATTTCGTTCGCCCCAGGTTTGAAGTTGTTCAACAGCTGCTGCACGGAACGTGTCGGCGGCAGCCATCATGACGCTGTAGCCCGAGGTCTTAAGTTTCTTTGCTAACTTGCCTGCTGTGGTCGTTTTACCGGCGCCGTTGACGCCGACCATCAGAATGACCCAAGGACGTCCCGAACCGACGACCAGCGGCTGCTCGCTGGGTTTCAACAAGTCCGTTAACGTGTCGCGTAAACCCGTCTGCAGCGCTTCCACATCCTGTTTTTCTTTGCGCGCCAACGATTTGTTGAGTTTTGTCATGACTTTTTCGGTGGTTTCAACACCAACATCAGCTAGCAACAAGCGTGTTTCGATCTCCTCGAGAACGGCATCATCGATGCGGCCACCAGGCATCAATTCCGTAATGTCGCGCGTGAGCCATGAGTCGCCTTTGTTGAGGCGGGCTCGCATGCGCTTGAAGAAACCGGGTTTGGCGTCGGTCATGGTTGGGGCTTCCGGGCAAAAAGATTAGGCGCGCCATGCTACCAGTGTGCTGTCATTTCGAGAAGAACCAGCGGTACACTGCGCGCATGGCATCGTCCTCAAAAAACGGCAGTATCCGAATCATCGGTGGCGATTGGCGAGGCCGACGGCTGCCGGTCGCTGTTGTGCCGGGTCTTCGGCCGACTGGGGATCGCGTCAGAGAGACGTTGTTTAACTGGTTGCAGGGCGACATCCATGGCATGCGGGTTCTTGACCTGTTTGCCGGTACCGGTGCGCTGGGCTTCGAAGCGCTCTCACGCGGTGCCAAACACGCGGTTCTGGTTGAGAACAATCGTGCCGCGGCGACGATCTTGAGCGAGAACATCGCCAAGCTGAATGCGCAGGCTGAGGTAGTCTGCACTGATAGTCGTCGATTGATTGCGAAGCCGCCCGCTGGCGAGCCATTCGATCTGCTGTTGGTCGATCCGCCGTTTTCCGACCGTGATGCGGCAGACATGATTGAATCGGCGACAAAGTCGGGTTGGCTAACAGCCGGTGGGCTCGTTTATTGGGAGCAGCCCGCGGCGGGTAAGAAGTTTGATGCCCCGACGTTATCGGATCGATTTGAGCGAGTGCGAGAAAAGTCCACAGGCCGTGTACAATTCGGCCTATATCGTTTTTCAGCGACCGAGGGGGACGCATGAGATCAGTGAATGCAATGTATCCGGGGACTTTTGATCCGATCACCCACGGTCACGAAGATCTCGTCAAGCGCGCGGCTAGCCTGTTTCCAAAGGTCGTTGTCGCCATCGCGGCAAACCCCGGCAAGACGCCGATGTTCACGCTCGAAGAGCGCGTCGATTTAGCGCGTCATGTCCTGCGCAACCTAGATAACGTGACCGTTGAGGGCTACCACGGATTGACGATCCAGTTTGCCGAAGCGAATGGCTTGGGGGTTATTGTCCGTGGGCTTCGTGCGGTTTCTGATTTTGAATACGAGTTTCAGCTGGCCAACATGAACCGCCATTTGACGCCGGAAGTCGAAAGCGTATTTCTGACGCCGCAAGATAAATACTCCTACATCTCGTCATCGTTGGTTCGCGAGATTGCAAAGCTTGGCGGAGACGTCAGTCAGTTCGTGTCTCCGATTGTTCGCGACGCGCTAGCCGAGAAATCAGGCGACTAGCGATCAGCAGGCCGACCTAGCGTTGGCAATCGGTGCAATAAAAAGTTGAGCGCTGCCCGATTACGCGTTGTGTGACGGGTTTTTGGCACTGCTTGCATGGCTCGCCGGTCCGACCGTACACCGATAATTGTTGCGCGAAGTAGCCCGGATTGCCGTCACTGCCATAATAGTCGCGCAACGTGGTGCCACCGGACGCAATGGCATTGCCGAGCACCTTGATGATCGCTTTTGCGAGCGATCGCATTCTGGTTTTCGAGACCTTGCTGGCGGCCGTCAAAGGATGAATTCCGGCCATGAACAGCGCCTCACTGGCGTAGATATTGCCGACGCCAACGACAATCTTTGCATCCATGATGAACGATTTAATCGCTACCCGGCGTTTTCTGGCCTGACGCCACAGATAATCACCGTCAAAATCGCCGTCCAGGGGCTCCGGGCCCAGCGTGGTCATTAATTTATGCTGTTCTGGTGCCTCGCTGAACAAGACACACCCGAATCTTCTGGGATCGTGGAAGCGTAGCGCATCCCCGGAGCCCAAAATGATGTCGATATGGTCATGTTTCTTGCGGGGCAGTGCAGCCGGCACCACGCGCAGGCTGCCCGACATGCCCAAATGAATGATCAAATGCCCTTTGTCGGTGTCGATGAGCAGGTATTTCGCCCGCCGGCGCACGCCGCGAACGCTCTGGCCGCATAGGCTTTGCACCTGTTTGACGGGTACTGGCCATCTCAGGCTTGACTGATGTATGTCGATTTTCGAGATTTGTTGCCCAACGATATGGGGCTCGATCCCCCGGCGGGTTGTCTCGACCTCAGGCAGTTCCGGCATAGTGCTGATGACGCTTTTGAAATGTGAAACAGGTATCCTATGTAAACATAGTGTCGTTTTATAGTGGAACGATAAAACAGTCAGCCGGGCACAAAGGTCCGGACAGGAAAGTACAGTGATCGAATTTTTTATGACTTATCTTTATGGCGGCTTGCTGGACCTCGGCCCTTGGGGTTACGTGATCGCAAGCCTCATCATGCTGCAAATCTCGATGATGGCGGTCACGTTGTATCTGCACCGCGACCAGGCGCATCGCTCGCTGGATCTGCATCCCGTGCTACGACACTTTTTTCGCTTTTGGATTTGGTGCACCTCGGGCATGTTGACGCGTGAGTGGGTTGCTGTTCATCGCAAGCATCATGCTTTTTGTGAAACTGAGAATGATCCGCATAGTCCACAGATTTACGGCCTCAAGAAAGTGCTGTTGGAAGGCGCCGAGCTTTATCGCGATGAGAAGAACAATCAGGAAACGCTCGAGAAGTATGGCCGCGGAACACCGGACGATTGGCTCGAACGCAATATGTATTTGAAGTTTCCGTTCGGCGGCATCGTTTTGCTAGTGCTGTCTAACCTATTTTTCTTCGGCGTGCCGGGTATCATTCTGATCGCTGTTCAGCTGGTTTCCATGCCGCTGTTTGCTGCAGGCATTATCAACGGTATCGGCCATCACACCGGTTATCGGAACTTTGAGTGCGACGATGCGGCACGCAATATCTTGCCCTGGGGTTTTATCGTCGGTGGTGAAGAGCTGCACAACAACCATCATGCATTCCCGACATCGGCCAAGTTCTCGATGCGTCCCTGGGAGTTCGATATCGGTTGGATGTACATCACGATCTTTAGCAAACTGGGGCTGGCGAAAGTGAAGAAGGTCGCACCAGAGCCTGCGCGTGATGTGCCAGCCAATGAGCTCGGGCTGGAACAACTACGTGCGATTATCGTTAATCGCATGCATGTGTTGCGTGATTACACGAAGGAAGTGACCCTGCCGACACTACGACTCGAGAAGTCGCGTGGCGCTGAAATGGTCAGCAAGGCACGCAAAGTGCTGGTCCGCCAACCGGCACTGCTGGATGCGAAAGCACGCGCCAAGTTAGATACGATTCTGGAAAACAGCACTACGTTGCGTACCGTGCATGAGTTCCGCGATCGTTTGCAGTTACTGTGGAAGAGTGGCACCGCAATCAGCAATGAACGTTTGTTGGAACAACTCCGCGAATGGTGTGACGAAGCCGAAGCCAGTGGCATTCGAGCGTTGCAACAATTTGCTGATCGTATCCGCGGTTATGCGATGAGCGCACAGCCCATTCGCGCTTAACGCTCGACGCAGTTTGCGAAAACAGAAAAGGCCGGCGGGTTAGAAACCAGCCGGCCTTTTTTTGTCTGCATTTCGGCGTTTAACCGCCGAAAGAAGAAGCCTGTCTCTTACTTGATTTTGGCTTCTTTGTAGATCACGTGTTTACGAACAACGGGATCGTACTTTTTCGTTTCCATCTTTTCGGGATGAAGACGCTTGTTCTTATGTGTGGTGTAGAAGTGGCCGGTTCCGGCTGACGACACTAGGCGGATTTTGTCACGCATGATTCAGCTTCCTAAATTAAACGCGCTGACCCTGCTCACGCAGGTCGCTAACGATTTTTTCGATGCCATGTTTATCGATGATACGCATTCCCTTTGCAGAGACACGAAGCTTCACATAGCGCTTTTCAGACTCGAGCCAAAAACGATGCGAGTGCAAATTGGGCAAAAAACGGCGACGCGTCTTGTTATGAGCGTGCGAGACGTTATTGCCGGACATCGGGCCTTTGCCGGTTACCTGACAGACTTTGGACATGACAGTTTCCTGAAAATTCTGGCTGACGGGCCAAGTATCTACCCAGCGCGTCGAATCAAATCGGGTCTGAAGGCGTACCGTTCAGACGTAGAGAGCCGCACTTTATACCGGATCAATCGGCCGATATCAAGCCATCGCATGCATCAAATGAGGCCTCGGCCAGCCAGAGACACGGCTTCTGTGTGGCCGATCACGAAATGGTCGAGTAACCGGATGTCGACGAGCTCCAGCGCCGCGCGCAAACGCCGCGTGATTTGCTCGTCGGCCTGGCTGGGTTCTGCGACGCCAGACGGGTGATTATGAGCAACGATAAGGGCTGCAGCGTTGTAGCGAAGGGCTTCTTTGACGACTTCTCGCGGGTAAACGGACGTTCCATCGATTGTGCCGCGAAACAGTTCCTCGAATCCCAGCACCCGATGGCGATTGTCCAGATAGAGGCAACAAAAGACCTCATGGGGCAAATCCCGCAACCGCGCGGATAGATATCGCTCGGTATCCGCAGGGTTGTTGATCTGGGTGCCGGTCGGGACTTCGGCCAAATAATAGCGTCGTGCCAGCTCCTGAATGGCGCGAAGGATGGCGAGTCGTTTCGGGCCAATACCGCGGCAATTACCCAAGATTTGAGTGTTAACTCTTAATAATGGCCGGATTCCGCCAAACTGCTCGAGCAACTGAGCGCCCAACTGTTCGGCCTGGTTGCGGCTGCTGCGTAGTTGCAAGACGAGCCCAAGCAGCGTTGCATCGGAAGCCTGCGTTGTGTCCGTGGTGAGCATTGAAGGCGTAGTGTGGCGTTTGTCGGTCATGGCAATCAGCGATTCATGAATCAATGTCGTAACAGATTCTCGGGCAAGCCGGTCTCTTGAACTGGCCGTGTTTAACGGCAATTCATCGCCTTTCCCGGTGAGACAGAGCGCTAGCGCTGGTAAACTTCGGCAAACGATTGGAAGACACCATGAAAATACTTTTAGGCGTGACCGGTGGGATCGCTGTTTACAAGAGCCCCGATCTCGTTCGGCGCTTGATCGATCAAGACGCCACGGTTCAGGTTGTCATGACCGCTGGCGCGCAGCAGTTTGTCACGCCGCTGACCTTTCAGGCGGTATCCGGACGTCTGGTTCGCACGGACTTGTTCGACGAGCAGGCTGAGGCTGCGATGGGCCATATCGAGCTCGCGCGCTGGGCTGATGAAATTCTCATCGCACCGGCCAGCGCTGACTTTATCGCGCGTTTTGCCGGTGGCTTAGGCAACGATTTATTAGCGACGGTTTGCTTGGCAACTGAGGCGCCGGTGTCCATTGCGCCAGCAATGAATCGGCAAATGTGGGCGAGCGAAGCAACGCAAGCGAATATCGCGATACTCAGAGAGCGCGGAGTCCGAATCCTGGGGCCGGGCGAGGGCGATCAAGCCTGCGGTGAAACGGGCGCCGGACGCATGCTTGAACCCCTCGACATCGCACAGCGCGTTATTCGGCCTGCAGACGGGCCCTTGGCCGGGCGTCGTGTTGTGATCAGCGCGGGGCCTACCCGCGAGCCGGTAGATCCTGTGCGTTACCTGACTAACCGGAGTTCCGGCAAGATGGGATATGCGCTGGCACTCGCTGCGCATCGCGCAGGCGCAGAGGTCACTTTGGTGAGCGGGCCGGTTTCGCTGGAAGCCCCCACCGGCGTGCATCGAATGGCGGTAGAGACCGCGCTCGAAATGGAAGCCGCGGTCAATGCCGCCGTTCAAGATGCGGACGTCTTTATTTCTGCGGCGGCCGTCTCTGACTATCGTCCATCTGCGCCAGCAGATCAGAAGATCAAAAAGAGCGGTGAGGCGATGTCATTGGCGCTTACGCGCTCGCCGGATATCTTGGCGGGCGTGGCGCAACGCGCTGATGCGCCGTTTTGTGTGGGTTTCGCGGCTGAGACGGATAACGTGCGCGAGTACGCGCTAGGCAAGATGCAGGACAAAGCGCTGGACATGATCGTTGCCAATCGCGTTGGCGAGAATCTGGCGTTTGATCAGGATGACAACGCGGTCACGGTTTACTGGCCGAACGGGGAGCTTGAGTTTCCACGTGAGGCGAAAACGTCATTAGCGGTCGGTCTGATTAAATGCATCGCAGAACGCTTCGCAGCGAACAAACCCAAGGTTGGAACATGAAGCAAAAGCTACAAGTCAAAATCCTCGACCCGCGTATCGGTGACACAATTGCACTGCCGGCCTATGCGACTGATGGTTCAGCGGGCATGGACGTTCGCGCCTGTATCGATGAGCCGTTAACAGTAGCGCCAGGCGAAACGCATTTGATACCGACCGGGCTCGCGATTTTTGTCGATGATCCCGCGTATGCGGCGATCTTGTTACCCCGTTCAGGACTCGGTCACAAGCACGGCATGGTGTTGGGCAACCTGACTGGTCTCATCGACTCGGATTATCAAGGCCAACTATTCGTATCGATGTGGAATCGGGGTTCAAATAGCTACACGATCTCGCCTGGCGAAAGAATCTCGCAGTTGGTGATCGTGCCAGTTGCACAGGTTGAACTCGAAGTCGTCGATGAATTCGCCATGACCGATCGCGGTGCTGGCGGTTTTGGTCATTCGGGCAAGGACTGACCGGGCAGGCTAGTTGTTGCTGGCTGTGGTTAGCCGCGTGTAGCGATCAATGGCCAGCTGGAATTCGTCACGCAAGGACTTGGCTTCGCGACGATGGTCTGCGATACGACCTTCATATTTTAGTATGCGATCTTTTGTGTCTTTGATGTCATCGGCCAAGACAGGACGAATCATCGGTGCATCCGGATCAACGGTGTATGGCTTGAAGCCTGATGCATCATCGAGTAACGAAATGAGTCGTTTACGCAGATTGTTCAAATACAGCTGTGAGACTTTCGCTTGTGATTCCAGCAATTCAACACGACGATCCCGATGGCGCTCGATTTCGCCGACGGATAGATAAGTGGCGAGAAGCGCCCGATCGGCACGCCGCGCGCGCTCTTTCGCCGCTTTGGCTTCCTCAGCGGCACGTATTGCTGCGATTTCTTCCGGTGTTGCACGTCCAGCGATCCGTCCGATGGTGACACCGTCTTCATTCATGATGAGCTTTTCTTGCTCGGCATATTCGGCAGGTACGGAATCACCAAAATGTACCTGGCCGTTTTCGTCCACCCAGCGATACACCTGCTCGGCATGCGCTATGTGCGCGCCAAACAAAGCTATTGCAAGCAAAAAGCTCGCAAGAAAGGTGTTTTCCCTAGTCATTACTGATGATTTTACCTAATGTAGCCGCCGTTTGAGAGAGCTGGATCACGTTTCTGGCACGATTTTTCGTATTTAACAGTAAATTATTGTCTAGCTTGTGCCGTATTTGTTCCGATAGGCCAGAACCTCTTTAAGATAGCCGTTTTCTGCACCCTCTGACTGTAGATGTGTCACAAGATCATCCAAAGTCGCGATCGCGCTCACGCGAATCGCCATATCTTGTTCGACCTCCTGAACCGCTGAAAGATCCCCAAGTCCGCGCTCCTGCCGGTCCAGTGAGATGACAATGCCAACGGCCTGGGCGTTCGCCGCGCGGATAGTTTCAATGCTGTGTCGAATGGCCGTACCGGCTGTCATGACGTCATCGACGATGACTATCTTGCCGGCTAATGGCCCGCCAACGATCAGGCCCCCTTCGCCATGGTCTTTGGCCTCTTTCCGGTCGAATGCGTAGGGCACATCGATGTCGTGATGTTCAGCCAGGGCCGCCGCGGTAAGCGCCGCCAGCGGAATGCCCTTGTACGCGGGGCCAAAAACGACGTCGACGTCGGGATGGTGCTCTGCAATGGCAGCGGCATAAGCGCGACCGAGCAGCGCAGCAGCCCGACCAGTCGCGAGCATCCCGGCATTGAAGAAATAGGGGCTTACGCGTCCCGACTTGAGTGTGAACTCGCCAAATTTCAGGGCGCCCATCTCGAGGGCAAGGTCGACGAATTGTTGTTGCGGTGATGTCATGGTGTTCGCTTCGGTGATCTGACTCAGGTGTTGCTATGATAACGCGGCAATTTCCTGACCACGAACCAAAGCTGCACTTATGACCCGAATTATCTCTTTGAATGCGAATGGCATTCGCGCTGCGGCCCGCAAGGGCTTTTTTGAATGGATGGCGAAACAGGACGCTGATGTCGTTTGCATTCAGGAAACCAAAGCGCAGGAATGGCAACTGACCGACCCGATTTTTAAACCGGAGGGCTACCACTGTTATTACGAAGATGCCGAGAAAAAGGGCTATAGCGGTGTCGCCATCTTTACGCGAGAAAAGCCAACGAAGGTCGTACGTGGTATGGGTGTTGCCGATTTCGACAGCGAAGGGCGATATCTGGAAGTGCAGTTGAAAGGGCTGGCGGTTGTGAGTCTATATTTGCCGTCCGGCACCTCCGGCGATGAGCGACAAGCTTTCAAAATGAAAAGTCTCGATGAATTGTTAGCGCACGTAAAAAATCTAAAACGCCGACGGCGCGAATATGTGATTTGCGGCGACTACAACATCGCGCACACCAAAGCCGATATTAGGAACTGGCGCGGCAACCAGAAAAATTCCGGGTTCTTGCCAGAAGAGCGTGCTTGGTTAGATACGCTTATCGACGACACGGGCTATGTGGATGCTTTTCGTGAACTACCGCAAGAAGAGCACGAATACAGTTGGTGGTCGAACCGTGGACAAGCTTGGGCAAACAACACCGGTTGGCGTATCGACTACCACATGACGACACCCGGCTTGCGCGGCAAAGTGCTGGCTACCGATATCTATCGGGAAGAACGATTTTCGGATCACGCACCGGTCACGGTTGACTACGATTTCCCTGCCAAAGACTAGCTGATATGGCTACGCTGACTTTCCGCGAGGCATTGGTGAATCGACGGATGTTGATT
Source organism: Woeseiaceae bacterium (assembly GCA_045110335.1). Classification (GTDB taxonomy): domain Bacteria; phylum Pseudomonadota; class Gammaproteobacteria; order Steroidobacterales; family Woeseiaceae; genus CALBPI01. The sequence continues at coordinate 61,758 of JBGCGB010000018.1, forward strand.
TGCTTGTGCACCGGGTTTTCGTCGGGCTTGCCACTGTATCTGCTCATTCAGTTGGTGCCCGCCTGGCTGCGGTTCGAAGGCGTCAGTTTGACCGCCATCGGTTTGTTCACGCTGATCGGTTTTCCTTACACATGGAAGTTCATCTGGTCGCCACTGATGGACCGTTTTACGCCACCTTTTCTTGGGCGTCGTCGCGGCTGGATGTTGATCACCCAGATCGCCTTGATGCTGTCGATGGCAATAATGGGGTTCATCCAGCCCGATTTTTCGATCGCACTCGTGGCGCTTTTGGCATCAACCGTCGCTTTTTTCAGTGCCAGTCAGGACATTGTGCTTGACGCCTACCGCCGCGAGCTATTGCCGGATCTCGAGTTGGGTATCGGAAACGCCGTGCATGTTCAGGCGTATCGGCTCGCTGGCCTCGTTCCCGGTTCATTGGCATTGATCTTGTCTGACTTTTTGCCTTGGCACACCGTCTTCATCGTTGTAGCCGCATTCATGGCGATCGGGATTTTGCTGACCTTGTTTATCGGTGAGCCGCCCCGTCATCCCGCTGCGCCTAAAAGCCTTCGCGAAGCCGTCATCGAACCGTTCCGGGAATTCATGATGCGAACGGGTGTTGATCAGGCATTGCTGGTATTAGCCTTTTTGTTTTTCTATAAGCTCGGCGACAACATGGCCACGGCGCTGCAAACGCCGTTCTATATCGATCTGGGTTTTACGGCGACAGAGATCGGTGTGGTTGCTAAAACTGCTTCTTTAATCGCCGCCATTGTTGGCGGCATTGTTGGCGGATTGATTATGGTGAAGCTGCCAATCAACCGGGCGTTGTGGTTATTCGGCATCGTACAGATTGTCAGTATTCTCGGATTTGCCCTACTTGCTGAAGTCGGCCACAACCTCTGGATGTTAGGTGCGGCGACGGCGTTCGAATACCTGGGGGTTGGTCTGGGTTCGGCCGCGCTGGTCGCGTTCATCGCGCAATCGACAAGCCCGGCATTCGCGGCTACGCAACTTGCGTTGTTCACGGCGCTGATCTCGGTGCCCAGAACGCTAGCGAATGCGACAACCGGTTTTCTGGTTGAGCGGATGGGATGGACGTCGTTCTTTTTGCTATGCACGGCGTTGGCCGTACCCGGCATGTTGTTGCTTTTGAAAGTGGCACCATGGAACGCGGACAATACGAATCCTGCAGCGACTGCTGCTGATCACTAGTCTGCCGATCGCCTAATCCGGGATAAGGTCAATCTTGTCGTCGTGCTGGCGCTCTAGAATCTCGAGCGGGTCGGACCAATCGTGCGGTAGCTCTCCATCTTGATCGTGCACGGTATCTTCCGGTGCAACGTCCAGAGCGCCACTCCAGTCTTCAGGTTCGGCGACGCGTTGGATCATCAGCCGAGGCCAATGCTCCCATTCGATTTCGGCAACGCTGCCGTCAAAGTACTGGATTTCAATAAAGCCCTCCGCTTCGTCAATTGCGACGACCTCGAAGGATTCCTTCCGCGGGCGTTGATACCAGCGTCCGACAGTGGGAAACATTACAGCCATGTTCGTGCTCCTCGTTTCTGTCTTTCACCTAAAAGTTATACGCCCCATTTTCAGGGGGCGCCAATTTCGAGAAAAAATTGAAGCGATGTGTTGGCTTTGGCGCGGCGCATCCATATACTCACGCCCTTAGCTAGATCCCCTAGATTCTTAGTCGAGAAAAGTCGTGCTGGAACAATTGGTTAGACATTTCGTTGTGTTGTTCGTTGTGATTGAACCGATCACGTTGGTGCCGATTTTCGGTGCGATGACGCGTGGCGCGGAAAACGACTATCGACGCAAGATGGCGTTCAAGTCGATCGGGCTGGCTGCCTTGATCTTCTGGGTCTTCGCGCTGGCCGGGCAGAAGTTATTAGAGACGCTGGGCATTTCGGTTGATGCGTTCAAGATTGCCGGTGGAATTTTGTTGTTTCTGATGGCGGTTGATATGGTTTTTGCGCGTCAGTCGGGTTTGCGCTCGACTACCGTACGGGAACAGGATGAGGCGCGTTATCGTGAAGACATCAGCGTATTCCCGCTGGCCTTTCCGCTGTTGGCCGGGCCGGGTGCGCTTGCGACGTTGATGCTGTTACTGGTCGAGATGGATGGTGGCTGGATTCCATTTCTCGGTTTGATGGCGATGGCGATGGCCGTGCTGGCGATCGGTTTGATACTGATGCTGTTGACGAGCCCGGTCATGCGTGTGCTCGGTGAAACCGGTGCCAATGTGATCAGTCGTTTGTTCGGCGTTGTATTGGTCGCGTTAGCGGTCCAGTACGTCGTGGACGGCGTTATCGCACTATTCTTCTAAGCGGGTTTTCGAGCGAGACCGTAACGCCAATCCACAATGCCGTGCCCCAGACGCATGCCGCGTCGTTCGAATTTAGTCTGAGGCCTCATCAGCGGTGACGTGCCGTCGTGTGCCACTCTGTCAATGCACTCAAAGCGCTGATCTTCGGCCATAAGCTCGTCAATGTGCTCGGCATAGTTTGCCCAGTCCGTCGCGATATGAAGATGACCGTCTGGCTTGAGTGCAGCAATCGCTAAATCCAGAAACTTCGGTGCTAGTAAGCGACGTTTATGGTGGCGCTTCTTAGGCCACGGATCTGGAAAGTAAACATTAAGCCGATCAATGCTGCGATCGGGTAACTGATGGCGGAGTACATCGATGGCGTCGTGGCTGATTATCCGGAAGTGCTCAAGGTCGGCTTTCTCTGCCATTAGCAGGCAATGCCCGACACCGGGTTCATGCACTTCAACACCAATGACATTCCAGTCCCGGTTTTCGCTCGCCCACTCGACAAGACTGTCGCCGTTACCAAAGCCGATTTCGATGAGCAGCGGTGCTTCGCGCTCAAAGATGTCGCGGTTCGTGACTTCTGTAGGTGCATACGCGAGTTCATAACGATCGGCGAGCCGTTTTAACGCGTCTTTTTGCGCCGGGGTCATGCGTCCCGGCCGGCGCACGAAGCTCCGGATTTCTCGTCGTTGCTCAGTCATCGGTATTAAGCGTCGTGGGTAGCTTCGACCAACTTGCCGCCGAGTGATTCGGTGTGCAGCAAAGCGTTGATCTTGTGACTTTCCATCGGTTGGCTGATGAAATGGCCCTGCGCCACGGCACAATTAGAGTTGCGCAGAAAATCCAACTGGCCGGAGGTTTCTACACCCTCTGCCGAGATCGCGATATCGAGGCCCTCGGCCATGGCGATAGCCGCCCGGACAATACGTTGGTGAGATTCGTTTTCGGTGACGTCCTGGATCAGTGACTGGTGCAATACGAACGAACTAATCACGGTGCTATCCAGCGCCGCAAACGAGATGTCATGTGTGCCAAAATGATCCAGCGTGATGCCGACACCCAGTTTTCGAAGCGCTTGGATGGTTTCCAGTTCGCGCGGTCGTTGCAGGCTGCCGGCGCCATCGCCGAGCTCAAATTCGATGCAACCCGGATCCAACTGATAATCACTGATTGCTTTTTCAACGACGCTAATGAGTCGACCGCCAGTCAGCTGCATCGGCGATAGATTGATCGATACGGTCAGGTCCGGCACGCCGTAGCGCTGTTGCCAAGCATGCAGTTGCGCGCAGACACTTTTGATGATCCATTCACCGACGGAATGGATCAGGCCGCTGGATTCCAGCAATGATAAAAAGCGGGCCGGCGGCAATAGGCCGAATCTAGGGTGTTGCCAGCGAAGCAGAGTTTCGAGCCCCATCAAGCGGCCGTTCGAAAGGTTGACGCGCGGTTGGTATCGCAGGGTTAACTCGCGGCGCAGCAAGGCATGTTTGACACCCATTTCCAGCTCGGCGACGTGCTCGTCATAAGGCGCTTGCGCGGCTGAATAAAACTGTAGCCGTGCGCCGCCGTTACGTTTGGCCTGATACATCGCACGGTCTGCAGCAGCGAGCAACGATTTGGCGTCTTCGCCAGCTTCCGGGTAAAGCGCGATGCCAACGCTCGGCGAGATATAAATCTCATTGCCGCCGCAAGCGAACTGCTCGGATAAGCCGCGAATCACTTTTTGTGCAGTGGCCGCCGCATCGCGCGGTCCGGTTAGGTTTTCGATAGCAATGATGAACTTGTCACCCGATCGACGCGCCAGCAAATCACCGTTGCGCAGCAAACTCTGCAGTCGATGAGCGGTTGCCTGCAACAATTGATCGCCGACATCGTGGCCGAGCGAATCGTTGACGACCTTAAACCGGTCAAGATCGACCAACATAACGCCCAGCGTTCTTTGTGATCGTTCGGCACGCGCGACGGCCTGATGAAGCTGGTCATCAAATAGCCGTTCGTTGGCGATGCCGGTCAAATTGTCGAATAGCGAGTTCTCCGCCAAACGTTGTTCGCGATGAAAGTGTTCGGTGACATCCCGGAAGCTGACAATGCCGCCAATATGTTCACCGGCCTGATTGCGAAGTCCATGACCGTTGACGTTGAAAATCATGTCGGCGGCCTGCTCGCTACGATGCAGGAGCTTCAAATCACTGAACCGTTCGCCGCGGCATACGCGACGGAGTGGGGATTCGTGATCGGTCAGCGGTTGGCCCGACTCGGCGTCATAGCGGCAGAAAGTCCAGGTCCAGTCCGGATGTTCAAGACCTTCACGGGCGACACCGAGCAGTCGGCGTGCGGCCGGGTTGGTGCTGATGACTCGGCCTTCCGCATTGACGACGATGGCTCCATCATGAAGCCCGTCGACAATGGTTGCGAAGACTTCATTGCGGCCACTGAGGGTGTCGACGAACGCATATTGGTCGCGGCACTGGGTTAACACGCTCTGCAAACGCCCTTCATCACTGCGTTCTACACAGAGGTATCGCAAGGCACCCTGCAAAACCGCGCGGATGCCGCGTTGCTCACGTTCGTTGCTGGTCAGTGCCACAACCGGGCAGTTTCGAATCATGGGCAGGATGTCATCCAACGGATATCGGTTGACCGAGTGTTCGGTAATGCCGACGTCCACGAGCACCACATCGGGACGATGTGCCGCCAAATGATGGAGCAATGTGTCGGTGTCCGTGAGTTCGATGACTTGCTGGATATCGGATAGCGATGAGAGTTCGCGGAGCAATGATCGCGCCGGCACGGACATCTCACCTAGATAGATGAGTCTCATGCCTAGCTGTTCTTCAGGATAAATCATGCGGCCGAAGGTTCGCGTATGAGCGTCATTGTTATTGTTCCAACGGGTTTGATCGATCATATCAGAAACCCGTTGCCAAAATCTTGTCAGACGACTAAACCAATGCCGCGATGTGTGCATCTAATCAACAAATCTTTCATAGGGATCAGATATGCTGCTCAACATGAGCCAGCCCGCCGTCAATCAGAGTTTTGCTGTCGAGAGCAGTGAAGACTTCGTGGCGCGTGCGTGCAATGGTGATCATGCGGCTTATGAGCAGCTATATCGCGCTTACAACGGCCAGATTTATGCCTTGTGCTTGCGCATGACCGCGAACCGGGCAGAAGCCGAAGATGCTACACAGGATGCGTTTATTCAGGCTTGGGGCAAGCTATCGAGCTTTCGCGGCGACGCGGCATTTTCCAGCTGGCTGCATCGCATTGCCGTCAACGTGGTCTTGAGCCATATGCGCAAGCGCAAACGCGAGCTTATTGGTCTTCAAGAAATGCCGCCGACAGACGCAACAACGCAACCGGAAGGACAAGACCTACCGGATTTAGAGAATGCCATTGCCGGATTGCCGGCACGCGCGCGACACGTCTTTGTGTTGGTCGGCGTTTATGGATACACCCACGAGCAGGCGGCACGCAGCATGGATATTGCTGTAGGCACCTGCAAAGCGCACTTGCACCGCGCCCGACAAATGCTGTCGGACCAATTGGAACGGAATGATGGATAACAACGACGACATTTTGAAAGCAGCGGCAGCGCTGCCACGCAGCATCGAGCCCAGCCGGGATTTGTGGCCGGGCATCGAATCGCAGCTTCAGACGGAAAAAACTGGGTTCTGGCAGTGGCGTGTTGCTGCAAGTGGTTTGGCTGCCTCAATGCTGATTGGCTTATTGCTGCTGCCGCCGGTTGACGATAAACCGCCGGTTGCGGCAGTGGAACAATCGTCTGTGCCTTCGTTGAACGCGCAACTGGTTCGACACATCCCATTCGACCAGGCTTTCATGCGCGACTACGAACGGTCTCTCGAACAGTTGGACGCGCAGTTGGCTCAAATGCCGCCGGGCACCCGTGAAGTGATTGTGGGCAACTTGAAGATTGTGCGCGAGTCGATTCGCGACATTAACGAAGAAATTGATAGAGACCCTAATAACGTACAGCTACGGCAATTGTTGCAGCTCGCATACCGGCAGGAGATGGCGATCATCTCGATGGTGCGTGAAAGTGCGTTGGGTGTAGAGCAGGTAAGGACTACGACATGAATAAGACAATAACCATTGGCGCCGTTATGGCGATGGCAGCCACTTCAGGTTTTGCCGGAGACCGGGATATCGAGCGCAAGTTTGCCTGTGACAAGAAAGTAGATATTCAGGTGATCAACGCCGTGGGTGATATCGAAGTGACTGGCGAACGCACCAAACAATGTCGCGTCTACGCCAAATTAGGTGCACAAGCCAAGCGTCTTGAAGTGAAAGAGCGTGGCGACCGGATCACGATTGAAGTGATCTACGATGGCAGTAAATGGCGGGACAACGGCACGCGCTTGATGGTCTATGTACCGCATTCGGCCAATTTGAAAGTGAACGGCGTGTCCTCCGATGTCGAAGTCGAAGGCGTTAACGGCGTACTAGCGCTTCAGTCGGTCAGTGGTGATATTACTGTTGAGACTAAATCTGATGCGATCTGGGCGAATACCACTAGTGGCGATGTGGATATTGAAGGTGGGCGTGCGCCGGGCAAAACTGATGCCTCCTCAACCAGTGGCAGCGTAGAAGTTAGCGATGTCGCAGGCCGGATCGACGCGTCTTCGGTGAGCGGTAGTGTGGATATTTCAGACAGCGCGCTGCACACGGCGAATCTCAATGTGATCTCAGGCCATATCGATGTTAATGATGCGCTTTTGCCAAACGTTGATCTGGAGGCGGAAACCGTCAGTGGTGGTCTCGATATCAATGTCGCTTCCAATTTTGCCGGCGATGTAGCCGTTTCAACACTGAATGGCGGCATTGATAACTGTTTTGGGCCGAAACCACAACGCACCAGCCGTTACGGGCCAGGTAAGACGCTGGTTTTCGACCGCGGCGATGGCGATGGCCGGATCAATCTGAGTTCAGTCAACGGCAGCATCCATCTCTGCACCGATTAACAAAGATTCATCGAACTTTTTGCGAGGTTTGATACCCTAACGGGTATGGCTAAATTAATAAAATTGCTGCTGGCTCTGGCTGGCGGCGTCCTCGTTCTCGTGCTTATCGCGGTGATTGCCGTCGCGGTACTGTTTGATCCCAATGATTATCGCGATGAAATCTCAGCAAAACTCAGCGAAGCAACTGGGCGTACCGTCACGCTCGACGGTGAGCTAACACTCGGATATTTCCCATGGCTGTCGATTCAAACCGACGGTATCACGATGTCTTCGGCGCCAGGCTTCGGCGATGAACCGATGGTCCGTGTCGGCAGTGCAAGCGCTTCGGTGCGCATCTTGCCCTTGCTTGGCGGCAACGTTGAAGCTGGCATGGTGACCGTTAAAGATATGGCGTTACGCTTGGCCGTCGCGCGCAGTGGTAAAACCAGCTGGCAGGATTTGCTAGAAACCGAAACGCAATCCGACACAGCCGTAGAAGATTCATCGGCATCCGGCGATATGAATCTGTCCATCGCAGGTGTACTCATCGACAACGCCTCGGTGGAGTACATCGATGAGCAAGGGGGTAGCCGATATTTGCTTAGTGAGTTCGGGTTGCAGGTTGACGCCGTTGATTTGGCTAAGCCGATTCCATTGAAGGGCGGCTTCAAGTTCTTATCCGAAAGCGACGAAGCCAGCGGCGAAGTCGGGTTTGACCTTACGATGTTGCTGAGTGAGCCCAATGCCAATGGTGATCGTGCTATCAGCCTGCGCAACGTCGTGTTCGATGGTGATGTCAAGACACCCGCGCTCAAATCCATACAGTCGGTGAGTCTGGAGTCTTCGTTGCTGACTTACGATACAGGCGCCAACCGCATGTCGTTGGAGGATGCCAAAATGGCTATGCTGGATGTCGCGATGTCGATGACACTCGATGGCACGATCGAACCACTGTCCTTGAGTGGTCCGCTTAACATTGACGGATTCTCGCCGCGCGACCTGATGGGCGTTCTGGATGTCGAAACGCCCGAAACGACCGATCCGGATGTGTTGGCAAATGCCGCAATGAGTGGTCAGCTGAAATTGACGGATACCAGCGCCGAGTTAGCATTGGATAGTCTGCAGATTGACAGTACGACACTGTCGGGCGAGCTATCGATCGTCGATTTCGCGAAGGCGGCGGTTCGTTTTGATCTGGTTGGCGACAACATCAATCTTGACGGCTATCTACCACCAGCCGATGAGTCGGTTGCTGACGATGCCGGCGACAACCTCGCTGAAACGGCCTTACCGGTTGACCTGATTCAGGGGCTCGATGCGCGCGGCAAGTTCCGTATGAAGCAGGTCGTGTTTGGTGACCTACCCTTCGATAACATTGAATTGGGCTTGCGGGTCGCCGGCAATAAGGCACGACTGAATCCGATTACTGCGACGGTTCTGGATGGCAAGTATGCAGGCGACGTGACAATCGATGCGACAACCGCAGTGCCAAGACTGTCCCTGAATGAGACAGTCAGCGGCTTGAATCTCGGCACACTCGCGAAGCTTCTTTGGGAAAAAGACAATATAGAAGGCACATTCGAAGGCGCGTTCAAATTGAGCGGCCGTGGTGTCATGTTGTCCGAGATTCGCCAAAGTCTGGATGGCGATGTCCGTTTCGCATTGACCGATGGCGCGTTGGCCGGCACCGATCTCTGGTATCAAATTCGCCGCGCGCGTGCGTTGTTTAAGCAAGAGCCGGCGCCTGCCGCACCGAGCCCGGCACGGACTGAGTTTTCGGCGATGACCGGAACGGCTGTCGTCAAGAATGGTGTGGCCACTAACAACGATTTTATCGCTGAGCTTCCGTTCTTACGACTGACTGGCGCAGGGCAGGTAGATTTGGGTGACAGTAGTGTCGACTATGCAATGAACGCGCGTGTGCTCGAACGTCCTGAGTTTTTGACGGGCGCTAGCGAAGCGGAGTTAGATGAATACACTGAGGCCGTGATTCCACTAAAGATCACCGGCCCGATGACGGCACCGTCCGTTAAGCCCGACTTTGCTGGTTTGGCACAAGCGGCCGCACAGAAAAAGATCGACGAGGAAGAAGCGCGTTTGCGTGATCGTTTGAAAGACAAAGAAGACGAACTGAAGAAGCGGTTGAAGGACCTATTCTGATATGCGATTGATCATCGCGGCGCTGGCGTTGCTGTCATTGCCGGTCAGTGCAGCGGAGTTGTTAGAGATCACTGTCGACGATGAGGATGGTCGTTACATCATGACGACCGTGACTGAGTTCGATGCACCCCGACTCGGGGTGTTCGACGTGTTGACCGACTATGAACGGTTCGGTCGAATATCCAGTGTCTACGATGATGCCGGATTTGCGGAGCCGTCAGCGGACGGTATACCGCGGGTTTTCACACGTGTTAAAGGCTGCGTGCTGTTTTTTTGTCAGACCATGGACCGGACAGAGCGATTGGAGAACGACGGTCTTGACCGAATCCGCGCTACCGTAGAGCCTGGCTCGTCCGATTTCGAATATAGCGTCGCGACCTGGTTATTGAGTGAATCAGATGAAGGCGGTACGCGAGTGATTTATACGGTGGAAATGGTGCCGAGCTTTTGGGTGCCGCCAGTCATCGGTCCGTATGTCATGAAGCGGAAGCTTCGAAAAGGAGGCCGCGATGCGATCGAGCGTATTGAAGCGTTGGCCTTCGCGTCGACCGCTGATTTAGCGGTGTTGAGATCGCGCGGCCTCAGCGGCTTCGATTAGCGCATGCGAGAGGTGATGCCGATTGCGCCCCGGGTACTCGACTGGTTTGACGAGCACGGCCGAAAGGACTTGCCTTGGCAGCATGGCAAAACGCGCTATCGGGTGTGGGTTTCCGAGATCATGCTGCAACAAACTCAAGTAGCGAGTGTGATTGATTACTTTCAGCGCTTCATGTCACGTTTTCCGGATGTGCAGACTTTGGCCAGCGCTAGTGCAGATGATGTGCTGAGTCATTGGTCGGGTTTGGGCTACTACGCCCGCGCACGCAACCTCCACAAGTCCGCACAGATCGTTGTGGAAAACCATGCTGGCGAGTTCCCGGGTACGCAGGCCGGCCTGGAAGCCTTACCGGGTATCGGGCGCTCGACGGCCGCCGCGATTCTCGCATTGGTCGACGGCCAACGCTGCGCCATTCTGGATGGCAATGTAAAGCGCGTGCTGGCGCGTCATGATGTGATTGCAGGATGGCCCGGCAAGACGGATGTCCTGAAAACACTTTGGGCGGCCGCTGAACAATACACACCCGACGAACGTGTCGCCGATTATACCCAGGCGATGATGGATTTGGGGGCGACCCTTTGTAAACGAAGTCGTCCGGATTGCGACCGATGTCCGCTGATTGAAACCTGTCGGGCTTACGAAAACGGTACGGTGAATGAGTATCCTGGGAAGCGCGCCAAGAAGGCGACACCGAAGCGCCAGACGCGATTCCTAGTGTTGCGACGTGATGATGGCGCACTTTGGTTTGAACGTCGTCCCGAGAAAGGCATTTGGGGCGGACTTTACTGCTTCCCGCAGTATGAGGCCGAGCCGCCTATACCTGCGGGTTTCGAAACGAAAGAGCCGACAGCGCTGACGCCGATTGCACACAAGTTTACGCATTTCGATTTGGCCATCGAGCCCGTACTATTTGAGGTACGTCATACGGGCGTGGCCGATTCCGATGATGGGCGTTGGATCAACATCGATGCCCTGGACCAAGTCGGCGTTCCAAAACCTGTTGAACAGATCGTGGAATCGTTACAATCCGGCAACTTCCAAAAAGGATTATTGCTATGAGTCGAATGGTGGAATGCGCATTGAAAGGCGAGCAGCTTGAGGGTATGGATTATTTGCCATATCCCGGCCCACTCGGCCAGCGGATTTATGACAGCGTATCGAAAGCGGCATGGCAGCAATGGTTGGGGCACCAGACCATGCTGATCAATGAATATCGGCTCACGCCTATTGAACCCGAAGCGCGTAAGTTTCTGGAAACAGAAATGGAAAAGTTCTTTTTCGGAGACGGCAGTGAAAAACCGGAAGGTTTTGTCGAAGGCTAAGGTGCGGCGACAGTCCGGCTGATACGATAAACCTGCACCATCGGCAGCCCGCGGGCATCATCGACGCGAAGCTCGGCCGCGAGTTCAAAGCCGGGTATTGCTTGATTACTCTCTGCGAGCGCCATGAATAGTGGCGGATTGACTTGCCGCAGCGCCTCTACGCTGCGAAGTCCAACCTGATCACCGTTAAATTCGAACATTCCGCGCACGCGCACAAACAGATAGCGTGTTTGCTCGGGCATATTCTCAAGGAATGCTTGCGGCGACATCGACAATAAGCGCTGAAGCTCCATGGCTTTTTCTTCGTGCTGTGGCGTTAAGATGAAATTGTTCGTCAACACACTACAGTCACTGTGATAGCGAACCGGATGGCCATCATTGCTGCTGGCGATCATCAAGCCCGGTTCCAGCCGGCATCGCTCTTCGATCATCGGGAAGATGTTGTAAGTCATCTCGTAATCACGATCCAGGCCGAGCGGGTAATGGCGGAAGATTTGCTGGCGAACCTCCGGCTGTATCGCGACGGCGATGACCACCAATGCGGCCAATGCTACGCCCATGCGGGGTAGCCAGGCTTTGGATAGCGCAATGAGCCAAACACTGCCAATGATGAGCGGCGCAATACCGAAGTAGATCAACCGTTGCTGCAGCGATAGCATCAGCAAGCCAAATAGTCCGCAAACGAAAAAGGCTACAGACGCCGGTTTAGGTTTGCGGAACAGGCTAACTAGGAATGCACTGGCAATGACCGGCACCAGAACAATGAGCATCGAGTATCGGCTAAAGGTTGCGGACCATTCTCCGCGTATCAATACGTCGGCGATCGGGCTTTTCATTTCCTCGACTTGATCTAATAGCAGGATTTGACCAGACAGGAACTGCCCGCCAAGTAATAGCGTGCCGGCAAGTGGAACGCCGACGACTACGCAAATGAGCGTGACTCGGACAAGCTGCGACATTGAAAACGCGCGCCAAGTCAGCAGCCAAATCGCAATGCCACTGCAGAGCGCCACATACGCATGCAACCAGGACAGCGTGGCCATCGTGAATTGACCATTCCAGGCCGGTTCCGAAATTAAGACATTGATGAGCGTCGTAGCGACCAATGTGATCGCCAACCGCTTCAATGATTTTTCCGCTGGCAGTTCTTCGCGCATCCACAGGATCGCGAGTGTGACCAAGACGAGCAGTTGCAAAATAAAAGCGCTCGTATGAATGGCAGGCACAACGCCAAGCACGACGCCTAACGTCGTTGCTGCGGATAGACTTTTCGGCTGATCCAGCCATCGCATCAGACTGTAACAACAGGCGAGAAATGCGAATAGCTCAAGGAAATGATGATCAATAATCGCAAAGCCATGCAACACCTGCGACGCGGTCGACAATGCATAGGCCAGCGCGGCAATGGCGATGAGTTCGGGTCGGAGCTCCGCGCGCGCGGCAATACCAATGAACAACGCCATGTTGATGGCAAGCCATAACGTTGGAATCCAACCGAGCACGGCCATCGGCTGCACATCCGGGTTGACCGTTTGTGCGAGGTCGAGGACTTTCCCAGCCGCGTAGTCATAGCCCCATGGCCAAGTTACCCAACTGCCTTCCGGCATGTGCATGTTGACGTCGTACTCGAAAAATCCGTATTCGCCAGCGGCATCGACCATACGACGCGCATGGTAAAACGAGTCATTACTCATGGGTACGATATTACCGTCTGGTGCTGTGGCATGGTCACGCATCAGATAAGCGATAGACATGCCAATAACGCTGAAGACCAGCCAGATCAAAACAAGCCAATGCAGCGTTTTCTTTGACTCAGTCATGTTGGGTCTCTGTGAAGACGGCGAAGCGGCTAAGTAGAAAATTGCTGACCATCCCGACGACGGAAGAAACAACGAGCGCTGCCAATGGCCACTTGATGAAAAACGGTAGGCTTAAAACCAACCAGGCATAAACGCCAAGCCCCAATAACGCACTGAAAATTTGGGCGCTGAAGTACCGGGTTAGTTCTTGCGCTTTTCGATCTGATTTGCCGGCTGCGAACGTAAACCGGCGATGCAGTAACCAGGTGGTGAGTACGGCGACAGGAAAACCAATCATACGAGCGACAATAGGGCCAACGCCTTGCCAAAGCAGTACCTGCAAAATGATGGCTTCAACCAGGAAGCCACAGGTTCCTATGCACAGGAAGAACAGGATCTGCCGGCTAAGCATGAGCGCTAGTCGCCTTTGCGACGGTGGGCAAGAACCCCAGGAATTTGCAGATATCGTAATCGTTTTAGTTCCTGGCGACCGCGCGTTACGGTATCGAGTATCAACCCGCACGCTAACGATAGGAAGGCGAGCAACATCATGCCGGTGGCAAGTATCGCGGTCGGGAATCGGGGGACCAGACCGGTCTTGACGAAGGTCAGCACCACTGGCGTAGCAAGCACCACCGATAACGCAAACAGCACGGCGAAAGCGATGCCAAAAAATGCCAGCGGACGTTCTTCCTTCAGCATCCGGGCGATTGTTCTCAATATTCGAAAACCATCGCCATAGGTGTTGAGCTTGCTTTCAGAGCCTTCCGGTCGTTCCTTGTAAGTCGTCGGCGACTCGGCTTGCGGCATGCCCAATTCCAACGCATGAATGGTCATCTCGGTTTCAATCTCGAAACCCGCACTGAGCATCGGGAAGGATTTGACGAACCGACGTGACAAGACGCGGTAGCCGGACAACATGTCCGAGACTTCCCGGCCGAAGCAAAAGGAAACGAGCCCGGTCAACATCTTGTTACCAAAGCGATGACCACTGCGATAGGCGTCATCTGACGTCGCGATTCGCGTACCGGTTACCATATCCAGGCCATCGTCGATGAGCTGCGATGTGAGTTTATCGGCGACCGACGCATCGTAAGTGTCGTCGCCATCAACCAACACGTAAACATCGGCTTCGATGTCGGCGAACATACGACGCACGACATGCCCTTTGCCTTGTCGGGTTTCCGTACGCACCACGGCGCCCGCGGCTTTCGCAATCGCAACGGTATCGTCGGACGAGTTGTTGTCGTAAACGAACACGGTCGCGGCAGGCAGTGCCTGGCGAAAGTCGCTGACGACCTGATTGATCGTGGCCGCCTCGTTGTAACAAGGCACCAGTACGGCGATCTGATAATCGGGAGTTTGATCTGACATAACGCGAGTGTAACCCGCCACGTGGGCGCCGGGTGTGAAGTAGTTCAACTTGTCAGTGATTGTCTACTGGCGCTCGTTTGGGGCAATGGCTACCAGACGCGCGATGGCGAGGTCCTGCCCCTGATCTTCGAGGCGACGTTCGTAAACCACCGAGAACCCTTCCGGTAAAGTGTCGCGGGTTAATGCCATCGCCAACGGCGGGTTGGTTCGCGCCAGGTCGGTTGGCGTCGCCAATTGCACGCCTTCGGGGGTCCGGCGGTACAGGCTGTTCAAGACGACCAGCACATAGCGTACGTCCGGTCTCTCCGTCTGCAACGTGTCCGGCGAAAGTTGCCACAGTGATTCGAGCTCCAGGATTTTTGCTTCGTGCTGCGGCGTCAGCAGGAAATTATTGGCAATCACGCTGCAGTCGCTGTGGTAGCGAGCGGGGTGTCCAAAGTTGTTCGAGGTGAGTACGATGCCCGGCTGTGCCTGACAGTGATCCCGAAGTTCGGCAAACGCATCAACGCCGACTTCGTAGTCGACATCCAATGCGAGATTTTGGGTCGAAAAGAGTTGCGCTGTTAGTGGTTTCTGAAAGGCTAATGCAGTAACCAGCGTGGCAACTAGCATGCCTGTCTTTGCCAGCGCAGGCTTTTGCCTGGTGATTGTGGCAGCGAGCAATGGCAATGCCAGCAGCAGCGCGAAGCTGCCAAAATACTGCAGCCGCATCTGCGTGGCCATCAACGCAAGACCGACGATCGCATAAGCGGCGAATAATCGCTCATCATTGGTTTTGGCGCGCACCAGCATGACAACAAAGCCGATGACAAAAATGGGCAACAAAAAGATCAGCGCACTATATAGTCCGATCGTTGAGCTAGATTGCTCGCCAACGAGACTCTTGATCGGGCTTTGCATTTCTTCGACCTGATCGAGCAGCAGAATGTCGCCTTGAATAAACGCTAAACCATTGCCGGCCGCGATCAGAATCGGTATTCCCAACGCAACGGCAAGCACAAGTCCGTAGCCGAGATGTCGCATGCTGTACGAAGCTCGCGAGAAAAATAGCACCATCGCGGCGGTACAAACGCTAATGTAAACGTGAAACCATGACAGGACTGAAAAGTCGAACGTCAGTTCGCGAATCGCACTGCTGGGCAATGCCATCAGCAAGGTGACGATCGGCAGCGCCAGAGAGAACGCCAGTGAGGATGGTCGCGATGGTTGCGATTGCCGCAGCCATCCGACAGCAAGCCCTAGCAGCAACGGCAGCTGAATAATAAATAGACCGTTGTGAAAAGCGGGTGCGGCACCAAGCGTAACGGCGAGACCCAATGCAATACCGGATCGCGATGGTTGTTGTGCCCACAAAACGGCTAGCCAGACAGCGGCCAGCACAAAACTGTGTTCAACCATATGGTGGTCAATGGCGCCGACGCCGTGCAGGATTTGCGTGAACGGGAACAATGCATAGGAAACAGCAGCCAACGAACGCAGTGGCATCGACAGACCCAAGCTTCCGGTTAGTCCGACGAACAGCGCGATATTCAAAAGCAACAAGACCGGTGGCACGAAGGCCAACAATGCCATGGGATGTCCGTCCGGATTAAACCCCTGCCAGGCGGCGAGCAGCTTGCCTAGCAAATAGTCATAGGCCCATGGCCAGGTGACCGCGCTGCCCTCTGGCACATGAATCGTGTCATCAAAGTCATAGAAACCACGTTCGCTGGCTGTATCGACAATGCGGCGTGCGTGATAAAACGCATCGTTACCAACCGGATGGTATTCGCCGTCGTAAAGACTGGCCTTGGAAAAGTCGAGTGCGATAAACAGTGCGATGACTGACGCGACAACGTAAAGCGCCAGCGCCGGCCAGCGTCGCGCCGAAGCTGTCGTATCTGTCTTGCTCAACGCTTAAGCCAACGCAACGCGGGTCGCGACTTCACAAAACTGCAGGCTGAACAGGGCATCGGCGTCTGTCCAAACCTTCCGCACATGGAAGCCGGCTGCCTCTGCCAATTCGGCAAAGCTCTCGCGCGAGTGCTTGTAAGAGTATTCCGTCAGGATGTATTCGTCCGCTTCCATTGAAAAGTGCTCCTTCCCGACATTGAACGATTGTGCATCGTTACTGATTAGGTGCATTTCGATGCGATGATCGTCCGCATTGTAGATGGCGCGGTGTTGGAAAGCGTCTGGCTCGAAGTTGGCATCAAAGCGTGCATTCAAATGTTGCAGCATGTTCTTGTTGAAGGCAGCAGTGACACCTTTCGCATCGTCGTAGGCGCGTTCCAGAATTTCATGATCCTTTCTGAGATCAACGCCGATCAGCAGCGCACCACCATTCTTCGCGACGGCCCGCATGACGCGCAGCAGGTCGAGCGCGGCGGCAGGCGGGAAGTTGCCGATGGTCGAGCCCGGGAAAAAGACGACATTGCGTTTCGGGATCCGCTCCGGGTTAGGCAGCTCAAAGGGCTGCGTGAAGTCTGCGGCGACTGGCAAAATCTCAATGTCGGGATAGTCACGACGTAATTCCGTTGCGGCATCAAACAAGTGATCGCCGGAGATATCGACCGGCACAAAGACATGGATCTGCGGTAGGGCGTCGAGCAATACGCGCACTTTGACGCTGGCGCCTGCGCCAAATTCGATGAGTGAGACACTCTCGCCCAACATCGCGCCGATATCGTCTATATGCTCACGCAAAATGCCGAGCTCAGTGCGGGTGGGGTAATACTCGGGTTGCTCGGTAATGGACTCGAACAAGCGGGACCCGTGCTCGTCGTAGAAGTATTTGGGGGACAGGGATTTTTGCGGTGCGCGCAGGCCGTCCAGCAGCGCTTCAAGTTCGGTCATAAACTACAGATCTTTCGCGAGTCGCAAGCCAAGAAATTGCCAGCGCGCATCGGGATAGAAAAAGCTCCGGTAAGTGGCGCGCAAATGACTGGCTGCACTGGCACAAGAGCCACCGCGCACGACCATCTGGTTGCACATAAACTTGCCATTATACTCACCCAACGATCCGGCGAGTGGCCGGAATCCGGGGTAGGGGGCATAACTGGAAGCGGTCCATTCCCAGACGTCGCCGAACCAGCCGGTGCCGCCGGCTATGGGTTGCCAGTGTTGATCTTCAGCGAAGTTGCCGGACAACGGTTGCGTGGCCGCGTGATATTCCCATTCTGCTTCGCTGGGTAGGCGCAGACCGGCCCAGCGCGCGAAGGCATCGGCTTCATAAAAGCTGACATGTGCCACGGGTGCCTGCTCATCAATTTCTTGCGGTCCGGCCAATGTAAACGCATGCGTTTTCGTTTCGTTCCAATAGAGTGGCGCTTGCCAGCCATGTTGTTGGATGGCGGCCCAACCGTCCGACAACCAAAGCGCGCTCTCCTGGTAGCCGCCATCCTCGATAAATTCAAGATACTCGGCATTGGTGACGGCACGATTGGCGATCGCATGGTCACGCAGTAGGACTTCATGCTGCGGCGTTTCATTGTCATAGCAAAATGCATCGGCATCGGGATCAGCGCCGATCCGGACAACTCCGCCGGTGACATTCTCGAAAGCCAGTTCAATGGCGTTCGACGGGTTTCTCGATGGGGGGTGCTGCAGCATTGCCGGTTGCAGCGGGTTGACGGACAGGACGTGCTTGATGTCGGTCAGTAGCAATTCCTGATGTTGTTGCTCGTGATGCAGACCAAGCTCGACAATAGCAAGTGTGGTTGTATCGTCACAATTCGCGAGAAATTGTTGCATGGCATCGTCGACATGCTGTCGATAGGCCAGTACACCGGCAACTGTCGGTCGGGTGAGCAAGCCGCGAACAGCACGGCCATGCATCTGACCAGCGGTGTAGTAGTAGGAATTGAACAAGTACGCAAAACGTTCGTCGAAACAGCGGTAGTTCGATGCGTGCGGCTGCAGAACGAACGTTTCGAAAAACCAGGTGACATGTGCCAGATGCCATTTTGTTGGGCTTACGTCGGGCATGCTTTGCACGACAAAATCTTCGGCCTCTAGTGACTGGCACAGCTGCAGACTTCTGCCGCGAATCGCCGAAAAGCGTTCGTTAAGGGTTTTGGGTGAGGCAGGGATTTGCCCGGACGCGGCAACCATGAAAATTCTCAGGCGTCGAAAGTGGGCTTTAGGGTAGTAAGCGCCCGGAGGTCTGTCAAAAAACTAGGCAGCGTAGGCGTCATGAAGGAGCTGGCAACACGATTCCAGATATTCATCAGGGTTGTCCATTAAATGGCCCGTAATGTTGGGGTCGTGAAAAAAACCCTGATGAATCATGCCGAGAAATTGATTGGCGGCGACTCGGGTGTCGCAAGGCTTGAACAAGCCGTCATCGATCCAGCTTTGCATGATGTGTTCGGTGAAGGTGACAAGAAGATTGCCGCCACTCTGACTTTGGAAAAAGGTGATCAGTTGCGGAAAGCGCTTGGATTCGGTGACGGCGGCTTTCAGCAGGTTAGGAATTTTGGTTTCTCGCATGGCCTCCACATGACTGCGTGCGGCAAACATAAGCGCGTCCATTGCATTGTCGAATTTGGGGATGCCATCCGCATAAGCGATTCTGGAACGCGTGATTTCGCGGTCTACAACCATGCAAAAAAGCGCTTCTTTGGTGCCAAAATGGGCTTTAAGTTCGTTGTTGTTGATACCTGCTGTATCAGCAATCACATCTTCAGTTGCGCAGGCGTAACCTTTGGTCAAAAAGACCTCTAAGCCCGCATCTAGAATACTTTCTTCCAACTTGCACTCCTGATTGAACGCGGCCAAAACATCAGGTTTCCCATCGTCCGAAGTCATTGGTTGAGCATGCCCGAATCGTCGTTTGGGAAAAAGTGATCAATTTGCGACAAAGTGGCAATTTTGGTCACTAATGTAACTGGTTGGCGTTAATTGCCCATATTTGAACTCAAAAGCCGCGATTTCGAGCGTAGAAATTCGAGTTCAGACTCGTTTTTGACCAAAGTCATCGCTAAATCCAGACACTTTTGCGCTAACTGATTCTCATTCAGTAACTCATGCAGCTCGGCTTGTGCGAGCCAATACGGCGCATAGCGGTGAAGTGATTGCTGCGGTTCCAATGCCCCAATAAGTTCAAGCCCGGCTTTCGGCTGACCACTCATACCCAGCGCAACGGCTCGATTGACCGTCACGACCGGGTTGTTGGTTTGCCGTTCCAATACGGCATACAACGCCTCAATTTGTGACCAGTCGGTGTCCGATTGTGTTTCGGCTTCGCAATGTAAAGCGGTGATCGCCGCCTGGGTTTGGTACGGCCCCGGTACGCGTTTATCCAACGCATGTTGCAGCAAAGCGCGACCTTCTCGAATCAGTTTCTTGTCCCAAATTGACCGGTCTTGTTGGTTTAGCGTGATGACCTGTTCCGTTGAGCTTTGACGCGCGGCGTGGCGGGCATGATGCAACAACATCATGGCGAGCAAACCGGCCGTTTCCGGGTTGCCAGGGAACAGCTGCAGCATGAGTCGACCCAGCCAGATGGCTTCCTGACACAAACGTCGTTCCGGTCCGGATGCATCGCGACCAGAATAACCCTGATTGAAGATGAGATAAATGGTCGCGAGAACGGCTGCCAGGCGCTCGCCAAGTTCATGATCTTCCGGTATTGCATAGGGAAGTGCAGAATCGCGAATCTTGCTGCGCGCTCGAGTGAGTCGTTGTTCCATTGTTCGCGTTGCCGTTAGAAAAGCGGCGGCAATGGCCTCGGTTGGTAAGCCGGCAATCACCTTCAACGTTAGTGCGACCTGTGCCGTCTCCGGCAAAGCAGGATGGCAACAACAGAAGATCAATCGCAACAAGTCGTCATCCAACGAGCTCGTATCGGTCAACGTAAAGTCTGATGCTGGTGGCTGATCGAGCGGCCGACTGAAACGATTGCGTCTCTGTTGATCAATTAGCAGCCTACGCCCGGTTGTGATCAACCAGGCTGTTGGGTTGTCGGGCAAGCCGTTCGTTTTCCAATGCCGCAATGCGCGCTCGGCGGCATCCTGAAACGCATCTTCGGCATTGGCCAGATCGCCGGTAAACCGACGCAGCGCGGCGAGTGGACGCGGCCGTGCGCTTTTCAATGCTGCGTCGATTCCCGGCATTCGCTACATCTCAAAGATGGGGCGAATCTCAACGCTGCCGGCACCTTCGTGCTGCAACATTTTGGCGTACTCGATCACTGGATCGATGTTGTCGCATTCGAACAGGTAGTAGCCGCCGAGCTGCTCCTTGGTCTCTGCGAACGGCCCATCACTAACGGTGATCTTGCCACCGGTCTGGCGAACGGTTGTTGCCGCTGGTGTATCCACCAGCCGATTACCACTCTTAAAGTGCCCCGCGGCTTGTGACTGGTCCATAACCGCTTGGTGTAACCCAATGACGCGCATTTGCTCGTCTTCCGGCATAGCGGCCCAACGTGCTTCGGCATCGTAAATCAACATGACATATTCCATGACAGTGCTCCTTTGCGTGATTGTCATGATAAATGACGAATCAGTGATGCGGTTTACGACATCTTTGGAAAAAAGATTTTGTATAGATGTTGTCGAAAACTAAACCTGTGTAGCAACTGGCCGCTAATTATCCAAATGCGCTTTCCGTTCTAGCGAAACGCTTTGCTTATGAGGTTTCCTTGCCAGCCAGTCGCCTGCAAAAATTGATGACGTCGCGTCCTGTTCGCCGAGTCGGATTGCTTGCGCTTGGCTGGAGCACCTGTGCCGGCGCTGTTTTATGGAGTTGGTGGCGTTTTAGTACTTTGGCGGCGAGCGGAATAGCTCCCAGTTTTCTCGAAGTCACGTGGATGCCGATGCTGGCAGTCAGCTCGATCATTGGTGCGGTCGGATTTGTTTTGCTGCGATCAGGTGGGGGATGGGATGAGGATGATTTCTGGCGTCACCTCGATCGCAACACGGATTTTCTAACCCGGATCATTAATGCCCAACCAGCGATGATTTTCGTCAAAGATGCGAAGACTTTGAAGTACGTTACTGTCAATCAGTCTTTCGCCGATTTTTTGGGCTACGCCCCCGAGCATTTCATTGGACGGTCCGACAAAGACTATTTTCCAAAGGCAAAGCTCGCCTTGTTTCGGGAGTCAGACTTGGAGGCACTGAAAGTCAGGGAAACAGTCAGCGTGGATGAGCAGGAGCTCATCGAGCGTCCGGACGGTAGCCGCTTTATTCTCAGTTCCAGAAAGGTTTGCCTTCGTCATGGAGATGGCCAGCCGCGCTACCTGATGGGGATCGCCAGTGACATCACCGCCTATAAAGAAGTCAGTGAAGCCTTGCAGATGAGCGAAGGCAAGTTTATGGCGGTTATCCAGAATGCTGAGATGGGCGTGATGACCATCAAAGACGATGGCGTCATTGACATGGTGAATCCGGCGGCTGCGAAAATCTTGAAGTGCGACATTAGCGATATGGTCGGCATGCCTTATTTGACGTTCGTCAGCGAAAAAGAGCAGGACAAATCGCGAGAGCAACTGCAGGAGTTTTTTGATCCTAATGATGCTAACGCCGCAAAAGTACAGAGAGAAATGGTCGGCATCGGCAAAGACGGCGTCGAGTTTCCGCTTTGGCGATCGGTGACGCCCATTGAAACCGGCGACGGCAACCGACTCGCCGTGATGTTTCGGGACATGACGAATGAGCGCAAAGCCCAAAGAGAATTGATCGAGGCAAAGAATCTCGCCGAAAAGGCAAACGTAGCGAAGTCCCAGTTCTTGGCGACGATGTCGCACGAGTTGAGAACGCCACTAAACGCGATCATCGGTTTTAGCGAATTGCTGAAAGATTTGTCCGATGATCGGGAGGATTCCCAGACCGGTATGTTTGTGCAGCATGTCCACGACGCCGGCAATCATTTGTTGGCGTTGATTAATGATATTTTGGATCTATCGAAAATCGAAGCTGGCGAGTTCGAGCTCGATATTGTCGAGACTTCGACGGAGGAATTCTTCCGTGGTATCGAGGGCACGATGCGCGGGCTGGTCGAGAAAAACGGTAATACGTTGAACGTGAAAGCCGCCGGTTTGCCATCAACGATAGAAACGGATGCCACGAAGTTACGCCAGGTCATTATTAACCTGTTGAGCAATGCTGCGAAGTTTACAGAGAGCGGGTGTGTTGAATTGACCGCTGCCATCGAGTTTGACGAGTCCGCCGGACAAGAGGCATTGACCGTCAGCGTCAGCGATACCGGTATTGGGATAGAGGCAGATAAGCTTGAGCAGGTGATGTCCGCGTTTGGCCAGGCGGATGCCAGCACTACGCGAAAATACGGTGGTACCGGGCTGGGTCTGGCGATTAGTCGCCAGTTCTGCCAGATGCTGGGCGGGGATATTGCCGTGACCAGTGTTTATGGCGAGGGCTCTACTTTCACCGCAACGGTGTTGGTGCCTTCTGCCAGCTGGCGCCACGCGGAAGCGAGTTAGCGCTCAAATTTATCGATTTTTCCCATATACGAGCTGATGCGCGTATTATGTTTGATCAACTACGCTTTCGGGGGAGGGCGACGTTTGTCTCGATCAAGTCACTTGTTCTCCATGCAGCGTCGCCGTTCATGGTGGCCGTTATTTTTCGTCACGGTTCTTATTAGTATCGTCGGCTGCGCTTGTGCGTTTTGGTGGCAGTCCTCGTTGGGAATAGCAGGCGCTGTTGTCGCAACATCCGGCGGTGCGTGGTTACCTGCGCTGACCTTCTTTGCAACGACTTTACTGGCCATGACCTGGGTTATTCGTTCGGGCAGCCTGAAGTCTGTGGTTACGGCTGAACTGCCAAGCACATTGCGACATACCGCCGAGTTGCTCACAACCATCCTCGATCATGCGCCCGCGATGGTTTTTGTCAAAGATGTCAACACGCGAAAATACGTCAGTGTGAATCGCGAAGTCACCGATGCGACCGGATTCAGCGAAGCACATTTTCTCGGTAAAACTGATGGTGAGCTGTTTAGCGAGGAGTTGGCAGCGCTCTTCGTGGGCGATGATGAACGCATGCTCGAGACGCCGGGTACGGCCGTTAATGAGCGCGAAGAGGTGTTCTACTGCAAAGATGGCAGTACGCTGTTGTTACGTACACGCAAAGTTGTTGTGCGCGACATGACCGGCAAAGCGCATTTCTTGTTGGGCATTTCGAACAACATCACCGACGAACGCAAGGCGATGGAGGCGCTGCGCCGCAGCGAGCAGCGCTATCAAGCCGTCATCGAGAGTGCCGAACTGGGCATACTGACACTGGATGGGAAAGGCCAGGTGTTAAGCGCCAATCCTTCTGCCACAGAAATCTTGGGTTACGAGAGCGTCGATATGATTGGCGAGAGTTACCTGAAGTTCGTGTCGCAGGATGGTCAGGCGCAATCGAAAGAAGTGTTTGCAACGTTGCTCGCATCAATGCGAGCAGACGATCTTCGAAGTCGCGAATTGGTGGCGGTTCGAAAAAATGGCGAGCGTTTTCCGGTGTGGCGCTCAATGACGTTGCTGACGGATGGTGAAGATATTGTCTTCGCGGTGATGTTTCGTGACATGACGGCTGAAAAGGCCGCCGAAACCAAGTTGATCGAATCACGACTGGTGGCTGAAAAAGCGAATCAGGCCAAGTCGGATTTTCTGGCAACGATGTCGCATGAGCTCAGAACGCCACTGAATGCGATTATCGGATTTAGCGAATTGTTGGGGATCGCCGAAGCTCGCGAGGAAAGTGCGGACGTGATGATGTATGCGGATCGGATCGGCGAAGCCGGGCAGCACTTGCTGGCGCTGATCAATGACGTGTTGGATCTCTCCAAAATCGAAGCCGGCAAGGCGACCCTGGATGTCGTTGATACGGATTTGGTGGTCTTCTTTAGGTCGACAAGAAACACCGTGCAAGATCTCGTTGAAGCACAAGGTAATGTCTTTGAGATGCGCTTGGGTCAGTTTCCACCGAAGGTACCGACAGACCCGACTAAATTACGCCAAATTTTGCTGAATCTACTGGGTAATGCATCGAAATTCACATCGAACGGTCGCGTAACGCTGGATGTGAAGATAGAGCGCGATGCAGACAGGGATATGTTGGTGATGCAGGTGGCCGATACGGGCGTTGGGATACCGGAAGAAAAGCTGGATCACGTCATGAACGCGTTTGCCCAGGCGGACTCGTCGATGACCCGCAATTTCGGCGGCACGGGACTAGGTTTGGCCATCACGCAGCGCAATTGCGACTTGATGGGCGGTGATATTAGGGTAGAGAGCACATTGGGCGAAGGCTCGGTATTCACAGCCAGGGTGGCGGTTCCACCGCCGATGCATGCTATTACCGAGCGGGTAGACGCCGATTAGGTCGCAGATCTGGCGCTGAACACCCCGCAGCTATTGACTATGCAGCGTGACACGGCTTTAATACCCCGCTCGCATTCGCGACCCCGTATTCCGGGAATGGCCAGGTAGCTCAGTTGGTAGAGCAGCGGATTGAAAATCCGCGTGTCGGTGGTTCGATTCCGCCCCTGGCCACCAAACATAAAAATGCCCGCTGCAAGCGGGCTTTTTTATGTTTGATGTTCAGAGGATCGGAGAGATCCACGAGTTCGACGAAGGGCAGGATGCCCGAGTGCCGCGAAGCACACGATGTGCGAGAGCGGCGTCCGCCAGCTGGTCGCCGCCCAAACAGTGTAGGCGCACTTAAAAGGTCCTAGCAGGATAACGCTATGAGTTTCCTAGTCGTATCCAGTCCTTAGTTGTGATAACTCAGATCCGATCGGGACCAGAGGCTGCTTTACGCTTGTTTTTTTGCCATTGGTCCAGCGAACCTCGGGACGCCGGCAAATGACTCAAAGCGGACGGTCACCAAGCGACCATTTTCGACAAATTCTTGCCCTTCTAACTTTCAGCTCGGTCGCAAGACTTGCCACTCGCGAACGGCTGCTTTTGGTGAATGACGACGGGCCTTTTTCGTCAGTGGCCCTGACCCTATCCTGGTGCTTGCGACACTTGTGGCGTGGCTACGATATTCGCAAACTCGGCAAGCAAAAAATTTTGCAATGCGACGATGGCTTGTGGCTGACCCTTTCTGGTCGGAGCAACCAGACTGAGTTGAG
>JBGCGB010000019.1:0-122484 GCA_045110335.1 Woeseiaceae bacterium
GGTGATAACGAAGAATACGCAACCACCATTGTGATTGAGAACAATGACAATGTGGGCGGTGTTTCTGTTGAAATTAATGTGGCTGATTTGGTCGCCGATATTGAAGCAGCAAGGGACAGCACTGCAAACGGTGCCGCAGCGCGTCGCCGACTCGAAGCACTGCTAGAAGAAAAACGGCTGAATCGACTGCTTGATGAAGATGACGATTTTTATATTGATGATCTCTAGGGTCAGGAATCGATCGTACGCCTAATGAAAATCGCGTGACTGGGTAGTCAACCCTGTCAGCATCGCATTGTAATCAAGCAACTCCGCAGCGATGACATGAATCACTTTACCTTGCCGCTGTAACTTGCCATGCACGCCCATCAAACGTGCCCCTAGAAGCGTTTTCCTTTGACGCTCCGCCAGGTCTTTCCAAATCACCAGATTGATCGCTCCCGTTTCGTCCTCTAATGTCACGAAAGTCACACCGCCCGCACTCCCCGGGCGTTGACGCGTAATGACAATACCAGCGACCGAAACCGGGATGTCGTTTTCCAGATGCGACAAACTTTTCCCATCATGAAAACCCGCTTCGCTAAACTGGTTACGCAACATCGCCATCGGATGGCGACCCAGCGTCAATCCAACATGCCGATAGTCCGCGATCACATCCTGCACTTCTGTTGGCGCCCTCAACAACGGCGCTCCGATTTCCGTATCGGCATCTTGTAGTAAATCTTTTTGTGTCGTAACACCGGCCACCTCCCAGCGCGCCAAATGCCGGTGACCACTCAATTTCGTCAATGCACCAGCGGCAGCTAAACAACCAAGGTCTGCGCGATTCAATAAAGCCCTAGATGCCATTTCCTGAACCGTCCGAAAACCTTGAGCGCGACGGATTACGACCAATCGACGTGCGGCATCTTCACCCAGCCCTTTGACCAACCGTAAGCCTAATCGCAACGCAGCTGTCCCATCAGCTCGACGCTCCAACGTACAATCCCAATCGCTATGGCGCACATCGACGGCCCGAACTTGCACATCATGCTGACGTTTCAACATTTGCGTAAGTTGGGAAGCACTGTAAAACCCCATCGGTTGGCTATTGATCAGCGCACAGACAAAGGCCGCCGGATAATGGCATTTCAGCCAAGCGGAAACATAAACCAGTAGTGCAAAACTCACCGAATGCGACTCCGGAAAACCATACTCACCAAAACCCTTGATCTGGGCAAAAATCTGCTCGGCAAATGCATCGCTGTAACCACGCGCATGCATACCTTGTTTCAGTTTGTCTTCGAAAGGTGTCAATCCCCCGCGTCGCTTCCAGGCAGCCATCGCACGCCTGAGCTGATCGGCCTCACCCGGAGAAAACCCGGCGGCGACAACCGCCAGCTCCATCACTTGCTCTTGAAAGATCGGCACGCCTAAGGTGCGCTTCAATACATCATAAACCGCGTCACTCGGGTAACTGACTGGCTCTTCACCACTGCGTCTGCGTAGATAAGGGTGCACCATCCCGCCCTGAATAGGACCGGGACGAATAATCGCCACCTCGATCACCAGATCATAAAAACGCCGGGGTTTCAGTCTGGGCAGCATGGCCATCTGCGCCCGGGACTCAATCTGAAAAACACCCATCGTGTCGGCATCGCAAATCATGTCGTAGACCTTGGGGTCTTCGGCCGGCACTGTCGCCAGTGTGAGTTTTCTGTCGGTAAAGGACGCGATCAAATCAAAGCAACGACGAATCGCACTCAACATGCCTAAACCCAGCACATCGACTTTCAACAAGCCTAGCGACTCCAAATCATCTTTTTCCCATTGAATAACCGTGCGCTCTGGCATGCTGGCATTCTCGATAGGCACCAGCTCATCTAATGCGCCTTCCGCGATGACGAAACCACCGACATGCTGGGAAAGATGACGAGGAAAGCCAATGATTTCACGCACCAATCGAAGCAAACGGGTTAGCAAAGGATTGTTAGGGTCTAGCCCTGCCTCTCGTACGCGCTCGTCATCAATCTTGTTGCCATCCCACCATTGCATGTTGCGGGCAAGCTGGTCCGTTTGCAGCGTTTGCAAACCCAGTGCTTTACCCACATCACGCATCGCGCTTTTGGGGCGATAACAAATGACCGTCGCTGCTAACGCGGCACGCTCACGACCATATTTTTGATAAATATATTGAATGACCTCTTCGCGACGCTGATGTTCAAAGTCCACATCAATGTCCGGTGGTTCATTGCGCTCTTTGGAAATAAAACGCTCGACCAACACTGACTGACGCGCAGGATCGACCTCTGTAATACCCAAACAGAAACAGACGGCCGAATTCGCTGCAGACCCTCGTCCCTGACAAAGAATGCCCCGGTCACGTGCCCACTGAACGATGTCATGCACCGTCAGAAAATAGGGCTCATAAGCCAGATCCTGAATTAACGACAGCTCATGCTCTATCAGCGCACCCACCCGGTCTGATATGCCATCCGGCCAACGCCGATGGGCACCACGAAAAGTCAGCTCACGTAACCAGCTGCTCGCGGAATGGCCCGAAGGCACCAGCTCTCGAGGGTATTCATAGCGCAACTCATCGAGAGAAAAATCTGCGCGCTCGGCAACCGCTACACTTTCGTTGAGCAAAGTTGCCGGATACAACTGTTGAAGCAAAGACAGGCGACGCAAATGTCGTTCACCATTCGCATACAACGCATAACCAGCTTCATGCACAGGCTTACCTAATCGAATCGCGGTCAATGTATCTTGCAAAGCACGACGCTCGCGACAATGCATATGAACATCACCCGCTGCCACCAACGGCAAACTGGTTCGCGCACTTAGACGACGTAATGCTTCAAAACGGGATCGATGCATACCATCCGGAAAGATTTCGGCGGCAATCCAAAGTCGTCTATCCAGCAAGTCCGAAAAATCTGACAACGCCGTCGGTATAGAGAAGTCATTACCCGGAGACCACAGCACCGAACAGTCATCCAAAATTTTCTGCTTGCTGTCTGCGGCCCATTGTATTAACTGATCATGATGGAGTTGGTACTGCCCCTTATCGGCAGCGCGTCGTGCTTTTGTAATTAAACGACACAAGCCGGCATAGCCTTTTCTTGAATTGGCCAATACGGTTAATTTGGGCCCGGCTAACAACTGAAATTCAGCGCCACAAATGAGTTTGATATCTGACTCTTTCGCAGCACCATGCGCACGAACAATACCGGACATTGAGCATTCATCGGTAATGGCAATCGCGTCATAACCTAATGCGGCTGCCTGATGCACCATTTCTTCAGGATGCGATGCACCGCGCAAGAACGTGAAATTACTTAACGCATGCAGTTCGGCATAAACCCCGGCCATTAACCAAAAACACCCTGCAACCACCAACGCCATGGCGAACCCGATGCTGTCTGTTGCCGGTAAATCCACAACCGCGCACCGGCTTCAGTTTCGGCTAAAAAATAGTCTCTGATCGATTGATCATCGACCCACCAGGCAGACTCGATACGTTCCGGTCCCGCGCATAATGCCAGCCTGCCTTCATAAAAAAGCTGATCATTTTCGCTGTGAATAGCGACAGGTTGTTCCAACAACCACAACGGTCGCTGCCTTAACAAGGACCGAGTGTCCGTCAATGACGATGCCGCAGGTACATTGTTCAGCCACCATTCGTTGGGCAAGGCAATGGGTGACTGTGATTGCGTCGCCGGAGATATCGTTTGTGACGCTGACATCGGGCAATGCGTATCCGTATGCTGCAAAGCCTGCACACCCTGCTCGCCAAGACGCGCCCGCAACCGGTCTAACAATTCACCGGTCGCCTGAGGGTCGGCTTCAGCCAACTCCTGATCGCCATGTGTCAGTGGTAACTCACCGGAACGTATGGATAGAGATTCGCCAAGCTCAACCGTAAGACTGATCGCCACCGCCGGTTGTTGCAATTCGCAGCACTCTAGCTGGGTGACTAACAATCGCTGCCAATGAGCCGACTGATAACCCGGCCGACTAAGCCGCAATATAAAATCACCCGCTCGGCCTTCCCACGCATGAAAATAAAAATGAAGTTCTCGCACCGATAATTGATGCTGCCGTAAAAACGATGTCAATTGCGTTAGTAATTGATCACAACCGTACTGCAACTGAACCGCATCGCTGATCTCGGCGCTCAACTGATAGACAGACTCAAAACACCGGGGCTCACTGACATAGTTTCGAACTTCCGGTAACTCACCAAAAGCCTGGGCAACGGATTGCAGCAGATCCGGGCCAAAACGACGAAGCAAACCGGCACGCGGTAAGCGTCGGCAGTCCGCTATCGTGGCAACACCCATTTGCGTCAATGACGCCAACGTTTTCTGTGGCCATTCCGTGATCGAAATATCAAGCGCATTCAGTGCCCGTAAAAACCCCGGGCTTTGATGACCATGTGCGACGACCTCAGTCAATGATGGGCAATGCCCCACCTTCGCCAACCAGAAAGCAGTAATCGCCGTTGGTGCCACGCTATAACGAAAAAAAAGATGTTGATCTTGCAAGAACGCATTGATACGGGCGCACAAATTTTCGATGCCCGAAAACAAACGTAAACTTGCTCTGACTTCGATCAAAATGGTTTGTGGTGGCTGTAAACTGACGCGACTGCTGAAACACAGTAATCGCGTTGCAATATCCTGTATCAGCATTTGCTCACGATCAGGCTGACGCTCAAGAACTTGCAGGTCAGCCTCAAGTGCCAATGCGCTACGCAACACATGCCCGGGAAAAATACCTTTGTGACGCGCTGCTTTATTGGTTGCAACAACGGATGACAATTGACTGTCATCAATGACGACACAAGGCTTGTCGACTTCACATTGCTCTTGCAATGCTTGCAACGCTAGCGATGGTAGGTACACCGCCACCCAAACCGGAGACAAGCGACTCGCTGACTGTTCATTCACCGGCTGCTGGCTAACCGCCGACTCAGTCATCCGGGCGCTCGTTGATGACCGCTCTGCTGCCGCCTGACTAACCTCCGGCCTTACCGCGCGCGGCGACTCAAGATCTGCAAACAGATCGGGATGTGGATTTGTTCGGGCGGAGCGTCCCATCGTCTTCAAGCTTTGGAAGAATCGTTGAACGTATCAGCCGCCAACATCATCGCGTCGACATCAATACCGTCATCAAAATCGGGGACAACGGCTGGCTGACCGCCACGCATTTTCAAAATATGTAAATCACGCCGACCCTGCTCTGTCGTTAGCATCAGACGTAACATCGCCGCCGAAGGTTGTTTCTCTGCCGCGCAATCCCGCAACACAATCGCCCAACATTGATGACTGGTGGCAGCCAACTGCAAACGCCGACTAAACTGTTGCATCGATAAACGCCGCTTTCTTCTACCGGCCGACAAGTCATGCGTTGAATCGAGGGCATGACCCCAAAGTAACATCGCAACACAGGTGTCAGATCCCAGTGCCTGTTCAGCTGCCCAGGCGGCATCAGCGGGAGACTTCGGATGTACTAATAAAATGCGATCGGGGGAAATACCCCATTGCATCAGTGCTGGCGCATTCGGCAAGTAAGGTGGATTGATCCAGATAATCCAGCCGGCCTTGGCAGCAGCAAGCCGGGCAAGTCCGGGCATGAACAAACGCAACTCACCAATGCCGTGACGTGGATTCAGTAACTCGGTCAATCCACAGACCGGCCAGCCACCACCAGGTAATAACGCATCTAATGATGAGAAACCGGTTGAAAACACCGAACCATTGCCTGCCGAAAGCTCATTAGCCCGCCAAATATCGGCTGCTGCTAACAGTGCATCTAATGATTGTTGGTCGGCTGTTGACGTCAGTGCCGCCGCTTCTGTATCAGCGCGATTCAGCTGATCTAGCGGGTCGTCATCAAGCGCTAACGAATCTGTCGAAGAAAAAAAAACTCCGGTTGGGTCTTCCGGAGTTTTTAGAGGGTCGATTAATGATCCATCACTCGTCGTCGAGGGTGATTTATAAGGCGGCCTGTACCGCTTTTTTTTCTGCATGTTACCAATCCACGATGACGTCAGTGCACCTGCACGCCATCCCGAATCACCCCAACAACGACGCCTTCGATAACTAACTCTTGCTCTTTCAGGTCAACACGGATCGGTTCGAAGTCTGTATTTTCTGGCAACAACCACACCAACGTCCCTTCCTGTTTGTAGCGCTTGACGGTGACTTCATCTTCCAGCCGTGCCACAACGACCTGACGACTACGGACTTCCGGTGTGCGATGTACGGCGACCAAGTCACCATCAAGGATGCCGATGTCGCGCATACTCATCCCTTGTACACGCAGTAAATAGTGCGGCTTTGGACTGAAAAAAGCGGGATCTACCCGATAATGGGCCTCGATATTTTGTTCGGCGAGGATCGGATGACCCGCTGCCACACGCCCTACCAACGGCAAACCAATTTGGTTACGTAAGGAATCTTTTAGCTGAATACCTCTGGATGTACCGGGTATGAGCTCTATCACGCCTTTACGCTGTAAGGCACGTAAGTGCTCTTCTGCGGCATTCGGTGACTTAAAACCGAGCTCACGTGCAATTTCGGCCCTTGTAGGCGGCATACCCGTCTCATTGATGAAGTCTTGAATCAATTCAAGAATCTGAGATTGACGGGGAGTGAGTTCGTTCATGATAGAGCACCTGTATAAATGACCAGCTCCTGTGATTATATACAGGATGAAGGTCGGCGCAAGCCCGTTGAGCAATTTTTATCAAAACCAGAGCACCCGAGACCTGTCGCCAATATCAGACAAGTAAATCCTTAACCTGCAAGCACAAATCTGGCATTATTACGTCAACTTCAGGCGTCGCCTGTTGTGTTTCTTGTCTTGAAAATACTGTTTTGTACAAAAACGAATGGGGTTTTTTGTAATGAATAAAAACGTTCTGAAAGTCGGCGCAGCCGCACTCATCATCGGACTGGCTTCTGGTTGTGCTAACACCACGACACTGGAAGAAGTTCGTGCTACGGCTCAAGCTGCTGCTGCAGACGCAGCTGCTGCTAAAACAGCCGCTGAAGCTGCACGCGCTGCCGCAGATCGCGCTAGCCAGCAAGCTGCCAGTGCACAAAGCACAGCTAGCCAGGCTCTGACCACAGCAAACTCAGCACAATCATGCTGTGATGCGAACACGGAGCGTCTGGAAAGAATGTTCCAGAAATCTATGTCCAAGTAATTGCCTGGCAATTAACTGCATAGAACATGTGGCGTGAGCTGCATGAATAAAAACGCCGCGTTTATCGCGGCGTTTTTTTTGCACTACTAGTTAGTATTATTTACGGGGGTGAAGTCGCCGATACACTAACGGGCCGCTCCATCACAACGAACGGCAATGGAATACCTGTTGCTCCATCCAGTATGCTCTCCATCGCTTCCCAATCTGGCGCAAACACCTGTTTACCCGCAAAGGCCACAAACTGGCGTGTCATCTCCGACAAAGGACTTAGCTGCGTCTGCTCAGACTCATCAGCGCCCCCAGCAGCCACCTCCGGCTGCTCAAGAAACTCATGTGCTTCCATGAACACTTGATCACCGTATCGCCCGAATTTGATCGCCTGGTTGACGATCATGACCGGTGTGCCCACCGGAATATCTTCAAAGAACACCGTAATATCTTCGGGAAACATCCGAATACATCCATGGGTAACCCGCATACCAACACCTGCCGGACGGTTAGTACCATGAATCAGATAGCCGGGTAAGCCCAACCGCATTGCTCGCGTGCCTAATGGATTGTCTGGACCAGGCGGCACAACACGGGGTAGCGGCGGATCACCAGCGTCCAGACGTTCCTGATGTACAGACTCTGGAACATACCAACTGGGGCGAACAGCCTTGGCGACGACTTTGGTGCGACCAAGCGGCGTTTCCCAGTCCATCCGGCCAATGCTGATCGGATAGGTCACGACTTTACGCGGCTCACCGTTTAGGGGCTCCGGATAAAAATACAAACGATACTCAGCAAGATTCAGGACGATGCCGCGCCGTGGAGCATCCGGCAATACAAAGCGCGTTGGTAACGTGATCTCAGTACCCTCACCGGGCAACCACGGATCGACATCGGGATTGGCGAGTACGACATCGGTATAACCCAAACCGTGACGTCGGGCGATATCAACGAGGGTATCCTCTTTCACGCTTCGGACTTTCGTGACCTGACCAATAACATCATTCCCCTCGCCTAGCACAAAGACTTCGGCGCGAGTTTTATGCGCCGCCGTCATGATGAGCAGCGTGAAGACCATCGTTATAATGAATCGGTGCATGGCGTTATGACCTGAACAGAGTGAATGCAGCGTTGACCCGCGCGCGCTGGCGACGTAGCCTTATTGAGTCAAACGCTATTGTAGCGCAGGAAAATCCACAGTGACCATAGTCGTTAAAATCAAGATCAGCAATAAAGACATCAGCGGCCTCCGCAAAGCCATGCAATCAGCCCGCGATACCATTCGCTGCGCCGATGAACAGGATATCCTCGAGGCAGCACGAGGACTGCTTGACGACTTCGATACGCGTCAGGCACCCGACTTTGTTCGGGAACGGATTCCTAAACTCATCGCAATGACCGATATGCTTGAGGACAAAGACTGGGCGTTACCCAAACGCGAACGTGAAAAAATTCTCGCTGCACTGGTTTACTTCGGCGATCCTGATGACCTCATTCCGGATGATGTGCCCGGACTTGGTCTGTTGGATGACGCGATTATCATCGAGCTCTTGCTGATGGAGCTTAAACACGTCATCGAAGCCTATCGCGACTTTACGAGATACCGCAGCAGTTTAATGAAAACCGTGCCCGAAGATATTCGCCTCGAAAGACTGGAAAAAAGACGCTGGGCTTTGCATGGTCGCATGACCCGTCGCAGCAAGAATGATCGGGGATCGTTGCCAACGAAGTCGTTAATCTGACGCCATATTGGCTCTGGCCGGCTTCTTAGACACCGGTAATTGAAGGCGCCTCAATCAACAGCACCTGACAGTCGGCCATACCTTCGCGCAGTTTTTTTGCCTCTGCATACTCCGGCGAATTCCAGAATTTTCTCGCTGCTTCTTTGTCAGGCCATTCCGAAATGACCATCCCAGCACCTTCACCAAAATCACCTTCCAGCAATTCGGCACCCGGACCCCGCAATACATAGCGACCACCAAACTTGGCTACCAAATCAGCCGCAACCGCACCATAGCCGGCGATAAAGGCATCGCGATCATGAATTTTTGCGGTCACTATCATGTAGGCTGGCATGGCTTATTCCTCAATTGATCAACGGTTTCTTTGTTCTTCGAGATTCCAACAATAACAGGAATGCATATTCCAGCGCAGTTTCCCGCAGCGCCTCGAAGCGCCCGGATGCACCGCCATGGCCTGCGTCCATATTGGTGCGCAGCAGCAACAGGTTAGAGTCCGTCTTCATTGCTCTTAATTTAGCCACCCATTTTGTGGGCTCCCAGTATTGCACCTGCGAGTCATGCAGTCCGGAAGTGACCAGCATTGGCGGATAGTCTTTGGCTTCCACGTTATCGTAGGGCGAATAGGCCAGCATCGTTTTATAGGCATCCGCGTTATTAGGGTCACCCCATTCGTCGTACTCACCCGTCGTCAATGGGATGCTCTCATCCAACATGGTGGTGACAACATCAACAAATGGCACGGCTGCAACGATACCGGCGAAGTCATCACCCGCTTCATTCGCAATCACGCCCATCAGTAAGCCACCGGCACTCCCGCCCATTGCGTATAAGCGGTCGGCTGCCGTATAGGAAGCGGCCATCAAACCACGCGCGACATCGGCGAAATCGTTGAAAGTGTTTTGCTTCTTCGCTAACTTGCCGTCTTCGTACCACGAACGTCCCAAGTCAGAGCCGCCGCGGACATGCGCAATCGCAAAAATGAATCCACGATCCAGGAGACTCAGTCGGGAGTACGAAAACGCCGGCTCAATGCTATAGCCGTAGGAACCGTAGGCGTAAAGTAACATCGGCGCCGGCGCTGAACGGTCCAGTCCTTTTTGGTAGACCAATGAAACGGGGACGTCTGCACCATCACGCACGGTCAACATGAGTCGTTCGCAAACATAATCGGACGACAAAAAATTACCCAGCACCGGATCTTGTTTGATCAAAGTCGATTGTCGTGTCGATAAGTCGAAATCAATCACACTTGGCGGTGTCGTCATTGACTCATACTCGAACCTGAGGACCGTCGAGCGGAATGTACAGTTATCACCGACGCCCGCAGCATAAGCGGGCTCATCAAACGGAATCAAAAACTGCGTACCATCTGCGTGGACATGCACTTCGAGTTCTTTCAAACCGTTACGCATCTGTTCGATGATCAAGTATTTCTCGAACAACATAAAGTCTTCGAACAAGACGTCGTCACGATGAGCAACAACCTCATGCCAATCCGCGAGCGACTGACCCGGCCCGGTCGTGCTTAACAATCGAAAATTCCTGGCTTGATGATTGCTGCACACAAAGAATGTCTGACCATCGTGATCAACGAAATATTCGTGATCCCGTTGACGCGGATAAAATAACACCGGCTCGGCAGCGACATCCGTCGCATCCATCAACTGACATTCAGTGGCAACAGTGCTCACCGATAGAAGCATCAGGAATTCGTCGGATCGTGTCTTGTCGACATACAAACTATAAGTCTCATCCGCCTCATCAAAGAAATCGTCACAGCGATTCTCAACAATGCTAAAACGGCAGGCTGTTCTTGCACGCAACGTATCGGCATCATTCTTGATGAATACTAGCGTTTCGCTATCTGCACTCCATTCGGCACCCGGGCTGGCGTTCGCCACACCCGTATCCTGAACCGCACCTGTCGCCAAATTCAACACAAAACACTGATATTGGCGCCGACCCGTATTATCGACGAAGTAAGCAAGCTTTCTATTGTCAGGGCTTACAGCAAGACCAGAGACGCTCAGAAACTCTTCGGATTGCGCCATGATGCTGACATCCAGCAACACCTGTTCCGGGGCGTCTATCGTCGTCTCACGACGCGCGTGGATCGGATACTCCGAGCCTTGCTCATAACGGGTGTAGTACCAAAATCCGTTATCAAAGTAAGGTGCCGTTTGATCGGACTCATGGATACGACCACGAATTTCGGCATAGATATTTTCTTGAAGCTGAGCTGTCTCTGACATCGCGTCGGCGACGTAGGCGTTCTCGGCATTCAGATAGTCGAGGACGTCAGGGTTGTCACGATCTCGCAACCAAAAGTAGGGATCAACACGCTCATCGCCATGCACCGCCAAACGCTTCTGCCGGGGATCAGCACACGGTGTTTTCATCATTGCAGGGGCGATTGACGGCAGCTAACTGCCGCTTGTCGGCACTGCGTTAGAACCGAAGAAAGGAAACCGGTTTTTGTGCGTGACAACGAGCGCCAGTAAACAAACCCAGGACACGACCGCCATCACGAATAACAACGGATCACCGCCCGGTTTGGCGCCAGGGAATTCTACAGCGATACCCAGTGGCGTGAACACATGGAAAAAAATCGCACCACTTAGGACAGCCAATCCGAATAGCGCCCCCCAGTGCCGAGTTTTTGGAACCAGCAACAGGATGCTCGCAATCAATTCAGCGCCACCGACGCCATAGGCACCATGTGCCGCGAAAAAACCACCTAAAGACGGGAAGCCCAGACTTTGAATCCAGGCACCGATAGTGTCAAAAATATACACTGTTTCTCTAGCACCACTGAACTTAAACGGCAGCGACTGCAAGAACACAAAAACAGGAATCGCGACCAGGACGATCAGCGCAATTTTATTTAACTTCATTTTGCTACCCCTATTCAGAACCGCAGAAGTGCGGATCCCCATGTAAACCCGCCACCGAAAGCTTCTAAGAGTAAGGTTTGTTCCGGCTTGATACGCCCATCACGAACCGCGATATCCAGCGCCATCGGCACCGACGCGGCCGATGTATTGCCGAAATCCTGTACCGTCAAGACTACACGCTCCATTGGCATGCGCAATCGCTTCGCAGTGGCTTTGATGATACGGATGTTGGCTTGATGTGGAATGAGCCAGTCGATATCAGATTGATCGATGTTATTCGCCTCAAGCGTGACATCGACGATGTTTTCTAAGGTCTTAACAGCGACCTTGAACACTTCATTGCCAGCCATCTCAATGAAGGCCTCGCCACGAAGCACGTCATTGACGCGTTTGGAGGCGCCCGCTGACACTTTCAACAAGTCTCGATAACGACCATCAGCGCCCAAGTGCGTCGAAATAATACCGTGTTCATCATGCGGCTTAAGAATGACAGCGCCGGCACCATCACCAAACAAGACACAGGTGTTTCTATCGGTCCAATCGGTAATGCGTGACAACGCTTCGGCACCAATCACCAATGCGCACTTCGCACTACCAGAGGCGACGTATTGATCCGCAACGCTCAACGCATAAATGAAGCCGGTGCAAGCTGCTTCCAAACTGAACGTCGGACAAGGATTGATCCCCAGCGCCTCCTGAATCAAGCAGCCTACGTTCGGAAAAACCTGATCGGGCGTCGTCGTGCCGACGACCAGAAAATCAATCTCCTCAGGCTTAACGCCAGCCGCATCCATAGCGCGGCGTGCAGCTTCGATCGCAAGGTCTGAAGTATTTTGATCATCCGCAACAATGTGCCGACGTTTAATCCCAGTACGAGATTGAATCCAATCATCGGTGGTTTCGACCATCTTTTCGAGATCAGCGTTGGTCAACACCTTCTCGGGTGCATAACTGCCTGTGCCTACGATCCGTGAATACATCTAATCCGCCCCTACATTCAGTCGTCGATTAATCTCCGCAGGCACGTTGTCCTGCACCTCTAGAACAGCAGCGTTGATGGCATGTTCAAAAGCAACGGCATCGGCACCGCCATGACTCTTGACTACAATACCGCTCAACCCGACCAGACTAGCACCATTATAAGCTCTGGGGTCCATCCTTGCCTGCAATCGCTTCAGCGATGGCAGCGCAATCAGCCCTTGCAGCTTAGCCAGCACACCCGCTGAAAACGATTGCTTGAGGAATCCGCCAATCAATGTCGCTGTGCCTTCCATCGTTTTTAGAGCAACATTACCGGTAAAGCCGTCAGTGACCACGACGTCGGCCGTATTGCTGAACAAAGCATTGCCCTCGATGAAACCCACGTAGTGAAGACTGGATTGCTCAATCAAGTCTGCCGCTTCCCGAATCACTTGATGCCCTTTGATATCTTCTTCGCCAATGTTCAGCAACGCGACGCGTGGTGTCGCATTAGCCGTCAACCGAGCGGTTACAACACTGCCCATGATCGCGAATTGGAACAATTGCTCAGCAGTGCAACTGGTATTCGCACCGACATCCAGCAAAAACACCCGGCCCTGTTTACCCGGAATCTCGGCCATGATGGCTGGCCGATCTATACCGCGAATCATCTTGAGCACATACTTAGCCGTCGCCATTAACGCGCCGGTATTGCCTGCACTGACACAGGCATCCGCGTCACCGGCTTTGACCAGATTAATCGCCAAACGCATCGACGACTGTTTCTTTTTTCGAAGTGCGTCGACCGGCGACTCGTCCATATCGACAACTTGAGTCGCATGCAGATATTCAACGCGGTCGTGGTCCGCGCCAAACTGCTCGCGTAACAAAGCCTCATCACCCACCAAAATCAATCGGGCGTTGATATGTGTTTGTAGGAAAGATTTTGCCGCGGCAACGACCACAACACTACCCTGGTCACCGCTCATTGCATCGAGCGCCAGGGTAGCTTTGAGTTTTGAGGACGTCTGCGTGGTGATGGGTGCAGCCTTAAGGCTTAACCGAACACGCGTGAACGGAGCAGCTCACGCTGCCCGCCGACTATTCGTCGTCGCTGTCGATAACCGGCGAAGCAATCACTTGCTTGCCGCGATAAAAACCATCAGGGCTGATGTGATGCCGCAAATGCTTTTCACCGGTCGTTGGCTCGACGGACAACGTCTTGCCGGTCAGTTTGTCGTGGCCACGACGCATGCCGCGGGTAGAAGGCGTACGCCGACTCTTTTGAACTGCCATAACTTAATACTCCAAATATGCAGAAAGGCTAAGCCCAACTGCCAAAAACAATGCTAACCGGCAGGGTCTTTCCCCAGCAGATCGGCTAATCCCTGAAACGGTGTCTGCGTTTCCGCAGCGCCGGTTTTTTGACCCGGCAACGCCTGCATCGCAAGCGGCCCGCATTCTTCAATTGTCTCATGCCGAACCACCAACGGTAAGTTCAACACCAAAAATTCATCGACGAACTCAGCCATGTTGATGTCATCACCATCGTGATCCCATCGTTCATCACCCAGTCCGGCCTCTTCCAAATCCGCGCTGTCGATATCTGTCTTGACCAACAGCGTATCAATGCGATGATCCACTTCAATTCTCGCGATTTCGAGACAACGCTGACAGAGCAGACCAAACACGCCTTTAACCGACCCTGTCACCGCCGCGCTAGCAGGTCGCCGGACCGGACCGAAGCTTATCTTCGAATCCACGCTGACGACCACGCTATCACCGCCAGTGCTATCCTTGACGGACGCGTCAACCAACGCTCTCAGCCTGGGCAATTGATCGACGCCAAAGTGATGTTCGAAGCGGCTGCCGCGACTCGCTGCATCACCCACATCCACACTGAAAACGCCGGATTGGTGTGTCAGATCTGTCATAGCCGGCAAATGATAAGAACGGTGAGCACCTATGTCAAAGAAAAAATTGAAAAAAACGGGTCTTAGGAGCCTATGAAAAGATCGGATTTAACCCGTGAACAGAGGTCAACCCCCTCAATCATACTCGCCTCGCAGTCCGCGGGGCGAAAAGCGCTGCTGGCAAGGATCTGCAACGACTTCAGCTGCCAGCCAGCAAATATCGATGAATCAGCTCTGGATGGCGAATCACCGCGTTCACTGGCCCAGCGGCTTGCTCGTGAAAAGGCCGAGGCCATCCACCGGTCAGGCGGCCAGATCGTCATAGGCTCGGACCAAGTCGCTATCTGTCAAGACCGTCGCCTCAGCAAGCCCGGCACCGCCAAAGCAACGCAAGCGCAACTGGCATTTTGTAGCGGTCAAATCGTCACTTTTTTTACCGCGGTTAACCTATGGCACCAAGATCGTAACGAGCATTACGCCCACATCGATGAGACACAGGTAGTTTTTCGCCTGCTCAACGAACCCGAGATTGAACGCTACGTGACCCTGGACGAGCCATGGGACTGTGCCGGCGGTTTTCGCCTGGAATCGAGAGGAATGACTTTATTCGAACGCGTTGAATCGACCGATCCTAGTGCGCTCATCGGCATGCCACTGATATTCGTCGCCGCAGCGTTGCGGAAATTTGGCTGGACGCTCTAACGTACTATCGGCGACGGCGCACCGCAGTTACCGACTTCCGGGCTATTACTTGCTCCATATAAACCTGCAAATCATCCGGTAGCGGCGCGCTAAAGGTTTGCTCGCGCCCACCACCATCATCAAAAGAGATCGATTGGGCATGCAAAAACAGCCGTTTCAATCCATCTTTCGCAAATTCACTGTTACGCGTTTTCTCTCCATAGCGCGCATCACCGGCAATCGGGTGCCCCATGTGTGCCAAGTGCACCCGAATTTGATGCGTACGCCCGGTTTGTGGTCGTAACGTCAGCAGTGACGCTTCACGCCGCGCTTCGTTCGGTGCCACACGCGTTATCGATGGCTTACCGTCCGGGGATACCTGCACATGACGCTCGCCATTTCGTCGGTGATGCACCGCCAAAGGCAAATCAATCGTCTTTGATCCGTGCTCCCAGTAGCCGTCAACCATGGCCATATAAACCTTGGCGACTTGATCCTCCCGAAAGGCCTCATGCAAACGTCGCAAAGCGCTTCGGCGCTTGGCCATGACCAATGCCCCGCTGGTCTCACGATCCAGGCGATGGGCTAGCGAGAGTTCGGACCAATCCGGCTTTGCCGCCCGCATTGCCTCGACCACGCCAAAACTAAGGCCACTACCACC
This sequence comes from Woeseiaceae bacterium, assembly GCA_045110335.1. Lineage (GTDB taxonomy): Bacteria > Pseudomonadota > Gammaproteobacteria > Steroidobacterales > Woeseiaceae > CALBPI01. The sequence continues at coordinate 16,041 of JBGCGB010000019.1, forward strand.
ATGCACGGCAATACCACCTGGCTTGTTGATGACCAGCAGATCGCGATCCTCGAACAGCACTGCTTCTTCCAAAGCACGCATCAATCCGCGCGGCACCGACGGTGTTTCGGATTCGTTGATATTGACGGGCGGCACGCGGACCGTATCACCGGTATGGACACGCCCGGCCGGCTTCACCCGGCCCTTATTCACGCGCACTTCCCCCTTTCTCAGCATGCGGTAAATCCGGCTCTTGGGCACCCCGGGAAGCTCACGCATCAAAAAATTATCGATTCTTTGCCCGTCACTGCCGTCATCGACTTCAACGAAACGCACTTTTGTGCCTGGCGATGACTTCGGGTTCTCTTTCTCAGACAAGGACTTATCCGATTGCTGTTATGTTCAGGGGTTGCTATATTACACAGGTCCCATGACGACCACAGACCGTTTCAATGTGCGTTTTCGCGCAATTTACGTCTGCGGTAGCCTGGTTGCCGAGCCAAAAAGCCGACGTCAACAGACCGGATCGCTTTCAAGTCGGCCTCAGGGACAGATATTCGCGCATCAGATCGCTTCAATGAAATGATCAGGTGCAATGGACTTTACAGGTGCTTTCCCCGGACTTTGACCGGCGGCACCATAGCTACGGCGACATTTTCCCGGTTTTTCCGGGGTCGGCCGTTGCGGATGAACTCGGCGTGTTGAACGCCAATTTGGGACTATGTCGCTACTCGTTGTTTTCATAGCACTGTTCGCCGCCACTTTACGCATCCCGCGTAACGTGCGAACAGTCGCGCTTGCCAAAGGCGCAACAACACTCAGTGATCAGACCCCCCAACATATAACCCGTAACACGCAGACAAGAATGTCGCCCTCCGAAATACGGATTAAAGGGCACAATGAAAAGAATGCTTATCAATGCAACTCAAGAAGAAGAGTTGCGCATGGCACTGGTCGATGGCCAGCGTCTATACGATCTCAACATCGAGACCCCCTCCCACGAACGTAAGAAGGCCAACATATACAAAGGCAAGATTTCTCGGATAGAACCGAGTCTCGAAGCCGCCTTCATCGACTATGGTGCCGACCGCCATGGTTTTTTGCCGTTCAAAGACATCTCTCCCGAATACTATGTCCGGGAAGCCTCTGACAAGAACAGGCCTTCCATAAAAGAAGTGCTCCGTGAGGGTCAGGATATTGTCGTCCAAATCGAAAAAGAAGAACGCGGCAATAAAGGCGCAGCGCTTACAACCTATGTCAGCCTCGCAGGTCGCTTTCTCGTCCTGAAGCCTAACAAGGCAAAATCAGGCGGCGTTTCACGTCGCATCACCGGCGAAGACCGCGAAGAAATCCGCGAGGCGCTTTCCGGACTCGAAGTCGCAGACGGCATGAGCATCATCGTTCGTACCGCCGGCATCGATCGTACGCCCGAAGAATTGCAATGGGATTTGAATAATCTATTTGCCGTCTGGGAATCTATCAAGAAAGTTGTCGTGGCCAAGCCATCGCCGTTCCTGATTTATCAGGAAAGTAATGCGGTCATTCGCTCGTTACGCGATTACCTGAGTAATGACATTGGTGAGATTCTTATCGATGCCGATAAGCCTTATGAACAAGCCCGCGAGTTCATGGAATCGGTCATGCCGCACAATGCCGGCAAGTTAAAACGCTATTCCGATCCGGTCCCGCTGTTCACGCGCTATCAAATCGAATCACAAATCGAAACCGCTTACGCGCACAATGTCCACCTCCCTTCCGGCGGCAGTGTTGTCATCGACATCACCGAGGCTTTGATTTCAATCGACATCAACTCGGCCCGTGCGACTAAGGGCGCCGACATCGAAACAACGGCATTCAATACCAACCTCGAAGCCGCCGACGAGATTGCCAGACAATTGCGTCTCCGTGACTTAGGCGGTCTCGTCGTTATCGACTTCATCGATATGAACTCGTCCAAGAACCAACGCGAAGTCGAAAGTCGTTTGCGTGCTGCCGTCGTTGCCGATAGAGCACGCATTCAGATCGGAAAAATTTCGCGCTTTGGCCTGCTGGAAATGTCACGTCAACGTCTGAGCCCGTCACTGGGCGAATCGACGCATCAGGTCTGCCCGCGCTGTGATGGCATGGGTAACTTCCGCTCTATCGAGTCTCTGGCGTTAGCGATTTTGAGAGTGCTAGGCGAAGAAGTCCGTAAAGAACGGACGTCAAAAGTGATCGCGCAATTACCCGTCGACATCGCGACGTATCTACTCAACGAAAAACGTGAGTGGGTGCAAAAGCTCGAATCCAAAAATGACACGCAGGTGATTCTTGTGGCCAATCCGGCGTTCGAAACACCAGCCTACGAACTTCGCCGTGTACGCGACGATCAAACAGAGTTACCAGAAAACAGTGGTAGCAGCGTCGCGTTGACAGAAACTGCCGAAGATGACGGCGTTCCAGAATGGGGCGGCGAAAAAATCGTCCCCGAAAAAGCTGCCGTGCAAATCACGGCACCTGCGACACCGGCACCAACCCCTCGCCGGTTGGCACCCGAAGTAACCGGACCTCGTCCCGGTATTTTCGTACGCATTTGGTACTGGCTTGCCGGTGAACCTGACCCGGAAGAGATCAAGCGCAAGAAGCTTGAAAAAGAGCGCAATGACCGGCGCAAGAGAGATGCAGCTCGTCGCGATAAGCAGAAAGCGGAACGCAACAACCGAAATAATCAACGCAACAAGAAAGCCTCCGGCAAAAACAATGACCGACAAAACAGTCGCGGCCGTGGCAAGCAAAACCAAAAGCAAGATACCCGGAATCAGTCTTCGAATCAGAACAGTGACAAGAAGACGCACAATCGTCGTGGGAAGAAGCCGAACGATGGCGGCAATGAGCAAGACAAGAAGCAGGTGAGCTCGCAGCAAAATCCCAACAACGCGCAGAATCAGCAAGGCCAACAAGCGGATGGCGAAGGCGGACAGCGTAAGCGCCGTCGACGTTCACGCGGCGGGCGTCGTCGTAAGAATAACGACAACAACGATGCTCAAGGCAACAACAACGCCAACGCCAGTGAGAATAACGCCCAACAATCCAAGGACCGCCCTGCTGGTCAGGATCAACAGAACGGCAAAGCGAATTCAGGTAACGAGCAAGGCAGCCGGACAGATTCGCCAACCCAAAAACCGAACAGTGATAACCGTGGGCCACGTTCACGTAACGATGCCCAACCAAGCGAGAACAAACCACGTCAGCCGCGTAACGAACAAAAGCCGACCTCCGACAGCCCACCCGCACAGTCCAAGTCGTCTTCGGCGAATCGTGACAATGGTGGACAACGCAGCGACGAGCGGAGCAAACCTGCTAATCAATCGCCGCGCACGGAATCAGCACGCCCTGAACAAGGAAAGCCTGCTCAACCGTCTGCGCAAACAGGCGAGCAAAAGCGGCGTCCGGAAAAGCAGCCGGAGAGAAGCGAGCCTGCGAAAACTACTGCGCCAAGTAATAGCACGTCAGACAAATCGCAGTCACAACCCAAAGCGTCACCGGCGAAACCCAAGCCGCAGATTCTTCCATGGGAAAGCGGCGGCGGTGATAAGTCGGATAAGAAATATACCGTCTGGTCTAGCGGAGACGATTAAGTCACTGCAGACCCGATCTGCGCAATATGAGCAAAGCCTATTCTGCAAAACTGATCGATGCGACCGCGCAGCTTTCCAGATGGATGAGGACCCAGTCTTTACCGCTCTGGTGGCAAGTGGGTCGACTCAACAACGGCGCGTTTCTTGAAGGCCTGACGATGTCCGGCCACCCCCTACCCACGCGCGAATCGCGGATTCGCGTGCAGGGTAGGCAATTGTTTTGTTTTGCGTCGGCAATGAACGCAGGCTGGGAAACCGATGGGCTCCGGCAAGGTTTGTCGATTAGCTTGGACCACCTGCTTCACTGCGGCTTGCGTGATGACGGCGTCGCAGGACACAAGATTAACATTGACCAATCAACGTTGGTCGATAGGCGCGGCGATCTTTACGACACAGCATTCTTTTTGTTGGCGTTGGCCGAATGTACCGAAAGCTTCGGCATTGAGAGAACGCAACAAGGCATCACCAAAGTCCTTTCTGGCATCGATAATGTGCTCGCTTATGCAGACGACGGAGTTGGCTATCGCGAGCGACTTCCCGCTCCAGGCATACGTGAGCAGAATCCGCACATGCATCTCTTCGAAGCACTGTTGCGATTGTACGATGCAACCCGTGATCCAGCGGTAGCCATCCGAATCAACCAATTGCTCGCATCTATCGACTCATTGTTTTTCGATCATGAACAAGACTGCATAAGTGAGCATTGGAACGCAGGGCGCAGAGACAATCATTTCGAACCCGGTCACTCGATGGAATGGGTTTGGTTACTCGGCTATTACGCGCGGTTGTTCGATACCCCAATGCAACCTTTCGCAAATCGTCTTTACAATCGATGTATCGACCAGGCCATGCCCGAAGGCCAGATGCCCCAAATAGTGACGCACGGAGGCCGCGTGACCGATGCTAGCCGGAAAATCTGGTCGCAAACCGAGGCCTTGAAAGCCCATTTGTGTATGTTGGAGCTGGGTGATCCCGAGTTCGCCAGTGACTACCAGAATCGTGCGACAGAATGCGCTAACACGATGTTCGCCGATTTTCTGACCCACTGCGAAGTCGGCGGCGGCTGGCTAAACCACTTCACTGCTGACGCCATATTGATTTCAGAAATGATGCCAGCAAGCACGGGTTATCACCTCTACTACGCCATCCATGAGTTGCAGCGCGTTAGAGAAAGCGTTCGCTAAATTCCGCGTTGCTGGCGAATCGACGTCAGTAAACTATCACACGCTGTGTTAACCAACTCGAACACATGGTCGAATCCCGCCGCGCCGCCATAATAGGGGTCCGGCACCTCTTCAGCATCGATCTCCTCGGCCTCGCTTAACAATAGCGAAATCACGGTCGTGGATTCTTCGGGCTCTCGCTCTTGCAGCGCCAGGAGATTCATTTCATCCATCGCAACGATATAGTCAAATCTCGTGTAATCCTCATCGGAGACTCGACGGGCTTTCTGATTAGCCATATTGATATCGTGGGCTGCTGCCACTTTAGCCGAACGGGAATCAGGCGGGTGACCCACATGATAAGCATGTGTACCCGCAGAATCGATATCAAAAATAGGCGCCAAATCCGCCGCTTCGACTTTGCTTCGAAAAACGGCCTCAGCGGTCGGCGAACGACAGATATTGCCCATGCAAACAAACAGCACGCCTATTTTCGCATCACTCATTCAACCGGTCCTCGTAGAAACCATCCCCCGACCCTAGTCGCCCGATGCGCTCAATGCAGACTGAATCGCCTCGACAACAGCCTGATCCTGCGGCTTCGTACCGGGGCTAAACGCCTCCACGAATTCACCATCTCGTCCAATCAGAAACTTGTGGAAATTCCAGGTCGGATAGGTACCCGCCACTTTCGCCAGTGATTGGTAAAGCGGATGTGCATTCTCACCTTTCACTTCCATCTTTTCGAACATCGGGAATTTGACGCCATAAGTCAGCCGGCAAAACTCCTGGATTTCCGCCTCGGTACCCGGTTCTTGACCCGCAAAGTTATTGGAGGGGAAACCAAGCACCACAAGTCCGTCATCGCCGTACTCCTGATAGAGTTTTTCAAGACCATCATACTGTGGTGTGTTTCCGCACTTGGAAGCCGTGTTAACGATCAAAACGACCTTTCCCGCATAAGCCTCTGACAGTGTGACACTTTCATCTTCGGCGAGCCGTTTTACCGTCTGATCCAACAAGGCATGATGACCCGCCCAAGCCGTCCCAGCTAGGAAAAAAGCCGTAAGAGCAATCGAAATTTGACGCATGAGTATTCCTCGAAAATTTTGGCAGTTTGCCGGCTCCGGAACTAATCGAAGCCTGCGAGCTCCTATGCTAAGTGATCAGAATAGTTTCTGCTATTCTCTTCGCGTGAAACTTTGTCGCAGCCAGCAACCTCAACAGGACAAGCGCATGCCGAAAATTCTAGCGATCGCTTTAGTCATACTCACTGCGGTGACTGGGTGTGCCGCGGAACCCTTCGCGAAAATTGATGGCCTAGGCGGCCGAAAAGCTGACTTTGAACGTTCCTCTGTCCGTATTCTTGCGGTCGACGGCCAGGCGTATTTTGATTCACTGCCGTTTCGTGACGTCGAACCGGGCGTGCATACGGTGACGTTTCTGCCAGTATATCCAGGCGTAAACGAACTCGCCGATCGCCAAACGATCGTCATGGACTTCAAACCCTGTATTCGCTACACGTTTTACGCAAGTACACCGCAGCCCAGGCGCCCGAGAGATTGGACTATCAAGCAAGGTCGAACGGCACCGATTTCAGGCTGCGATGCATCCCGATATGTACCGAACGAAGTCGTCGAGCCGTAACCTTTCCTTAAGCGTATTTTACGCTTTGGCTGCTCGCAGTGTCGCACGCGCTGCCGCAAGGTCGTCCTCGGTATCGATCCCCGGCGGGGGCACCTCCTGCGCTTCAGCCACGACGATTTTCATGCCTAACCACATCGCCCTTAACTGTTCCAAGGACTCAGCGATTTCGAGCGCACAGGGCACTGTAGACACCATTTCTTGAAGCGCATGCGAGCGGTATCCGTAGATGCCGATATGTCGTTGCGCCACCGGAGCGGCCGACTGTCGCGGATAAGGGATCGCCGCCCGACTAAACAACATAGCATGACCATGACAGTCCGCAACGACCTTTACACAGTTCGGGTCTCGCCACTGATCCGTGCTTTCAAACGGCACTGACAGCGTCGCGATATCGCCCGCGCGTTTCTCTGCCAGCAATCCAACCACTTGTTGAATCGCCGATACCGGAATAAACGGCTCATCGCCTTGAACATTGACGATCAGAGCATCATCCCAGCCCCGCGCACGCGCAACCTCGGCAACACGATCCGTGCCGGATTGATGATTCGCCCGTGTCATTTCGAGATCGCCACCGAATCCTCGCACGCATTGAGCGATTCGCTCATCATCGGTGGCAACAACCACACTTTGCGCGCCGGCTTCACTCGCACGCCGCCAAACATGTTCGATAACCGTACGATCATCAAGCAAGGCCAACGGCTTACCCGGCAATCGCGATGAAGCCATCCTCGCGGGAATCACAATATGAAACGGTAACACCATCAGCTTTTCTCTCTCGTGGGCAGAATGGACAGTAACTTTTCCTGACTGGCATCCGTCATCTTTAGATGACCGGGGACGATCCAATGCTGCCGCCCGAGATTGTTGTATTTGACGGCATCTTTTTCCGTCATCAAAAAGGTTTTGTCGGTATCAAGCAATACTGAATCATCGACGACGCCGTGATCACCGGGAGCGATCGGAATCACCTGCAATCCGAAACGTACCAGCGCGGAAAAGAATCGCTGCGGATGGCCGATGCCGGCTATCGCATGGACCGTCGTATCGGCAAACTGCGACAACGCGACACGCTTTCCCGACTGGGCATTCTCAGCGACCTCAATATCCAACGTATAGCCCGGCGTCTGTGTAGATTCTCCGGACATGACGACGAGGTCCACACTATCCAACCGTGAAGCCGGTTCGCGCAGTGGCCCCCATGGTAAACAATGATTGTTGCCGAAACGTTTCGCCGCGTCGACAACAACAATCTCGACATCACGAGCCAATGCATAGTGCTGCAAACCATCATCAGCAAATACGATATTGGCGCCGTCGGATACCGCTCGCAGACCCGCTTTGACGCGATGCCTGCAAATATAGACCGGCAAACCGGTTTGCTGGGCTAACATCGCCGCCTCATCACCACTTTCCTCGACCGGTGTTTCTCTGGTCACTCGCAACGGTTCATCCGGCTCCGCACCGCCATAGCCGCGAGAGATAATAGCGGGCTGCCATCCTGCGCGTCGTGCTTCGCGTGCATACCAACCAACTAGTGGCGTCTTACCCGCACCACCTACAGTCAAGTTACCAATCACGACGACCGGCGCGCCTACTTTGGTTGATCGTTTGATTCCGACGCGATAAGCGCCGCGGCGAGCAGATGCGATCAACCTGAACAATACTTCCAAAGGCGCAAGCAGCCATCCGCCTTTCCCGTTCTCATACCATACTGCATAAATCCAGTTACGCAGACCCAGCCATCGGTCTTCAGTCTGCATCTTCACTGAATTGCATTCGGTACAAGGCGGCGTAGTGACCATCAGCGGCCAATAGACTCGTGTGATCGCCGGATTCAACGATCCGCCCGGCATCCATGACGATGATGTGGTCGGCGCGTTCTACCGTGGAAAGCCGGTGAGCGATGACCAAAGTGGTCCGAGAGGTCATCAACACATCCAGTGCGCCCTGAATTCTTCGTTCCGACTCACTATCCAATGCAGATGTCGCTTCGTCGAGGATCAAAACCGGTGCATTTTTTAGCAGAGCACGTGCGATGGCCAGACGCTGACGCTGGCCACCAGAGAGCAGTACGCCTCGATCACCAACGACAGTCTCGAAACCGAGCGGCATTGAGTCCACAAACTCTGTGACATACGCAGCCTCTGCTGCCGCCCGAATTTCGTCATCCGACGTCGTGCCTAATGCACCGTACGCCAGATTGTTCGCAATCGTATCGTTAAACAGCACGACGTCCTGACTCACGAGACTGATCTGATTGCGCAGAACATCAAGTGGATAGTCGTTGATTGAGTGCCCATCCAATCGGATTGCGCCGTCCTGCAGATCGTAGAACCGCGGCAACAAACTCACCAACGTCGACTTGCCACTGCCGGAACGTCCGACAATTGCTAGCGTTTGGCCAGGCTCCACCGTTACGGATACGTCGCGCAATACCGGCTTGTCATGGTCATCGTAAGCAAACGATACCTTTTCGAATTCCAATCGCCCGTCGGCGCGATCGATCTTCAATGTACCCTGATCTGTTTCGTTGGCCGTATCCAGAATCTCAAAGACGCTTTGCGCCGCCGCGATCCCGCGCTGGATAGCGGCATTAATATTCGTAAGTCGCCTCAGCGGATCGAGCAACAGTACAAGCGCTGTCATGAATGCGACAAACGTACCCGGACTTAACTCGTTGCGCGAGGACTCGCCGGCAGCCATCCACACAACCCCGGCAACGCCGAACGCAAACAACAATTGCGTTACCGCAACGCCTGCTGCTTTCGCGGAAACCAACTTCATGTTTAAAGTGCGATTTGATTCATTGGAATCATTGAAGCGATCACGCTCATACGTCTGACCGCCGAATATCTTGACGACGCGATGCCCCTGAACCACTTCCTCGGTGACCTGAGTAACATCGCCGACAGAACTTTGGATGCGGCTACTGTAGCGACGGAACGTTTTGCTGAGCACGCGAATCAGCACAGCAATCAGTGGAACGACAACGGCAACAAAGGCGGACAATCTCACGCTTGTGTAGAGCATCACACCGATAAGTGCCAACAGTTTCAGCGAGTCACGGATGACGATTGTGACGACATTGGTCGCCGACTCGGCGATCATCTCAATATTGTAGGTCACCAATGACAACAGCGGACCGGAAGAACGCACATCGAAGAAACCGGACGGTAGTGCCAAATATTTCTCAAAAACATCTCGTCGTAGATCGGTAATTACGTGCCGACCGATCCAACCTAGCGCATACTCCGACATGAATCCGGCGAGACCACGAGCCAGAAAAACGCCAACGAATGCCATGGGCATCCAACGCGCGATGGTGCCGCTTTGACCGACGAGCGCTACATCCGTCAGCGGCTTCATCAACAACGACAAGCCTGCTTCCACGGCCGCCGTCATCACCATGCCGATCGCTGCTACGACGAACATGCCCCAATGCCGCGCGGAGTAGCCCAGTATCCGGCGATAAATGGCTTTGACGTCGATGTCCTCCGATGGAGCTGCTGATTTCACAAGCGATCTTCGGGGCTATTGGCGGTCGCAATGTTCACCTGAGTAAATCCGAGCTGTCCAGCAACGTCCATCGCGCTGATGACCGCTTGATGGCGCGCATCGGCATCCGCAATGATGGTAACCGGTAACCCTTCGCGGCCATCGGCTATTTCGGCCAATGCGCGACGCAGCGTCTCGGGCTCAGCATTCACTAGCTCGCGATTATTGACGTAGTAAACGTTTTGATTGCTGATCGTAATCTCAAGTGTATCGTTGTCGACGGCGACCGCTGTCGGTTCACTGCTGGCTTCAGGCAACTGGATGGAAACACTCGACTCGCGAACAAAGCTCGTCGACACCATGAAGAAAACCAGCAATAACAAAACAACATCGATCAACGACGTCAGATTGACCTGTGGTTCTTCGCGTTGCCGGTTCGCGAGATTCAACTAACTGGCCTCACCATCAGCATCGCGACGACGCTGAATCGCTTCAATCAGTTTCAATGCCTCTTTTTCCATTTGAATGACTAGCGTGTCGACGCGGTTACGCGCATAACGAAATCCGATCAACGACGGAATAGCAACGGTCAGCCCGGCCGCCGTGGTAATCAATGCTTCCGAGATACCGCCAGCCAACACTGCGGGATTACCGACACCGGCAGCGGTGATCGCCGTGAATACTTTCACCATGCCAATCACGGTACCGAGCAAACCTAACAGCGGCGTAATTGCCGCGATCGTACCGAGCGAATCCAGGTAACGCTCCAGTTCGTGCACAACGTGACGACCAGTATCCTCAATGCTTTCTTTCATTGCGGATCGGTCGCGGTCACGGTTTGCAAGCCCGGCAGCCAAAATTTGACCCAGCGGCGAGCCATGATGAAGCGTTTGAAGGTGCTTGTGCGTCAGCTCATCATTCTTCACCCAACCCCATACTTGCGACGTTAGATCTTTTGGAATGACCCGTTGCTGCTGAAGCGTCCAGTAACGCTCGATGACAATACCGGTTGCGATAATAGCGCAGAGGATGATTGGCGCCATCATCCAACCACCGGCAAGTACGATTTCAACCATGCGCGTTCCGAAGTTCCAAGTTGCATGCAATATACCGCGAGCGCGCTGCAACTACCACAAATCCTTATCGTTTTTGCGTTCCCGGTAAACCCCGATTTGCGCCATTTGCCCGCGACAAAAGCGTCCGCGAAGCGCACCATCCATGCCCGTGTTGCGAACTACCGCGTTGGCGCTTTGCCAACGTCGTGCCACAGTAGGATGCGGCAGCTGCCACCGCCCCCTTGCGGCGGCACTCACCCATACCTCTTTTGCCCGTAACGCGTTAACTAACTGGCGGGATGAGGATGTCCGGCTGCCATGATGCGGCGCCAGTACCATGACAGGCGACAAAAGACGCATAGCGGTCACTTCCTGCTCGGCGGCATGCTCAATATCGCCGGTTAACAAGATCACCGCATCACCGATGGTTATCTGTAACACGCAGGAACGATTGTTTTCGGACCATTGCCGCTCACTCAAGCCGGCAATAGGCCACAACACTTCGAATCGAACATCATCGATAGACCAGCGTTGCCCGCGAACACAAGCTGCCATGCCATCATCGTGATTGCCAATCCAATGGACTCCCGATAGTGCCTGCATCAACAAAGGTGCCCCGCCCACATGATCGCTATCAGCATGACTGACCATCCCGAAGGCCGGGGCTGTGCGACCCATGGCGACGAGGTAAGGTTGAATGATACTTGCCGCCGCGCTGCCACCGCCAAACCATGCAGGACCGGTGTCATACAATGCGTGCCAGTCAGGTCCCGCCATATGCAATGCGGTGCCGTGCCCGACATCCAAGAGCGTCACTTCTAAACAATCTGATGGCACGCGATACGACTGCAATGCCAGCATACAAGAACCAGCACTCAGCATGAGCGCACGGCCGGGCACGTAACGCATCAATGCCGCAACAGCGCAGAGACCGCACAAAAGACAAGCGTACCAAGCGTCCATCGCGGCAACCGGCCTCACCGCACCGGTGATATCCGTCAAAAACTGCAGTAACCAAAGTACCCGGTCAACAAAGTACGCCGCTGCCGCCCAGCAAGGTTGCGCGACGCCCGGCACCAACAAGGTCGCGACAGTCGCTATTAGAACGAGAGGCACCAGCAAGCAGCCAAAAACCGGCACCATGAATAGATTGGCGATCAAACCGATATAGCTCCATTGACCGAACCAGGCCGACGTCATTGGCGCCAACGCCAGACTCAACAACACTTGCGCAAGCAACACCGTTTGGACTCGGCCATTCTCGGACTGAAGGCTGGCCTCACGAACGCGCGAGGCAACGCCGAGTATCGCGACCGCGGAGAACGATAACCAAAACGAGGCGCCCGACAATACTTGTGGGTCTTTGAGAACCACGGAGATGGTCGCCGCAGCAACAAGATCCAGCAGCGATATTCGTTGGCGGAAACGAAACGACAACCAAACCAGCAGCAGCATGATCCACGCACGTTGCGTCGGCAGCGTAAATCCGGCCAACCAAACGTAACTGCTGGCTAGGACCAGACCGAAAAAGCCGGCGATATCTTGCTGCGCGGACTCGTTCTTCCAAGGAATCCATCGACCCAACCAGTATCCGATAGCGGCCACCAAACCGACATGCAATCCCGATATAGCGAGCAAATGTGCCGTGCCGGAGTCACGTAGCATCGCCATTGAATCTTCAGCGATATTGGCACGTTCGCCGGTGGCGAGCGCAAGCAGCAATCCCGTTACATGATCTTCCGCAGGTATTTGCGCCAGTGCCGCTGCTACGCGTCTCACGAATGTCCAGCGATACGAACCAGGCTGATCATCACAGCGTTTGGATATCCCAAGATCAATCAATAATGCGCTTGCACCGACACCCTGCTGCGCCAGCCATTGTTGTCGATCGAAAGCGTTAGGGTTCGAGCTCGTATGCACTTGGCGCAAACGGAGTGGCAAACGCCAACAATCACCAGGCTGCAAATCTAATGACCCGGAGGTAGCAATCAACACTAACCGTTTTGGCAAACTGGGATCCGAAGTAGTGACTTGCCAGGATTGCGCGGTCGCAGTTTGACGCCCCAAGCTATCAATCAAAACTGGAACACGGACAACGACGTCATTCAGCGCAGAATGTAAGAGCCGATCGGAAGCACTCTGGTGACCGGATACGACCATCATGACCACGGCGAACAACGTGGTTGCGGCCAGCACGCCGATCACGAAGTGTTCGTGAACGATCGTCCAGTAGACGCTAACGAAACACATCGGAACAAGCCACGCCACGGGCGGAATGGCTGCGCTTAGCGCAAGGGCAAGCAGCACCCAAAAAATGGCCAGCGTACGCATCTTGCTCGCAGCGTCATTGCAAAATCAGAGTTTCACTATCCGCTGGCTAGGCTGTCGTCGCCATTTGCCGTCGAAGTAACGAAAAATGCGTACCGCGTCATGCCAATTGAACATTAAGCTGTCACTATAGCGTTCTTCTCGACACGAGCCCGGTTAATGCCCCGCCAGTTTTTCCGTCGTCTTTCACCATCACGCGCCCGCGTCTCGCGGCAGCGCTGGTTGAAGCCATTCCGTGGGTGGTTGGATCATCCAGATCTTTGGGCAATCCGACGCAAGGCCGTAGCACCGGGTATCGCATTGGGCTTGTTCTGGACTTGGGTTCCCATTCCGGGACATAGCATTGCCGCAGGCATTAGCGCGATTGCACTTCGTGTCCATCTACCACTGGCCGTTGTCATGACCGCCCTCGTGAATCCGCTAACCATCGTGCCGATCTACTACAGCGGCTATCTGCTCGGAAAGAATCTTCTGCAATCACCCGACCTCAGCGAATCATTGAGTTGGGATGCAGAAAGTATTGGTAACCAATTGGATATCATCTGGCAGCCGCTCTTACTCGGAAACGTTATTCTGGGACTGATCAGCGCCGCCATTGGCTATCTGCTGGTCGACATTCTCTGGCGAACGCGGATCGGAAACTACCTAACGAAAAGACGCGAACGACTAGACCGTCAGCGTCTTTGAACCAATTGCCCGTGATCCAACGTTAATTCGCGCTGCATGCGAGATGCGATTTCTAGATCATGTGTGACCAGAACCAAACTCGTGCCAAAGTGTTCATTCAAAGCCATCATTTGCTGAAGCACCTGCTCACCGGTGTCTTTGTCCAGATTACCGGTTGGCTCGTCTGCCAACACCAACTTCGGCCGCGTGATCAGCGCCCGTGCAACCGCCGCGCGCTGACGCTCGCCGCCAGACAGTTCAGAGGGGCGATGATTTAGTCGATCAGCAAGCCCAACTCGATCCAGCAAAGCATCAGCCTCTTTGAGCGCCAAGTGCTTGCGTTCTTGCCGAATCAACAACGGCATTGCAACGTTTTCTCTCGCCGTGAATTCGGGCAACAAATGATGAAACTGATAAATAAAGCCGATGGCATTGTTTCGCATTGCGCCGCGGTCGCGATCGGACAGCGCAGCGACATTTTGTTGCTCGACCAAAACCTCGCCGTTGGACGGTGCATCCAAACCACCCAACAATTGCAGCAGCGTTGTCTTGCCGGAGCCTGACGCACCGACGACAGCGATCGTTTCACCCGCATAGATTTTGAGATCGATATCGCGCAAGACCGTGAGTTTGTTGTCACCTTCACGGAAGTGCCGACCGACACCACGACACTCGAGCACGATCTCGGGCGAGGTGTCTATTTTTCGCTGGCTGCTATTCAAACCTAAGCTCCTGCGCAGGATTGGTACGGGATGCTCGCCATGCTGGGTACAGCGTTGCCGCAAAGACTAATGACAGCGCAACGCTGACCACTTTGACGACATCAACCCAGCGCAAGTCACTAGGCAGATCACTGATAAAATAGACATCAGCTGCCAAAACGGCGATCCCGAATGTCGCTTCGACCCAAGCGACTAGGCTTTCGAGATTTAAACTGATCAATGCCCCGAGCATAACACCAAGCAACGCACCTGCGCAGCCGATCAACGCACCTTGCGTCACGAAAATGCGGACAATACTGAGACGGGAGGCGCCAATCGTACGCAAAATCGCGATATCTCCGCGCTTATTGCGTACCACCATCACCAAAGTGGACACGATATTGAAGGCCGCAACGGCAATCACCAGCAGCAAAATAACGAACAAAATCGACTTTGTGATCTGAATAGATCGGAAAAAGGCGCTATGGCGACGGGTCCAATCACTGATCATGACACCCCCGCCCTGCTCAATGGCGACTTCACGCGCAATCACCGGCGCGGCAAACAAATCGTCAACCGCAAGACGAATGCCGGTAACGCCATCGATTCCTCGATACAAACGACTCGCATCTTCCATGTGAATAAAAGCGAAGCGGCGGTCAAATTCGTACATTCCCGCACGATAGATACCAACGACCGTAAAGCGTCTCAGGCGCGGCATAATGCCGGCCGGCGTCACTCTGCCCTCCGCAATCATGACGAGCACTTTATCATCCAGCGCCACGTTCAAAGCTTCTGCCAAATCAGAGCCTAGCACGATGCCATAGCCACGAGATTCAAGCGCATCCACGCTGCCCTCAACCAGCAATCTGTCTACGCCCGAAACCTGTTTTTCGGCGTCTGGCAAAATGCCGCGTAACACAATGCCGCTAAGTGCTTCGTCGAAACTGGCTAACGCCTTTTCTTCAATGTAAGGCGCGACACCGGTGACGCCTGGATGCGCCAGCGCCGCTTCGCCGCGAAGCTCCCAACTGGACAACTGACCATCCAAACCCTCAATCGTCGCATGCGATGACATTGCCAGCAGGCGACCCGTAAGTTCGCGCTCGAAGCCGTTGACGACCGACAAGACCACAATTAGAACGGCAACGCCGATGGCAACACCCGCCATCGATATCACCGAAATAAACGACACGAATCCACCGCCGGAACGAGCCTGCACATAACGTCGACCAATAAAGGACTCGAATGCCATTACCGATTCCGCCTATCCATAGCGCAAAGCCTCAGCCGGATGCACGGCTGCCGCGCGTTTGGACGGATAAAAGGTTGCAAAGGTCGTAATCAGTAGCGCCGAGACCGCAATCACCAAGACTTGGTTCCAATGAATTTCGGACGGTATCGCGGACATGACATAGACGTCACCCGGCATCACCTGAAACCCAAACCATTGCTCAAGCGTCGCCGCGACGACGGTGACATTCGCGGCTAACAGCACGCCGCCCACAACCCCAAGAAGAACACCGAGCCAGGCGATGATCAGGCCTTGCGTCAGAAAGACGCGAACCACACTAGCCGCCGACAGTCCCATCGTTCGCAAGATCGCGATGTCTGTTTCTTTATCGGTTACCACCATCACGAGGCTCGCAATGATGTTGAACGCGGCGACACCGATCACTAAAGACAGGATCAAGGCCATCATGGCTTTTTCAATTCGGATCGCACGGAAGTAGCTGGCGTTCTGTTGCGTCCAATCCGTTGTTTGATAATCGCCGCCCAATCGCTCCCGCAATTCGCGAGAGATTATCGGTGCTGAAAACACTTCGTCGAAGCGCAGTTTCAAACCCGCGACTCGGCCTGGCTTGCCAAGCAATGCCGCCGCATCCTCCCAGTGAAGGTAAGCCGCACCGGCATCATACTCGGGCACACCGGAGTCAAAAATACCCGCGACAGTCAGTTGCTGCAGTCGAGGTACGAGTCCGGAAGTCGTTACTGTTGGCACAAGCAGCTGCAAGTCATCGCCAATCATCAAGCCTAAGTCGATGGCCAAATAGCGCCCGATCACAATTTGGTCAGAACCCGGGGCCAGCGCATTCAATGACCCGCTAACCAAAGAATCCTGTATGCCGGATCCGACGCCCTCCAGTTCGGGGTCAATACCTTGGGCGATCAGCGGAATCAATTGACCGTCTACATTGACCATACCTTCGACATCAACCACCGGAGCGGCGCTGACGATGGCCGGCTGTGCCAACACGTCTTTCCTGAGCAATTCCCAGTCATTGAGGTAGCCATCGGTACGATCAAGCGTTGCATGTGACTGCATGCCCAGCAGGCGGCTGCGAAGCTCTGCTTCGAAACCATTCATGACGGAAAGGATGGTAATCAGCGCTGCAACGCCAATGGCAACCCCCAGCAATGATGCCGCACTAATAAAGGAGGCAAAGCGGGTGGATTGCCGAGAGCGCAAATAGCGCAGCCCGATCATTGTTTCAACAGAGCGCAGCATCGGCGGGATTAAACCATACTCGACCGGTTATCGCTCGATTTAGAGACCTGTGTCACGATTTCACCGGTTGTTGTCTGTCCGCCAGGCGCTTTCCGATGCTATATTCTGGTAAATGCTTACCGGCGCGGGCCGGAGACAATGAGGCAATAGCAATGATCAAGAAAATCACACTCTTATGCACACTGGCTTTGGCGAGCATCGCTGTATCGAATGCGAACGCTGATACGCTTGATATGTCGGGCGGTAAGACGATCGGCGCCATCGATGCGCCTCAGCGCGGCATGAGCATGCAACGCGTAGAATCTAAATGGGGCCAGCCCACTCGCCGTAAGGCCGCTGTTGGCCAGCCGCCGATCACACGCTGGGAATATGACGGATTCGTTGTTTACTTCGAGTTCGACAAAGTGATTCATTCGGTCGCCAAGCCCGGCTAGCGCCTAACAGCGCCGCTCTTCAAACCAGTTTTGTGGCATAATTGCGCCCGCTTTTCGCGGGCGTTTTTGTCTCTGCGTGAAGCGTTTTCTTCGCCAATATCAATCGGCACGCCAACAAACGTAGTTGCTGGTCGGCAGCGTATTACTTGATGCGTCCCCATTTAGGTCACGATGACAACACCTGCTCATACTTTATCGGCTTGGTCGCAAACACCAACGGCCACCAGCGCCCAGCAATTGCCATCGGAAATTGGCGGCCTGTATGGCGCGGCAGACGCACTATTGCTGACCAGGCTAGCAAGCGCGGTCGACGCGCCGGTGTTACACATCGCAGACTCACAACAAGAAGCTGATCGACTCGAGGCTGAAGCCCGTTTCTTTGCCGACGACAAGCTGCCCGTTTTGCATTTCCCAGATTGGGAAACGCTCCCTTACGATAGCTTTAGCCCGCATCAGGATATTATTTCCCAGCGCCTCGCCGTGCTAGCTAGATTGCCCGGCCTGACGCGGGGCTTGCTTATTGTGGCAGCACCTTGCCTATTGCATCGTTTACCGCCGACCGCATACGTACGCTCGCGCGCGTTGGCATTGAAAGTCGGTGACCGGCTCAATGATGAGGCATTTGTAAGCACCTTGGCCGAAAGCGGCTATCTCCGGGTCCCACAGGTTGGTGAACATGGAGAATTTGCCGTACGCGGCTCGCTCATTGATGTATTTCCGATGGGTAGTGATGATCCGATCCGGATTGACCTTTTCGACGACGAGATCGATAGCTTGCGCGACTTCGATCCCGATACGCAGATCTCCGGCACAAAACGCGATCAACTCACGCTACTACCCGCACGCGAAGTCCCGCTGGACGAAGACGCCATCAAATTTTTTCGTCAACGGTATCGGGAACGCTTTTCCGGCGAGGCTAGCCAATCACAAGTTTACCGAGATATCACCGCGGGCATCGCGCACGGCGGCATTGAATACTACCTACCGTTGTTTTTTGAACGTACGGATACGCTGCTTAACTATCTGCCCGAGCAAACTATCCTGACGCATGGCCCGGAACTCGCCTTACGTATCGATGAAACACTCGCCGATGTCGCGGAGCGTTTCGAAGTATTAAACGTCACAGAAGACCGACCATTGCTCTCGCCCGAAGAAGCGTTTGTGTCGCTCGGCGATTGGCAAAGCCAGCTGGGACAACATCAACGCTTATTACTCTCCAGAGAAAAGCGACCAAATGACGAATCGCGCCTAAGCCAAAAGTTACCACCGTTGGCAATCGACGCGCAGCGCGATGAGTCAGCCTCAGCGCTTGTGCAGTTCTTAAAACAACGTGAAGCGCCACGAAAAACGCTGATGATTGCTGAATCCGCCGGCCGACGCGAAGCACTCATCGATCTTTGTATTGCGCACAAACTTCAACCAACGAGGGTTGATAGTTGGGACGCGTTTCTTGCTAGCGATGAATCCATGGCGGTCACCATCGGCGCCGTCAACGAAGGCATGTTGCTCGGTAACGGCGAGATCGCCCTTGTATCCGAACAAGCGATTTTTGGTCGCAAGATCAAACCTCGTTCCCGTCGTCGCCGTGCCAACAGCGATCCTGAAAACATCATTCGACAGCTCAGTGATCTAACGGTCGGTGCACCTGTCGTCCATGAAGCCTACGGCGTTGGTCGCTACCTGGGTTTGCAAACACTCGATATCGGCGGCGTCACCAGTGAATTCCTAACCATTGAATACGCCGGCAGCGACAAGCTCTATGTACCTGTGCATGCGCTCCAACTCATTTCGCGCTACACCGGTGCCGCACCAGAGAAAGCACCGCTACACCGTCTGGGCACAGACCAATGGGCTCGTGCGCGTAAGAAGGCTGGCGAAAAAGCGCGCGATGTCGCGGCTGAGTTGTTAGATGTCTATGCGCGACGCGCCGCGCGGGTGGGCTTCGGATTCGCTTTGCCCGAAGCCGAGTATCGACAATTCGAACAAGCATTCCCTTTCGAACTCACCGAAGACCAAGCTACGGTCATTGAAGAAATCATCGGCGACATGCACGCACGTACCCCCATGGATCGCGTGGTTTGTGGCGATGTTGGCTTCGGCAAGACTGAAGTCGCGTTACGCGCAGCGTTCGTCGCCGTACAAAACAACAAGCAGGTTGCCGTTCTCGTACCAACGACGTTATTGGCCCAACAACACTACCAAACGTTTTGTGATCGGTTTGCCGATTGGCCCGTTCGTGTTGAGCAGCTATCGCGCTTTCGCAGTAAGAAGCAGGTTGATGCGGTCGTCGATGGGATGCGAAAGGGCACCGTCGACATCGTCATCGGCACCCACAAAGTCATCAGCCACACCAAAGATTTCAAAGACGCCGGACTTGTCATCATTGATGAAGAGCATCGATTCGGCGTGCGACACAAAGAAGCGCTCAAGTCATTGCGCGCAGAAATTGATGTATTGACGCTGACAGCGACGCCAATTCCGAGAACTCTCAATATGGCGTTGGGTGGTCTTCGTGAACTGTCGTTGATTTCGACGCCACCGGCCGACCGATTGTCCGTCAAGACATTCGTGAGTCGCTGGAATGATGGATTGATTCGTGAAGCCTGCTTACGCGAGATCAAACGTGGCGGGCAAGTCTACTTTGTACACAATCGCGTCGAGGACATAGAACGCATCGCGGCCGAGCTGGGCAAACTCGTACCGGAAGCCACCATTGGTGTCGGTCATGGACAGATGACAGAACGCGAACTCGAACAGGTGATGTTCGATTTCTACCATCGCAACTTCAATATCTTTGTTTGTACGACGATTGTTGAAAGCGGCATCGATGTTGCGACAGCAAACACCATCATTATCAACCGCGCCGATCGATTCGGACTTGCACAACTACACCAATTGCGGGGTCGCGTCGGGCGCTCTCATCATCGCGCCTACGCGTACCTACTGACGCCGCCACGATCAGGCATGACAGACGACGCGATCAAGCGGCTTGAAGCCATCGAATCGCTTGAAGATCTGGGCGCCGGGTTTGCGTTAGCGAGTCATGATCTTGAGATTCGTGGTGCCGGCGAACTATTGGGCGATGGCCAAAGCGGCCAAATACAGGAAATCGGGTTTTCACTTTACACCGAGCTGCTTACGCAGGCAGTCGAGTCATTGCGCGCCGGAGAGACCCCTTCATTTGATCAACCGCTGAACGCCGGCGTGGAGGTCAACCTGCACGTTCCGGCGCTATTGCCGGACGACTATGTGCCTGACGTTCACTTACGTCTAATTCTTTACAAGAGGCTCGCAAGCTGCGCCGATGAAGCCGCGTTACGCGATATGCAAGTAGAGCTCATCGACCGCTTCGGCTTATTACCCGACGCGACCAAAGTTTTGGTCGAGATCACGCGACTCAAAGTTCGAGCCGCGGCGCTGGGCATCACAAAAATCGATGCCAGCCATGGCGGCGGCTATTTGAAATTCTCAGGCAAGAGCAATATCGACCCGCTTAAACTAGTACAGCTCGTGCAGAAGCAACCTGATGTCTACAAGCTCCATGATGCAGATCGGCTTAACTTCAAAGCGAATTTACCGGATGGCCCGAGTCGCATCGAGGCCATCGACAAGGTCCTGGCAAAACTGAGCTGAGCGTTCGAACACGGTCGGTGAAGTGGTATAATGACCTTATGGTTAGAATTCATTCAATGAAGCAACTGGTCACGGCCACCCTACTGCTGGTCGCTGCCTGGCCGGCAATGACCCAAGCGCAGGATACTGATGCTGCCGATGCAGAGCCCGTGCCGGTCTACGACATAGAAATCATCGTCTTTGAATACGTGAATGGTGTCCGGGGCAGCCGGGAAGACTGGGGCTACATCGACACCGGCCGCGATGCCGCAAAGCTCGAAACTGATGCTCAAAACGTGTTCTCCGACCGACCATTGACTGACATCGATCAGAACGAGGATGGCGAATCGCGTATGGAAGACGCCAATCGTCGACGGCCGTTCAGTTTTACCCGACTGGATGACACCCAGTTTCGATTACAGGATCAGTTTCAACGCTTGCGGAGCAGCCGGGATTACCGCCCTATCTCGCACGGCGCATGGCGACAACCCGTATACGGTGAAAGCGAGAAGACCACCTTGCAATTATCTAGCGTCGCACGAACCCCCGCGGCAATGGGCGGCGAAATCACGCTGTTCGTTTCGCGGTTCTTGCACCTCAAACTCGATCTGCAACTGGCTGCAGACAGTGCGGACACCAACACGCTGGTCTACAAGCTCGACGAGCAACGCAAGATGCGTAGCGCAGAGCTGCACTTCTTCGATCATCCGCGATTTGGCGCGATTGCGTTGATCAGCAAGGCTGAGTCACCCGTCCCCCTTGATTAGCGGAAGTTAAAATCCGCGAACGGCATCAGCTCCGCTTGCTCGACTGCCACGCCCCCTAAGCGGCGAAGAAGCCACTTTGCAAGGTGCTATTCGAGAAGCACGCGAATTGCTCGACATGAACACACCCGACGGCGATTTGGCAGAAGCAACGCGCCCGCTGGTTTTCGTTGACCGCGCGTTAGTCGCCGCTGTTGAAGGCCGCAGCGACGCTGTCATGCCACTGTTACGCCGCTTCGAACGAGAATCCGGCGATTGGCCAGCCATCATGGGGCTGCGCGATCATATGTGCGCAACGCTTGGTTTAGCGGCACTTGCCGAGCAAGCGGCAGCATGCCTCCGTAAAGCCCTCTCCGTACCCAGTTCTGCCATGGACTTCTGGGACCCGTATCGGCCTCATTATGACGCCATCCGTGAGTCTGCCTCGTTTCAAGCATTACTGGCTGAGTTAGCTGCGCAATAGAGACCGACGGATCGCTAGCAGCTGCTTCAAAGAACTCGTCGATGCCGTGCCAACTTGGCCGGATGCTGAGCATCAACCGGAACCGCTAGTGTGCAGTCAGACTACCCATGATGTGAATAGGCTCGATAGATTGATCCAATTGGGTACGTGCCCGACCTAGCATCGAGTCAACCGCACCATCCTTGACCGACGGTACCTCTGCACAAACACCAATGCTGACAGACAGGTGCTTGCCATGCGGCGAGCGCGGATGGTGAATGGCCAGCGCACGAATATCCTCGGCGATGCTATCTGCAAATTCACGCGCTGCCGGCGCCGTCGAACCATGCACAACAACGGCGATTTCGTCATCTGACAAACGCGTCGCGCTATCGCCCGCCCGTTTCAAACGACGACGAATACTGTGCGAAATTCTTTTGACCGCGGACTCACCGGCATGCTGACCAAACGTATCCACGTACGTATCGAAAGCATCAACCCGAAAGAGAATGACAGCCAACCAGACTTGTTCGCGAGCGGCGATCGCTGCATCCCGAACCAACAAGTCCATCCAGGGCTCGCGTGCAACAAAACTGCCCGTCGACTCCAACTGTTTAAGAACGCCGCTTTCTACAACATTTTGATTCGCCGATTCCGAAGACACTTCCTTAACCCGCAAATAGACGATCAACAAATCCTTGTAGCCAACTGCTTGAACGACTTCGCCATCGATCGCGCGATCGGGTGCATCGGCTCGCACATACTGACTCTCGAAAGAAGTTCTGGGTCGGTCACCTTGGCAGTCTTTTAGCGCCGCTGTCGCGGCACTCCCGGCTAGCCTGAACAACAAAGGCTCGGCATCCTGCTGGCTAACCTCTCCGGAAGTCAGGCCAATCAATCTCAGCATGGCCGGATTGTAGAACGCCACCTTCCAGGTCTCTTTAGCGGTGTCCACGACCATCACGGGCTCGCGGATGCCATTCACAAGCTGCAGTAACAATTTTTTTGAAAGTGCTTTCAAAGTGTTCCTAACGCGGCGCTGTAAACCTGAACCAGTTGGTAACGAAACAACTATTAGGTTTCCGCTGTATATCTCTGATATTACAACTAAAACACACCATGCACGAAAATTTCACACAAATTTGCGACCTGGGTCACCCGGCTGAGCGGCTAGCTTGGACCGGCATCACCATTCCAGTTCCAGCGGCGGACGTTCGAGTGCTGCATCAAGTGCCGCGTGTGCGGTTTTCCATTCAGTCTGTTGCGTCAGACATTCGCAATCGAAACTCGGTCTGCCACGCAGTCGGGCCAATCGTGCCATCGACTGCGGAATCACGCGGTCTGCGAGATGCTCTACAACGAGCTCCGCGGCAGGCCGATCATTACAAATCAATAACATATCGGTGCCAGCCGCCAAGACCGCATCGGCACGCTCAATCACCGAACCAATCCCCGAGGTCGCTTTCATGCTGAGGTCATCCGAGAAAATCGCTCCCCGATAACCCATTCGGTTGCGAAGCTCTTCTTGCTGCCACCAGGCCGAAAAACTCGCTGGCAATGGATCCAGTTCTGAAAACACCACATGAGCAGTCATTAACGCCGGTATGCCGGCTCTGACTAGTCGCTCAAACACCCGCATATCCTCAGTAATCTCTGAATACTCGCGGCGATCGACCGGCAATTCCAGATGCGAGTCAGCCACCACAGCGCCGTGTCCCGGGAAATGTTTTCCAACGGCACACATGCCTGCATCGGCCATACCACGCATCATTTCCGTCGCCAACGTCGCAACCACGTCCGCGTCACGGTGAAATGCCCGGTCGCCAATGACCGTGCTAACACCCCGGTCCAGATCCAGAACCGGCGCAAACGACAGATCTAGCCCCGCTGTTAGGAGCTCAGCAGCGAGCGCCCAACCGGCTTGCCGAGCAAGCCCAAGCGTTGGTTTAGCATCGATATCGTATTGCAGTCCAAACCAGCCCAGCGGCGGTAGCTGTACAAATGGTGGACCAAATCGCTGCACGCGCCCACCTTCCTGATCCACAGCCACGAGGACAGACGGTGACTTTATCGATTTTATTTTATTAATTAAATCAATTAATTGCGCTTTATTCTTAAAATTTCTTTTAAATAAAATCACACCGCCAACCGCGGGCGACGCAATCAATTCACGATCCAACGGGGATAGCGACGTGCCCTCAACATCAAGCATGACCGGACCTAATGGCATAGCGCTACCTCACGATCAACCTAGCGATCAAACACCGCAATCGACTCCACATGAGCCGTATGCGGGAACATGTTGAAGATGCCCGCCTTTGACAGCACGAACCCTTGATCTTCAACCATCACCTTCGCATCTCTGGCTAAAGTGCCCGGATGACACGAAATATAAACGATTCGGCGTGCGCCAAATGCCGCGGCGCGTTCAGCAAACGCTTCCGCACCTGCGCGAGCCGGATCCAACAGGATAAGATCCCAGTCCTGTTTTGCCAGTTCGTCCAATGCCTCCGGTGTCGACAAATCGGCCGTGGCGAACGTCGCGTTGTCGATTCCGTTCAAGCGAGCATTCTCGCCCGCCCTTTGCGTGAGTCCCACAGCACCCTCGACACCGTGGACTGACGCTGCCGACCGCGCCAACGGTAGACTGAAATTGCCGATGCCGGAGAACAAGTCCAACACTCGATCTTCCGCCTTGATCTCGAGCATCTCAATCGCTGTCGCGATCATCAATGCGTTAATTTCCGCATTGACCTGAATGAAGTCATTCGGCTCGAAATTCATAGTGAGATCATAGTCATCCAGTCGGTAACTCAACTGAGGCACCGTCTTGCCATCAGCACGAGCCAATGCACGCACCGTATCCAGCCCGCCATCCTGCAACGAAAACCAGACATCATGTGCCTCGCTAAAGGCTTTCAAGACATCAAGATCTGACTGGCTGGGCGTATCCAACACGCGAACAATCATCGAAACTATCGGTGCATCCGCACCATCGCCAAC
The DNA here is from genome assembly GCA_045110335.1 of Woeseiaceae bacterium. Lineage (GTDB taxonomy): Bacteria > Pseudomonadota > Gammaproteobacteria > Steroidobacterales > Woeseiaceae > CALBPI01. The sequence continues at coordinate 41,456 of JBGCGB010000019.1, forward strand.
GGACACTTCGATCTGGGGAACCTGACGCACAATGGAAAGCTCGGCAATCATCTCGGCTAACGGCGTTAATAAATCGGAAACAGGCTCGACCAAAACAGGGCAACGCGCCATGTCAGTAATGTAGGGCTGATAACGCTCCCGGAAGCCAACCAAAACGCGTGACTTACCATCAACAAACCGAACACCCAACCGGGCGCGGCGGCGATAGTGCCAGGGATCACCGAATACAGGCGCCAACCATTTCACAGGTTCCACCCCGCCAATTCGCGCCATCGAATCAACTAAAACATTATTTTTAACAGATAGTTGCCCATCATTATTAAGGTGCTGCATGACACAACCACCACACTGCCCAAACACGTCGCACCCCGGCTCAATCCGATCGGGCGATTCCTTCATGACCTCAAGCGTCCGGGCTTCATCGAAGCTCCGCTTACTGCGAACGCGTGCCCATTGAACCGTCTCACCGGGCAGCGCACCATCAACAAAAACCGTTTTGCCTTCCCGGTCGGCGACCCCTCGGCCTTCATGAGTCATCGAACGAATACCGCTAACTTCCGGTTCTCGTGAAAATCGACTGGAACGCCGCCTACCCATTGGCATCAGCCTCAGGCCAAGCCGCCAAATACTCGTTTAGGTGAGCCACGTCCATCGTCGTCAACGTCTGCCTAACGAGTGCAAGCTCACGTTGTAGATCAACCGCATCGAGCCGGCCCCGCATGTGCTCAAAGTGCAGGTAAACCAAATGCGTGTTCACGACATCAGTCTCACAGTAATCCCGAATCGCCCGTAAATCACCGGCACGATAAGTATCCCAAACCTTGTCGCCGCTCATGCCAAGTTTGCCCGGCAGCCCCAGCATGACGGCAATGGCATCCAAAGGTGCTCTGCCCCGCGGCTGGAAGCCCGCCAACGCGTCCATCACATCGATGTGGCGCCAATGAAAACGACTCAGATAATTATTGAAGCGGAATTCGCGATTATCGTCACCGGTATCCCAGTATTTGCCGGCTGAGACGCCATGTTTGAGCGCACGGTAGTGTAATACCGGCAAGTCAAAGCCCGATCCGTTCCACGACACCAGGTCCGGTACATATCGGTCAATACCATCAAAGAAACGTTGTACGATCTCCGCTTCGCTTGAGTCTTCGTTACCCAGCGTCCAGACCCGGAATTCATCCTGAGTTCTTAGCGCCACCGAGATCGCAACAATCCGCTGAAGATGTAACGGCAAGAATTCGCTGCCGGTTTTTTGCAGCTGCTTGAAGGACATGGCTTTGTAGGCGTCCTCATCCGACAAGTCACCCAAATCCAGTAGCCGCCTGCCTGTGTCGATGTCCGGTACCGTTTCAATATCAAAAGTCATGCAATGCATAGCGTTACTAATCCGTTGGTTGTTCTTTGGAGCATCACGCTCGCGTCATGATTGCCATAGCAACGACTAAACCGGCTTCATCAGTCAGGCTGACATGACTTTCGCCAATACCCAACTTGCGCCGCAGCGCGTCGCCACGCTCACTAAAAATGACTATCGGCTTGCCTAGCGAGTCGCTGACGATACCGACATCCCGTATCCAGATACCGTTCGAAAAGCCCGTACCCATCGCTTTGACGAGCGCCTCTTTCGCGGCAAACCGCATGGCGAGAAAGCGCACCTTGCGACGATGCCCATCAAAGTTGGCGAATTCTTCGTCCAGTAACAGCTTCTTGGCGAAATGATCACCGAAACGCTCATAAGTCTCCTGGATACGACTTATTTCTACGACATCGGTACCAATGCCAAAAATCATGCGCGCGCTTCCGTCATGATCCGCTTCATCTCGCGAACAGCCAATTCCATGCCATCGAAGATGGCGCGCGCCACAATAGCGTGGCCAATATTGAGTTCCAACACTTCCGGTATCGCCGCAATCGGCCTTACATTGTGGTAGTGAAGCCCATGCCCGGCATGAACGCGCAAGCCCAGCTCATCTGCAAAACGCGCGGCCTCTGTTACCTTTTTCAATACAGCTTCGCGTTCCCCACCCGATGCGTCAGCATAGGCGCCTGTATGCAACTCAATAACGGTGGCGCCAACTTCTCTTGCCGCCTCGATTTGTCGCAGATCAGGATCGATAAACAATGCGCATCTAATACCGGCGTCCGTTAAGGCTTTAACGGCATCAGAGATTCGTGATGTCTGGCCGACGACGGCCAACCCGCCTTCGGTGGTGACCTCTTCACGTCGCTCTGGCACTAAACAACAATCCGCCGGCTTCTCAGCACAGGCGATTGCGATCATTTCATCGGTTACAGCGAGTTCCAGATTGACACGAGTTTGTGTGCTTTTCTGGATCCGACCAACGTCATGATCCTGAATATGCCGGCGATCTTCGCGCAAGTGAATCGTGATGGAATCGGCGCCGGCCCGCTCCGCAATTAACGCAGCCGCGAGTGGATCTGGATAACTAACCCCGCGCGCTTGTCTTAACGTCGCGACATGGTCGACGTTAACGCCTAAATCTATGCTTTCTTTCATGCTCTCATTCTCGTGGGTCAGCTTGACGCCGATACATTTCACGCAATATGCGTCGGCTGTGTAACGGTTTTCCGTCTAGCTGTAAGTCAATTGCCGCGCCTAGTATACGCCGCGCCGCGACGAGCGTCGCCGGGTCTCTCCAGTCGTTGTTTGCGATTGCCCTCAAGCAATGGCCGGCATAAACAGCCCCCGACCATTCTGTGGCATCTGTTAGCACCGGCCCTTGATCCACAATTAAGTGATAGGAAGCGGTGTCCTCTATTTCTTGACCCGATTCGACCTCGTACAAAAGATTGAGACCAAACCCGATCTGATTCAAGAACTGCCATTCAAATTCGCGCAGCGCGATGGCGACTTGCTCTGTTCCGGACAGTCGATCAATCACCGCTGTGTAGAGCTCAAAAACTTCCGGCTGAGGGTCAAACCGATGGGTCATCTTGAGCAAGAGCTCATTCGCGTAAAAGCCGCACATCAATGCATCTTGACCTAGTTGCAATGCGGATCCGCCTTGCTCGACGTCGCTCATCGTTGCCAACTCGCGACCGGCGACCCAGGAAATCAGTAGCGGCGAAAAAGGTTGAAGCAAACCACGATGACGACTCTTGGGCCGTTTCACGCCGCGCGCAACCATGGCTACGCGCCCATGGTCGCGACTGATCACATCTACAATCTGGCTGGAATCTCGAAAATCCCTACGGTGCAATACCCAGCAAGGCTGTAGCTTAATGCGTTCGGAAGGGTTCAATCAGTCCGCCATGTCAAAACCGAGTCGTTGCAGATCCTGCTCGCTGTCTGCCCAGTTTTCTTTCACTTTAACCCACAACTCAAGGTGCACAGATTGACCGATGAGCTTCATCATGTCTCGTCGCGCAGAGGTGCCAATCGCTTTCAACACCTGACCGCCTTTACCGACAACGATACCTTTTTGCGAACTGCGCTCCACAAAAATCACCGCATTAACAAGCAGCCGGTCATCTTCTTCTTTCATTCGCTCAATCTGGACCGTCAATCCATACGGCAGCTCCTGCCGCAGCCGTAACGTCAGCTTCTCCCTGACAATTTCTGCCAGCATGAACGCCCGACTCCGGTCTGTATGCATACTTTCAGGGAACATGGCAGGCGACAATGGGACCAGACTCTGAAGCTGCTCAAACAAGACATCCGTCTGATCGCCGGTTTGTGCGGAAATCGGCAAGATGGCATGTAATTCGCGCTGGCGTCCGAGCATTTCGATGAAGGGCAACAATTGGGATTTGTCAGCCAGCAAGTCCGTTTTGTTGATTGCAGCAATCACCGGCAAGGTCGTGTTCTCGAGACGGGCAACCACATTCTCATCAGCGGATGTCCATTGCCCTGCCTCTACGATCCAGATAATCGCATCGGCCTCTGCAAGCGCGCTCACGGCTGTTCGATTCATGACCCGATTGATCGCCTTTTTCTGGCCAACATGCATGCCAGGTGTATCGATAAAGATAATCTGTGATTCCGGGCGGCTGGCTACCCCGAGGATGCGGTGGCGCGTCGTTTGTGGACGCGGACTGACAATACTGACCTTGCTGCCGACATAGTGGTTTATCAATGTCGATTTCCCCACATTGGGCCGCCCTACAACCGCGATAAAGCCGCAGCGAAAATTGTCGTCTCGATCGAACTCTGATGTATTCAAGATGTACCTTTGGAATCTATTTGCTGCAAGACGCTTTCGGCTGCACGCTGCTCCGCCAACCGACGACTGCCACCTGACCCTTGCGCCGATGTCACGGGCTCACCAATGGCGCACGTGACGAAAAATTGTTGTTGATGCGGCGGTCCTTCCGTTCTATCCAACGCATACTCCGGTAACGCAAGGTTACGAGACTGAAGAAACTCCTGCAGCCGGGTTTTCGCATCCTTCTTGGCAGCAGTCAGCTCTAGCGTAGATAGCCGTTCGCGAAAAACGCGCAGGATAACCTGCTCCGCGGCATCGTAGCCACCATCGAGGAATACCGCGGCGAACAAGGCTTCGAGCGCATCGGCGAGCAACGACTGACGTCGTGCACCGCCCGACTTCAGCTCACCCGGACCCAACTTTAACAACCCGCCCAATGCAAGCTCCGCCGCAATCTCGGCCAACGAATCATCACGCACCAAACTGGCACGAAGCCGACTCAGGACACCCTCATCTGCTTGACCGAATTGATTGAAAAGTTCGAGAGAAATTACGGTATCGAGCACCGCATCACCGAGAAACTCAAGGCGCTCGTTGCTGGGGCCGCGTGCGCTTCGATGGTTAACGGCACGCCCAATCAGGGCCGAATCTTGAAATCGGTAACCGAGCGCATCCTGTAGCGCTAATTCAAGCGCTGCGCGACGCTCAGACATAAAAGCTCACCGCTATTTGACGACCAACACCTGGTTGTCGAATTTCACCGCAAAATGAATGTTGGCGATAAACGGCACCGTGTTCGTATAGTTAGCCGTAACATCAAAACCGTTCGGCGCTTTGGTAATCAACACATCTTTGAACGAGATCGCATTGACGCTCTCAACATCAAAGCGCTTTTCGATCGATGACCTGATCTTGCGCTGCGTCGCGTTGGTGCCCGAGAACTCTTCTTCAACTTTCTCAAGCGTCCCTGAGACTTTCAGGTTTTCCATGTAGACCGGCCCCAAACGCATACCTGCGTAGACGAACAAACCCACAAAGACCACAAGAATAATCAGTCCTAGCGTCGTCATTCCGCGCTGTCTAGCCATTACTGGGCTATAAAGACCATTCGGATAATTCATTGTTGTACTCCTCGCACCACATTCCACGGCGGTTATTCTATCTTATTTCCGATGCGGCTCCAGCGCGGCATTTCCAGCCATCGCCAGCTCATCCATATTCTCGTTGCGCGCCCAACAAGGTTCTCTTCCGGTATACAACCGATATCCGAAAACCGACTGTCATGACTGCGGTCGCGGTTGTCGCCCATCATAAAATAGCAGCCCTCTCCCACGGTATAGGAAAATTCGCCGCTTCGCGTGCTCTGGATCAAGATTTGATGATCCCGCTCACCAAACCGCTCATCAAAGAGCAAACCACGGTTCTGTTCGTTTCGGAACTCACCAACGGGTGATAGCGCCACCGGCTGGCCATTCACGGTTAGCACGTGATCGCGATAAACAATTTTGTCACCGGGCACGCCAACGACGCGTTTGATGAAGTTGATATTGGGTTCGCCTGGCTTTCTAAACACAGCGACATCACCGCGCTCTGGCAAGCCCGTTGATTTGATCAATGTATTCGTCACAGGTAACCGAAACCCGTATGAGTATTTGGAGACCACTACAAAATCGCCAATCAACAGAGTCGGCAGCATGGATTCGGAGGGTATACGATACGGCTCGAAAATAAATGACCGCAATATCAGGATGAATGCGAGTATCGGGAAAAAGGCCTGTGAGAAATCAACAATACCCGGCACTGAGTCAGCAGACGGGTTCGCCGCCAAACGTCTTTCACGCCAATAGAACTTTTCCACGGCAACGACAACGCCACTGACAAACGTCAACACAACAAACAGCAGTGGCAAATTCACCCAATCTGGAACCATAGAACTAATCGCTCGCGTTAGTTATCAACTTTCAAAACCGCCAGGAACGCTTCTTGCGGTATCTCGACTGAACCGACCTGCTTCATTCGACGCTTACCGGCCTTTTGTTTCTCAAGCAATTTGCGTTTTCGACTCACATCACCCCCGTAGCACTTCGCCGTGACATTTTTGCGTAACGCTTTCACAGTACTGCGTGAAATGACCTGGTTACCAATGGCTGCTTGAATAGCCACATCGAACATCTGCCGCGGAATCAACTCACGCATTTTCTCGACCAGATCCCTACCGCGCGCTTGGGCGCGATCCCGATGAACGATAATTGACAGTGCATCAACCTTTTCACGATTGATCAGAATATCCAATCGCACCAGATTGGCGGCCTCATAGCGCGCAAACTGATAATCGAACGAAGCGAAGCCGCGGCTCGCAGACTTCAAACGATCGAAGAAATCGAGCACAACCTCAGCCAGAGGGAGGTCGTAATCAATAGAAACCTGGCCGCCCAAATACTGCATCCGTGTTTGCTGGCCACGTTTTTCGATACACAGCTTGATCACCGCACCAACATGCGCTTCAGGCACGAGGATTGACGCATTGATGATGGGCTCACGCAGCTCATTGATTTTGCTTTGATCCGGTAAGCTGGCTGGATTATCGACGTAGACAATCTCGTCGGCGGTGGTTTCAATCTCATAGATAACGGTCGGCGCGGTCGTAATAAGATCAAGCTCATACTCGCGTTCCAGACGCTCTTGCACGATTTCCATATGCAACATGCCAAGGAAACCGCATCGGAAACCAAACCCCAGTGCCGCCGACGATTCGGGCTCGAAGTGCAGTGCCGCATCATTGAGACGTAACTTTTGCAGCGCCTCACGAAAAGCTTCGTAGTCATCAGAACTGATCGGGAACATGCCGGCAAATACTTTTGGCTGCACTTTCTTGAAGCCCGCGAGCGGTGTTTCGCACGGCTTCTGGTCAAGCGTCAACGTGTCCCCGACCGGCGCACCTTCAATTTCCTTGATTCCGGTAATCACAAAACCCACTTCGCCGGTGTTGAGTTCCGTGTCGTCCGTCATCTTCGGTGTAAAGCGACCGAGGCGATCTACGCTGTGGGAGTTGCCCGTGGACATGACGCGCACTTTCTCGCCTTTCTTAAGGCGGCCACTCACGACACGCACAAGCGATACGACACCAACGTAATTGTCGAACCAACTATCAATGATCAATGCTTGCAGCGGACCGTCGGTTTCACCTTTTGGTGGCGGAACATCGGCAACGATACGCTCAAGCAGATCATCAATGCCGACGCCGGTCTTGGCACTGACCAAAGTAGCATCCGTCGCATCGATGCCAATAATTTCCTCGATCTCTTGTTTAACACGGTCGGGTTCAGCTGCTGGTAAATCGATCTTGTTCAACACAGGAACAACTTCAAGGCCTTGCTCAATAGCGGTGTAACAATTAGCAACACTCTGAGCTTCGACGCCTTGCGCCGCATCAACCACCAACAATGCCCCTTCACACGCAGAAAGCGAGCGCGAAACTTCATAAGAAAAATCAACATGCCCAGGGGTGTCGATGATATTCAGCTGATAGGTTTCGCCATCTTTGGCGGTGTAGTTCAGCGTAACGCTCTGCGCCTTGATGGTGATACCACGCTCACGTTCAATATCCATTGAATCAAGTACTTGATCAGACATTTCACGGTTTTCGAGACCACCACATAGCTGAATAAATCGATCGGCAAGTGTGGACTTACCGTGATCGATATGGGCGATGATCGAAAAGTTTCGAATTAAATGCATAGGGCGATTGCGCGTGGGAAGGCTAATTGGCAATTATACCGATTAATCGACCGGACAGGCTAAAGATCAGTCTCAGTTAGCCAACTGAGCAAAGCCCGTCGATCAAAAACCGCTTCACAAATCACGCGTTCGCCATCACATAACACAGGAACGCGCCTGTCGAATTGCTGCCGAAGGTTCTCCTCCGAATCGATGTCGACTATTTCCAACCCGGCACGACCCCGAATCAGTGGCAAGACCGCCTCGATGAGCAACTCACACAAATGACAAGCTTCGCGCGAATAGAGTGTTAGCGTCCTCATTCGACAATACTCGGGTTTACATGCCCACGAATACCCAATCGACCGCTTAGCGCTCGAGCAAGTAAGACGCCAAATAAAGCACCTGAAACCCCAGCAATCGCGTTGGCCACGGGACCAAAAACACTCGTCAATGAAACGCCGCAGAGAAGACCCAACAACGGCAATCCGTACGCTAACGACGATAACGGCAGTATGCCGGCGTCACTGAGCCGAACACGAACCCGCTCGCCAATTTGGAAATCACGTTGATGCTCGTGTGACAAACCGATGGTGATCTCAAGAGGTTTTCCGGCACGACGCAAGAGACCTGCGCCACAGCCGCGACCATCAAGACAAGCTGAACAGGTGGCTGGCGGTAGTATCGACACTCGCAGGGACGAATCGCTAACTTGAACGATGGATCCATCAACGGAACCAGACAATCTACTCACTGTTCCTGATTGGACAGTAACTGCTGCTCGGTGCGCTCTGCCAGCATACGCAGCGTTTCGGCGGGCACTTCGCCGACGACAGTCAAAACCCGCCCGCCGACATTGCGTTGATAGGTGTGAGACGCGCCCATCTTGCCAAGCTGTGAGCTCATCGCCACATTGCCAGACGGTCGTTGCTCGATAAACACGGACACGCTGACGAGCCCATCAGAAAACACAAATCGCCGGGATTTGCGCCCATTAATTTCTACGGTCTGGACCTGATCATCATTCAAACGAAACCCCAGAGCCATTTCTTTGGGAGACCATTCTGTGCCGTCGGCCGTCCGGGCGGCATCACCTACCTCGCCGTTACTATTTGCTGCCATCGAGGCAGCGGAAGTGCCGGCCTGAATAACATGAAAATCAGCACTATCAATATCACTGTCAAAGTCACCCCCGACAAAGTCAACGCCGATCTCAATACTGACAAATCGAATTTCCTCGATGACACGCTTGCCATCGACTAATTGCATTCGCAGCGGCAGCGAGGTTGCCGCGTCAATCCAAAACTTGTGGCCATAACGATAACCATCTCGTGGACGTACGAAATAACGCAGCGCCTTACGACCGGCGACCCGATCACTACCGTGCGCTTCTAGCGAATACAAATCACCCAACGCGGCATTGGCGGCCTGCAATCGAACAAACGCATTGGATGGAGTTGAGTTGGTGTCAACGAGCTTGATGCGACGATGCGGGAGAATCCACACCAACTCATTGCCGGAGCGAATGATCTCGCGCCCTTCGCCATCCATCGCTGTGAGCTTCTCACGAATAAATCCGTCTTCATTGCTATGCAGCAACTCCATTGAATCCATTCGACCGGAGACTGATCTAATCAATGTGCCTCGATAATTGGTCGCATTGACGGCCGCACTGACACTGTCCAGAAATGCCTCAGCAGTTTCTTCAGCGAAGCTGTTCACCGTTAGCATCGCTAACAGGATGCTTAGCCAAATCGGAGCATGCCGACCGCACAACATTACTGACGCTCTCCCGTGGCTGGCGCTGATTCAGGGCTACTCGAATCTTGTTCGTCGTCTATTGAAGACTCGTCCTCATCAAACGACTCCGGACTGGCGACAATACCTGCTCGCCCGCTTGCGGGCATGTAGCTACCTGTGCTGCGGCTATGACTCAGGAAATAAGCGGCTAACTCGGGATTAGCGCTGACAAGACCTGAGTCCGAAACCGTCGCAGGCACGACGTATTCAAATGACGCCGACTGATCATTTTCAACCGGCGCTACACTCGCCAGTCCTGGTGTTTCGCCGTTGATAGAACCATCATCGTTTTGCACGCCGGCACCGGGCAGGAGATTGATCGTCAACAAAGCCACGGCTGCTGCAATCGCCCCGCCACTTGCTAACTTAAGCCATTGTGTTGAGTTATTGCCTGGCGCCGGCGAAGCAGGCTCAATAGTGCTGATGTCCCAATCAGGCTCATCGGCAATCTTGGCACTGAGCCGTGCCATAAAGCTGTCGTCCGCCGCGCTCGCTTCGCTACGCATGATTTGCCCAACTCGAATTGACGCGGCCGCCTGGTCGAACAGTTCATCGTCGGCCGTCAATCGGCGGAGCAGCATTGGCGACTCCGTTTCGTCCAGTTCGTTATCGAGCCAAGCCGATAGCTGTTCTTTGATTTTATCTGTCATTACTTAAACTGCCTGATAGATGATCAATCATGATTGCTAGTGTGAAGCCAATGCTTCGATCCCTTTAGTAATGGCATCTCGCGCCCGAAATATTCTCGATCGCACTGTGCCAACGGGGCACTCCATCGCCTCCGCTATTTCTTCGTAACTCAATCCTTCGACTTCGCGCAGCACAATGGCCGTACGCAAATCTTCAGGTAACCCTTGAATGGATGCATTGATCCGCTCATGCATTTCATCTTTCAAGGCAACCGCTTCCGGCGTATCTGTCGACTTCAACCGCGCGTGCATGTCATATTGCTCTGGATCCTGAAGGTCCAAATCGTAGTCCAGCGGACGCCGTTTCGCCGCAACGAGATAATTTTTCGCCGTATTCACGGCAATCCGATAGAGCCACGTATAAAAAGCACTATCACCGCGAAACCTTGGCAAGGCTCGATACGCTTTGATAAAGGCTTCCTGCGCCACATCGAGCGCCTCGTCGTTGTCTCTGACATAGCGCGAAACAAGGCTAACGATCTTGTGCTGGTATTTGATCGCCAACAGATCGAATGCACGTTTGTCCCCTTGTTGTACACGCTTTACCAATTGCGCGTCGCTATTCGTCGAGCCCATTTGGGCATGCCCCTTGTTACTCTGCTATGCAGCGCGCCGTTATCTACAGAATAGACAGGGCGCCTGACAGAAAGTTCGCCTTGATGGCGGAAAATTTAGGAAATTTGCTGTTCAGCAGATTCTCAACCGATTTCCGGTAGTTTAACCGATACCGGCGGGCGCAGTGCGATCACCCCAACGCCAGATTACCTGGAGGCGACGCCAGCTTTCAGGACACTGATCATGGCCGAAAAGCCATGCCACCTGAACATGCCCATCGCAGTCTCGCCAGCGCACGATACCAAACCGCCGAAATACATAAGTACCCGCCATTGGAGAAAAGGCACGCCATTCCAAGTCATCGAAGAAAGCACACGCAAACGCTGCTGATATGGAGATCTTGGCTGGCGCTGGCCGTTTTTGCCATAGTCGAACAAGCGCGCCAGTGATCAACAATAGCATCAGCAACGCCAATTCGGCGTGAAAGCGGTCGGCGACAGGATTCAGCAGCAGTAGTACCGACCCAAAAACGATAAGTAAGATGAGTCCGTCCAGCTCACGGCTGAATCTTAGCGGTATCAGTATCGCCGAGTATCCGTTCAATGATCGCCCGGATCCGCTCATCAGTAGGCTCCTCGCGACGAACCAAATAACCGAAAATAACGGGATCCTGCATCTCCAGCAGTGCGAGAAATGCCTCTTGATGCACTGTTTCGGCATCCTCATAGTGCTGCTTAAGATACCCGAGCAACAACTGGTCTAGTTCTCGCATCCCGCGACGACACCGCCATTGCAGCGCTCGCATTTCAGCAGCTTGATCCATCACTTACCCGTCTAGTGACGGCGTTCAGCCATCATCTTCTTCGTTTCGGCGATCGCTTTTGCCGGGTTCAGGCCTTTCGGACACGTCTGCGTGCAGTTCATGATCGTATGACACCGGTACAAACGGAACGGATCTTCGAGGGTATCCAGACGCTCTCCCGTCGCGTCATCACGGCTGTCCACGAGCCAACGATAAGAGGCCAATAGCGCCGCAGGGCCGAGGTAGCGATCACTGTTCCACCAATAGCTCGGGCAACTGGTTGAGCAGCAGGCGCACAGAATGCATGCTGACGGTTCGTTGATCTTTTCCTGATCTTCCTTGGTCTGCAGTCGCTCCTGATCAGGCGGCGGTGGCGTCTTCGCCTGCAACCAAGGCTTGATGGATGCGTACTGCGCATAGAAGTTGGTCAGATCCGGCACGAGATCCTTGATAACCGGCATATGCGGTAGCGGATAGATTTTGACGTCATCGCCGATATCGGCACTGGATTTGATACAAGCCAGTGTGTTGCCACCATCGATGTTCATTGCACAGGAGCCGCAAATACCTTCGCGGCACGACCGCCGGAACGTCAGTGTCGGATCGATCTCATTCTTGATTTTGATTAATGCATCAAGAACCATCGGGCCGCAGTTATCGGCATCAATTTCGAATGTGTCCATACGCGGCGCATCGTCTTGATCCGGGTCATAGCGATAAACGACGTAACGCCTGACATTCTTGGCACCTTCCGGCGCCGGATAATGCTTACCAGCAGTTGGTCGAGAATTTTTAGGCAGCCTGAATTCAGCCACAGTTTACTCCTTCATCCAATGCCATCATAAGTCCCGAAAATTGCATTGTTTGATTGTTGTTCATTAGTAGGTGCGCGCTTTGGGCGGTATCGCGTCGACTTCGTCTGTCAGTGTTTCGCTGTGGACCGGTCGATAGTCAATACTGACGCTGGACGCATCATCGATCCAAGCCAGCGTATGTTTCATCCAGTTTTCATCATCCCGATCCGGATAATCCTCACGTGCCTGCGCACCGCGAGATTCGTGGCGGTTCTCCGCCGACACAATCGTCGCCATCGCATTCGCCATGAGATTTTCCAACTCCATGGCTTCGACGAGATCGGTATTCCAAATCAACGAACGATCAGCCAAGCGAATATCTGTCATCGAAGCTGCCGTTTTCTTCAGCTTTTCGACACCCTCTTGTAACAGTGTTTCAGTTCTGAAGACCGCAGCATGCTGTTGCATCGTCTTCTGCATCTCGAGCCGAATTTCCGCGGTATTGCGTGAGCCATCGGCATTTCGTAGGCGGTCCAACCGGTCAATACTGTTTTGGCCGTCCGAGTCTTTGAACTCGGGCTGGGCAGCACCGGGCTTCATTGTTTCCGCACAGAAGTTAGCCGCACCACGACCAAACACAACGAGATCTAGCAACGAGTTTGATCCGAGGCGGTTGGCACCATGAACCGAAACACAACCGGCTTCACCAATGGCCATCAGACCCGGTACCACTGAATCCGGATTACCATCTTTCAATGTAACTACCTGACCGCGATAGTCGGTTGGAATCCCGCCCATGTTGTAGTGCACAGTGGGCAATACGGGAATCGGTGCTTCGTTGACATCAACATTCGCAAAAATCTTTGCCGTCTCGGCAATACCGGGCAGCCGTTCTTCGATGACTTCAGGGCCCAGATGCTCCAAATGCAAGTAAATATGGTCCTGTTCAGCGCCGACGCCACGCCCTTCCTGAATCTCGATAGTCATAGACCGGCTCACGACATCGCGCGATGCCAGATCCTTCGCATTCGGCGCATAGCGCTCCATGAAACGCTCGCCCTCCGAGTTCGTCAAATAGCCACCTTCGCCACGAGAGCCTTCGGTAATCAAGCAGCCCGCGCCATAAATACCCGTCGGGTGAAATTGTACGAACTCCATATCCTGCAACGGCAAGCCTGCGCGAGCGACCATGCCACCGCCGTCACCGGTGCAAGTATGTGCCGATGTGCAAGAGAAGTAAGCACGACCATAGCCACCGGTAGCCAAAATGACCTTCGCCGCGCGGAAGCGGTGGAGTGTGCCATCCGCCAGGTTAAGCGCGACGATGCCCCGGCACTCGCCGTCAACCATAATGAGGTCAATCGCAAAGTACTCAATGAAAAACTCGGCATCATGCTTGAGCGACTGCTGATACAGCGTATGCAGCATCGCATGTCCGGTCCGGTCCGCAGCGGCGCAAGTACGTTGCGCCGTGCCCTCGCCAAAGTGCGTGGTCATACCACCAAATGGGCGTTGGTAAATCTTGCCGTCTTCGGTGCGCGAGAATGGCACGCCGTAGTGCTCGAGTTCGACCACCGCTTTCGGCGCCTCTTTGCAGAGATACTCAATTGCATCCTGATCACCGAGCCAGTCGGCGCCTTTGACGGTGTCGTACATATGCCACCGCCAGTCATCCTCGCCCATGTTCCCCAACGCAGCGCTGATGCCGCCCTGCGCCGCCACCGTGTGGCTACGCGTCGGGAATACCTTGGTCACACAGGCCGTTGTAAAACCGGCCTCAGCCAAACCGAAGGTCGCACGAAGACCGGCACCGCCGGCGCCGACAACGACGACGTCATAGGTGTGATCGATATATTGATAGTCAGAACTCATTTACGCGCTACCCAGAGAAATTCGTAGAATAGAAAAGACGGCGGTTACGCCCGCAGCGATGTAGGCAAACTTGAGCAGCACCAGCGTCACGACCTTGGCCGCACCGTGCACGTAGTCTTCAACAACGACTTGGGTGCCCAACATCGAGTGATAGAGCAACGTTGCCGTCAGCAATAGCAGCAAAATCGCATTAACAGGCGCGGCGATAAATGCCCTGGCACTGTCGTAACCAAAATCCGGCAGTCCGGTCATCGCGATCACAAACCAGATTGAAAGCGGAATCATGGCAATCGCTGTCATGCGTTGCCCCCACCAGTGCTCCGTTCCGGTCTTTGCAGATCCGAGGCCTAGGACTGTGCCAAGCGGTGATTTCAATGACATTTAGTGACGTCCCGAAAGTAATTGTTTAGCTAAACAGCCAGAACCACATCAGCAATGTAGCCACACTACTGATGAGCACGACGGCCATGCCGCTTGCGCGGACTGTAGACATTTCGAAGCCTTTGCCTGCATCCCAGAACAAATGCCGGATGCCATTGCAAAGGTGATAGAAGAATCCAAAAATCCAGCCGGCAATCATGACCTGGCCGATCAACGAACCGGCAAAACCTGAGAAATGCGCATAGCCTGCGGCACCTGACGCAACGGCCAATAGCCAGGCAACGAATAACAAGGCGCCAACGCTCATCGCGACACCCGTTAACCGGTGCAGGATAGAGAGTGTCGACGTAATGCGAAACTTATAGGCGGAAAGATGAGGCGATAATGGTCGCGCTTTACTCTTCATTGTTGTCCCGTGGCGTGCCCGCAAAAGCACTTGTTGTGTCTTCTAGATGTTGTGCAGGAACCGGCGATCAAAAATCGATACACCGACCGTTTTTTTCCCAATCACCAAACCTGGTTGGCTCCGGACCGTCCCTGCCCCCGATTTCCTTTGAATGCTCACCCGACACAGGCGTTTCTTTCGATACACCATTGACCGATTCTCCATCCCCGTTGGGCTTGTAGGTCTTCGCCGTATCTTCAGGTTTTTGACTCATCAAATAACTCACGCGCATCCAATTTCCATCGCTATAATTATGCCAGAAGGCAATCGCTTTGGCAGCCCTAACCGTGCCGAATCCGCCTTGACACAGGATCGTCAAATCGCACGATCTGGCCATCTTTCTGGGAAACACAGGTTTTGAACGACGATATGACCAACACACCATGGCTCTCACTTGCACGAATCACCGGCGACGACCGCATCTCTTTCCTACAAGGGCAGTTAACCCAAGATGTAAATGCGCTATCGGCAGCAACCCCCGCGGCCTTGAGTGCTTGTTGTGACCCCAAAGGACGTGTGATCGCGGTCTTGACGCTGATCTATGCCGAAGACGCGGTGCTGGCCGCATTGCGAAGCGACATTGTCGACGATTGGTCCGCCCATATCCTGAAGTACCGTATGCGGGCTCGTGTTGACATAAGTGTGGAAAAAACACAGGCATTGGTCAGTCATCCGTCCAGTGATGCGTCGCCGACGTTTGATCTGCTGACACAGCAAGGCACCCCACAGGTTAACGCCTGGCGAGTGGGCGAGAATATCGAGTCCGTCATGGAACAGTCAGCACCGCCAACTATCGCCCCACTGTCAGATACCGACTGGGCAATCGCGCGCTTGCGCGCGGGCATCGCCGACATCGGCCCAAGCGCAAGCGGCAAATTTACGCCGCATATGCTTGGCCTGCCCGCTTTGGGCGGCGTGAGCTTCAGTAAGGGCTGCTATACGGGACAAGAAATCGTTGCACGCACGGAACACTTGGGTGCCGCCAAACGTCAACCGGTCTGCATCAAATCGACCGATGAGTCTCCTGTCCACGAAGGCGCAGAGTTGTTCGTCGGCGACAAAAAAGTCGGCACTGTCGCGACGGCAACCCGCGACCACGCTATTGCCGTCGTCAATCAACCTGACGCCGACACGTTCACAACCGCCGAGGGCAGTTCGCTAGTACTAGTCAGCGGATGACGCGCCGGCTTCCGGCCGCATGTGAGGAAACAACAACACGTCACGAATAGACGCACTGTCGGTCAGCATCATGACCAAACGGTCGATCCCGACACCCAAGCCCGCCGTCGGCGGCAAGCCATACTCCAATGCACGAATATAGTCCGCATCAAAGTGCATGGCTTCGTCGTCTCCGGCACCGCGGTTTTCTACCTGCGCGCGGAAACGTGCGGCTTGATCTTCCGAGTCATTAAGTTCCGAGAAACCATTCGCGATCTCGCGACCGCCAACGAATAATTCAAACCGATCCGTGACGAAAGGATCGTCATCATTCGCGCGCGACAGCGGAGACACTTCCGCCGGATATTGCATCATAAAAGTTGGCTCCATCAGGTTGGGCTCGACCAACTTTTCGAAAATCTCGATCTGAATCTTTCCAGCGCCATACGTCGATTCAATCTTGATACCCAAATCTTCCGCGACACTTCGCAGCGTATCGATATCGCGAAGATTGTCGTGCGTTAATCCATCTACGGCAGAGACTATGCTGTCAGCGATCGTAATACGATGGAACGGCTTCGAAAGATCATAGGTGCGCTCTTGCCAGGTCACCTGGCCACTGCCACAGATCGCGTCGGCTAGACCGCGCATCATCGACTCCAGCAAATTAATCAGATCTTCATAATCGGCGTAAGCCTGATAGAGCTCCAGCATCGTGAACTCGGGATTGTGCTGCGTGGACAATCCCTCATTGCGGAAGTTACGATTTATTTCATAAACGCGCTCGAACCCGCCAACAACGAGACGCTTCAGATTAAGCTCCGGCGCAATACGCAAAAACAAATCCATATCCAGGGCGTTGTGATGCGTTACGAACGGACGCGCGATTGCTCCACCGGGCGTGGTTTGCATCATCGGTGTTTCAACTTCCATGAAATCGCGTGATTCCAGAAAGGCCCGGATGAAGCCGACGATGCGCGTGCGATCCCGGAAAATACGTCGACTGTCCTCATTGATAATCAAGTCGACATAGCGCTGACGGAATCGCGTTTCCTGATCACTCAGTCCATGCCATTTTTCCGGCAACGGTCTCAGTGATTTCGTCAGCAATTTGATGTCATCAACTGCAATCGTGAGCTCGCCGGTTCGGGTTCGGAACAGCGTACCCGTTGCGCCAACTATATCGCCGATATCCCAGGTCTTGAACTTTGCGTACAAACCTTCGGCCAATGCATCACGTTGCACATAGAGTTGCATCCGCCCACTGCGATCCTGGAAATGCGCAAAGCTCGCTTTACCCATGACACGTTTGGCCATCATGCGACCCGCCACGGTGACGCGTACCGGCGTCTCTTTGAGCGTATCACCATCGTGCTCGCTGTACGCCGCCAGTAAATTACCGGCCAGAGAATCCCGCTCAAATCCATTCGGATAGGCAATACCCTCTTCACGCATCGCATCTAGCTTCTTGCGCCGTTCAGCGATTAACTTGTTGTCTTCATTCTTCGGCGTATCGGCCATGATCATAATCCCTGCTTTAAACTGGCTTCGATAAAATCATCGAGGCCGCCGTCAAGCACTGCCTGAGTGTTACCGGTCTCTACACCGGTGCGTAAATCTTTAATGCGCGATTGATCGAGCACATAAGAGCGAATCTGGCTGCCCCAACCGACATCCGCTTTGCTGTCTTCGGTGGCCTGTGCTTCGCCACGTCGTTTCTGCATTTCCAACTCATAGAGTTTGGATTGCAATTGCTTCATCGCAGTCGCCTTGTTCTTGTGCTGCGAACGATCGTTTTGACACTGCACAACGGTGTTGGTTGGCACATGCGTGATCCGCACAGCCGACTCGGTACGGTTTACGTGCTGTCCGCCTGCACCGCTGGCCCGATAGACATCAATCCTCAAATCTGAGGGATCAATTTCAATCTCTACGCTATCGTCAATTTCTGGAGAGACAAAAACGGCCGCAAATGAGGTGTGGCGCCGATTACCTGAATCGAAGGGTGACTTGCGAACCAAACGATGCACCCCTGTTTCGGTTCTTAGCCAGCCAAACGCATGATCCCCGGCGATTCGAATCGTGGCGCTTTTGATGCCGGCCACTTCGCCATCGGACATCTCCATGACTTCTGCCTGAAACCCATGCGCCTCCGCCCACCGGAGATACATGCGCAACAACATGCTCGCCCAATCTTGCGCTTCCGTTCCGCCGGCGCCTGATTGAATATCTAGAAAGGCCGCCGAACCATCTTGCTCACCACTGAACATGCGACGGAATTCCAATCGCTCGACACGCTTCGCAACGCCATTGACGTCCGTCTGAATTTCTTTGACGGTGCTTTCGTCGTTCTCGGCGACGGCCATCTCTAACAGTTCGGCACTGTCATCCAGTCGCTGAGCGATCTCGGTCAAACCATCGACAATTTCTTCCAGCGCCGCCCGTTCCTGCCCAAGCGCTTGCGCGCGCTCCGGCTCGTTCCAAACTTCGGGGTCTTCAAGCTCACGCCGAACCTCGTCTAGGCGTTCTTGCTTGTCCGCATAGTCAAAGATACCCCCTGAGCGATTCACTGCGTTCGCTTAGGTCTTCTATTTGGGTACTGAGAGGGTTCGTTTCCATGATCGGGTCAATTGCTACTTTCAAAGGCGGAATGCTAACACGTTGTCACTCGCCAACCACCCGCCATTGCTCGACAACCAACTGCAGTCGCGACACACCACGCCATACATTGACATCCAATCGATAACAGAGCGATATCTGGCTGCCGCGCTCCGGTAGCGGATCACGAACCTGACCAAAAGCGATCGCATCAACCGTTTGGCCATCAACCTGTACCTGCATCTTCAGGTGTTTCTCGCCCACGATACGAACATCAGACACGTCAAAATCGCCCATAAATGCAGGCTCGGGAAAGCGCTGCCCCCAAGGCATGATGGTGCGAAGCCGATTCGCAAACTCAATGTCAAAACAATCAGCCGGGAGCGCGCCGTCGGTCATGATGACCGGCAAAAAATCTGCGGCCGGAAACAATTGCGCCATCGCGCGCTCTGCCGCTGCCGAAAATGCTTCAAACTGGTCCGCCACCAACGTCAATCCCGCCGCCATCGCATGACCACCGAACTTCTCAATCGCACCCGGCAGCTGCCGATCGACTTCAGCCAATAAGTCACGCAAATGCACGCCCGGAATCGATCGACCCGATCCTTTCAATAGGCCGGAATCCTCATGAGCGAACGCGAATGCAGGTCGCCCCGTACGCTCCTTGATACCGGAGGCGATCAGTCCGACCACACCCTGATGCCAATGCGGCTGATACATCGACAGACAATCCGGCAACCCGGGAACCTGATCCTGCATGATCGTTTCTAGCGCCGCACTCGCATCACGCTGCATATCGGATTGAATGGTGCGACGCTCCCGATTGATTCGATCCAGCTCAACCGCTGCCGCATTCGCTTCCGTCATGGTTTCCGCCATCAAGCAACGGATGCCGACGGACATGTCTTCAAGACGCCCGGCAGCGTTCAGTCGCGGTCCTACGGCAAAACCGAGATCCGTTGCTACAATGCGCGCAGGATCTCGTCCGGCAACGTTCAATAAGGCCGTAATCCCCGGGGAACAACGACCGGCGCGAATTCTTTGAAGACCGGCTTCAACCAAAATCCGATTGTTCTGATCTAGCGGAACGACATCGGCCACCGTCCCCAATGCGACAAGGTCAAGATAGTCCGCCGGAATCTTCGCAATACCAGGGTCATTTTTGGCCAGCTTTCTTGCCAGTGCCGCCATCAAACAAAAAGCCACACCGACGCCTGCTAAATGCTTACTGGGGTACGGATCATCCGGTTGGTTGGGATTCAAAATGACATTGGCATCCGGCATCACATCCGGTGGCAGATGATGATCGGTAATCAGGACATCAATGCCGTATTGACGGGCCGTCGCTACACCGTCAACGCTGCTGATGCCATTGTCGACCGTGACAATCAATGTTGGCATGTTGGCTTTCGCCACTTCCACCAGCGGCGGACTCAGTCCATAGCCGAAATCAAAACGATTGGGCACCAGTGAATCGATGTTGGAAAACCCGAGACGTTCGAGGCAGCGCCACATCAATGCAGTACTAGTCGCGCCATCCGCATCAAAGTCACCGACAATAAGGACACGCCCATCGCGATGTTGGATGAGTAGCTCAACCGCTCGATCGATATTCGCCATCTGGCTTACAGGTGCGAGTCTGGCAAGGCTGATGTCCATCTCTGTGCGAGTCTTCACCCCGCGGGCCGCCAATATCTTGGCGACGACAGGATCAACATCCGTCAGTTCGTGTGGCGTCGTTGGACGCTCGACCAAGTCTCTTAGCTGATTCATGCGTTTCGCTTTGTCATTCGTCGTAGCCGGGAAAATAGTTGGCGGACGGTATACCGGCGCTTGACGATCAAGCGAGCGTTAGCGGTATGAATCACTACGGCTTCCAATGCACCTTTTTGTAGGGATCGATTGATCCACGCGGCCAGATCGGGAACTTCACGTGGGGCCCAAACAGCACCGGGTTGCAACGTATCGGAAGGATCGTTTTCATACACAGCAGCGCTACCATCCCCATAGACCCGCCAAAACCCCCTAACCAGTAAACGGTCCGAGTACAGCGTTGGCAATGCACAAAGCTCATCCGGCGCAGTCAACGTGCCTGCCCCGTAAAACCAAACACCATTGACCGGAACACCGGTGCCGTCGACTATTTGATGAAACGACATTTGAATTTCCGTCATCAATCGCTGAATGACACTCGCATCATCGCCGGTCGGCTTGGATGCTCTCAATGGCAGGCCCAGCAGATCAATCGCAGGCGCGGCGTCAAACTGCAAGGCATTGTCGACGGGTGTTGAAACGATCCAACGTTGCGCGGCTAGTTCATCCAAATGCCAAGCGGCCACGCGCTGATCCGGATCATCTCGTATCAATGCCATCAAGGCCTGACGCAGCGTTTGCGCATGGTCACCGGTTAGCTTGTCTACCGGCCAGCTATGCAGCTGCACATCCCGCATGTCGGCGCGAAAAAAAACCGGATCTATGGCGCAATACCAGCGATCTGTTGGCACGGGTTGGCCGCTTCCAACGGCACAAACGGCCGCATAAGCTTTGGCCGCTTCAGCCAATTGGTGATCAAAGGCCGAAGCATCTACAGGCGTGATTTGATAGTCCGGACAATCCGCTTGCAAGAACGGCAATAGCGTTGCCGAATCCAACTGCGGGAGACAAACGACGCTGGACTGGTTGCTAAGACCGGTAAACGGGTTCATGGCATAATTCCGGATGACAACGCACAGTGTAACCGCTCGGGCGTTTGCACTGAACCCGATATTGAGAACATCCCGATATGCAATTTTCGAAAGAACAAGAACCCGTCAATGCCGTCAGAAAATATGACGCTGAGTCTTTGTGGATCAGGGAACAAGCATTTTCCGGCAGCATTGCCATCATGCCAACGGCTATCGACGAAGACTTCGATTGCCGGCAAATTAATGACTTGAACGAAACCCATCTGGCACCGTTTGTGGCGGCAAAGCCGGAAGTCATTATCATCGCATGCGGCCAGACGGTCACGTTTCCCGAAGCCTCCGTTATGCGCGCCGTGCAACGTGCCGGCATTGGCATCGAAGTGATGAATGATGGTGCCGCGATGCGAACCTATAACGTACTGCTGAGCGAAGAACGCGATGTCGTACTGCTGGTCGTGCGTTAACGTTTGGGCAGCATAGGTATTGGGTTGACCGGGCGACCGCGCTGTCTGATCTCAAAATGTAGCCTGGGCTTTTGGGCAGACGTCTCACCCATGGTTGCGATCTTCTGACCGCGTTTAACGCGGTCACCCTCGGCCACCAATAACGCCGAGTTATGCCCATAAGCTGACAAGAAATCCTCATTGTGGCGAATGATAATGAGCTTCCCGTACCCTTTCAGCCCACTGCCTGAATAAACGACTTCGCCGGCAGAGGCCGCATTGACCGGTTGCCCGCGTTGACCGCTGATCAGCACACCGGTGCGGGATGCTTTTGCCGAAATATCAAAGCTTGAGACAATGCGACCGCTCGTTGGCCACCGCCAGTCACTTACCGCAGCGATAGTTCGCGTGGGCTGTGGCTTTGGCACACTCGCACGCGCTGTTTGTCCGCTTGGCGCGGTTAATCGCAATCGTTGGCCCGGATAAATAAGCGTGGCATCGGAGAGCCCGTTCCATGCCGCCAGCCGTCGATGATCGATGCCCTGTCGGAACGCAATGGCATACAACGTATCACCGGCTTTCACGACGTAGCTACCGGAACTGACCCGCCCGGGCTTTTCCGCTGCTTGCCGCTCTTGCCAGGTTAATCCGCAAGCGGCTATCGTCATCGACAACCCCAGCAACAACACCAGGCGCAAGCCAGCTAACGAAGCGCGAGCCATATCAACACCACCGAAACAATGGCAATGGACGCCCAACCAATACGGTCAACATAGCGACGAAGGTTGTCAGCGATTTTCGGCCCGCCGGCAAAAATCAAACCTGCGACCAGGAAAAACCGGGCGCCGCGACCAATGAAAGACGCGATAACAAACAACGGGAAACTCATTGCCGCCGCACCTGCGCTGATGGTGAACACCTTGTATGGAATCGGCGAGAAGCCCGCGATGAACACAACCCATACGCCGTAATCCTGAAACCAACTCAATGCGCGCAAATAAGACGGCGCGTAGTGACTCTCAAGCAACCAGGGTTCTATCGAGCCAATCAGCCAGAGCCCAAGTACGTACCCGAACATTCCACCGGCAACAGACGTCACCGTTGTAATCGTCGCAAGCCACCAGGCTTTGGCTCGATCTGCAAGCACCATCGGCGCCAGCAGAACATCCGGTGGAATCGGAAAAAAAGAACTTTCAGCAAAACTCAAGATACCGAGCCATACCACGGCTAAGCGATGTCGGGCACGTGACAACACCCAATCATAAAGCTGCGTGAACATTGAAGGCTTTTTCATGCTAGCTCTTCACCAAAGGCACAAAACTGGCCGGACCAAGGTCTGCCTGTTCGAACTGGTTGTCGCGTCGTGTAATCTTCAACAAGCGCTGATCGCGCGGTGGACCCAACGGCAATATCAGACGACCATCTGGCGCCATTTGTTCAAGCAATGCTGTCGGAATCAACTCCGGTGCAGCTGCAACGATGATGCCATCATAGGGGCCGTACTTTGGCCAGCCGGCCCAACCATCACCTTGCCGGTAGTCGATGTTGTACAAGTTTAGGCTCGCGAGTCGACGACGCGTCTTGCGCAATAAGGCCGGCAAATATTCGATGGTGTGAATACGTTTCACGAGCGGCGCAAGGACGGCGGTCTGATAGCCGCACCCGGTACCGACTTCTAGCACATTCAACAGTGGACCGTCAGCGAGCAACGCTTCCGTCATCTTGGCGACAATATAGGGCTGACTAATGGTCTGCCCCAAGCCAATCGGCAAAGCTGTGTCCTCGTATGCGCGGCTTGCTAACGCTTCGTCGACGAAAATATGCCGGGGCACATCGCGAATTCTCGCCAGCACAGAAGGCGACCGGATTCCCTGGTCCTGAAGCCGCCGCACCAAACGGTCGCGCGTTCTGGCGGACGTCATACCGATGCCAGCGTGCGATGTCACTGTGTGCGCTCCAGCCAGCCCGCCAGTTGATCAACCTGACCATGTCGGGTCAGATCAATTTGCAACGGGGTAACCGACGCAAAACCGGCCTCAACAGCCGCGAAATCGGTGCCAGGGCCAGAATCAGACTCGGCGCCGGCAGGACCTATCCAGTAAATCGGACGCCCTCTCGGGTCGGTCTCGCGCACAATTGGCTCGGCACGATGCCTAAAACCGAGCCGCGTCGCCCGAATACCTTTCAGCTCATCGAGCGGCACATCCGGCACATTGACGTTCAAGATCGTATCCGCCGCGATCGGCTCGCGATGAATAGAGGTCAGAATTTTCGCGCACACTTCGGCAGCCGTATCAAAATGTTGGGCGGGATGCCCGGCCAACGACATGGCGATAGCGGGCAGCCCAAGGTACCGGCCTTCAATGGCTGCCGCGACGGTGCCTGAATAGATCACGTCGTCACCAAGATTCGCGCCATGGTTGATCCCGGAAACCACGATATCTGGATCCTCCGCCAGAAATCCGGCCAGCGCCAAATGAACGCAATCTGACGGCGTGCCATTGACCGCGAAGACTCGCGGATCGGTCTCAGTCACGCGCAACGGCGAATGCAACGTTAATGAGCTACTAGCACCGCTCTGGTTCCGATCAGGTGCGACAACATCAATCTCACCAAAAACGGCCAAACGGTGCCGCAGTGCTTGCAGCCCATCGGCAAGGTAACCGTCGTCGTTGCTGATCAGAATCTTCAATGGATGCGCTCTTGGCCTCTGAATCGTCAATGATACGCAATCCTGCTAGGCATCTGTAGCGCTCCGGTCCCGAGATCGCTATTCTTGATCACGAACATCCTGCCGGGGAGCCTTTCAATGCACAATGACGACGACGATCCGCAGTTGTTTCGTGAAGCCATTGACGGTGTGCGCCCGCTGCAATATGACGGCGCTGAACCGGCCCTCAATAAAAGCGCGCCCCACGCTCGTATGCGCCGTCAGGACGAAGCCGCTGTACTGCGTGAGAGCCTTGATGCAGATATCGAGGAGATCGAGTGGCGCAATGGGGATGGTCTTCGCTATCGCCGTCCCGAGATCGGCGAACGGACCTTACGCAAATTGGCACGCGGCGGTTACCGTGTCGAAGCAGAAATCGATCTGCATGGCTATACAGTCAAAGAAGCGCGCGATGTGATGCGTGAGTTTTTGGCGGATGTCCATCACTACGGTTGGCGCTGTGTACGCGTTATTCACGGTAAAGGCCGGGGATCCGGTCATCGCGGCCCGAGGCTCAAGGGCAGCGTGGATAGTTGGTTGAGAAAAACGGATGCGGTTGCTGCGTTCGTCTCTGCACGCCAGGTTGACGGCGGTAGCGGTGCCGTTTATGTATTATTCAGACGCTAGCGAAGCGCGACTAACTCATTCAACAGTGCGGTTGCAAAGCTACCGGCCGGCAACTCGAACTTCAGAACAACCGTGCTCGCTTCCATATCCACCGAAAGTTTCTCCGCGCGCACTCTCAATGCCCGCCGCTGCATATCCGCTCCGCCCCGCTCTACGGCCTCGACCAACTCGGGATAACGAGCTGCTGCAGCTTGCTCCATGGTGGCGACGTCTCCGCCCGTGGCACAAGTTCCCCGCCCCCAAAGTGGCCCCGAAACATGGAGATCAAAATCATTGGCTCGCTGTACAAGTTGATCAAGCTCCTCGTCTTTCACCAGAAACACTGATCGACTGCCAGTTAACATCGCAACGTCACCTGCGCGTGGCATAACCCAACTACCGTCCTCAATGCGTTGTTCCAGGACGTCGTTAAAAATCATCGCGCGAGCGGCTGATAGGGCAAAGCCACGCTTGGAACGCGTTAGTCGTCGCCCGCTTGCAAGTGCGCTTGCTAATTTCAAATTGTCGCCATCACGACCAAAGCGCTGCGGACCGAAATAGTTTGGTAGACCGTTGTCGGCTAGGTGATCTACACGGGCTTTCAGAGCTTCGCTATCAATCCCGTCATGGTGCAATCGAACTTCAAAAGCGTTGCCCGCCAGTGTGCCGATGCGAAGTTTTCTGCAGTGACGTTGGCAATCCAAGATACGCACATCAGGTATGTCACACTGCGCCCATTCTGTGGTTGACCCCGGTGTGTGCACACTGAACCATTGACGAGTGACCGCATGGCGGTCCTTCAATCCGGCGTAACTGACTCTGGAGGCTGGAATGCCGGCAAAAGACGCGAGCTGGTCAGCCACCCATCGTGTGTTGGCATTACGCTTTTCGACCCAAAGCACATCATGCTCGCCGTCGCCGCTGGGCGCCCATGACGGCAATTCAGTCACCATAAAGTCTTCGGGCGTGAGCTTGATTCGTGCGGCCGCTAGCGGTTCCCCGGCGGCAGCTAGCCGGGGCCAAAATGCCTCGGTCATGATGTCTTAGGGGGAAACGTCGGTATCGACGATTTGATAGAACGATTCGGTTTTGCCAATCATCCCAAGATCGGCACGCGCTCTTTCTTCTGCGGCTTCGAGGCCATGTTTGAGGTTGCGTACCTCACCTGCGAGCGTGTCATTGCGATCTTGCAATGCGGCGATTTCAGCCTGCGTCTTGTGCACTGCGGCGCGTAGCTCACGTGTTTTTCGTAATCCGTCAGCAGACAACAACAGATGCACGCTAGTAACCGCGAACAGCAACGCAAACACCCCAAAGGCGATACCCAGAATAGGCTTCGTTGCAGGCTTTTGGTTGGCAGGCATCTTGTTATATCCCAGGGACTAGCGCGATCGGCGCGCTAGCCGCCCACACCCTTCGGAAATGCCTGATTTGTCGGGAAACTGGCCTTGTCACCAAGCAGCTCCTCAATCCGTAAAAGCTGATTGTACTTCGAAATGCGGTCAGAACGCGACAAAGAACCGGTTTTGATCTGCGTAGCACGGGTACCAACGGCAATATCGGCGATGGTCGAATCAGCCGTTTCGCCGGATCGATGAGAAACGACGGCGGTATATCCGCCGTCTATTGCCATATCAATGGCGGCCAGCGTTTCCGTCAGCGTACCGATTTGGTTCGGCTTGATCAGGATCGAATTAGCAATGTTTTCGTCAAGACCGCGCTGCAGGATCTTCGTGTTCGTGACGAAAAGGTCATCGCCCACCAGCTGCACCCGATCATTTAGGCGCGACGTTAACTTGGCCCAACCATCCCAATCTGATTCATCCATGCCGTCTTCGACGCTGATGATCGGGAACTCGTCACAGAGCGAACTCAGATAGTCTGTAAAACCAGCCGCATCGAATTCACGATTCTCGGACGCCAGGCTGTACACGCCGTCTTTATAGAACTCGGAGCTAGCGACGTCCAAACCCAGCAGAATGTCCTTGCCCGGTTGGTAACCTGCCGCTTCAATCGCCTGCATGATGGTTTCAAGTGCACTGCGGTTGGAGGGTAAGTTCGGTGCGAAACCGCCTTCATCCCCGACTGCCGTATTCATACCCATACCGGCGAGCACCTTCCGCAAGGCATGGAAAATCTCGGCACCGTATCGCAAGGCCTCAGCAAACGTTGGCGCACCGACCGGCAAGATCATGAACTCCTGAATATCAACACTGTTGTCGGCGTGTGCGCCGCCATTAATGATATTCATCATTGGCAACGGCATGATGGTGCTATCGCCCAATGTCGCGAACAACGGTAACTGTCGGCTGACGGCGAGCGCTTTTGCCGACGCCAGCGAAACCGCCAAAGTCGCATTGGCGCCGATCCGGGATTTGTTCTCCGTGCCGTCGAGGTCACAAAGCAGTTGATCAAGTTGAGATTGGTCTCCGGCATCCTTCCCGATCAACGCCTCACGCACTTCGCCATTCACGAAAGCCACGGCTTTCTGAACGCCTTTACCGAGATAACGAGATGCATCCCCATCGCGCAACTCCACCGCTTCTCTCGACCCTGTTGATGCGCCTGACGGCACCCCGGCACGGCCAAAACTACCATCGCCCAACCAAACGTCGGCTTCTACAGTAGGATTGCCTCGAGAGTCTAGGATCTCCCGAGCAACGATCATCTTGATTGCGGTGTTTTGCATAGTAGGTACCTGTTCTTACTGAGGTTCGCCGAGGCCATACTCTGCTTCAGCAAACGGCGTGGATTTGACGGTTTGATCAATCTGCTGAAGCGTCTCCAGCAGTCCTTGCATCTTGTCGAGTGGCCATGCGTTAGGACCATCGGACAGCGCTTTCTCCGGATTCGGGTGGGTTTCCATGAACACACCGGCAACGCCGGCGGCAATCGCGGCACGCGCCAGCACGGGGACGAACTCGCGCTGCCCGCCAGACGATGTCCCTTGACCGCCGGGCAACTGGACCGAGTGGGTCGCATCGAAAACCACCGGCGCACCACTTTCCCGCATGACGGCCAACGAACGCATATCGGAAATCAGGTTGTTGTAGCCAAAGCTAAAACCGCGTTCACAAACCATAATCTGCTCGTTGCCGGTTGAGCGTGCCTTTTCGACGACATTTCGCATTTCCCAAGGCGACAAAAACTGGCCCTTTTTGATATTGACCGCAATCCCTTGCTTCGCCACGTTAACGATGAAGTTGGTCTGGCGGCACAAAAAAGCTGGCGTTTGCATCACATCGACAACGTCCGCCACTTCATCAAAAGGCGTGTCTTCATGCACATCCGTCAGAATCGGCAGCTGCAATTCATCCCGAACCTTAGCCAGAATCTTGAGGCCTTCGTCCATCCCCGGGCCACGGAAACTGGACACCGAACTGCGATTGGCCTTATCGAATGACGATTTGTAAATAAGCCCGATACCGAGATTCTCGGCGATCTCTTTTAGCCGACCCGCCGTCTCCATCGTCATCGCTTCGCTTTCGACCACACAATTACCGGCGATGAGAAAAAACGGCTTGTCCAAGCCGATATCAATGTTGCCGATATTCATGCGCTCACCTGACTGGTCGATGGCGCCTCATCAGCGGCATAGGCTCGAGCGGCTTCCACGAAACCGGTAAACAACGGATGTCCGTCACGCGGGTTAGACGTAAACTCCGGATGGAATTGACTAGCGACAAACCATGGGTGATCAGACAGCTCAATCATTTCTACCAAATCATCATCCGACAAACCGCTGAATGTCATACCGGCTTTCGATAGACGTTCACGATAGTTGTTATTCACTTCATACCGGTGACGATGACGCTCACGAATCTCTGTCGCACCATAAATCTTTTGTACGGCAGACCCTTCCGTAAGGAAAATCTGTTGGCCACCCAAGCGCATCGTGCCACCCATATCCGAGTCCTCGTTTCTGACTTCGGTGACGCCATCGGCTGTCTGCCATTCCGTAATCAATGCAACGACCGGATGGGGTGTCTTAAGATCGAACTCGGTGCTTTGAGCGCCATCCAGTCCCGCAACATGACGTGCATGCTCGATCACAGCGACTTGCATCCCTAAACAGATACCAAGATAGGGCACCTTGTTCTCACGCGCATAACGGACCGCTGCAATCTTGCCTTCAATGCCGCGATCACCGAAGCCGCCCGGTACCAAAATAGCGTCGAACTGTCGAAGCTGATTGATACCGTTAGTCTCGACGTCTTGCGATTCAACGTAGTGAATGTTGACGCGAGTACGGCTATGGATACCGGCGTGCAACAATGCCTCTGCCAGCGAAATGTAGGAGTCGCGAAAATCGACGTACTTGCCAACCATTGCAATATTGACTTCCGATTCCGGGTTCACCTTCGCATCGACGACTTCTTGCCAGGCCGTCAAGTCTGCTTTCGGAACATCTAAACGCAACTGGCGACAGATAATCTCGTCGAAACCCTGCTCATGTAGCACCTGCGGAATCTTGTACAGGTCGTCCATGTCGTAGGCCGAAATAACGGCTTTCTCCTGAACGTTAGTGAACAAGGCAATCTTGCGACGTTGCTCATCTGGTAGTGGCAACTCCGAGCGACAAACGAGAATATCAGGCTGAATACCAATCGAGCGAAGCTCTTTAACCGAGTGCTGGGTCGGTTTAGTTTTGATCTCCGATGAGGTCGCTATGTATGGCACTAACGTTAAGTGAACAAAAGCAACACGCTCCCGACCAAGTTCTACGCCCAGCTGCCGAATGGCCTCCAAGAATGGCAGTGACTCAATATCACCCACCGTTCCGCCAATCTCAACAAAACATACATCGGCATCACCAGCACCACGACGAATGCACTGTTTCATTTCATCGGTGATATGCGGAATCACCTGAACCGTGGCGCCGAGATAGTCCCCACGTCGCTCACGTGCAATCACCGACTCATAAATCTTGCCGGTCGTGAAATTGCTGTGGCGCCCGGTCGTGATGCGAACAAAACGCTCATAGTGACCCAGGTCGAGATCGGTCTCGGAACCGTCATCGGTCACGAATACTTCGCCATGCTGGAAAGGGCTCATCGTTCCGGGGTCGACATTGATGTATGGATCCAGCTTCATCATGCTGATCGATACGCCTCTGGATTCCAGAATCGCCGCAAGACATGCAGAGGTAATGCCTTTGCCAAGTGACGAAACCACACCACCGGTGATAAAAACATATGAAGTCATTGCGATACCCGTTAGAAGAAAAGTCTGCCAATAGCAAAGGGCCGGAGTAAAGGTTCGCGTGCGAGGTCTATAGGATCCCCCCAAGGTGATTCAAGGGAACGCCAATAACAGTTGCTACAAGCCTTTACTCCGGCCCTTGGACACGAAAAATCATGTAGTAGGAACGGCTATAAAAGATAACAGAACACCCCCAAGCGGGCAATTCATTTAGCGCTGTTGTCGCGACTTTCGGGCGCCATCATATGGTCCACCTGAATACCCGGAAACTGCTCGCGGAAGCGACGAAGAACATGAGCACCAACGGCTGCGAGTTCATCCCCGACGTAGATCAAAGGAATACGTTGTCGCTCCCATGGCGGCACACCATGCGCTTGAAACCACCTTGCCAAAGGGGTTGACGGCCCCTGCTCGCGCGGACGAATGCGCTCACCGCCTTGACGGAACTTACAACGCCATGACACGCCTGTTGCCGGATCAATCCCATGCAATCTCAATAACCCAC
Source organism: Woeseiaceae bacterium (assembly GCA_045110335.1). GTDB lineage: Bacteria > Pseudomonadota > Gammaproteobacteria > Steroidobacterales > Woeseiaceae > CALBPI01. The sequence continues at coordinate 72,583 of JBGCGB010000019.1, forward strand.
GGTCCCGCGGTAACGCTAACCATTGATCAACCGCTAGCGGCACATCGAACGCGAGATCTTCGTTCTCCGGAACCGGACACATTAGGTAAAGTGATTCGCGGTATCTCCGCGCGCAGCAATCCGCCCAACGCACCTCGCCCCGGCCGCTCGATTGACGAATCATCAAATCTAGCGTTTGCAAGCGCGCCTCCGGCGGCACCGGCATTGCCCGTTGTCGGCAAGCCTGACGAATCGCATTGGCACGCCGTTGGATGGATAGTTGTTGCAAGGTGGTCACGTTAAGCGTGTCGGCAGCGCCTGCGACACGGCGGAGATCGTATGTGGCGAGTTGTTCCTGCAGCTGTTGAGCATCTGCCTGCCAGCGCGCCGCTCTGGCCAACGTTAGCGATGCCTTGGGCCAACGCTGCTTCAATTTTGGCATGACTTCATGCCGAAGGTAGTTTCGATCAAACCGCGTGTCCGAATTCGTCGGGTCATCAAACCACTGCAGTGCATGCTGGTCAGCGTAAGCCCGAACGTGATCGCGAGACGTACCCAAGAGCGGACGAAACGCCAGATTGTCACCCAGTGGAAAAAGCGCAGGCATCGCCGAAAGGCCTGCTGGTCCGCTGCCGCGCAACAACTGCAACATCAATGTTTCTGCCTGATCTTCTTGATGCTGGGCCAATACAATTAGTGCAGGACCCGATAATTCACCAAGCGCTTTGTATCGGCCTTCACGAGCGATGGCCTCGACGCTCTCCTGAGACTCGCAAGTCAGGTTCAAAGACACCGACTCAAGCGGCACGTCAAGCACCTCACACTGGTCGCGCACGTGCGCATGCCAGACGGCTTGATCGCCCTGCAATCCATGATCAATGTAAACCGCACTGAGATTTGCAAAGCCGCCGGTCGCTAGCAGATGCAGAAGCACCGTTGAATCCAGGCCGCCGCTAAAGGCCACGACAATACGGGTGCAACTTCCGGTGTTAGCGGCCGCTCGAACGCGGCTATAAATACTGGCAGTATCGATCATCGCGCAGCCCATGGGTCGCGACCGACAGAATCAAGCGCTTTTGAAGTCACCGAATGCAGCGATTTTGCGTTGGCGTTCTGCTAACAACGCTTCTTTCGATAGGCTTTTCAACTCACTGATGTGCGAAAGCAAGGCATTCTGCAAAACGGACGCCATTGCTTTCCCGTCCCGGTGAGCGCCACCCAACGGCTCTTTGACAACTTCATCAATGAGACCAAATTTCTTTAGATCTTCTGCGGTAATTCGCATGGCGGTCGCCGCATCCGCTGCCTTATCCGCGCTCTTCCAAAGAATGGACGCACAGCCCTCGGGAGAAATAACCGAGTAAACCGCGTATTCCAACATCAACAATCGATCAGCCACACCAATGGCCAACGCGCCACCAGAACCGCCTTCCCCAATGACAACACTGACAATAGGCACAGACAACCGCGACATGATCAACAAACTGCGAGCGATCGCTTCGGATTGCCCCCGCTCTTCCGCGCCAATGCCGGGATAGGCACCCGGCGTATCGATGAGCGTAATGACAGGCATAGAGAACTTCTCCGCCATTTTCATCAGTCGTTGAGCTTTTCGGTAACCCTCGGGACGCGGCATACCGTAATTGCGTTTCACGCGTTGCTTTGTATCCCGGCCTTTCTGATGGCCAATCAACATCACAGGGATACCCTGCAAGCGGGCGATACCGCCGACAATCGCATAGTCATCGGCGTACATGCGATCGCCGTGTAATTCCTGAAAATCCTCAAAAATGTGATCGAGGTAATCCAGTGTGTACGGCCGCATCGGATGTCTGGCCACCTGGGCCACTTGCCATGCATCGAGGCTTCCAAAAATCGTCTTCGTCAGCGACTCGCTCTTTTTGGTAAGCCGCTCGATTTCCTCAGCAATATTGACACCGGAATCATCGCCGACATAGCGAAGTCCCTCAATCTTGGCCTCAAGGTCCGCAATGGGCTGCTCAAATTCGAGAAATTTCAAATCCATCAAGCTATTCCAACGAAGTAATTAAACAGAAACTTAACATGTCCATCTCATGGCGACAAAAGACTTATCGATCCGCGCTAAACGCGAGGCGAATAGATTGGCGGCCCACCAGTGCACTCAACTCATCCATCAGCGCACGCGTGACACGCACCCGCCACAAATCACCCAGCGGCAATACGACGACATGGTCATCCACGACATAACGAACTTCAATCTTACAACCGCCGCCTCGGAACGGACGTAGCAATGTCTGCAGCTTCCGCATGAGTAACGTAGCAGCAGTCGCATCCTCAGGCTTAATCACCTTGATCGACATCGACACCGCGCGCTCTTCGATCACATGATCAATGTCGCGAACCGATTTCGCGCTGACACTCCAGCCATTCATGAAGTTGTCCCAGCGCAATGCACCGCTTGCAATCAAGATCGCATCTTTCACCAAGAGGTGGCGCACGCTCTCAGCAATCTCCGCGTATAACTGGACCTCAATACGACCAGTATCGTCGTCGAGGGTCAGCGTCGTTCTGTTGCCCCGCTTACGAATATCAAAAATAAGACCAGCCACCGTTGCGGACCGCCGTGGTTGCGCGAAACCGTGACCGGACTCGGCCTGTGGCGGCGGCTTGATCGAGTTGATATCACCCAATGAGCCATTGGTCAGTCGCCCTGCCATTTGCCGGAATTGCCCGAATGGGTGCCCCGACAAGTACAGCCCCAGCGCTTCTTTCTCCGCACGCAACTTGTCCTGATTGCTCCACTCTCTGAGATTGACTTCCGGTGTTTCGGGCGCCGATGTCTCTGCGCCACCGGGAACACCAAACAAATCATCTTGACCGGCAGCAGCAGCACGCGCCGCTTGCTCAGCGCTCTTCAGAGCATCCGGCAACTGTTCAAACAGGCTGCGTCGATTCTTGCCGAGGCCGTCCATCGCACCCGACTTCACCAGCGACTCCAGCATCCTGCGATTGATTTTCGCGAGCTCCATGCGTTGGCAAAATTCAGCTAGTGACGAATAGACACCATCTTGTTCACGACTCTCAACAATCATGTCAATCGCCGCTCTACCCACACCCTTAACAGCGCCTAAACCGTAACGGATAGCCTCGTCAGACTCGGCATGAAAATGGCACTCCGAAGAATTCACATCGGGAGGCAATAACTCAATATTCAATAAGCGACAATCGTCCTTTAGACCAACCAATTTATCAGTACTGTCCATATCAGATGACATCACAGCCGCCATAAACTGAGCAGGATAGTGCGCTTTTAACCACGCTGTCTGATAAGACAACACGGCGTAAGCCGCCGAATGAGATTTGTTGAATCCATATCCGGCAAACTTTTCCATCAGGTCAAAGATGTATTCAGCTTGATCCCGATCAACCTCGCGGCTGACACAGCCCTCAACAAAAATGGTCCGCTGCTTCGCCATTTCTTCGGCTTTCTTCTTACCCATCGCGCGCCGCAGAAGATCCGCTCCGCCCAACGTATAGCCAGCGAGCACCTGCGCGATTTGCATGACCTGCTCTTGATAGAGAATCACACCGTACGTGGGCTCCAGAACGGGCTTGAGGTCCGGGTGAAGATAGTCAATCTCCTCGCCGCCTTGAGCATGCTTACGCATGATGAAGTCATCGACCATGCCGGACTGCAGCGGACCGGGACGAAACAAAGCAACGAGCGCAACCAGATCACCAAACACATCGGGACGAAGCCGCTTGATCAGATCCTTCATGCCGCGAGATTCAAGCTGAAAGACGGCTGTCGTTTGGCAACGCTGCAGTAACGCAAACGTTGCTGCGTCATCCATCGGCAGCTCATTGAGTTCGAGTGGCGCCTTGCCGTCCGCCTTGCGACGACCGTTCACGTTGGCCAACGCTCGATCGATAATCGTCAACGTACGCAGCCCCAAAAAGTCGAACTTCACAAGACCGGCCGCTTCGACGTCATCCTTGTCGAATTGCGTAACCAGATTACCGCCGCCCTGCTCGCAGTACAGCGGTGTAAAGTCTGTTAGCTCTGTTGGCGCAATAACCACGCCGCCTGCGTGCTTACCGGCATTGCGCACACAACCTTCCAGTGACAACGCCAGATCCAACAGGTCGCGAACGTCACCGCCCTCATCATAAAGCGACTGCAGTTCCTGCTCGTCCTTCATCGCTTTTTCGAGTGTCATGCCAACTTCGAAAGGAATGAGCTTGGCAATACGATCCACGAAGCCATAAGGGAACTCAAGGACACGACCGGCATCGCGAACAACCGCTTTCGCCGCCATTGTTCCATAGGTAATGATCTGTGAGACTCGGTGTCGCCCATAATGATCGGCTACGTAAGCAATCACGCGATCACGCCCGTCCATACAAAAGTCGACATCGAAATCGGGCATCGAAACCCGTTCGGGATTCAGAAAGCGTTCAAAGAGAAGATCATATTCCAGTGGGTCAATATCGGTGATACCCATCGTGAACGCGACTAACGAGCCGGCGCCAGATCCCCTGCCCGGCCCAACCGGCACACCATTGTTTCGCGCCCAGCGAATGAAGTCCGCGACGATTAGGAAGTAGCCCGCGAAACCCATTTCACAAATCGTATCCAACTCGCGATTCAATCGGACTGCATAGGTTTCATCCGGACTGTCGCCATCAGCGCCCGCCGCAATCTTTTCGGCCAAACCACGCTCGGCAACTTCACGTAAGAACACTTCTGCCGATTGATTGTCGGGCGTCGGAAACTCAGGCAAATAGCTTTCGCCGAGTTCGAGATCAAGACTGCATCGCTCCGCAATAAGCACACTATTCTTGATCGCCGCTGGTAAGTCCGAAAATAGCTCGGCCATTTCCGATGGGGAGCGCAGGTATTGTTGGTCGCTATAAATCCTTGGGCGACTGGTATCCGCCAGTGTCCGCCCTTGATGAATACAAACTCGTGCCTCGTGTGCTTCGAACTCAGACTGTTTAATGAAGCGGACATCATTCGTTGCGACCAACGGAATATCAAGCGAATTGCCAAGTTCGACGGCAGTCTGGAGCCACGGCTGCTCTCCGTCACGACCCGTGCGTGAGACTTGTAGGTAAAAGCGATCGCCAAACAATGCTTGCCAGTGCTTTGTGCGATCTTTGGCCGCACTAACGCCTTTTTGATGAGCGAGACGCGCGATATCGCCGCGGTATCCACCCGATAGCGCAATAAGGCCCTCAGTCGTTTCCGCAGTTAGCCATTCGCGATGCACCAGTGGACGACCATGATGCTGGCCTTCCAGATAGGCCTTCGTAATCAGACGCGTGAGATTGCCATAGCCGTCGTCGTTTTGGCACAACAAGATCATGGCATCCGGCGTATCACGCTGCTCGCCAGTCAACGCAATCTCGACGCCAACAATCGGCTTGATACCCGCCGCCAACGCCTTCTTGTAAAACTTGACCATGGCAAACAAGTTGCCGGCATCAGTTAACGCAACCGCTGGCATGCGTTCCTCCGCAGCTGCGGTCATCAAATCGGGAACGCGGACCAAGCCATCAATGATCGAATACTGCGTATGTAAGTGCAGATGTACGAATCGCTCCGACGATTGAAGCATGGACGCGCCTGAATCCGGGATAATGCGCCGACTCGCGACCATCAGCTCGCTTCCCGATGCGCCAGTGCGCGGCGCACTGGCGCGAAACTGCGCCGGTGTATGTCACACGGGCCATGCTCCTGCAGCGCCCGAAGATGCGCGGCCGTCGGATAGCCTTTGTGACGCGCGAATTCATAGACCGGCCAATCCTTGTCATAGCCGACCATCAACCGATCACGATGTGTCTTGGCCAAGATTGACGCAGCCGCAATTGAGACATTGGCCGCATCGCCGCCTATCCATGTAACGATCTCAGCCTGCGTATCGTCCTTCGTGAATTCGGGTGAGCGATTACCATCAATCAAAACTTGCGAAAGATTAACGTTCAATTCAATCACCGCGTTGCGCATTGCCAATAGGGTGGCGTGAAGAATATTAATGTCATCAATCACCGCGGCGGTGACGGGCACAACCGCCCAATGCAGTGCTGTCTCGCAAATTTCGATCGCGAGTGCCTCCCGTCGTTTTTCGGACAACCGCTTGGAGTCATCAATGCCTTTCGGAATTCGCTTGGGGTCAAGCACCACGGCGGCGGCAACAACAGGACCCGCCAATGGGCCACGACCGGCCTCATCGACGCCAGCGTGAAACGGCAACGGTTGGAAACCCGGATGCGCGATAGTCATACGGTTTTTCCCGCAACATCGAGCACCGCACGCGCGGCAAGCTCATTACTATCGCATCTTAATTGCTCATGCACCTTGGCAAAGGCGGATTGCATCTTTTCTTGACGGGCGTGATCTGTCAGCAAGCTCGTTACCGCATCAGCCAACGCCGTAGGCGTGACTTCATCTTGAATAAACTCATCCACCAGGCGTTCAGAGGTGAGTAGATTAGGCAATGAAAACCGATCGACCTTGATCAATCCCAACGACGTGACAATCTTATGCGTAGAGGGCGCCAGCCGATAGGCAACGACCATCGGACGCGCATGTAAGAGCGCTTCAAGCGTCGCCGTGCCGGAAGCCATCAGTATGACATCGGCCGCACGCATACAGGACTGCGCATCACCAACACTGATTCTAGTCTTATCAGCCACACCGGCTTCCGCCACAATCTCTTGAAACGCGTTTGCGCCTTTCTGATTGGCTAGCGGCGCCACGATCTGAAGGTCAGGGATCTTCGCCTGAATTCGAACGGCGGCGTCGACGAAATCGCGCCCCAAACGTTGAATCTCTCCCATACGACTACCCGGCATGATCACCAGAACTCGGGCGTCCGAAGAAAGCCCTAGCGCCGCTTTTTCTACCGAAGTGTCAGTGATCGGCGAAAGGCTGGTGGCTAACGGATGTCCGACAAAGTCAGCATCAACATCATGTTTTGCATAAAACGCAGGTTCAAATGGCAATAGGCAAAGCACGCGATTGCATGCACGGGCAATCTTCTTAACACGCCCTTCGCGCCATGCCCAAACCGAAGGGCTCACATAGTGCACGGTTGGTATTTCGCGCTTGCGCAGTTTGATTTCCAGACCCAGATTAAAATCAGGCGCGTCGATACCCACAAAGACATCCGGGGGCGATTGCTGCCAACGTCGAATCAATCCGCGCCGCAGTTTTAGCAATCTTGGCAAGTGGCGAATCACTTCCGTTAACCCCATCACCGCAAGCTCATCGGCATCATGCCAGCATTCCATCCCCGCCGCTCGCATCGCCGGACCGCCAACGCCTTCGAAAACTGCATCCGGAAATTGACGTTGAATGGACGCCATCAAACCGGCGCCCAGTGCATCTCCGGAAATCTCACCAGCCACCAAACCGACACGTAACATGACTGTTCTACCTAATGATGCTGCGTTCGGAGTCGGTCAGGGATCCTAGCAGCAAGGCCAGCTCGGGTTGTTCATCGACACGGGATTTCAGTTCGGCGATCGCGTCGTCCAAGAGGCGATTTTCTTTGTAGATTACTTTGAACGCACGACGAATATTGCGAACCTGTTCTTTCGTGAAACCACGCCGCTTTAACCCCTCGGCATTGATACCGCGGGGTACGGCTGGCTGCCCCATTGCCATGACATAGGCAGGTACATCTTTTCCAATGCCGGAATACATACCCATGAAACTGTGCGCCCCAATTTTGCAAAACTGATGCGCACCGGAGAAACCACCAAAAATGGCCCAATCACCGACATGAACATGGCCGGCCAACGTGGCGTTGTTAGCCAGAATGACATGATCACCGACGACGCAATCGTGGGCGATATGGACATAGGCCATGATCCAGTTGTCATTGCCGATGGTCGTTTCGCCTCGATCTTGTGTCGTACCACGGTTGATCGTACAACTTTCCCGGATGGTGTTGCGGTCACCAATAACCAACGTCGTCGGCTCACCATCGTATTTCTTGTCTTGCGGCTCATCACCGATAGATGCGAACGAAAAAATACGATTTTCTGCCCCAATGGTCGTGGGGCCCTTGACGACCACATGCGATGACAACGAGGTACCATCGCCAATCGATACATCACGACCGACCAGCGTAAAAGCACCAATCTCGACATCGGCGCCAAGTACCGAGCCATCTTCAACAATTGCGGTTGGATGTATCTTGCTGGCCATTTCGATTGCTACGCTTCGCCCGGCGCACACATCAATTCAGCGCTCGCCACTTTTACATCATCGACATAAGCAACCGCAGAAAAACGCCAAACCGTTTTAATCCGGCGCAGCAGTGTCACCTCGAGTCTTAGCTGATCACCAGGTTCGACAGGCTTTCTGAAACGCGCCTTATCGATGCCCACAAAATAATACAAACGCCCCTCACCGGGACCATCGCCGGCCGTAGCAAAAGCCAGAATACCGGTTGCCTGGGCAAGCGCTTCGATGATCAAAACGCCAGGCATCACGGGGCGCCCCGGAAAGTGGCCTTGAAAAAATGGCTCGTTGAACGTGACATTCTTGAGCGCAGTGCAACGCTCGCCAGGCACGCAATCAATAACGCGATCAATCAAAAGAAACGGATAGCGATGCGGAATCAACGCCATGATTTCGCGAATATCCAATTGCTCAGCAATAGTCTGTTCGGTCATAAACGCCCCCAAGGCTACTTTTGTTTTTTCTCTAACGCCGCGACACGACGAGCGAGTTTATCCAGCTGTCGATATCTTGCCAGATTTCTTTGATACTGGCGAAACTCCTCGTGAGGAAACACACCGCCGTAGCTCCCGGGCTTATCAATGTCACCGGTGACGGTACACCTCGCCGTGATGATCGCGCCATCAACAATCGTTAAATGGCCGGTCGTTCCGCTATTTCCGCCGAAGACGCAGTTCTTGCCGATCGTCGTGGATCCCGCAATGCCGACCATACCTGCCATGACGGTGTGTTCACCGATCACACAGTTATGACCAATCTGAATTTGATTATCGAGCTTCACACCATCTTGTAAAACGGTATCTTCAATCGCACCACGGTCAATGCTCGTACAAGCTCCCACCTCGACATCGTCCCCGATATTCACGCCACCGACTTGAGGTACTTTTATCCAACCTTCTTTGGCTCGGGCGATACCGAACCCGTCAGTGCCGATGACGGCCCCGGCATGAATGACGCATCGACGTCCGATTTTGACATCGGACATGATCGTTACGTTGGCTTCAATCACACTCTGTGAGCCGATATGGCTTCTTGGGCCGACCACGCTTCCAGCGCCTAAAACAACGCCGGCTTCGACAGTCGCTCCGGCCTCCACCACCGCGTTCGCCGCCACAGAAGCGTCAGCTGACACCGTCGCATCCGGTGATACGAAAGCCGTCGAATGAATGCCGGCATCTGGCCTTGCAGGTGGATAAATCTCCGCGGCCATACGCGCATACATGACATAAGGGTCGTCTGCGATGATGGCACAGCCAGACACTTCGCAAGCGTAGACCTCAGCAACAATCACCGCTGTGGCCTTGGCATCCGGCAAGTATTTCCGATAAGCAGGGTTTGAAAGAAAGCTCAGCGCGCCCGGACCGGCGTTAGATAGCGTCGCGACATGGTCGACGACACCGCCGGCATCACCGACGATATCGCAACCATACTTGACCGCAAGGTCAGCGACGCGCATCGCTGCTAGATTCCCGAGTACCAGTAGGCGATAACCAGGCCATCTTCAGTACTATTGACCGCTAGCGGCGTTCTTTTGAACCTGTTCCAGGATCTGACTGGTAACGACCATGCGTCCGCTCGCGAAAACAACGCCATCATTTAAGATCAAGTCGTAACCATTGGCCTTACCGAAGGCGTCAACCTCTGTCAGCATCAAACGTTGCAACTTCCCGAGTTCTTCGTTCTGACGCAGGTTGCGATCTTCTACGAATTCCTGCTGTAAACGTTGCAATTCGCGCTGCCCCTCGCGCAGATCGCGTTCAATCTCGCGACGTTCCGCTTCGCCCATGACGGCGAGGTCACGCTGTGCTTTCTCAGAAAGTTCTTCCAGTTCTTTTTGCTTTGCCAACACCGTACGCTCACGCGGTGCAAACTCCTGCTGGAGCGCTTCCATGGAGGTCTTGGTCTGAGGCGCAGCCTGAAGCAATGCCTGGAAATTAACGACACCAATTTTAAGGTCTTGTGCGTTCGCACCACTTGCGGCCATTAAGCCGAGCAGTGCAACTGTAGCTGCAAAGCCACGCTTTATACTTATTTTTTTAAACATGGATACTATCCTTCTAAAATGCATTACCAATTGTAAACTGAAAGCGCTCAACTTGATCGCCAAACAAGCGATCGTTGCCCGAGGCGGCGTTAAGCGGATAAGCATAACTGAATCTAAACAGCCCCAACGGTGCGAGCCATTCTACGGCAAGTCCGACGGACTGTTTCAAGTTATCTTTATCAAAACCGTAGTCAATAAAGTCTTCACGGAGTCGATCGGTGAATCGAATCTCTCCGTTACTGAAAACATTACCGACATCATAAAACAAACTGGCCCGCCCGCGACCCTGGAACTTCTCGGGTATCGGCAGGATCAACTCTGCTTGAGAGTTTACTAGAATATTGCCGCCATAGGGTCGGCCGAAGCTATCTCGTGGACCCAAGTCGAATTCACTGTAACCACGCACAGAACCGGGTCCGCCTGTCCGGAACAACTTATACGGTGGCAAAGCTGTTGTGTCACCCAAGCCCTCGCCAAACGCGAGCTCCGCGGCCAACGATAATGTCCATTGCCCGAACAACGGGACAAGTTTCAAGCCGTCATAACGTGCGGTCCAATACTCGACGTCTGAACCGGGTACTGCATAACCGAAGGAAAGACGATGCCTCGACCCGCGCGTTGCGAACAATGCACGGTTCCGGCTATCAAAGGCCCAACCGCCAATCAGTTCATAAGTATTGAACTCACTGGTGAATACCGTCAGGTCGTTACCGAAGAAAAACCCGCCATCGACACCTTCATTAGTTACGGCATCACCGTTAGCAACAATCCAGTCAATCGCCTGCTGCGTACTGGAACCTTCTGTCGCGACCAGGCGCGCACGCTGCAGTGCGACGCCCAGGCTGAGGCTCTGATACTCCGAAATCGGATAACTGTATTCGAGAGATGCCGTCAGCGTTTCGGTCGATAAATCGGATGAGCTTTCATTGAACTGATCGAAGTTTCGATAAGACAATGACGCTGTCCGTCGAATGCCATCCATCGTCACGTAAGGGTTCGTATGAGAAAAACTGTAGACCGTCTGAAAACGACTAGAGTTGATCTCCGCGCTAATGCGGTTACCTGTACCCATAAAATTGGTATGCGTGAAGTTACCGTTCAAAAGCAGCTTCTGTGTTTCCGAATAACCAAGGCCACCACCGAACTGACCTGGCAACCCATACTCCAAGTCGAAGTTCACATCGACCTGGTCATTCGTACCAGCAACCGGAGACACATCGAAATCAACGGTCTCCAAATAAGGTAGTCGTTGCTGCAATCGAATTTTCGATCGATCCAACAATTGATTGGACAGATAGGCACCTTCCATCTGGCGAACTTCGCGCCGGAGCACTTCGTCCGACACCTGGTCAACCCCGTCGAAATTGATATTACGGACATACATCCGATTATTCGGTTCAATAAAGATCGTGATATCGACGGTCTTGTTTTCGCGATCAAGCTCCGGTACGAACTCAATCTCGGCCTCGGCATAGCCATCCGCCCCAAGCCTCAAGTTCATTAGCTCAGTCGTTTGCGTCAGCGTACGCTGATTAAACGTCTCGCCCGGTTTTGCCAAAACCAGCGGTAGCAAGAACTTTTCCGGCACGACCATCTTGCCTGCAATATTCACTTCGTTGAGCGTGTAGACATCACCTTCCGAAACGTTGATGGTTATGAAGACATCTTTGCGATCAGGAGAGATGGCAACCTGCGTCGATGTCACGGCAAAATCGGCGTAACCGCGATCAAGGTAATAGGAACCAAGCGATTCCAGATCACCGTTAAGCGCTTCCTTCGAATACCGGTCATCCTGACGGATAAACGACAACCAGTTAGGCGTTTTAAGTTCGAATTCGCCACGCAACTCTTCATCGTCGAAAACACGGTTACCCACCACGTTGATTTGACGAATCTTAGCGCGATCACCCTCTGTAACGTCGATAAAGATAGCGACCGCATTGTTCGGACGATCTTCAACGCGCGTTTCAACCGCGACGCCGTATTTTCCGCGACTGTAGTATTGCTCAATCAAAAACTGTTGGACTTCATCCAGCACCGACCGATCGAACGTCTTGCCGCGTGCTAATCCAACGGATCGTAGTGAGTCCATCAAGTCTTCTGTTTTGATGTCTTTGTTGCCGTCAATCGTAAACTGCTCAATCGAAGGACGCTCCTTGACCAAAACAACTAGCGTATTGCCTTCCTTTAGCAACGAAACATCTTCGAACAAACCTTCCTGATAAAGCGCACGCAGTGCTTCGCGCTGTCGCACCTCATCAATGACATCGCCGATGTTCACGGGCAAGTAGTTAAACACCGTACCTTCCGAAATACGCTGTAGCCCTTCGACCCGCATGTTTTTGACTTCGAACGTTTCCGCCGACGCATGATCCGCGCACAGCATGCTTGCCATCAAAGCGACGCAACCAACGGCAACGCGAGAGTATTCTGAAATCATATTTATGCTTTTCATTGTTGTTTTCATCATGTCAGCAAACGTCCAACCATGCGTGCAATGTCATTGTAAAAAGCCAGGCTCATGACACCCAAGAGCATCACAATCCCAACTTGTTGGCCCATTATCTGCCACTTCTCACTGACGGGTTTACCAGTGACGCCTTCAACCGATTGATACACAATTTGGCCACCGTCCAACATCGGTATCGGCAACAAATTAAGCACACCCAAACTAACGCTGACCAGTGCCAGGAAATCGACGAAGTCACTGAAACCGCGAGATAGCGAATCACCGGCAAATTCGGCGATGTTCAACGGCCCTGAAATATTCTTGGTCGAAACGGATCCGGTCAACATTCGACCAAACATTTCAAAAGTGAACTGCGTCAACTCGACCGTCTTGGTCGCTGCGGCCGGCAACGCGGCGAAAAAATCGAGTTGTTTGGTGGAATAGAGATTGTCCGGCCGCTCATCAGCAACACCTACACCGATTCGCCCAATCGTCTGTCCGTCCACTTCAACGGCGCCCACCGGAACTGATAAGCGAATGGGTTGATCGCCCCGCAAAATATCAAGATCAATCCTTTCGTTAGGAATGGCACTTATCTGCGCAACCAGTTCATTGAAAGAGCTGACCGGCGCGCCATTGACCGCCGTCATTTGATCGCCAATTTGAAGCCCGGCGACTCTTCCCGGCGACGTCTCGCTGAAGCTGCCGACGATGGCACGTGCAGACCACGGCAAGAAGCCGAGGCCTGTAAACAACTTTCCGGGCTCTGACAACCGGGCTGTTGCGCGGTCGACATTAAGCACGACATCCACAAGCTTGCCGTTGGCGCGTTCAACTGTCAGCGGTAAAGCGCCGTCGTCGACCAACTCACCCACGATGGCTTGCAAGCCGCTGCCCTGCCAGCTCTCGATCTGGCGATCACCAACGGATGCGATAACATCACCAAACTGCAAGCCTGCTGCAGCAGCCGGGGTATTCGGCGTCACGACACCGACGACGGGTCGGACCGTCGCTGTTCCCACAACAAACAGCAGCCAGTAAGCGGCGATAGCAAAAGCAAAGTTAAATGCAGGGCCCGCCAGCAAGACAGCGATACGCTGCCACACCGGTTGCGCATTGAATGTACGTCCAACGTCCGCCGGATCCACCGCACCTTCCCGCTCATCCAGCATCTTGACATAGCCGCCCAGCGGCAATGCGCTAATGCAGTATTCCGTTTGGTCAGCGCCAGCTTTTCGCATCCAGATTGGCTTGCCGAATCCGACGGAAAAACGTAGCACTTTGATGCCACATAATCGTGCCACCAGATAGTGCCCATACTCGTGGATGGCCACTAGCAGGCTGATCGTCAAGATCAATCCGAAAAAGCTCGTCAAAAAGGTCATCTATGTCCCCGTTTCGGCAAGAATGCACCGCTAATCGATACAGACCACCCGTGGCCATGATCGTTCCCATCTTGTTTAAAACCAGAAGGAGCGCGCAACATACCAGTAAAGCGCAGTTGCGATGAACCCAAGCTGAACGATTGCCGGCTTACCATGGTCCGTGCCCGAACATAATACCGGCAACAAACAGTGGCGCGGCGGCGGCTATGCTATCCAGCCGGTCCAGGATGCCTCCATGGCCGGGAAAAATGGTGCCACTATCTTTAACGCCCGCCTCACGCTTGAATAGGCTGACGGTCAGATCACCGACAATCGAAATCATGCCGGTCAACAAGCAAAGCGGCACAAGGCGGAACCACGCTAACTCGAAAACGGCACTGCCGGCTAAGCCAATCAGCACCGCCATGATCAACCCACCGCCGACACCCGCCCATGTTTTCTTGGGGCTGACGGCCGGCGCCAGTTTTCGTTTACCCAGAAATCGCCCGGCGAAATAGCCGCCGATGTCGGTCCCAAAAATATTCGCTAATACAAACAGCAACAACGCGGGACCATTAATCGCGCCGGTCTCGGGATAACGTAGCAAGGCCACCAGCGCGAAAAAAGCCGGTACAAGTGTCAGGAAACCACCGACAAAGATCACAGCTTTGGGGATGCGCAAGGGATAAAGAAAGATCATGACCAACGCGGACAACCACCACAGTCCCGTCAACCATAATAATGGGCGAACCGGCAGTTCGAACAAGCCCGGCCAATATAACAATGCGCCGGCGGCGATCAATCCAACATAAAAAAGCCTGCTGGCCAGCGCCGAGAAGCCAGCCAGCACGGACCACTCCCATGCGGCGACGCAGATCACTAGCAGGATAACCGGGAATACGTAAATCTGTGGCACCGCGAGCAGCAACACCAAGACGGCAACAACGGCGACGACAGCGGTCTTAAATCGCTCCCACAACACGCTAGCCGACCTCTTCGTGCGCTACCGTATCTACCTGTCCGAACCGCCGTTCGCGACTGACAAAAAAGGAGACCGCTTCATCGAGCGCTGATGCATCAAAATCAGGCCACAGCAAATCACTGAAATGAAGCTCGGCATAAGCCATGTGCCAAAGCAAAAAATTGCTGATTCGATGCTCACCACCCGTGCGTATCATCAAGTCGACATCAGGCGCATCCGTCAATGACGTTGCGGCTGCGAATCGTTGCTCGGTAATGTCGTCGAGTTGCAAGTCGCCTTGCGCCACGTCCGCTGCAATATCGCGGCAAGCCGAAACAATATCCCAACGGCCGCCATAGCCCACAGCAACTTGCAAAGATAACCCAGTGTTAGAAGCTGTCAGCTTCTCTGACTCTTGCATCGCCGTGCGCAGGCGATCTGACAAACGGGACAAATCACCAACAAAACGCAGACGGACATTGTTATCGTGGAGCTCCGCAACTTCGCGCTGCAAGGCATCCAGAAATAGCTTCATTAGGCCCGAGACTTCTTCCTGCGGCCGAGTCCAGTTCTCACTGGAAAACGCGAACAAGGTTAGATAGTCGATGTCCAGTTCGCCGCAACGACGAACAACAGCACGCACGGATTTGACGCCGGCGCGATGACCGAAATGACGTGGCAAAGCTCGCTTTCTCGCCCAGCGTCCGTTGCCATCCATGACGACTGCAATATGCCGTGGGCGATTGTCGTTAGGTGATGTGTCTGAAGGGTTGCTCATCACAAAAACAACTCAGAACTCCATGAGCTCCGATTCTTTCTCGGCCAAGACTGCATCCACAGACGCAACATGCTTGTCCGTCATCACTTGGATAGCGTCTGCGGCGCGACGTTCGTCGTCTTCACCGATGTCCTTACCTTTCAATAGGTCTTTAAAATCAGACAGTGCATCACGTCGGATATTGCGAATCGCGATTCGGCCATTTTCGGCCTCTCCACGCACGATTCGGATCATGTCTTTGCGACGCTCCTCGGTTAATGGTGGCAGTGGTACCCGGATCGCGGTACCGGCCGTTGCAGGATTGAGCCCCAAATCAGAGTTCAGAATCGCCTTCTCAACGACAGCGACCATGTCTTTTTCCCATGGCGTGACCAGTAAGGTACGCGAGTCCTCAACACCGAGGTTAGCGACCTGGTTGATCGGTACGGGCGAGCCGTAGTACTCAACCATAATGTGATCGAGCAGACTGGTGTGCGCGCGACCCGTGCGGATTTTGGTGAGCTCCACACGAAGCGACTCCACACTTTTCCCCATACGGCTGTCCGCATCTTTTTTAATATCTTCGATCAATTTTGTTCTCCGGCGATACTCAGGCTGTCACCAAAGTACCTAACGGTTCTCCATCAATAACGCGGACCAAAGCATCCGCTTCTGTCATATCAAAAACCCGCAACGGTACTTCGTTGTCTCGACACATCACGATGGCGGTCGCATCCATGACATTCAACTTCTCGGTCAACACCCGATCAAATGATACTTCAGGTAGCTGGACTGCATTCGTGTCGATCTTCGGATCACTGGTGTAGACACCATTCACTTTTGTCGCTTTCAACATCAAATCGGCGCCAATCTCAATCGCACGCAAACTCGCCGCGGTGTCCGTGGTAAAAAAAGGATTACCTGTTCCCGCCGCGAGCACAACGACTCGACCTTTTTCCAAATGGCGAATCGCGCGACGGCGAATATAATCTTCGCAGACATCATTGATGGCCAGCGCAGACATCACGCGAGCGAAGACCTCATGGCGTTCCAGTGCATCCTGCAGGGCCAAAGCATTAATGACCGTCGCCAGCATACCCATATGGTCGCCGGTAACCCGATCCATGCCGGCACGAGCGAGACCTGCACCACGGAAAATATTGCCGCCGCCAATTACAATCGCAACTTCAACACCGCGTGACACAACAACGGCAATCTCGCCAGCAATCCGGGAGATGACATCGGGATCAATCCCGTATTTCAAGCCGCCCATCAGCGCTTCGCCACTTAATTTAAGCAGTACACGTTTGGCTACAGGGCTGTTGGATTCAGTCATGTCTTTCAATTCTCCCAAGAACCGGCGTCAGCGAGTTGTGGCGCGCGACGCACAGTGTAACCCACTGACCGGCGCGCGCCAGCGTCAAATTGACCTCAGTCAGAATCCGTCTTATTGCCGGCTTCGGCGATTTGAGCCATCACTTCTTCGGCAAAGTTGTCTTCCTTCTTCTCGATGCCTTCGCCCACTTCAAACCGGACGAACTCGCTGACCGAAGCACCAGCGCTTTTCAGCAACTTGCCGACCGTCGTGTCGGGGTCTTTCACGAAAGGTTGACCGACCAAGGTGATTTCAGCGAGATACTTGCGCATGCGCCCATCCACCATCTTTTCGATGATTTCAGCGGGTTTACCAGACCCTTTGGCCTGTTCCACGAGAATGGCGCGTTCTGCATCCAGCGTTTCCGCCGGCACGCCGGACTCGTCAACGCACATCGGTGTCGATGCAGCGACGTGCATCGCCAGATCTTTGCCTAAATCGTCATCGCCGCCGCTGTAAGCAACGAGTGCGCCGATACGACTACCATGAATATAGCTGGCAATTGACCCATCCGCGTTTTCGATGATCTGGAAACGGCGAACGCCAATGTTCTCACCGATTTTCGCAACCAACGTCGTACGTACTGCCTCGACGGTTTCGCCGTCGCCCATCGGCAAACTCATCAATGCGTCGACCGATTCCGGTCGAGCACTCGCAATGAGCTTAGCAACGTCGCCAGCAAAACCAATGAAGTTGTCATCGTTCGCGACAAAGTCCGTCTCGCAGTTGACTTCAACAATCACCGATGCGGACCCCGTTGTCTCAACGATAATCCGACCTTCGGCAGCAACGCGCCCAGACTTCTTGTCGGCCTTCGCCGCACCTGATTCGCGCAACAATACTGCCGCTGCATCCATATCACCGTCCGCGGCAACCAGCGCTTTCTTGCATTCCATCATGCCAACGCCGGTGCGCTCACGCAGCTCTTTCACATTAGCCGCTGTAATAGCCATGTCATTTCCTCAAATTGATTTCTTTGGTACCCGCCGCGACGAGCGGCGAACACGGGTTCTAAAAGGGTGGCGGCGTCAAGCGCCGCCACCGTATTACTCGCTGGCGTCTTCAGCCGCTGGCGCTTCCACCGCAGGCTTTTCAGCTGCATCGGCTTTGCTTTCTTCAGCGGATTCGGGCTTCGCTTCAGCTTTGGGTGCGGCTTTTTTCGGCGCCGCTTTCTTACGCGGTGCTTTAGCAGCCGCTTTGCGAACGTTGCCTTCTTCATCGAGCTCGACAAAGTCGTCATCGCCCAACGCGGCTTCCGGTGCGCTTGCACGACCTTCCAAAACGGCATCGGCCATCGCTGATGCGTACAACGAGATCGCTCTCATCGCATCATCGTTACCAGGAATCACGTAATCCACGCCATCCGGCGCACAATTCGTATCGACAACGGCGACAACGGGAATACCCAATTTGCGCGCTTCGTCGATCGCAATCTTCTCGTGACCGACGTCGACAATAAACAAGGCATCGGGCAGTCCGCCCATATCCTTGATGCCGCCCAGACTGCGTTCCAGCTTGTCTTTCTCGCGGTCGAGATTGAGCACTTCTTTCTTCGTCAACGACTCAACGATGTTGCTTTCGTGCATCGTCTCGAGGTCCTTCAGACGCTTGATAGACTGTTTTATCGTCTTGAAGTTGGTGAGCATACCGCCGAGCCAGCGATAGTTGACATAGGGCATACCGCTACGAGCAGCTTCTTTACCAATAATGTCGCGAGCTGAGCGTTTTGTGCCTACAAACATGATGTTGCCGCCATCGGCAGCCAGTTTGCGGGCATAAGTAAGTGCATCCCGGAACAGCGGTAAAGAGCGCTCCAGGTTCACAATATGAATTTTGTTTCTATCGCCGAAAATGAAGGGAGCCATTTTCGGATTCCAATAGCGAGTCTGGTGTCCGAAATGGACGCCCGCCTCAAGCATCTGCCGCATCGTTACGTCAGCCATGATATCTCCTGGGGTTAAGCCTCCATGTACCCCCCAAGCGCAACCCATTGTTAAACAGGGCACCCAGCGCTGAGTGTCGATACATGTGTGGATTTTTAAGTTAATGCCAAATTCGGCGCGCGTATTACACCACAGCGCCTCACTAACTGCTAGCCCCAATAGAATTCAGCATATAAACCGATGGAGCTGACTGGTATCCTTATGTAACGGTAACCGGGCGCTAGATGGGTGCGCACCGGAAATACCTGCCAAGATCCAACCGAGGCCCGCTCAATGAATGTAACGATCAAGACACCTGAACAGCAGGAAAGTATGCGCACGGCTGGCCGTTTGGCCGCGGACGTACTGGATATGATTGGGGATTATGTAAAGCCCGGTATCACGACCGATGAGCTCAACACGATCTGTCATCGTCATATCACCGAAGTTCAGAACGCCATCCCCGCGCCGCTTAATTACAGAGGTGGTGGCCCCGTCCCCTTCCCCAAGTCTATCTGCACATCACTTAACCATGTGATCTGTCATGGCATACCATCAGATCGGAAACTCAAGAATGGCGACGCCCTCAATATCGACATCACCGTCATTAAAGATGGCTGGCACGGCGATACGAGCCGAATGTTCCTGGTGGGGAAGCCCACCGTTCAGGCTCAAAGGCTAGCTAAAATCTGCCACGAGGCAATGATGCGCGGTATTCGGCAAGTGGCACCCGGGAAAACATTGGGCGATATCGGTTTCGCCATCCAGTCGTTCGTCGAAGCACAACGCTGCTCCGTCGTTCGTGAGTATTGCGGCCACGGCATCGGTCAGGTTTTTCATGAGGCGCCGCAAGTCGTGCACTATGGCCGGCCCGGTGAAGGCATGGCGCTCGAGCCCGGCATGACCTTCACTATTGAACCGATGGTCAATGCAGGGAAACGCCACACCAAATTGCTTCCGGACGGCTGGACGGTGGTGACCAAAGATCACTCCCTATCCGTTCAGTGGGAACACACCATTCTGGTCACTGAAGACAGTTTTGAGATATTGACTCTGGGTGCCGCCGACCGCGCAAGCGCCGGCAAAGCTGCGTGAGCAACGTCTGCAGCTTGCGGTGTTGATGGAGTACATCGTGGAAAATAACATCAACCAAGCCGCCATCGATCCCACCGTAGATGCGTTTCAATCGTTGCTAGCCAATGATGGTATCCAGGCGCCGCAACAGTTTCGGACAAGACTTGCCGACGCCAAAATGCAGCTTGAACGCCGCTTTCGCGATGGCGAAGCGGTCGAGGTGTTGGTTGCGGCTCATGCGGGGCTCGTCGACGCGCTGTTAGTCGAACTCTGGCAAAACCTCAACATCAAGGAATCGCAATTTTCGCTCGTGGCTGTGGGCGGCTACGGGCGCGGCGAATTGCACCCGGGCTCCGATATCGACATCTTGTTGCTACATGATGGCGAGGACGCCGATCCGGAACTTCTAGGCCCGTTCGTAACCAGCCTCTGGGACGTGGGACTCGAAGTCGGCCACAGCGTTCGAACGGTAGCGCAGTGCCAGGAAAGCGCATCAGACGACGTGACTGTTGCGACCACGCTCATGGAAGCTAGACGCCTGCATGGAAGCAACGCGCTCTTCGAACAGATGCAACAAGCCATCTCGAAAACGAGTATCTGGCCAGCACGCGAGTTCTTTCTGGCAAAACAACAAGAGCAGCGCGCGCGACACCATCGCTATGACGATACCGGCTACAACCTTGAGCCAAACATAAAGGGCAGTCCTGGCGGCCTGCGCGACATACAAATGATCTCCTGGGTCGCAGCGCGGCATTTCGGCACGCAGGATTTATCCTCTTTGATTAATGTCGGGTTTCTGACCGAAGGCCAGTACGATCGTCTGATCGAAGGACAGCATTATCTCTGGACAGTCCGGTACGGGTTACACGTCTTGACCGGCCGTCGCGAAGACCGTTTATTGTTCGATCATCAAAAGTCATTGGCAGAACTGCTGGGCTACGAAGATGCACGTTACACACTTGGCGTGGAACAAATGATGCAGCGTTACTACCGTACGGTGATGCAACTCTCGCGCCTCAATGAAATGTTATTGCAGCTTTTCGAAGAAGACATCTTGTTGGCTCACGATGAGCAACCGGCAAAATTGAACGATCTTTTTATCAGCCGAAACGGCTATCTTCAAATCGAAAACGAGGAAGATGGTTTTCAGAGAAATCCATCCGCGCTGCTTGAGGTTTTCAGGTGCCTTCAAGACAACCCGCAACTCAAAGGTGTGAGCGCCCGAACGATTGCACTGATTCGCGAGAACCGCGGGTTGATCGATGAGCAATTCCGACAACACCCAAGGCATCATCGGACTTTCTTGAGCCTGTTAAAGGCCGAACATGGCGTGACTCGCGAACTCCGACGCATGAACCGATACGGTTTGCTCGGACGCTACATCCCTGCCTTCGGCCGAATCGTCGGGCGCATGCAGTATGATCTATTTCATGCCTATACCGTCGACGAGCATACCTTGTTTGTTGTCGCCAACTTGCGCCGCTTCGCCACCCAGATGCCGGACGATGAATTTCGCCACTATTCCGTTGTAATGCAATCGCTAGATGCGCCTGAGCTTTCCTACTTGTCCGGGCTTTTTCATGATATCGCTAAAGGTCGAGGTGGTGATCACTCAGAACTCGGCGCAACAGATGCCCTCGCTTTTTGCCGTGAACATGGCCTCAGTGAAGATGACGCCCAGCTTGTCTCCTGGTTGGTTGGCAATCATCTGGTGCTGTCGATGACCGCGCAAAAGAAAGACATCAGCGATCCCGATGTCATCGCGAATTTTGCCAAACATGTCGGCGACCAAAGGCACCTCGACTTTCTTTACGTGCTTACCGCTGCCGATGTCCGAGGAACGAATCCCAAGCTTTGGAACTCATGGAAGTCCAAACTTTTTCGTGACCTTTATGATGCCACCAGCGAAGCCCTACAACGTGGGTTACAAAATCCGCTAAAAAGGGACTCATTGGTCGAAGATACACGCCAACAAGCCAACGAGCTGTTACACGATCTCCATGCCGAAGGCGATGTTCGCCGAATCACTGATTTATTTCCGAGCGACTATTATCTTCGCCACAGTCCCGAAGAGATTAGTTGGCACACCGCCGCGCTGCTCAACTATGGCGAGAACGTTTCGTTTGTTGATGTTAAACCGCGCGAAGATTTGAATGCCGTAGCGATTACGCTCTATACACCGCATGTCCGTCATACCTTCGCCGCGGTCACAGCCGCATTGGATACACTAGGCCTTTCTGTTCTGGATGCCCGAATTGAGCCCATGAACAATGACTATAGTCTTGATACCTATATCGTCGTTGAAGAAGATGGCAAACCGCTATTGGCGGAACGCATAGAAGACATCAAAATGCGCATGCACTTTGTATTACAGCAAGACGACGACTATGTGCCCGAAGTCACGCGCAAACCCGAACGCCGACGCCGCATGTTCAGCACAACCCGTCGCATTGCGTTTCGCTTGGACAAGACCATGGAACGAACGGTGGTCGAGATTACCTGCGCCGACTACCCTGGCCTACTGAGAACCATCGGCGAGGTTTTGATTGTTTGCGACATCTACATCAATACTGCCAAGATTGTCACGATTGGAGAGCGCGCCGAAGACGTTTTTTATCTCAGCAACAATGCCGAAGAACCTCTGACCGAAAAGCAACAAGCCGATCTTGAAGCAGCATTGCTTACTGCTCTAAGCCAGGACACGCTGGAACACGCCTTGTCATGAGTCACTCCGCGCTGAACCCGGGTTTTGCAGCACTGCAACCCTATCCTTTCGAAAAATTGGCCAAATTGATTCGCGACGTCAAGCCCGCCGATTTAGCACCTATCGCGTTATCAATTGGTGAGCCTAAACACGCGCCACCTGATTTCGTGCTGGACACTTATCGAAAGCACTTGCTTGAGGGCGTTAGTCGGTACCCTTCAATTAATGGACTAGACACGTTGAGACAGTCGGCCGCTGACTGGCTCCAGCGCCGCTTTAACGTAGAGGTCGATGCGGCCCAAATGGTTCAGCCTGTCAACGGGACTCGCGAGGGTTTGTTCGCTTTTGCACAAGCCTTCATTGACCCTAAAGACAAGCCGCTAGTGCTCATGCCCAATCCGTTCTATCAAATTTATGAAGGTGCCGCATTGATGGCCGGCGCGACACCGTACTACCTGAATGTGAGTGCCGATCAGAACTTTCTACCCGACCTCGATGCTATCGCTCCTGAAGTCTTGCAACGCACACGCATATTTTATTTATGTTCGCCGGTAAACCCGTGCGGCAGTGTGGCGCCTCTCGCCTATCTTCGGCAGCTTGTTGAGATGGCTAAAACCCATGACTTCATCATTGCCGCCGACGAGTGTTACATCGAGCTTTACCGCGACCAGCCGCCAGTATCGATTCTCAATGCCTGCCCTCTGGACGATAGGATTCCGTTTGAACGGGTGGTTGCGTTTCATAGCCTGTCGAAACGATCCAACCTGCCCGGTCTTCGGTCCGGTTTCGTCGCAGGCGATCCAACTCTGATCGCCGATTTCCGTCGTTACCGCACATACCATGGGTGCTCAATGTCACTCGCCGTTCAAGAGGCCAGCCAGGCAGCCTGGAGCGACGACACACATGTTTCGCTAAACCGCGAACAGTACAACGATAAGTTTCGCCTAGCCGATGAGCGACTCTCCCCATTGATGGATTTCGAAGTGCCCGCGGCAGCGTTTTATCTCTGGCCGAACGTTAGCGGCAGCGATGAAACCTTTTGTCGAGACTTGTACCGCGCCGAAAACGTACTATGCGTACCTGGCAGCTACTTAAGTCGGGATACCGCTGACGGCAATCCTGGTAGCGGATTTGTGCGGATGTCACTAGTCGCCGATCTACCAACCACCGATGACGCGATACAACGTATCGCACGATTTCTGACCCGAGGATGATGAACTTTCATGAATAGTGAGCTAAGAACAAGAATAGAAGCGGCTTGGGATAACAGAGCGTCGCTTTCTACGAACGACGAATCCATTGCCGCAGATGTCAACGCCGCGATTGCAATGCTAAATGACGGCACCGCACGAGTTGCAGAACCGACAGACAGCGGCTGGCAGGTCAACGATTGGTTGAAAAAAGCCGTGCTGCTGTCATTCCGCCTAAGAAGCAATCAACGCATCAGAACCGGACATACAAATTATTACGACAAGGTTCCTCTAAAGTACGCAAATTACAGCGAGGATGACTTTGCTAAAGCCGGTGTACGCGTTGTGCCGGATGCACAAGTACGGGATGGCGCCTATGTCGCGCCGGATGTCGTGCTGATGCCGTCCTACACCAATATCGGCGCATACATCGACAGCGGCACCATGGTCGACACATGGGCAACCGTCGGCAGCTGCGCCCAGATCGGGAAAAACGTTCATCTATCCGGCGGCGTCGGGATCGGCGGCGTGCTCGAACCCATTCAAGCGGCACCAACCATCATCGAAGATGACTGTTTCATTGGCGCACGCTCCGAAATCGTCGAAGGTGTTGTCGTTGAAAAAGGCAGCGTCGTATCGATGGGCGTCTACATTGGTCAAAGTACTCGGATCTATGATCGCGAAACTGATGAAGTCAGCTACGGCCGCGTGCCGGCCGGCAGTGTCGTGGTTGCTGGAAACCTGCCTGCCGCCAATGGGCGTTATTCGCTTTATGCCGCCGTCATCGTTAAGAAAGTCGACGCAAAGACTCGCTCCAAAGTGGGACTAAACACACTGCTGCGCGAGGCTGCCGAAGCATGAAAGTTACCGTTCATGGATTAAAAAATTGCGACACTTGTCGGAAGGCTGTCAAGTGGCTGGATAATGCCAACCGTGAATACGCGTTTGTCGATGTCCGTCAATCGCCGCCAACAAGCGCAGTCTTGAAATCGGCGTTAGCGACCGTCGGTGTTGACAAGCTAGTTAACAAACGATCAACGACCTGGCGCTCGTTGAGCGAATCGGAGCGGGCTTTGGCAACTGATGGGCAAGCACTGTCGCTGCTCGAGGCGCACCCTACGCTGATGAAGCGACCTTTGTTGGTCGTCGACACCGCTGTCACCGTAGGATTCGATCCGGCAGATCCAGTGTGGCAATCGGTGAACAGATAGCACCGACGACCAAACTCATTCCGACACGCAATGTAGGCCGGCAATTTTTAGAACCCCGTCAGCGATCAAAACTTCACGACGTAATAACTACGTTCGCAACAACCGCAAGTAACACAATGAATCAACCAAAAACTGATCACCAACGCGCCATCGAGCTCACCCAAGCGCTCATTAAACGTCAGTCGATTACACCGGATGATGCGGGATGTCAGTCGTTGATGGCCGACATTCTCGCCCCGCTGGGGTTCAAGAACGAACCTATGCCGTTTGGTGACGGCGAGTCCCGGACGGAAAACCTATGGTCGCGACGCGGCGACTCAAGCCCCGTGCTCTGTTTCGCAGGACACACGGATGTGGTGCCAACGGGGCCGGTGGAAAACTGGCATACACCGCCTTTCGATGCTGTCATCAAAGACGGTATTTTGTACGGTCGCGGCGCTGCCGATATGAAAGCGAGCCTTGCGGCAATGCTGACAGCGAACGAGCGCTTTTGCGAAGATTTTCCCGACCATAACGGTTCAATCGCACTACTCATCACAAGCGACGAGGAAGGTCCCGCAGATAACGGCACCGTTAAGGTGATGGAGACGTTAGCGGCACGCGATGAGAACATTGACTGGTGCGTCGTCGGCGAACCTTCCAGCCACCAGAAACTGGGCGACCTGGTCCGCATCGGACGGCGTGGATCACTTAGTGGCATCCTTGAAGTCAAGGGTATCCAGGGACATGTTGCCTATCCCGAGCTGGCGCGAAACCCGATTCAAACTTTCGCACCGGTACTCGATGCGCTTTACCAAATGCCCCTCGACGATGGCAATGTGCACTTTCCGCCCACCTCTTTTCAATTCGTCATGATCGAAGCCGGTACAGGTGCGCCCAACGTCACTCCCGGTTCATTGAAAGCTAGATTCAATTTTCGCTATTCCACCGAGTGGACAGCAGAGTCACTGCAAGAAAAAGTGGAAGCACTTCTCAACAGTTTTGATCTCGATTATGAGCTCCGGTGGCGTCGATCGGGGGATCCGTTCCTAACCAAGCCGGGCGAGCTAACCAATGCGGTCACGGAAGCCATCCAAGCCCAAACCGGAGCGCCTGTTGAGCTCTCTACCGGCGGCGGGACGTCGGATGGCAGATTTATCTCGCCCCACGGCGTCGATGTCGTCGAACTCGGTCCGGTCAACGCGACTATTCACAAAGTTAACGAACAGGTACGTACGGAAGACATTGGTAAATTAGCTGACATCTACTACGACATCATGCGTAAATTACTGACTTGAAGTTTGTGGTAACGGACGACTAAACACGAAAACAATCATCAACGACCATATCGTCAACGTGCCGGTACCGATCGCTACCCACGCGGGCATGCTAAGGCCCAGAAATTGCCAGCTGATTTGTGCACATTCGCCCGATGCCGATAACACTTTCTCGATCACTGAAAAGAGCGGCAAGGTGTCGAGCATGAACTCAAGCCCAGCGCCACAGCTCGGCACCTGATCGGCAGGCAGTCCCTGTAACCAAACATGACGCCCTGCAATACCAACACCAGCGCCGGCGGACAAGACGCCTAACAGACCGTATACAACTTGACCCTTGCGCTTTGGATTGTGCAACAGGGCAATCAGCGCAACCAAGATAAAAGCAATGACGGCGATTCGCTGAAAAACACACAGTGGACAGGGGAACAACTCAAGTACGTATTGGGCATAGAGCGCATAGGCCATCATGCCCACGCTAACGATCAACCCGATAAGCCACGCTTTCCGAGCAGAAATATTAATGATCATCGTGAGTTTCCTCCAGTTCAGGTACAGCGCCGAGCTCTATCTCATCGGTCGCAATGTGCCGTACATCTTTTCCATGCACCATGTAGATCACGTACTCGCCAATATTCTTGGCATGATCACCGATACGCTCCAATGAACGCGCCGCCCACGTCACATTCATGACGCGCTTGATGGTGCGCGGGTCTTCCATCATGAATGTGATGCATTGCCGTTGAATGTTCTCGTACTCCTGATCCACTTCCTCATCGTCACGCACCATTTGCAACGCCGCCGCCGCATCCAATCGGGCGAAAGCATCCATCGCCGATTGGACCATTCGTTTGACGTGACTGCCCATTGACTTTAGTTCTCTGTAGGAACCCCGCGGCCTATCCATTGTCGCGAGTTTGGACGCCAAAAAGCCGATTTTCTCGGCCTCATCGCCAATACGCTCGAGATCGGTGATTGTCTTGATGACCGCCACGATGAGCCGTAAATCAGAAGGCGTCGAATTACTAGCAGCGAGGATGCGACTGCACTCCTCATCGATAGCGACTTCGGCACGGTTGACCTTGTAATCATCGTGGGCCACTTTGAGGCCCAATTCGCTGTTACCCGAGACCACAGCTTCAATCGCGGCGGCCAGTTGCGACTCAACCAAACCGCCCATCGCAAGCACGCTGCTGCGCAGGTCTTCAAGATCCTGGCTGAAGCGCTCGGGTAACTGTTCCATAAGATCGCTTGATTGCATGCGCTGACCCGCCTACGTTGCTACCTCTATAGTCTTTGCAAAGTGTATCAGGTTGTTTGCGCCGAAACGGCATGCAAACGCAATCCCCGAGCGGTACTTAAGCGGTTCGAAATGCCTTGATAGCTGCGGTCTTGCGTTCGATCAATCGTGATTTCGGGAAGATGCAACAAAACTCGCTACCTACATTAATTTCACTTTCAATCGTGAGCTCTGCGTCATGACGAGCTAAGGCGTGTTTGACGATCGCAAGACCCAGCCCTACACCACCAGTGTCACGTTCCCGGCCACGGTTAACACGATAGAATCGCTCGGTAAGTCGTGGAATATCTTCGTCCGCGATTCCTTCACCCTGATCAATCACAACCAAGTGAGCCTCACCCTCAGCGCCATCGCACCAGCGCAGCACGATCTCGCTACCTTCCGGACTGTAACGCAGAGCGTTTGTCAGAAGGTTCGTCGCAATCGATGTGATATCAGAGTGATCACCCAGAATCGCATTGGCAGATTCGATGCGAACAATAACCGACCGGCTTTCATCATCATAAGGTGCGGCAACTTCACGCAAGATTGCGCCGACATCGACCTCATTTTCCAGAGACGCCTGACGCTTCATTTCGAGCTTCGATAATGCGAGCAACTCATCGAGCATGTTCCGCATTCGATCCGCTTGGCGCGTCATTTCATTCAGAGGCTTTTGCCAAACTCCGGCCAGTTCCGGATCCTCACTCATGGCATCGAGATAACCGTTAATCACCGTTAGCGGCGTTCTAAGCTCATGCGACGCATTAGCAACAAAGTCCCGTCGCATACGATTCAATCGTGTTCTCTCTGTGATATCGCGAATAATCAGCAGTCGATTACCACGACTGTAAGGCACGATTGTCAGGCTCAACCATCCATCCTCGATATATCGGGAAGGCAATACAACATTCTGGCTGAAGTCACCATTTTGTAGGTAAGTCCGAAACGCCGGATCCCGGATCAAATTATCAATCCGTTGACCACGGTCACGTCGCCGGCGCAGCCCGACCAGTTTGCGAGCAGCGGTGTTGTAACGTTCGATCTCGTTGTTATTGTTCAACGACACGATACCGTCGGGCAGCTCATTCGTTGACAAGCGCAGTTCTTTCATCAGCTCCCGATGACGGCCCTTATGCTTGTTAACTTTCAATTGCTCACGGCGAATGCCAGCGAACACACTCGACCAGACACCGTCGCTTTTAGTTTCAGCTATTTTCGCGCCGGCAGTTAACGCACGATCCAGCTGAATAAGTTCATGTAGGTGATAGCCCACGACGCCAGCGAGGCAAACGCAGGCACCAACCAGCGGAAACCCTAGCAATGCGCCGAATCCGCATCCGGCAAGTACGATCGCGACTATCTCGGCGACTAGTTGGTAATGATCACGGGTCATCATTCATCCTTGGCAGAAAAACGATAACCTGCCCCTCTCACCGTTTGTATCAAGCCTGCTGTTTGAAAGGGCTCAAGCACTTTCCGGAGCCGCCGAATATGGACATCCACCGTACGCTCTTCAACATAAACGTTCGCGCCCCAAACTCGATCCAACAGTTGCGCACGGCTATAGACCCGATCGGGGTGAGTCATTAGAAACTTGAGTAATCGATACTCTTTCGGCCCGAGCGAGATCTCTTCGTCCCCAACAAAAACACGATGTCCGACAGCATCAATTTTCAGATTACCGGCGACATGCGTTTCGTTAACTGTTGAGCTTGAACGACGAAGAACCGCTTGTATTCGGGATAACAACTCACGCGATGAAAAAGGCTTTGTAATGTAGTCATCCGCACCACTATCCAAGCCGCGTACTTTGTCATGCTCATCAGCGCGCGCCGTGAGCATAATGATCGCCAAATCCTCATGCGAGGATTCACGGCGAAGATAGCGCGTCAATTCCAGACCACTCATGTCCGGCAGCATCCAGTCGATCAATGCGAGATCTGCCCCGGTATCGGCGAGCGCCCGCTTGGCAGACTCACAATCAGCGGCCTGCAATACCTCATAACCCGCACGCTGCAAATGAAACGCGACCATATCGCTGATCGCGCTTTCATCTTCAACAATTAACACGCGTGCAGCGCTCATCTTCACTCCAGACTCTCAACTATCCCACCATTACACGACCCTACCGTTACAAACATGTTACAGGTTCTCGAATAGCGGAATCCGCGGCCGGTTATACAGGCTTCTTGGGCTTGCTGGCGACGTCATTGCGAAGATACGCCGCACGCGCCGAATCGGGGTTTTCCCAGTCGGCAGCCGGAGCGACCGCAGCGAGCTCAATCAGTCCTTTCGCATCAGCGCGTATGTTGCTTAAGTCTCGCAAATCGGCATAGCGGTCTTTCAACGATGGCAACGCCGTCCACGCATTGCCCAGCGCAAAGTCGCCATCCCGCAAAACGATGCTTTCTGGGTCGGCCAGGCTATCGGCTTCGAGCACTTGCGCAATGCCCTCAACATCTCGAGTGAAACGCCCCTGATAAACCTCACCGAGACGCGCATCCTGCGCAACATGAAACCGTGGGGCCGAGACCTTCGTCATCGCATTTTGGGCGATGACGCGTAATGAAGAGACACCAAGCGCGGGTACCTGCAAACCCTTGGCCAGTCCCTGCGATAGGGCAATAGCGATTCGCACACCCGTAAACGAGCCCGGACCACGACCAAAAGTCACGCCCTCCACCCGATCCATACTGACGCCACGAACAGCCAATACATCGTCAATCATCTGCATGATTCGTTGGGTGTGCTGACGCGGCTCGTTAATTGTCTGCACATGAATTTCACCACCCGATAGCAAGCCGACAGAACACAACTCAGTCGATGTCTCCAATCCGAGAATAACCATGGGCTTCGAGCGAGCTGTCATGCGACTGATACCCCTTGCTGATCTGTTTGCTGAAAGCCTTCCAAGAAAGACACCGCAGCATCGCCGGTCTCAACAACCGGCAATGGTGCCAGTGCGCTTAAAAACACCCGCCCGTAACTCTTGTTGTGAAGCCGGGGATCGCCAATCGCTATAACGCCAAAATCAGTCGCATCCCTTAGCAATCGGCCGACCCCCTGTTTTAGCGCTAGTACGGCTTGCGGCAGCTGGTGCTCCATAAACGGATTGCGCCCCTGGGCGCGCAGCCATGCGCTGCGCGCGACCAACAAGGGATCGTCAGGCGCGGCAAACGGCAATTTATCTATGACCACAATGGACAACGCATCGCCCCGCACATCGACACCCTCCCAAAAAGTACCCGTCGCCAACAGCACCGCATTGCCGTCGGCGCGGAAAGCGCGCAACAGTTGATCGCGTGGCGCATCACCTTGCACATACAGTGGTCTACCGCCAAGCAGATCCGGACGCGCCGCAAACCATTCGGCACTTTCATTCAATGCCCGATAACTGGTGTGCAGGAAAAAGGCACCACCTGGTGTGGCAGCAAGTAGCGGTGTCGTCTGTTCCAACAGTTTGGCCACATAGCCGGGCGCCGATGGCATCGGCAACGCTTTAGGCACGAACAACAGGCCACGGGTAGCAAGGTCAAACGGCGTCTCAAATTTCAGGCAGCGCGCATCTTGCAGACCCAGTCGATCCGTAAAATGAGAAAAATCCTCGCCAACGGCAAGCGTTGCTGATGTCATCACCCATGCCGCCTCCGTCGCCTCAATAGCCGCGCGCATTCGTGCCGAGACATCCAACGGCGTCATGTGCACCCGCAGTCCCCGCGACGTCACCTCAAGCCATCGCAAACCTTCATCGTCATCAGCCGCACTGGCAATATTCAGCCGATCAAATAATCGAATCAGCCGCTCTAACAATTGTTGGATTGCAGGGTCCTGATCAGGCAAGTCATCCACGTGACCAATCAAAACTTGTAGCGTCTCACGCACTTCTGAAAGGCAATCATGCACCTCGGCGCTCAGGTTAATCAGATCATGCCTTCCCGTGTCCCGCGGCGCGGATTCGCGCAGCTTGGATAATGCCGTTCTTGCGGTCCTTAGCCCCTCAGCAAACTTCGGTCCGCCGAGTGCTCTAGCACCGACTTCAATCTCATCAAAGAGATCATTGAGCTGTCGGCTGGAAACACTGACGCCGAAGAACTGAAGCGCGATGTCGGGTACCTGATGCGCCTCATCGATCACTATCGCATCGGCGTCCGGCAAGAACTCGACAAACCCGCCCTCTCGAAAAGCGAGATCGGCCAGCAGCAAGTGATGATTTACAACAACAAGATCGGCTTTTTGAGCGGACCTTCTGGCCGCTGCGACATAACAGTCTTCATAAAAAGGACACTGTTGCCCGAGACAATTATCCGTCGTCGATGTCACTCGTGGCCAGACGGCAGCATCCTCGGCAATTCCGGTAACTTCTGCCTTATCCCCCGTTCGAGTTGCATCGCGCCAGGCCCGCAGTGTCGTCGATTCCTTGCTGGTCAGCGCGGCAGCGTCTCGCAGGCTGTCTTCCAGCCGCTGTAAACATAGGTAATTCGCACGGCCTTTCAGGAGCGCTGTTTTTACGGGCCGACCCACTGCGTTGGAAATCAGCGGTAGATCCCGGTGATAGAGTTGGTCCTGCAACGCCTTCGTGCCTGTCGACACAATGGTTCGACAACCGCCCAGCAATGCCGGCAACAAGTAAGCAAAGGTTTTACCGGTACCCGTCCCCGCTTCGACCACCAGATGGTCGCAGCGCTGCATCGCCTCGGAAACGGCGGTCGCCATAAGTTGCTGGGAAATACGCGGCTTGTAACCTTCAATGACCGACGCGACGCTGCCGTCAGCGGAGAAAATTTCATCGAAATCGAGCATCCGCGAATGATACCGCGGAACAGGTCACTAGCGCCCGCGTATTCTGCCAGCAATCTCGCGTAATGTGTGTTGATCCGCTTTGATGGTCACATTGAGATAAGGACCGCTGGCTGTGTAACGCGCATTGTCAAAGTCTTCGTCGCGGAAACCGAGCACGTTGTAGCCAAACGACAACCACAGATTATCTCGCGGATTGAATCCGATTTCTGCGCCAAGGCCGAAATCGGTAGTCCCGGAATCCCAAGTGTTGAGAATGCTCGCGTGTACCCCGTAGTCCCACCGTGGACGGAACTGGCGACGAAAATCGATCCCCATGAGATCGGTGTAGCCGCTGTAGACGGATCCGTCGAACTCACTTCGAACGTACTTGGACGCATACTGCAGCGCCAATTCGGAGCCTGCACCAAGACGTTTTACCGCGTTGAAATTGTTGATGTAGCGCTTGTTCTCTGTCGCGCTTAGCCCGGTTTGCGTTTCGTCCGAAATCAGATCGAGGCGGTTCAGGAAAGACCAACGTCGGTCGGCAACCCGGTACGCCCAGCCGAAGCGAATATCGGCGCGGGTTTCTGACCCCGCTTCAAACCTGTCGCTATCAAGATATTGAATGCCGGCCGACAACGCATGCCCGGCGATCGGCTCACGGAACCAACCCGCGACCACGGTATCGCGGGCCTCGGTGTCCGCGTTGCGATGCTCCACGCGCGTATTCATCGACCATAGATCAGACTGATACAACGCGCCGACGTAGCCCGCCACGAAATCGCTGCGTAAGCTACCGGACGCGAGCTCTCTATCGGTATCGAAGACCAACGCACGATCATCAACCAGTGTATTGCTATGGTCCATACCGATGTCGACCGTCCAACGCTCCGACAGCTGCCAACCCTGAACCAGTCCGACATTGGCGAACAGCCGCGGACCAAACTCTGTAATTTCATTGTCCAGCGTCGTGGTGAACTGGGCACGCTGCCATGGCGTAGCACGCACGCCCAAGCGCGAGGTTTGTGCATCAATATTCGCACCGTCTGCAAACTCATGCTCTGCAAACAAGACCGCCTTGCTCAGATTCCAATCAACGCCGACCAGCGTCCTTGACGGAAAGTCGAGACTTTCATCATTGTCGCTAAGCGCCTGCTCACTGGTCACCCGTAGCGTGAGTTTATCGCCCAGGAACTGTCGGCTAGCACCACCGCGGACCAGCATCGATTCCCTTTCGGTGCCATCAATCGCCTCATCGCGCACCGACGACAATCCGAGGAATGCGGCATGGTCTTCGCCTTCAAAGCGAATCTCGGCTTCGCCTAACTCACGCTCGGTACCGGTATCCAGATTTTCTTGGAAGCCCAACGTCGATTGCAGGAACCAACGATCCGTCAATTGCCAACGTGCCTCGACACCGGTGTTTTGGATGCCTAGTTGGTTAGCCGCCTGCAGGCCGAGACCAAACCCGCCATCGCTTTTTTCATGGAAAACGCGCGCATCGAGATCGCCCGAACGATGTTCCAACGAAACCTTGTAGGCATAGCCCGATGTCTGCGTCGCCAAATCATCGGTTTCGGTATCGGCATACTCGGCACGTAGCAATGTTTCATCGGACATCTGCCAGCGGACATCGACACCGAGTAGCATATTCGCATCCACCGTGTTGTTCTCGCGAACAACTGTGGCGCCGATTTCAAGATTGCCGTCGTCGAATCTAACCGCGGCACGACCACCCGCGACGACGTCATCATCTGCGGCATTGCGCGATTCATACTCGGCAACAATCACTTGCGGGTTCAAATCCTGATCCCGACTAGGTACCGGACGCTTGAAAAACAGCGTACCGGCAAAGTAATCGATATCGTAGTCCACAAAACGTGTCAGCGTTTGTGTCGACAACACTTGCGATGCATTGAATCGATCCCGGGTCTCGATCCGGATCTTATCGCTGTTGACGACGATGTCCTGACCAGAAAGCTGGTAAAGACCCGACGTTCCATCACCGGCAATATCATCACGTTGGAATGACTGATCAGACTCGGCCGCAAACGCATTCAACGCAAAACGTTTACCGAAGTACTGCGTTTGTAAACCGTTGAAGCGACGTTCATAGCGCGCCAACTCGGTCGTTGACAGCCCGGTGTCAAAATCACCGAACAATGCGGCAAACTGCCGACGCTCGATTTTCACGTAGAGCTTACGCTGACTAGCCGCTTCAAAGCGGCTCTCTGTGCCATCGCCATACAATGTGAAGTATTCGTCCGGCACGACTTCAGTATCGAAACGATCTCTATCCTGTGCATTGCCACGCGTGTCATAGGCCAGCGTCAACAGGTAGTCACCGCGAATCCTGCCCTTGGCAAAAAACGCGACCCGCCCGTCTTGATAGAAGTCTTCCTCGGCGCCTGCCCGATCGGCTGCAACCTGATTGTCGCGGAGCGTATTGTAACCAACGGTGCCTTCTGCGAATCCGACCAGAATCCAATCACGAGGCTCCGGTTGCAGATAAACCCGAAGCTCTTGCTCGCGTTGGTTCTGGAACTGCAAACGCAAGGTTACCTCACCAGCGCGTGTGGTCGGCTCAAGCTCGATGTAAGCAATACCATCCGGACCCACACGATAGAATGGATCACGTTGGTTCACCGCAACCAGTTTGTTTTCACGCTGCTGCGCCACCTCGAACCATGACCGATACGGAGCATCAATCGAGAAGCCACCAATAGAGGCAGCGCGGGCCGGCTGACCATCACCATCAAACAGCTTGACCGCGACGACGGGACGGCGACGTCCATCAGCGATCAAGCGAGATTCTTTCTCGACGAATTCACCGCGGATGGGCTGGCCCGCATAGTGGACGCTGCGCCGCAGTACTTCAATCACGTTGCCATCGCTGTCGACAACGGTCGCCTGTAAAGCGTTGTCACCATCTTCGAGATCAACGCCGCGCCATTTACTAATTGCCTGGGTCTTCGCAAGATTCTGTTCCGTGCCGTCGAAGTTCAACGAACTCACCGGAGATCCATTTAGCGTTAGCTCGACACGAGTGTTGGGTGCGTGCGCGATGACGACACTCATACTTGGAATCGCTGGCAAGTAATCAGCCGCCGGTGCGACGATCGATGTCCGCTCGGTAATTTTCTCAACCGAAACAGCTTCATTGACAGCTTGTCGTTCGGTCGTTGCGTTCACGGCCGCAATCTTTCGATCCAATGGGTCCGTAACGTCGCCCGGACCCGGTGTGCCCGCGGTCGTACCAACGCTCAACTGCCCGCTTTCTGCCTGGGTTACTTCAACAACCGACTGTTTCCCGGGGCGAATACCATTCATCACCAGCTCAACCCGGCGATTTCTGCGCTTGCCGGCTTCAGTCGCATTCGTCGCCACCGGCTGATCGGGTCCGCGGCCAACGATGACAGTCGCGTCACGCTTCACATCCAAACGTTGCGCCAAATATTCAACGGCTGCCCTCGCACGCGCCTCAGACAACACATAGTTATCAGCGAACACTTGGCGATTTCGGGCTGCGATACCATCCGCATCGGTATGACCGATTGCATTAATTTCAATGTCGTAAACGCCGTTCCATGTCTCGATCAAACTATCCAGTGTGCCTCGATCGGCATCGGACAATTCGGCAGAAAGCACATCAAAAGTGAGTGATAAGACGTAGTCGGCTTTTTCTGTTGTCGCGGCTTCCCGCATCATCCGCGCTTCACCCACCGGCGTGCGCTGATTGCGTGCGGCGGGTGTATTGAAGTTGGTGACGGCCTTGGTGGTCAGTTCACCGGCGAACTGTGGATCAATTTTCGCCGAGAACTTGATCGTATCCTGCCACTCACCGCTGCGGTCACCCGCGGCAAAAATCACCGCATTGCCGGTCGAACGCGGGCTGGTGATTCGACGGCCATTCAGTCGCGCCGAGTTACTCACTAGCGTTGCCGCTTTAGGCAACAAGATTGTCGTACTGACATCGCTGAGTGGCACTTCACCCTTGCCCGAAACCGTCAGCGTGTAGTCAATGGTGTCAGCGCGCTTGCCGCCCGCATTGCGCAACTGAAGATCAACAGAACCCACGTCCGGCGCGCGACGCTTCAGATAAAAGTCAGCACGTTGCACAAGCCCCGGCCGAAGATTAACCCACTGCGATTCGGCACTGCCACCAAAGCGCAGCGTATTCTCACAAGGTGCCAACACGAGCCACTCCGGCAACGTCAGCGTATCGATCTGTACGGTATGCCTGCCCGGTTGCACACCTTCGATGTGATACCGACCGCCCGCATCAGTAACGGCGAAGCGACCGTCTTCCATATAGACGCGAATACCCTCGACACCTAATGACTCGGCAAAAGTCTCATTCGTACATGACGCCTCGACGATACGACCAATGATCGTACTGCGTGACCTGAACAAATCTTCGCGTAGGCGAATCGAAGACAGCGCCTGGTTTGAGGCTACACCGCGATCGGCAACCGCTTCGGCCGAATTGACCGCTTGCTTGCCGCGAACACCACCCGTCAGTTCGAGAACATAGGTCAGCGTGATCTGTCCGCCAGCCGGTATGTCGTCTAGACGGAATTCAAAAGTACTGGTCGACTCCGAGAAAATCGGATCAGCAAGTTCCATGTCGCCAAGGCGTGCAGAACCCGGGACAAACCGGAAGCCAACCGGCGGTGTATCCCGCAGGATGACTCCTGTCGCTGGGACACGGTCCGAACTGTTCTGAAGGTTAAGCTCGTAACGCACGAAATCACCGATGCCAGCCGTCAGTGTTCGCGTTGATTTTGTCAGGAACAATCCGCCATCGAAAGGATCGACGGGCACATCAACCAGCGTCAGCACGCCATTGACGTCTTGCTGGAAGACAGCACCGAATGAAGCGTCGTCAATCGAAAACGGACCGCCCGGCAGACCATTGATGTCCGCGGCAGTACGATTCGACGGTGCAATAAAGGCGGCCGGCGCAACGACTTGCAATCGATAGGTACCCGGCGCAACAACGGGGAATCGATAACCACCCGCCGGGACATCGTAAACCAGGCCTGATGCGTCAGTGACCGTTCCACCGCTAACCACTGTTGATGGATAAACGCTAACGCCGTCGTTACCCAAAACAACAGCAGGTTGGCCCGTCGCCACATCAATCAACGTAATCGTGGCACCGTCAACCGGTTGCCCAGTGGTTGAGTCGAAAACGATCGACAGCGGTTCGATCAACGCTAATGCCTGACTGACATCGGTCGCATCAGCGGGATCTTCATAATCAATCGACAGCGTGGAGTCGATTCCACCTTCAAGAATACAATTGGCAGCTACGGGATTGGTATCTGCCAAGGGAATATAGCCGGTGAAAATACCGGTATTAACATCTGTCTCTAATAACAAGACAGTTTCGGAATCCAGCGATTCCGGGTTACTGACGGTGACCTCGACGCGCTCTCGCTGAAGCGGGTCAAGATTCTGATCGCCGTCCTGAACACGCAGCAAAGCAGTCTCATTGGTGTTAAACAACGCCGTTTGCAAAGTCGCCTGAGGCGCAGCCAGATCAAGAGGCTGCCCATCAAATCCTGTCGGCGCGGCCAAATCAATGAAGACACCGTTGACTGCACACTGAGCCGGGCCCAAGCGTTCTGCCGCCGCACCCGGTTGAGCTGCCAACCGAACGAACGAGGTCGTGGATGGCGTTCTACCAAAAACGGTGGTCAGTGTTACCGTGTTGGTCGCAATCGCAACCGGGCGACCCAAGTCGGTATCAAACGTCGCTGTCGCCTGGTTCTGAATCTCGGTTCCCGGTGGCGTCATCGCGATCGCGAGACTGCTAACCGATAGCAGATATCCCACCAACAGCGCCGTTACCAAAAAACTCAGGGAGCGCAGACGCACCCCCTGAGAATTTCCGGAACCTACTCGTCGCGAAACGCCCAGGCACGCAAAAGCGGCGCAAAGACGTGTTGTCTTTGCGTCCGCTCGTGCGCTTACCGAAGCAACAAGCTTCAGAAATTTACCCAGAAGTTTCACTAACGACGACTTACTGAATCGTCGCTTGGAAACTAACCACTAACGTATCGTCAACACCGGTATTGGTACCAAGCGTTACGCCAAGATCAGCCTCGAGAGTTGCGCCCGTAAGACCACAGTTATCAGCATCCGCATCGCCTGCATCAGCTGTGCAGAACAATGTAGCGCCACCGACCGTGTATTCGATATCGGATGCGCCAGCGTTGTATTGCGCGAGCAAAATAGCAAGGTTGGCATTAAGTACGTCAGTAATGCCGACCGCTGTAGCGTCTACAGCACCGGTGTTTACAACCGTAATGGTGTACTCAACGACCGCACCCGGGATATGTAGTGGATCCGTTGTGCCATTGATTGGATCGCTGACGAGTGCTTCTGCTTTCGCCACAGACAAAGCTGCAGACGAGACTTCATAGCCGTCGTTATCCGTTTCCAAACCGTCGTTACCTGCATCGCCGAAGACGACATCAACACCGGCGGTATCACCGCCAACCGTTGCTGTCACAATCGTCGCGCCGCTGGTTCCTGCAACAGCGGTCGTCGCTGTGGCACTAACGTTAGCGAAGTCACCATTGGTCGCGCCAATCGGAATATCCGCAACGACAAAAACGAGAATGTCGTCATCAGCCGCCAGTGTATCAACGAACGGTTGGTCACCCGGTGTAAAGTCACCACTAGCATCGGTATCCGCGAAGATACGAAGGTTGTTGGCGTCAATCGTATCGGCATTGCCGAAAACGGCCGTGCCGGTGGTCAGGTTCGCCGGTGTCAAAGCATAGCCTTGGGCCTCGTTACCTGTGTTCGTCAACAAGAAAGTTGCGACCGTATTAGCCTCACCGGGGTTAACCGGTGTCTGTGCGCCGCCTTGTTCAACCAACGTCAAATCGACTCGGTTATCAACGACGAACTGTGTATCAGCACCGTTACCGTTACCGGGCGTGCTGTTGCCTGCCGGTGACGATTCAATACTGGTTTGTGCGATGCCGCCTACGTCGTAGGCAACCGTCGCGCGGTTGGTCACTGGGGTACCCGCATCTGTACCAACGGCTAAAGCCGAGGTTGAAGCGCACACGCCGATGACCGCTAGACTGATTGCACGCAATGCAGACAGCCTGTTATTTGCGAATATCATTTCCGCTACTCCTGGTTATCATTTCCAAAAATTTTTCAGCAGAGCTCGCTCATTGCATATCGCGGCGCTCTGCAAAGCCCGCGACACTCCCTTCTTATAATTTGAGCCTGGAAATCCATTGCCAGGAGCCGGTCTAAAACCGAATTTAGTTAACGCGCGCCTTGAAGCGCGCAAAACCACGCGATCCCGGGGGCAGTTCGCCGGGCACAGCCCAACGAATGTGCGTGAGGTCATCACTGGTGGCCGCGCTGACTACGCCATCACGATCAACGGTTAATGCTTCCAACGCCGCATATGAAACGCCGTCATCTACTGAAAAAGTGATTTCGGCGCCTGGCGCGTAAGCCGAATCGGCCATGTAAGTCAGCTCTTCACCGATCGGGTATGAAATGGCGATGTTTTCGACGGCTTCGCCATCGGCCGCATCTGTTACGACGCGATAGCTCACGGTGTAGACAACAACATCGCCGGGCACCACTTTTTGCACCTCGGTGAGCTCAACGCGTTTTTCGCCGGCTTCATTTACAACCGTCGTTTCTTTTTCGACGACAGCTGTCACTTCAAGTTTTCCGTCTTGCGCAACGGCACCCGTGCTCGCTAACAACAAAAAAGCCGCTAATCCTAAAATAATCTTGTTCATCAGTATTCGCTCCTAAACGTTCTCTAATTCTCGAACTGTACTAATCGATTAGTACAGAAAACTCGACCGTCTGCAGACCTGCCGCCGCATCGATGTCACCCACGACGACACGAATCTCCGGGGCAACGCCGGCGTCATCGAATACGCCAACATCGCCGTCCGCTTGATCCGTCAACGACACGCCGTTCAGCGTGATTGAACCGGCAACAAAAGTCGTATTGGCGGGGATAGGATCGACGACCTGCAGCCCTGTTGCCGTTCCGGTGCCGGTAACCTCAATCGTGATCGTGTAAACAATCGTGGCGCCGGGAACCGGCTGCGCACCACCGTAGGGATCCGTGACGACAGAGGACTTATTGAAAGCCACGGCGACATCGGAAACGATGTATTCGCCAACGGTCGTTGCAATGGCACCCGTTGCACCCACAATTGCGTCAACGCCGTTGGTACCACCAGCGGTGATCACCGTGCCCGGGGTACCCGAACCTGTCGCTGCCTCCGCTTGAAGCGAGCTCCGACCGATGTCGCCATTCGCGAGGCCGGCGGGTATGTCATTCACGACAATAATCGTAATGGTTTCATCAGCGGCCAGCAGCGGATCGTTGGTGCCCGGCGTGTAAGCCACGTCACCGACTGAAAAATCTCCACTGGCATCGGTATCGAAGTAAACATTCGGTGTCACGAGCAACGGATCGAAATCGTCGGTCGCATCGGTATTGTCGACCAGAAACGAGAACGTCTCTTCACCATTACCCGTGTTCGTGCCCGTGTAAACAAGCGCGCTGCCTGTATCGCCCGGCGCCACCACCACTTGCGGACTCTGCAAAACAACGACGACATCCAACGTCTCTGCAACAGTGATCGTCACTGTATTAGATGGTTGAACCACTGCCGTGCCGCCAACGTCATAGCTGACGCTGGCCGTGTTAGAAATATCGGTACCCGCCGGCGTTCCTACCGCTGAAGCCGCTCCTGCGGCGCAAAATCCGAAAACTGCGAGTGCGCTTTTTGCGGAAATACCGCGAAGGCCCGATAGTCTTGTCATTAAGTGGTTCCTTATTCACCATATTGGCGTTTTGTTCACCATAAGATGGTGCAGTAAAAAGAACCTCGTGGCCACCTCTACCCCCCTTAAAGCGTTGAATTTGTGAAAATTATCACAACCCAAGTGTGAAGCCGTTCACATTTCGGTTGGCCATTGCTAAAGCAAACGCTCTTTTGGCCGGTCGAGGCCGAAGTGAGGCTGCCAATTTTCCATAAAAAAAGACAAACTCGGGCTTGACACTGTTAGGGCAACTCCGTATTGTGCATTGCAACATTTGTTGCATCGCACCATTTATTAGGAGCTAACCGTGAAAAAGCAGATTGAAAAAGCACTAACCAAAGTTGCTGATACCGCACGCAGTGGCGTAAACACCGCTGTTGACGCTACCCAAGACCGCGTTGGTCAAGCCGGAAAAGTCGTCGCTAAAGGCAAAAAGCCTGTACAGCGCGCCTCAAAAGCAGGTCTGGCCGTTAACGCCATCACTTTCCGCATGTCGAAAGAACTGATTGAACTGCAAAGCAAAAGCGTTCAGACAGGAATCGACGCGATCGCTACCCGTCTTCGCGATGCCTCACGTGCTGAGAGCGTTCGTGAGCTACTGGCTCAGCAACGTTCAGTCGTACCCAACACGGCAGGCTTCTACGTCGACAACGTCAAGAACGCTTTCTCTATCGTTCGCGGCGCGGTCTCCGAGCTGGGTTCTGTCGCTGGTAGCCTGACCAACACCCCGGTCGTTGAGAAAGCGGCGAAGTCAGCAAAGAAAACCGCTAAGAAAGTGGCTCGCAAGAAGCCGGTTCGTCGCGCTAAAGCGAAAACCAAAGCAGCCGCTAGCAAAGTATCGTCGGCGATTGCTGACGCTGGGCAGGCTGCATAGCCAGCCCACCTCCACCCCCCCTTGGAGGATTCTGATTCTGGCTTCTCCCCCCCTGACAGCCAGTCCAGGTTACCGCCGGTGCTAATGCGCCGGCGGTTTTTTTTGGCCTATCCTCAAGCACTCCGCGCTAGAAAATCGTTATAATTGCGCGAGTAACTAATTCTTGAGGTCGAAACCACGATGGGCACCACGAACAGTGAGCTGAAAAGCTGGGTCACAGAAGTCGCTGCATTGACGAAACCCCAATCTATTGTTTGGTGCGATGGCTCTGATCGCGAGTATCAAGCACTCATCGAGCTGATGACCGCCGACGGTACTTTGATAACACTGAATCAGGAAAAGTACCCGGGCTGCTATCTGCATCGTTCCGACCCGGATGATGTCGCCCGTGTGGAACATCTCACTTTTGTTTGCACGGAACACGAAGAAGATGCTGGACCAAACAATAATTGGATGACGCCGGCAGATGCGCACCAAAAGATAGATGGGTTGTTCGATGGCTGTATGCAAGGACGAACATTGTATGTGATTCCGTATTGCATGGGACCAATCGATTCGCCGTTTTCACGTTGCGGCGTAGAGATCTCTGACAGCCCGTATGTCGTGGCGAACATGAAATTAATGACACGCATGGGTACTCCAGCGCTCAAGCGAATCGAAAAAGAAGGTGCGTTTGTTCGAGGGTTGCATTCGACCGGCACGCTGGATCCGGAACAGCGATTCATCATGCATTTTCCCGAATCACTCACAATCAAGAGTTATGGGTCCGGCTATGGCGGCAACGCGCTACTCGGCAAGAAATGCCATGCGCTCCGGATTGCCAGCTGGCAAGCACGACAAGAAGGCTGGCTCGCAGAACACATGTTAATCGTCGGCGTACAAAACCCTGAGGGTGAAACGCGCTATTTGGCCTGTGCGTTTCCATCAGCCTGTGGCAAAACAAACTTGGCGATGCTGATCCCACCCGCGTCTCAGCCGGGTTGGAAAATTTGGACATTAGGCGACGATATTGCCTGGCTGCACACTGACGAGCACGGTCAAATGCGTGCCATCAATCCTGAGGCGGGTTACTTTGGCGTGGTACCCGGCACCAATCAAAAAACCAACAAGAACGCCTTCGATATGATTCAGCGCGACACCATTTTTACTAATGTCGCGGTAACCGAAGACAATTGTCCATGGTGGGAAGACAAAGGCGAGGAGACGCCAGCCATTGATTGGCGGGGCAATCCTTATGATGGCAGCGGGCCCGCAGCACACCCCAACTCCCGCTTCACGGTCAGCGCCAAGAATAACCGGGCTTATTCAACGCTCGCGGAATCACCAGAGGGTGTGCCAATCTCTGCGATTGTCTTCGGCGGACGCCGTAAGCAACTTGCACCACTCGTCTATGAAGCGCATGACTGGCAGCATGGCGTCATGATCGCGGCCGGCGTTGCCTCTGAGACAACGGCTGCCGCGAGCGGCGCCGTTGGTGTTGTGCGTCGCGACCCGATGGCAATGCAGCCCTTCTGCGGTTACAACTTTGCGGACTATTGGTCGCATTGGCTGTCCTTCGGAGACAGCGCTGCAATGCTACCGAAGATCTTTCACGTCAACTGGTTCCGCCAAAATACTGATGGCGAGTTCTTATGGCCCGGGTTCGGCGAAAACCTTCGCGTACTTCGTTGGATACTCGAACGCTGCGATTCTCAAGTGGGCGCTCGGGACACGGCCATCGGCAAGTTACCGCACGCAGAAGATCTCGACGTTACAGACTTGGCCCTTCTGGACAACGCGCTGGACGAGTTGCTTGCCGTCGACCATTACGCTTGGCAACAAGAACTAACCGAGGTCGGCATGTATCTGGACAGCTACGGTGAACGATTACCGAATGCGTTGACTACGGCACGTGAGAAGATTGCAGCGGCCGTGAAGAAAGCCGTCTAGAGAAGCTAAGCGGGTACCGCGCGCAGACAAATGCCCTAGCGCGTGTCGTCCTCGCGCGCAGCTTCCAG
Source organism: Woeseiaceae bacterium (assembly GCA_045110335.1). Classification (GTDB taxonomy): domain Bacteria; phylum Pseudomonadota; class Gammaproteobacteria; order Steroidobacterales; family Woeseiaceae; genus CALBPI01. The sequence goes on from JBGCGB010000019.1 coordinate 116,869, forward strand.
CATGTAGTGCACCGCTAGCGGTGTACCCGGTTTTGCGACTTTGCCAAGCCCAATGATGCCCTCGCCTGTCAGCTCCAGACTATCTCTACGCACAAACGACTCGCTGCCCGCGATGGATAAAACGAATGAACCGTTGGTTGATTCGTCGAGAAGAAAATACTTATTGCGCCGTTTTTCAATTCTCGCATGAACCCGTGAAATCAAGTTGCCTTTCACAACGATATCGTTGTCCTCGGCACGTCCTAGCGTAATCTGTTGGCGACTAGGATCCACACGCATTTGCTTACCGTTAAAGGAAAGCGTCAGTCGGAGCGCATCTGCATTCTGTGACCAACCGATGGTTGGCAGCATGCTCGTCGCCTCTTCGCCGGGTTGCCAAAGCACCTCGAACAAAGCGACTTCATCTTTGCGGCCTTTAACTACAGCGAGATCGATCTGCCGGGTATTTTTCTGCCAGTTTTCACTGAGTAACTCAACGGTCGAACCCGTGGTGACAATTTGCCGTGCTTTTGCCTGCGACGTCATTCGGTTGGCCGTGTGCACAGCCGCACCGAAAATATCATTAGGCTCGCGAGCAACGGTGCCATAGTGACAACCGATACGAATCGCGATGCTCTGGTCATCGGGTACCAGTCCTTTGCCATCCGAAATCTGCTGTTGCATCTGTACCGATGCACTCATGGCCGCGTCGACATCGTCGAAAATGGACATGACCTCATCGCCCATGGTTTTGATCACCGTGCCAGCATGTGCTTCAGTCGCAGCAATCATGATCTCGAGGCACTTCCGTACGACCTCACGCGCCGGATCATCGCCAAGCGTTTCGTAAAGTTGTGTACTGCCGACAACATCGGCAAAAACTATCGCTACTTCAAGCTCTTCGCTCATCTATGCTCTAACCATGGCTGCGGCGGTATCAAGCGCCGTTATGTCCAACGAGGTCTGATTATACGCATGCCTGCGTCAAAAATGCGCGACCAGAATCAAACAGACCGCCAAGACTACTTCTCGGCGACGACATAGGCAATCCAGGCAGGATCGGCCTCCCCGGTGGGACTCACCTCAAACTCGCCATTCGCCTCACCTTCATCATCGGCTCCCTCCCAATAGACGGACACCTTACTAAAGCCGGCCAATGACAATAATTCGCTAATTTCCGGCAGCGTCCACAATCGCCAGTCGTAGGTGAACGCGCGCTTCATTTTCGAGCCGTCATCAAAATGAAAATGAATGTGACAAAGAATGTGGCCGGTCACCGGGTGGAAGCGTTTCTGATGCCACACATAGGTAAAACCGTCATGCTCGGTCTTTTCCTTGAGTTCGCTGTGCGCCTCTGACCCCCCGAAAGCATCCAAGATCAACATACCATCATCTGCCAAACCAGCCAGTGCCTGGCGAAAGTACTGGGTCAACGTCTCGCGGTCTTTAAAGGTGTAGAACGAAAAGTTAAAGGCACCAATCACGTCCGCTTTATCAGTCGTGACCCGCAAAACGTCATCGTGTTGCAAACGCAAACGCATTTGCTGCTCTGACGTCAATCGCGACACGCGATGCTCGATCCCCCAATCTAACGTTGGCTGATCAAAATCGACACCCAAGGCATGATTCGAATCACGACGGCGAACCCACTCACAACTTGCGCTGGCAGTACCACAGAAGTCTTCACGAAAGAGTTCCGCGTTGCGACCTCTCAGCGTGCGATACGTTTCATCAACGAAGTCGATCTCGCTCTCGACGTCTTGTACAGATTGTTCATAAAGATCGTGACGGTCAGCGGATGACGCCTGGCTTTGACCGGATTTCTTAGCTTGCGCATTGCGCCCCATTTTCTAGTCCTCGTGATTGATACAACAGACGGTTGGCAATCACTGCTCGCCGGATGCAGCGAGATTGTAACGACTGATGCCCGGGCTCGCCACCATCATGCTTCTTGAAGATCGATTTGATCCCAGATCATCGTTTATGCATCGACTCCGTTTACTTCACAATGAACGCGAATTCTAGTTAAGGCAGTCTGTCTAAGCTGCGGCAACGGCCCGTCGGGCATCCATAGCCTCGATTAGCAAAGCCGCTGTCGCCTCGGGTTTGTGCGCTCTCTCACTTAGTGTTCTGCGCCATTGCCTCGCACCAGGCTGACCTGCGTAAAGGCCCAACATGTGACGTGTGATGTGCTTGAGCAGGACACGACCACCCACCGTCTGCTCTACGTAAGTCACCATCTGGCGAACAATCTCATCGCGTGTCGCGGCTTCATGATGGTTGAGTGCTGCGTCTAATTGAGCCAACCAATAAGGATTGTGATACGCCTCACGACCAATCATCACGCCATCAACCTTGCCCACAGCCGACTGCACAACATCATCGGTGGCGACGCCACCATTTAGGAAAACCGTCAATTCCGGTCGGCGTTGCTTGAGATCAAAAACACGAGCGTAGTTCAAGGGAGGAACCATGCGGTTTTCTTTCGGGCTTAACCCTTTCAAAATAGCGATGCGTGCATGTACATCAAAATGCTGACAACCGGCCGCGGCAACGGTATCAATAAATCGATCGAAAAACGCCTGATCATCATGATGATCGATGCCAAGACGGCATTTGACCGTGACCGGTATTGAAACCGCATCCGACATAGCGCGATAGCAATTAGCCACAAGCTGCGGCTCAGCCATCAAACAGGCACCAAAACTGCCGCTTTGCACGCGCTCACTGGGGCAACCGACATTGATGTTAATCGCATGGTAACCAGCTGCATCGCCCTGTGCTGCGGCATCTGCCATTAGCGCAGGATCGCTGCCGCCGATTTGCAAAACAACGGGTTGCTCCGACGGATTGAACTGCAATAGGCGATTTGCATCACCATGATGCAAAGCCGCGGCTGTCACCATTTCTGTGTAAAGCGTGGCATTCGGCGACAATAGTCGATGAAAGTACCGACAATGCCGATCCGTCCAATCCATCATGGGTGCACAGCTCAATGCAAGCTTATGTCTCTTACTCATTTGATTTTATTTTTCAGCTAGTTAGAAAGAATGCATACGTATTGAAATTTACTTAGAGTAACGGCGATGCTCTGTGGCAACGCAGATGAGGACGCGGCTGTAAGAAAGCCCATCCGAAGAACTACAACATCCGACACACAGGACAGGAAGGGTCAATACTTATATTCTAAATCAATAAAAACAGTGGCTTGAAATAACTTCAGATAAATTTTGTTAGACAATTAGTTGCGCTAGCCGTTGCACAATAAGAAGGTCAAAACACTCCCGAACCGGACCTCAGTTGAGTGTCGTATTTGGGGTGAGTCTAAGACACTCACGACGATCTGACTGCATGTAAGCGACGGCGTAAAGGACGCCCCTTGTTGAGCAATTTAAGACCGCACTTAGCTCTCATAAATCACAAAATTGGAAGATATGCTCCATCATCGTCGCGATAGTCGACCGATTTCAGATACCAATGCCCTTGGATCCTTTCGTAGCGGAGTCGGTGATACGCCTCGAACACCGGGTCATCCAACTGATTCACCGACCAAACCGTTCCTGAATCGCCTTCAATAGTCGAGGATAGGATTGTTTCATCATTGGGATGATGGCCGGGACGTGAACCATAGGTTGCGCCAAACCGTCTTACGCCAGGCCAGCAATAATGATCGAGAAGCGCCTGATAAGTTCGATCCGGTTCTTCCGATAAAGGATCGTCTTTATATGCTTCGTAGGTGAGTTTGTTCCACGCCGTATGAGCGGCAAAGTAATGACGTGTCATCGCCTCAAGATAAGCCGGGTCTTCGCGCGATAGACCATTTGTCAAGGTGGCAAGTTCGGCTCGCGTTCTTTCTGCCATATGGGCGTGATCATAAGACATTAATTGTTGCTCAAACACCCGGATGCCATTTCTCAAAACGCCCTGATCAGACTGAAATTCAAAAGGAAGGTAACCATCTTTTTGGATGAGAACGAAATAGCCAAAGATACTGTCCTCATCATGGTCAAACTCCAATTTGCACGGTGTTAAACAAGTGCCGAGATCTGCTCGTTCTGGATGAGAGGTCCAGGCGAGTACAGTCGCGCCTTTCGGTTCGGTGTTGATTTTGAGAGTTTCAGCGCTTGCTATCGCGGTCATCTGGACCCAAACCGCTGTTATAAATAAGTATCGACTTAGAAAAATCATATATGTTTATGGCATTAGGCATTACATGACGCAAGAAAACAACAGTCCAGCGAGGCCTACCCTTCCAGTAGCAAAGCTATATAAAAATAGGCGTCCGGTTTGTACGTTTTTAGATATTTGCCAAATTAAATTCATCCCCATTGCGGACATTGGCGAGTGTCAAACTCTAGGTAATTTTAAGACCGCTGAGTTTGTTAGCTGAGACAGGACCAATTGGACTATTTCACTTCTCAACAGAAAGCACTTGTTCGTATCGAAAAAGGGGCGTTTTATTCTGGCAGTCGTTTGGTACCGTAGGATCACAGAGTTGCGTACGGATCACACCAACTGTTTGCTCTGTGCCCTCATTTAAGGTGAAACCCTCAATCTCAAAAGTAAATATCTCCCCTTCGATAACTAAACACTTACCTGAGGGAACTTCAGAGCACGGGACTTTTTGCGGGCCTGTGCTTAATATCAGTGCTCGTCTTTCGCCTTTTTCACCCAAAAGATTCCAATTCTGATATGCGACATTGCTAACTAAACAGCGATTCTGCATTTCGCCGGATATGGTGCCTCCTGCCGAGGCACAATACTGAGTAAAACTTTTTTGTTCTTTTGTTCGCTTTGTCTTATCTCCAAATATAGCACCTGTAAGCATGATCAACATAATTGCTGTCACCAGCATCGCTTTGGGACTGCTGAAAGAGAGCATGACTAAGCTTTTTAGAGAGTCAAAAAACCTCTCGAACAATGATGTTTTCGACGGGTCTTGAAAATCAATCTGTTCATATCTTTCAGGTTCAGGAGTGTTCGTGAAATCAGGAGGTGTTTGCCCAAACGCTTCTTCAAATTCAAGAAAGGCGTTTCGGAATAAAAGATTGGGGCTTAACTTATCTGGTGTTGAACTAATCGTTCTAAAAACCGCCTGTCCTCTTATTTCACCTTCATAATATTTCCAATAAGGTTGGAGTAAAAGGGGCGTCTCCGAAGTCTGAATGGCCTCATAGCCAGTAAATTCAAATACGCCCTCATCACAAGGTTTCTCGTCGTCGAATAAGATCTTTGTTGCATGAATTTCTGTTTTAATCCCTTCCGCTATGTTATCTGGAAGACGCTCACCCTGCCTCGCATCCAGTTGAAAACGAAGACGCATTAACTGGCCGTTTTCTGCCGTAACTGCGAAGTCACAGGCTTCATCATTGCTGTAAACACAAAGGACACGTGTGGAAAACTCACGACTGAGTGAAATGGCATCGACCAATATATCTTCGTGGATCATTGAGTCGACAAAGAGATCTTTATGATCGGCCTGGAAGGCTTTCAAATAAGAGCAATCAAAATCAGAGGGTATATTCAAAAGGCGATCATAACCGCTCCAAAACACACTACGTGGAAAACGACCCTCCTTAGCCTTCGTTAAGAAGTAAAGGTTCGTCTGCTTATCTTGAAATAAGTAATAGCCAGCTG
>JBGCGB010000020.1:0-117482 GCA_045110335.1 Woeseiaceae bacterium
TTCATCTATTGGTGTTTTACATGTACAGGCGACAATAGGTTAGTCCCGACACTCATGTAAATATCGTCGTACCGCACGCCACCATTTCCATAGGGTGAATTTTTTGAGCCCGTATTGCAGATCGTCATGAAAAATCTGAGCGGGTGAGCGCGCTGCATGCGAAAAACGGCGCCTTCAAAGACCCTTCTGCGTTTCTGGAACTCGCCGCCACGAACATACAGGTCATAGGTTTGGCCACCGATATCTGACTCTGAGTTGTTGACCACATACCAAACCTCATACCATTCACCGGGAACAAGCGGCAGCGCCGCCGCTTCGGTCATCGGGTTTACGATGTCGGCATATCGGGAATCGCCGCCGCCGAGTACCTGTAAGGTACCGGAGTTCTTGTACCCATTTGACTCCAGTTTGTCTGTCACACGAATCATCGGCTCAAAGGCGTCATAGCCCTTCGTGCCAATCTCATCCGCTGCAACATTGGCCAGGCCAAACGAGTGATTGTTGGGGAAGTACTCAACGTTGAAGCGGGTATAGATCGTATAGGTTTCGCCAACCTCGATAGTGACGGGGAGCGGCGCGAAGCCAATCGCTTTTCGGTTACCGACAATGCCATCAGCGGCCGGCTTCCTGAGCAAGAACCCATTGCCAGTTTGCCGACTGCGCTTTATCACGGCGACCTGAGCATTCGGCACATAGGGATCGGTGTTGTTATCTACATCGATGTGCGTCCATAAGTCGAGGCCAGACTCAAAGTCATCGACCAGTACCCAATCGGACTGACGCAACGGCACGTCATCAGATTGACTACTAACGCAGGCACTGCAAGCTAACAATAAACCAGTTGCCAGTATCCTGAGTAATCCGAGCATGTGGCCATCCTCACTCATAAAGACGCAAACGCCACTACAATGAATGATTCGTCGCATGAACGCTACCGAAAAACAGCCCGGCGTTGCATCCTAGGCAGGTACGGTTATTGAGCACTTCGGCGATCGCTCAGTGCCGTTGAATCTTGGGCACGGCGGCGGTCCTGATCTTCAAGGTGTGATTGTTCCTGACCGGACAGTACTGGTGCTTGGTGACCATCGAGGTAACAGTCATGATAGTCGATACTTCGGGTTTATCGCTGAACATGAACTTTACGGTCGTGCCGTTGCAATCTACTACTCGAGAAAAGAAGGGTTCCGCTGGGATGCGCTTTAGCGATTGAATCGCCGATATGATATTCGTCGTTGAAGGCGAATTTTCCTTTCACCCCGGACAGTCGCTTCCTGGCACGCGACGCGAACATTGATTTCCGAAGTCACAGCAATTGTGTGACCTCAAAGGTAAATCCAATCAGTGCCAAGACCAGGCCGACACCACCTAATGTGTTGCCGCGACCCAAAAGAATTCCCAGTCGCAAGAGTTTTTCGATCGCAAGCACGAGTATTCCGACGACAACGGACAATACGGTCATCCCGATATTGAAATAGAGATTCAGTGCGGGGTTCCTGATCGACACCGCGATTGCGCCGATAACCCAAGCGGCAACACAGACGCTGATGACCAGCACAATCCTGCGAGAGGCATCGTTCGATCTATGTGGTAGATTTGAATCCGATTCTATGCCCTCCAATGCTTCGGCAAGCCGGTTCGACGACAACGGTGAGTACAACTCAAGGGCGATCAGACTTAATCCCGCAAATTCTATGACTATTGCAAGCCATTGCATAACGCCGCTCATGAGTAACCTCCACTGCAAAACTGCCTGAAACAGATATTACAACTCGAGCTTATCGGAATGATAGTATCGACTGCCGGCGGGCTCTCGTAAGGCTGTGCAGTTGAATTTGAGCGAGTTACGACAGGGACAAACACGGATGTCACTTGATAGACTTCCGACAATTCTGTCATCAACGCCCTGCTGAAGGATGAAACCAGTTGTTCCAGCAATTCTTGAGCAATCTGTCGTGAGTGCCTATCCCCGCGATACCCTTATGCTGCGCCGGATATCACGCAAGGCACTGACGTGCATCATGGTGGTCTCTGGCTGTCTCGTCGGAGCAGCCGCTGAGACTGATTTGCATCAAAGTGTCGAGAGAGTCCTCATCGAAGAAAATCTTATTGGGATAGCGTGGGCGCTAGTTCACGAAACCGGTGAGCAAAGCGTTGGCGCTGCAGGGTTGCGAGACAATCGCGCGGATGTCGCTTTCACCACCTCAACACGTTTTCATGTGGGTTCATTGACCAAAAGCTTGTTGGCAATAGGTGTGCTCAGGTTGGCAACTGAAAGGCGTATCGACCTTGATGCTCCGGCGTTGGATTATCTTCCGAGCCTTTCTCTTGGTAACCCTAAGACAGCGTTTTCGAAGGTCACCGTTCGACACCTTCTGGATCATACAGCCGGTCTAAACGATGCACAGTTGTGGCAATTGTTCAGCGAGCATGCGGATCCAGATGCGCCTCTCGCTATCGCGTTTCCGGACCCGCAAGAACTGTTACAGGTTCGTTCGAAACCAGGGTCGCAATTTTCTTACTCCAACATGGGTTACACCTTGCTCGGGATGATTATCGAATCGGTCGTCGGCGATCGGTATGAAACCTATCTCGACAATCACGTTCTGGCGCCTCTCGGTATGCACCACAGTACATTTACGTATACGACGCAGGAGGGTCAACGGGCTGATCCGACGCTGGCATGGGGTCATGTCGATGATGGATCGCCAATCTCCGCCAGCCCAATGTTCCTTCGGCCCGCCGGGCAGTTCACTACGACAGCAGCCGATATGGCTCGATTCACGAGTTTCATGATGAGCGACGGCTCGATTGATGGCAGTACTTTCGTGGACGGGTTGTTGATGCGCTCCAGAGGCCAGCCATTTGGGACAGATACGGCTAACGAAGGTCTTGTTGCTGGGTACGCTCTCGGCATTGCACGGCGAGACCGACACGGCGTCGTTGGCTACTGTCACGGCGGCAACGTTGTCGGTTTCGTTGCTATGCTTTGTATTTTCCCGAGTGAACACAAAGGGTTTGTGTTTAGCGTGAACACGGACAGCGAAACGGCAAACTACGGGCGACTTCAGAGTCTGTTCATCGACGCCCTGAGTATCGATCAGCCGGCGCCTCCCAAAACAGCGAAGCCTCGTACAGACATATCCGAGTGGTACGGTTGGTATGTTCTCAGCCCAAATCGTTTTCAGATGTTTGAGTACCTCGACACGGTATTCGGTGCGATCCGTATTTCCGCGGATGGTGACTCGCTGACTATGACTTCGATGCAGCAAGAAACGCGTCAATTGCGGCCAGTTGGCGCCCACCTTTATTCGGTCAATGATCGAGCCACTACCTCACATGTCGTCTTCCGTGGCGACGAAGGTCAATACCTAATCAGCGACGGATTCAAGACATATAAAAATGTCTCAACAGTCTATTTGGCGGCACACTGGGCAAGCATACTCTTTGGGCTTGCAGGATTGCTGTGGCTATTCGTCGCGGGCTTTATCGCGCTCTTTCGATATCGCTTTAGCGTTGTCGATCAACCGGTGGCTCCCGCTTTTTTGGCGACGGCGATGTTGTTGCTCCCCATACCATTTTTTTTCTCGCAGTCGTTCTTGGCGCTTGGTGATTTCACCCTGGCAAGCGCTATACTCGCCATCGTCACGCTCTTGCTACCGGTCGGTATGTTCCTCACGATCTTGCTTGCGGTGAAAAGGCGTTCCGAGTCGCGGATTATTGTATTGCATGGATTGGCAGCAGCGTTCGTTTTGCAATGGTGTGTCGTACTCGCTGTAGCTGACTTGTTGCCCTTTAGATTGTGGGCGTAGCGGCGCCTCCCCGGTAGGCACAAATCAGTGTTTTAGCTAACGACATCTCCTCCCTGCGATCTGTATATCAGTGCAGCTCTACCTTCCAGATAGTTCCATGTCATTTCATATTGGCGCCTGTCCTCGCTGAACCGCATCGCGACTAGTCATCCGGAGTTGATCAATGAAGCCAAGAAAGAGGGTCAAATCAATTTACAATTTAGACGAGGATTGTCGGTTGCTGGATCTGATAGGATCCGTTTGACTCTTTTTCCTTTTCTCGACACCGCCAAAAGTTTACCGCTGATAGAAAACGGATGGACCAAGCACTATGATCACTAATACCGCAACCAAGTCTCGACGCAATCGTTTGTCGCTTCTTCGAATGTCGGGTGGTTGGAGCGCGGTCGTCATAACCTATTTCGTCGGTTGCATCGTGTTCATCGCCAGTTTTTTGGCGTTGCACTGCTCGTCAGCAACCCGATCATATTGATTGGCACGGGTTTGGTTTTTGCGGCCGCGGTTGTTTATCTGGGTTCACATTTATCCGCCCGGATACTGAAAACGACAAGATCGAATCGGTTTGCTTGCATTCAAAGTGCTTCCTTTTCAACGATACTGCTTGGCCTTATCGCTGTTTTCTTACTTCGACCGTTGATGCCAGAATCAGATCCGACATTTCTGAAACCACATGATGGTGTCGAATATTGGGAATTGACGACGGGGTCTACCGTAGCGGTGCGACACCTTGTTGGGAACAGTGGTCATGTCCCGATCGTTTATGTGCACGGCGGCCCAGGCGCATATAGCGTCTTGTGGCAGCCGATTGCTAGAACGGTGTCACCCTTAAATGAGGCGGGTCACGACGTCTATTTTTATGATCAGGTTGGAGGGGGGTTGTCCGAACGTTTGGACAATATCGAAGCGTATTCACTGGCGCGTCACATCGAGGATCTTCATGCGATCCAGGAAAGAATCGGAGCAGAAAAGGTGATCATATTGGCGTCATCGTTCGGCGCGACCCTTACTGCTAACTACATGGTGAAGTATCCGGACAGCGTGACTTTGGCTGTCTTTTCGTCTCCTGGGCCTTTGTACAAGCCTGATTGGATGGACAAAGATGAAGGCAGCTTAGATGACACGCTATCGACGGGCGATAAGCGCGCATTTGATGCGATGATCTACCGCCCAAGGTTACTCGCTGCATTGATTCTAAGTGACATTAATCCCGCGGCTGCCGTCAGGTTCGCGCCGGAACATGAGTTGGGTTCACTTTTTGATGAGATAGCCAATCGCTTCTATTTGCAGGGCGCGATGTGCGAGTCCTCAAGCATGGACGCAATGTCGGCCGGATATGGTTTTTGGTTCAACAAAATGACCGGCAATACCCTTGCAGAGAACCCTAATGACCCCAAGCCTCAATTAATGCGAGACACAACACCCTTGCTGGTGCTTCGGGGCGAATGCGATTACAAAACAATGGCTGTCGCAGAGCAGTATGTTTCCGTATTTCCCAATGCGGTAATGCATGAAATTGAAATGGCCGGGCATTTGCTAGTGCACGAGCAGTCAGAGCTGTATTTACAATTCGTGACAGAGTTTATTGCTCGACAATTGCTTCGGCAATAAAGGGTCGGACCGATTCAAGATTTCGAAATGAAATGCCAAGCTAGGTCTGTTGTTCCATACCTAATTAACAGCGATGTCATCGATGATCTTTTTGTAGCCGCTGCTGGTCTGTCCGTTTTTCTGTTCTGCAGCATCCTTGCGCGCCAGGTAGAACAGGCGTTCAAAGAAATCCTGACGCCACGCTTCTCGTTCTTGCAGCGCGGTTTCATCGAATTCAATTTGTTCAATACCCTTTGCGAGATCAATACCATGCTCCAGCGCGACTCGCTCCTGGGCGTCGATGCGATCTCGCATCACCGCGAGTTCGCTGGCCATAACCATGACCATCGACATGAGTTGATCGACACCTTCTGCCTCAAAGAAAGCGGGTCTCTTGCCTTTTGAATCCTTGATTACCTGAGGTCGGTCTTTGTTCGGAGTGTCAGTCATTACGCTGCCTTTTCATCCGCAAAGGGTTTGTCCGCAACAAGAACCTGCCAGCCGCCACCAGGCGCGAATTCGCCCGCCGTAAAGTCGCGGTCGGCCACTTCTTCTGCAGTCTCTTCATCATAGCCCGGGGTTTGCGCAGCGAACTCCATAATGGCCATCGGTGCATTATCAAATTTGACTGAATCAAGAGGGAAACCGGCGTTTCCGGCTAACTCAATTTGATCCATGTCGCGCATTGCGCCCCAGAATGGTTCGTTGTTGTACCAAGTCTCGTTGTCGAGAATAAACTGGGTAAAAGGGTCCATCAGGTCGAACGGGGGCAAATCCGCATGAATCATTATCCCGCCCGGAGCAAGTACGCGATTGCACTCTTTGAAAATTCTGGGCATAGCTTTGCCACTGGTCTCATGAAGCAATATATGACTTACAACGAGATCAAAATGTCCGTCGTCGAAGGTGGTTTCCTCGGCATTCATCTGGGCGAAGTTGACATCTAGTCCGAAAGCTTGCGCTCTGGCATGTGCGTAACGAATGACTGGTGCACCCGCATCGATACCCCAGATCTCAGCGTCCGGAAAATACTCTTTGTAGGGCAGGGTGGAGTGGCCCACGGTACACCCCATATCGAGGATCCGTTTTGGTTTGAAGTTCGGGCGATTGCGTTTCAGGTAATTGCATACCGATCGTCCCATGTCGTCATTATTCGGACCGGTGTAGCCCATCGAATAGAGATAAACACCTCGATCATAGAGAAGACCCGCCGCAATATCGTCTTTGGTGACTTCGCTGCAATACCCACCAGGCATACAGTGGATATCCAAAGCACTTACGTAGCGCGGTGGTTCAAAATCTTCTGGAATTGCCAGTTTTGCATTGGCCCGAGCAGACAGCTGTCGTGCTTTTTCGATGAGTTCCGGCAATTGCCGATCAATACTGATATTCGTGGCTTCCCACAATAATTCCTGCGATATACGATTGATTGAGGCGTAAAGCCGAAAATACGGGTCCTTGACCATGCCCTTGCGAATGTCGTGGCGGTCTTCAATGGGTCGTTCATTCTCGCGTTCAAATTGGCGCGATACACGATTGCCAAACACCGGCCCAAGGCCCACCAGCAAATTCTGCTGGATAAAACTCTTCATGCTCTTGGCGAACTCCTGGCGGGAAGCTTCATCATGGGTATTTTCTGGCAGCATGTCATGCTGAGCTTGCTGGAAACAATTGAGCACGTATCACCTCTGATTTGATAGCACGATTGACATTCTCAAGCTTGCCATAGTAGTTAGTGTGGTGCACGGTCTGCCATGATAAATATCAACCATCGATCGCCCGGCAATCTGCGGACGCCGCATTGCCGTTTCTAATCGATAACACCCATTTCACTAACTCGGTCGAGATCTTTAATCGCGATAGAATGAGGGCCGAGAATGTCAATGAGCCCGGTGTTCTTTAGCTTGGTCATAGAGCGACTGACTGTTTCCACCGTCAGCCCCAGATAATCTGCGATGTCCAAGCGCGTCATCGGTAATTCGACGCAGCTAACATCGGCATCCGGAAGTCGGTCGAGCAAGTGCATAAATAAATAACACAATCGCTCCAAAGCCTTTTTTTGGCCGAGCAGGTAAAGCTGGTCGAGCATCATTGACAAGACGAGTTTGCGGATGTTCTGTAAATTTTCACCAAGCAACGGAAGCTTCTCAGCCAGTTCGTGAAGTTTTTGGTGGTTGAACTGGTGAGCGGTCAAGGGCGTGAGGCTCTTTACACCGAACTCAAACTTCTTTGACAAACCAACTAGATCGCCGGGGAAAATAAACGAGAGGACTTGCCGGCGTCCAGCGCTCGAAACACGCTCCGCGACGGCGCACCCGGATGCAATCGTGTAGACGAAATCTGCTGGTGTGTTTTGTTCACACAAATACTGGCGCTTACCCAGAACCTTCGTTTTGGAATGGAGGCCCAAGAGATCCAGGTCCTTTTTCGACAACGATTTGTAAAGCACCGAGTTCTTATCAAACATGCATCATCCATGTTAGAGCAGCAATCATTGCGTTTGGCCATAGAAATTGAGCGTTAAGCAGCGCCCGTGGTCAAAAAAACCAAGCTTGCGGTACACTTTAAATTAATCGCCTACATTTGTCAGTACGCGCTCGGCCGCTCCGGCATTTCGCAGCGACAGATGGCCGAGTATGCAGCGGACCTCTTGGCCTGAGGCTTGATTTCCGCTCCCAAGAATTGCCGGTTCAATTCCAACTTGCCAGTTCCGGCTGTCAGTGTTCACGCCGCAAAGACTGGCAGAATTATCGGTGCTACCGAAGCAGTCTTTGGCGTTATGGACTCAACGGATGGCTATCTGGGGTGATCAAATAGACGAAATACGCCAGCCGGCAATTTACAACTGAACTGTGACAGCCTTTGTGTCGAGGTAGGCTTCAAGGCCTTCTCGGCCGAATTCTCTACCCCAGCCAGATTGCTTAAAACCACCAAATGGAATGTTGGTACCGACTGCGCCATGGCAGTTGACGGAAACTTGGCCCGCGCGAATGCGGGATCCGAGCGCATGGGCCGTTTGCAGATTCTGCGTCCATACACTGCCGGATAGTCCGTAGCAGGTGTCGTTGGCCAATTCAGCGATCGCATCGAGGTCATGGGTGTCAAAGCGCTGAATCGCCATTACCGGACCAAATATCTCTTCGCGTACGATCTTCATTTCGGGTTTGCAGTTAGCAAAAATTGTAGGTGCGACGAAATTGCCTGGTCTGTCGATACGCTCGCCACCTGTGATAAGTGTCGCGCCTTCGTCGAGGCCGCTGCGAATATATTGGAGCACGCGCTCGCAGTGTTGCGCAGAAATCAGTGGTCCCAGCATTGTGGCTGGATCGATGCCATGACCCAACGTCATGAGATCGCAAAAACCCTTTAGCCCGGCAATCATCTGGTCATAAATGTCACCGTGTATGAAGATCCGAGTTCCGGCCATACAGTTTTGGCCCTGCAGGAAAAAGGTGGCGAGCGCGACGCCGGTAACGGCGATTTCCAGATTGGCATCTGGCATGACGACAACCGGCGATTTTCCGCCAAGCTCAAGAGAGACTTTTTTGAGATTGCCTGTCGCGGCTTGAACTATCTTGCGCCCAACCTCCGTGGAGCCTGTAAACGAAATCTTGTCGACGTCGGGATGCTCCGCTAGTCGCTGACCAGCTGTTTCGCCGTATCCATTGACGATGTTTACAACGCCAGGCGGTATGCCCGCTTTTAAAATGAGCTCTCCCAACAGCAGAATGCTAAGCGGTGTCAACTCAGACGGTTTGATGACCGTTGTACACCCTGCGGCAAGGGCTGGCGCGAGTTTGAGGATGGCAGTTGAGATAGGCACATTCCAAGGAATAATTAGCCCTGCTACACCAACCGGTTCCTTGATCGTGTACGTCAACGCTTCGGAATGCTGAGAAATATGGCGTGGCGGGGAGGTAGTGGTGCCTTCGATTTGCTGTGCCAGCCCTGCGTAGTAACGGATCATTTCTACGATGTTGTCGATAGTCAATCGAGCAATTTGGGATGGCATCCCATTGTCGAGAATTTCTAATTCTGTGAAGACGTCGGTTTTTTCTTCGACTAGCTCGGCGAGTCTTTGAAGCAGTCGCGCACGTTCAAAATGCGAAAGTCTGCGCCAGGGCCCGGCAAACGCTGAGCGTGCGGCGGATACTGCCAAGTCGATATCAGCGGCGTCCCCGATGGCAACCTCTGCTAGTTGCTTTTCGGATGCCGGATCGTATGTTGCCAGAGTGTTCCCAGCGACGCCTGCTTGCCAGACACCGTCGATAAGCAACTGGTGTTTTCGAGAGAGCCATGTTGTCGTCGCGCTCGAAATCGCGATGTCGTTTTGTACGCCCTTGCTGGATTGTATTTTAGACAACGATTTCTCCTTATTTACTGTTGTCATTTGGCATGGGGCAATCCCAAGTTTCCGGGAGACACTATTCCCCGAGGGTCGAGATGCTGCTTCAATGACCTGACTAGGTTTTGCACTTCAGGATCCAACCGTTCGAGATACGGATATGCCTTACCTAATTGATAGTTGGTTGCTCCGTGCTGGCATAGTAGTTCGATGATATCGCTTTTGATCCGTTCAACGCGTTGGCGAGCCTCGGGATTCGCGTCATAAGTTGGTAGTTGCCCGAGATAGTCATTTGGGACGACCTCGCGATGATAGGCAGTGATTTCGTCTGGCCAGTACAGCGCAATCTCGTAAAGAAAAGCGCTGGCGCCGACGGCACTGAACATTTTTCCGTGCCAGATACCGAGTTGTTTCAATTCGGTGTCATGCTTTCTATAGTAGTTTTTCAATTCTTGATGAAAGGCGTTCACGGCGGAATGTGGCAAGATGCCATGCAATGGGACCCAGCGTTCTCCGTTTGGGCCTAACGTATTGAAAAACGGGGCGAACGGCATCCCGCGTACTACCGACGGCACAGTAGCCGGCACTTCCTGTCCAATCTCAAGATTGATTTCGCGCAGGCGTTGGGCTCTAGAGTTCGCTTCCATTTGATTGACCCCCTCGACGATGTAGTGAGTCATATATGGTGAGTTGGAGATCACTTTCTTGGCACGGAAGGCGGATAGGAGCAACTGCCGGACGCCCTGAGCGTAGGTAGGAGAGGACTTTAATATTGAAAACGCCATTGAGAGCAATTCTCGAGAACGCTCCTGTCTGGCAATCTGGCCTTGTGACAAAGCGCCGTCGAGAGCGAAGTGTGTGTCTTCGAGACGCTCGGCCGCAATCCGTTGCATTGACGTATGCATGCTTTTGAAGTCTGCAAACGTGAATGAGACTGTCTGGTGCGCTGGGCGTTTCCGTAGAAGTGGCAAAGTAACGCGCGCTTTTACTCCCAGTGTTCCGCAGTCACCGGTAAACAAGCCGGTTAGATCCGGACCGTAGTAGCGCGTGAAGGGTTTCGCGCCTGCGGAGCTCGATCCTGTACTGATGAGTGAACCGTCTCCAGCTACCACATCAAGGGAAAGAACAGATTCGGCGGATATTCCGTAGGCGCCGGTACCATGGCTCAGAGTGTGTTGCGACAACGCACCTCCGATGCTGGCACGCAATCCCGAAAATGGGCCCCAAAATGGGGTGCGCCAGCCCATTGGGTCAAGGCGTTCCTTCAGTTGTGCCCAGGTTACGCCTGACTCAACCGTGACATAGGCATCGGTTTCGCTTACTTCGACGATCTTGTTCAGCCTGCCGAGATCAAGCATGAGAGCACCGTCTGCATTGGGCAGGTAACCATCCGTATACGATGCGCCACCACCGCGTATGGTGCAGAGTATTTTGTTATCGTGACAGTTGCGAATAATCGCTTGCAACTGTTCCACTGAATTGGGGCGTACCACCGCTAACGGTGGATTGAGTGTGTTGTAAACATCGCGGCTGTAGTAGTCGAGCGATTCGCCGGTGATCACGTTTGCGGCGCCGACAATGGCTGAAAGCGTTTCGAGGACTGGGTGTGACTCAGCTAGTTGAGTTAATATTGGGTCTGTCATTTGCGCGCCAGCCTTTGTACGCTTGTTCGTTGATGATCCATGTTGGCAAGCTACATCCTAACGGATCAGCCAGCGTTGATAATTGTCATTGCGCTCATGTTCGAATACAACAAAATTGTACAACGTCGAGCTTTCCTTAAGCTCTGTTTGGTGTTTACGATTTTCAGGGACAAAAATGAAGCGTCTCGATATAGCTATTGTAGGAGCCGGTATTTCGGGGCTGACCTGCGCGCTTGCATTGGCGCAAAGCGGTCAGCGGGTGCGTATCTATGAGGCCACCCCTGCCTGGGGTGATGTCGGGGCTGGAATTACGTTGGCACCCAATGCCATGCGCGGCCTCGACTATGTCGGAGTTGGGGAGGAAATCGTACGAGCTGGTATCGAACCTTCGACTCAGATTATCAGCCACTGGAAAGACAGTAGTCTGATACTGGAGTTGGAAAGACGCGGCACTCGCGAGCGCTATGGAGCCGCTTATGTATATATACATCGAGCCGAGTTGCACAAGATTCTTACCGACGCAGTTAAACGTGCCGGCGTGGAGATGTTCCTTTCCAAATCTTTGCTCGATGTTGACGTGGAAGGAGGTGTTCCTTCGTTGCATTTCGACGACGGAACAGTGGCGGAGGCTGGATTGGTTGTTGGCGCCGATGGCATCAAGTCGCAAGTGCGAAAGAAGTTCGCGACCCAACAGCCACAATTTACGGGCCATGTTGCCTATCGTGCGATAGCACAGGTTAACAGCAGCATAAGAGAGCTGGTTGATCAGCCCGGCATGCATATCGGACCAGGCAAAATGGTGGTTCGGTATCCTTTGTGCAAAGGTACCTTACTCAATTTGGTGTTTTTCAATCGCAACAACGGCTGGACCGAGGACGGCTGGTCTATCCGTGCAAATTTGGATGAACTTCGGAATGTGTTTGACGGATGGTGCGATGACGTTCATCGTCTGCTGCTTGCGATTCAGGATCGCACTGTCTTCAAATGGGCAATCAATGCGCACCAGCCGTTGGCGACATGGAGCAAGAACAACCAGGTAACCATGATTGGGGATGCCGCGCATGCGATGACGCCTTTCCTTGGGCAGGGTGCGGCTACAGCAATTGAAGATGCCGTCGTTTTGGCGCGTTCACTCGAACAAGCGTGCAGTATCGAGCACGCTTTGCAGAGTTATGAATCCGAGCGTATTGAGCGCACCAGCTACATTTTGCTTGAATCAAACGCGAACGCAGATCGATTGCAGGGCGAAGAGTCCGAGCTCTATGGCATGAACAAACTTGTGAATGAGGAGACGCTTGGGCTGTTTCATTACGATTGCACTGCCTTTTCTGTCGCTTGAGTGTCAACATCATCTGAATTAATCGATATGGGGCGCACTTGAACAATAAGACTTATTACGATGATTCCAAGGATCAAGATGGGTCCGGTTCGCCGCTTCCATTGCGCGTGATGCTCGCGTTTGGCGTCGGGCAAACCGGTGCACAAATATTCCGAGACACTCCCGCTGCGCTATTACCGCTTTTTATGGCTACGGTACTTGGCGTGGCCCCTTGGCTTGCCGGAGTCGTGGTACTTATTCCCAAGTTGTGGGTCATTGTATGGGACCCGCTAATGGGTATCTGGTCCGATCGTCTTAGGCCCCGAGTCAGTCGGCGTCCGTTTCTGGTGGTTGGTGCGTGGTCGACCGGAGTGACCTTCTGCTGCCTGTTCTTGTTCGGTGGTTTTTCATCGCCTTGGGTCGCTGCCCTAGCAGTAGGGATTGTATTCTTTTTCATGTCAACAGCATTCAGTGCATTCTCGGTGCCGTATCTGGCGCTCGCCTCGGAGCTCTCGGATAACTCGCACGAGCGAACCAAGATACTCGCGTTTCGGATTGTGTTTACCGTGGCCGGCGTGGTGCTTGGGATTGGTTTGGCTCAGCCTCTAGTTTTCAAATGGGGAGGAGATGCGGCCGCTTGGTTGAAAATGGGCGTCTTGTTTGGTGCGCTGGGCACGATTGCAATGTTAGTCACGGCATATGGTGTACCGCGGAACTTTGGATCAGTTTCTTCGGCCCCACAGCTGTCGCTCTTCAAGCAGTTTATGACGGCTCGCAAAAACAAACCGTTCGTAGTTCTTTCCAGTACCTATTTTATCCAGTCGATCGCTCAATCTTGCGGGTACGCAGTCGTTGGCTTCGTTTTCATTTTTGCGATCGGAGATATCAATCTGCTCTTGCCTTTTATCCTGATCATGTCATGTGGATCTGTTATCAGTCAGCCTTTTTGGCTGGTTTTTTCGCAGCGTTTCGGGAAGGTGGTGGCGCTGTGGGTCGCCTGCTTAGGTTGGATGGCCGTGACGATCACGTGGCTATGGGTCGGACAGAGCGATGATGTGTTGTTCAGCGCACCGCTGATCGGCGATCTATCTACTGAAAAATCGCTCGTGTTACTACGAGCGTTCGTGATTGGAATTACCAATTCGGGTTTTTCACTATTGTCCTATTCGTTGCTAACAGACACTATTAGCTAC
Organism: Woeseiaceae bacterium; assembly: GCA_045110335.1. GTDB lineage: Bacteria > Pseudomonadota > Gammaproteobacteria > Steroidobacterales > Woeseiaceae > CALBPI01. The sequence continues at coordinate 13,896 of JBGCGB010000020.1, forward strand.
GAACGACAGCGTTGCGGTACGGCGGACGAAGGTTTGTTCTCCGGCATTTTCATGGCGCTGGAAAAACTCGCATTTGCGTTGGGCCCGCTGGTGACGGGATTGGTGCTCAGCGTTGTAGGCTTTGAGGCATCGGTGGATGGTGTCGTGGAGCAAAGTAGTGCGGCAGTTTTCGGTGTGGTTCTTAGCTACTCGGCTATACCTGCGCTGTTTATGCTGATGAGTTTGCTCGTGTTTACGCAGTATGGTCGTTCACTACGCGTATCCGGCTAACACGTAAATGCGACATCGTAGATGTTTGAAATGACCAATGTGCCAAGCCAAGATGATTGAGTTGTGCCTCAGCACGGCCGGCGCGCTAGCACAGACGTCGATCGCGGCTGCCGATCCGGTCCTTTGTAAGCACTGTAGATCTAGAATCCGGTCATGTGTATCGGGAAACGGATAGCAATAAGGTCGACGTCGGCCTTAATGAAGAATTGCCAATTGGAGCTATTGCCATGAATGAAAATATGTTCAGCAAACGCGCATTCCTGAAAATAACCGGCGCTACGATCGCGAGCGCGATGGCGTCAAGATATTCGTGGGGAGCTCAGGCGCCGACGGTGGTGGTAATTGGTGCCGGTCTGTCCGGCCTTTACGCGGCCCAGCTTTTGTCAGACTCGGGCGCCAAGGTGACGGTGCTCGAAGGCAGAGATCGGGTGGGCGGTCGCGTGTTTACGCTGGATGATGTTCCCGGTCGACCGGAAGCGGGTGGTCAAACCATTGGTGCCTATTATGGCCGCATGTTGTTTCTCGCTCAGAAGTACGGGCTTGAGCTGGGAACGATCGATATGACTCTCGGGGATGAAGCGATCAAGCAAATCTACCATGTGGACGGTGAGCGAGTGTTGCCAAATAACTGGGCTGACTCCAAACGGAACCCCTTTCCGGCAACGGCTAGACACCTGCACCCCGATCGCGCATTGATTCAACTCTTGGGTACACCGCCATTTTCCGACATGGGTGAATGGCACAAAAAGCCATATTTTGAATTCGACGTATCCGTTGGCGAGTATCTGCGGGATCGCGGGTTTAATGAAGATTCGATTCGGCTTTTAAATCAGACGCACGGCTATGGGCGTACTCTGGACGAAACCTCGCTGTTGTTTATGCATCGAAATTATCAGATTTTCAGTGCTGCGATGAAGGTGTCTTACGCCATGAAGACGATCAAAGGTGGTAACCAACGCTTGCCTGAGGCGATGGCGGCCGCTTTTCCTGGAGACGTGCTAACCGGACAGCAAGTGACGTCGGTGCGTGAGAACAAGCGCGGGGTTGAGGTGACATGCGCAGATGGCGTGAGTTATCAGGCGGACTATGTCGTCAGTAGCTTACCTTTGGCCACGCTGCGGCATGTTGAGTTCGAGCCTAGATTGCCGCCGATGCAGCGAGAGGCCGCAGTCGAAATTCCCTATTCTCAGGTTTACCAGGCGCACTTTGAGGTGATCAAACCGTTTTGGGAGGGCACCGGGTTCATGCCAAACGTCTGGTCGGACACCGTAATCGAAAGGGTCTTTGCAACAGATCCCGGATACACCGGCGCGTTGACTAATCTTACCGTTTGGATCAACGGCGAAGGCGTTGAAAAAGTGAAACAGTTGTCAAATGACAAAGCGGAAAAGTTGATTAGTGATGATTTGTTTCGTGTGTTACCGGAAGCAAGGTCATCGGTAAAACTGAAAAAACTGTTTACGTGGAACAACGAGACGTTTTCAAATGGCGGTTTTGCCGTCTGGGCCCCGGGACAGATCAAACGCTACGTTGACGTTGTATCCCAACCTGCGGGCCGGGTCCATTTTGCCGGTGAGCATACGGCCCGATGGTCGTCCGGCATGGAAGGTGCTCTGGAGTCCGGGGAGCGGGCTGCCTATGAAATACTGGACCTGATCTGATCGCTTAGATTCCAAAGAGGACCTGAAACTGATGAATACGTTTAAAAGACTATTAATGCTCGCACTGTTGCTTGCGTCTACCCAGACCTGGGCAGGTAATCCTGAGAAAGGCAAGACGAAATCTTTCGTATGTGTGTCGTGTCATGGCAATAATGGCATCGGTGTTGGGCCACTGTGGCCCAACCTGGCGGGGCAAAAAACTAGCTATTTGATCAAGCAAATGAAAGATTTTCGCAGTGGCAAGCGAGTTGATCCGATGATGGCACCTTTGGCGAAGGTCTTGTCTGATGAGGATATCGCGGACTTGGCAGCGTATTACAATCAGTTAGGTGATGAAAAAATCGCATCGGATGATTAGCGATTTTCAAAGTGCGGCGACTAACGTAAAACCCTGCAGCCGGACTCGCCGCTAGCAGATCGACAGATATAGACTTAGCGACTGCGAACACTGATTTTTGTCAACGACGCCTGCATGATCGCGTGCCTATAATGGTTATACAAGCCACCTGAACTATGCGAGATAAATTAATGTCTTTCGAAAAAACAAAAGTGAACCTCAGTCGTCGAAATTTGTTGCAGTCATCTAGCACACTGCTTCTCGGCGCTGGTCTCGCCGGGTGTAGTGTTGGCCAGTCAGCCGCAATGGCGTCAAACAGAGAAGATGCGAGTCGTGGCTCTAGCTCAACTAAAAGCCTGCCTTTTGATGACCCGGAATGGAACCGCGATGCGTTTGCGCGCCTGCAGGGTGATCTGGATTTCGGAAAGCAAAAATTTGGCTGGTACTCCGGAACGGTCAACGCTGTTGTGCCCAACAAGAAGGTGCAACCCTTGTTTGGTTTTGAGGGTTTTTCTTTTGCGCGCTTGGTCGATGAAGGCAATGGCGTTTATCAGAAGTTGTTGCGCGAGGTTGGGTTTTATACGGATTTGAAGACTGGCGATGTACTTGAGGAGTGGCATAACCCGTTTATTGATGAGAAGGTGCGCGTCGTCCCGATTGCCAATGATCCTTTCAATTTCAAAATTACGCCCTACATTCTGGCTGGCCCCTCTTACGGTGGGTTAAACGACAATAAGGTGGCAAAATTGCCATTCAGGTTGCCGTGGCGAGAGGCGGGCAATGATACCGTCACCATGCGTTCAGGTATTCATCTGTACTACCCCAGTGCACTGGATCCCGAAAAATGGCCGCGCGAGTCGTCCGGCAAAATGAATCGCGTATCGGAAATGTTCAGTTACGTGATTGATCGCGCACAGTTGGCGGATGCATCGCAGACGGGAATTACATATTCCGGAGCATGGGGTCGCATCACGCCTTGGCTTCCCTGGATGTTAATGGGGCAGTCCGATGGCCACTGCTACTACGATTGCATGATGGGCGCCTACGATGATATGAGCGTGCTATCGCCTAAGGTTCGGGCATATGCTGAAGAGAATTTTCCGAGTTATTTTGAGGCTCCAACGGTGTGGACGGAGCCGAGCTATTCCAGTCTGGAGAACTACGCACGAGAGCAGACGCCACAGCCGCCGAAAAAGTAGTGTGTATGTAAGTCGGATTTTCAGATTGTAACTAGTGTTTTTCGATCAACGAAATAACCAAGTTTGGAAGTTGAGAGTCATCCCATGTAAACGACGCCTTGCCAATCCGCACGATAACTAGGCGCTCGCTGGGTACAACATAAACGCGTTGGCCACCTGAGCCGTCGAAGTAGAAAACGTCGTCCCGCGCAAAGGCGTCTTTTGCCGGTACGAATACTTTCAGTTCTTTGTAATAAGTGCGCTTAGGTTGGTGCGGACTTCCCAGCCATATCTGGAAGCCGTAGTTTGGATTGACGGTGGAGGGCTGAGTCATTTTCTCTACCCAGTCCGCCGATACGATGGTTCTACCGTCGATCGTTCCCGAGTTCAAAAGTAACAGACCGATCCGTAGCCAATCTCGGGCACTGGCCTGCAAACAGCAAGAAGCGCGTGGCATGCCGTTCGGGTGATCAAGCCATAGTCGGGCCTCTGCGTTGCCCAATGGTTGCCAAAGTTTCTGCGCGAGAAAATCGCCGTAACGCATACCGCTGGCCTCCTCTATGACCCAGGCTAGATACTGTGTATTGGCATTGGCGTAGATGAACTCTTCGTACGGCTTTAGCGGGTTCTTCCAGTGACCAATAGCTCGCTTGAGATCGCTGCCGAAGTAGGTTTGCCAATATACATTGGCAGGGTCATTGCTCTGTGGCGGTGCGGTGATGCCGCTACTCATCTGCAACAATGCGCGCAGTGGCACTGTGCCGAGCGTTGTGCCTTTTAGATGGGGCAGGTAGGTTTCCAAACGGTCCTCTTCGCTTTGAATCAGACCTGCATCGATCGCAATTCCAAGCAGAATGGCGACGACCGATTTGTGCATCGATGCGGTATCAAAGCGAGATACTTGGCTGTACCCAGAGTCGTACCGTTCATGGATCAGAGCGCCTTGATGCCAGACCAGAAATGCATGACTTTGGTGTGTATCAACCAATGCGTCTGCGGCTGCAAATTTAGCGGATGTCGTTGCTGCCCGATTAATTTCCGCGGGTTTCCCGCCGGGTACGATCGCTAGTGGTTCGTACCAGTCCACGTCCGAGACCCACGATTCCACGGGGAAATGTAACTTTTTAAGCTCTACAAGTTCAATTTGTGCTGCACCAGGCCATGGATCCGCAGCGCGTGTGCTCGACGGTTTTGTGTCGTTGCTGATCCGATCAGAGTGGTGCGGATCAGTTTCGCCATTAGGACCGGCGTGACAAGCACACAATATCGAGGCGAGCGCCAAGGTCGCGACAAAGCGAATGGGCGATCCGAGCATGATTTTTTCCTTTCACAACACTTGAGCGAGTGTGGCACGGATTGCCATGTTTGTTTTTGATAAAAGTCATTGTGCCGATTTTGAGCTCTCTATAGTTTCTAAGTATCTATTTAGACACTGTTTTCACACGGCGGAATATTGTTTCATGACGATTCGCATCCAAGATATTCGATCTTTTCTGAGTTGGAACTCGCATCTGCTTTGCTTGCTGATGCTTTTGCTTGGTGCCTGCGTTCAGACTCCGCCAGTCAATGACGCAGTTACCAAAGTTTCGGGAGCGCCGAATCGGCATACACTGTTAGTTGCTGAACGCGAGGTCGAAGTGTGGGCCTGGGGCGAGGCAAATTCCGATGGTGTTGTCTTATTTAGTCATGGAGCGCAGTCTGCTCCCTGGAAATATGAGCCCATGATTCAGGAGTGGATTGGTCGTGGCCTTCGCGTTTACGCTCCGTTGCACGTCGACTCTACAGACCATCCGCAAACCGCCGACTATCCGGGTTTGGCTTCATGGACGACGCGTCTCGAAGACATGGAGTTGATCGCGAAAAGATTTGGTGGCGACGCCTATGTTGCAGCTGGACATAGTTATGGAGCGCTTTTGGCGCTGGTCAAAGGCGGAGTTTCGGCGACTAAGGCGGGTTTTCAGGGGCAAATGAATGATGCCCGCGTCTCGTTGGTACTGGCGTTTTCGCCACCGCCAGCAATCCCGGGTCTCGTTGATCTTGAGGCGTTCGCCGATCTGCGTGTTCCCGCTCTGATCCAAACCGGAACCCGCGACATTCCAATGGGCGATACGACCCGGGGATGGCGAGTTCACCTTGATGCGTTTGAGCAGGCCCCGTCCGGCGGAGCGAGTTACGCGTTGGTCATTGACGATGTGGATCACTATTTCGGCGGCGCTATTTGTCGGCCCGAGTTGCCCGGGCCGGCGCAGGAGGCCGAGTTGGCGGTCGCACTTGATTTTGCGAGTTTGATGATTGACGCCTATCACTTTGATTTGGCCGACGCGAAACTCAGAGTAAAGGCCGCGGTCAACCCATCGAATACGGCTGAATGGCTTTCCAAAGCGGAAGTGTTTGCAAAGTAGTACGTGAGGACATTTGAGCGATGATAGGGCAAATTAAGGAGTCTCGGCGAAGTACGCTACGCATGTTGGGTGCCCTGGGGTGCGGCGGACTGGCGCTAGCCAGCCAGCGATCTGCGAGTGCCGGCGTAGCGTCAAACCAAGCTGCTGAAGCAACGCAAGATTCGAGCCTGGACTTGTCGACGCCGGAAAAACGCTCAGAGATTATCGTGAAAGTCATGGGTTCGACGGCCGCTGAGGCCACTCATGCGTATATGCGTTTTCATGTGTACGGCTTTGCCGGCACGAACGCGGTCCCTTTCTTCTCGATGAATAATTATCTGATTCAGTATTGGGAACCGGTGAAGTACGGCACCTACAACATGCGCCACTATGAGGTTGGCTATTTCACCAAATTTGGTACCGACGAGCCCATTACATACTTGGACAATCCAATCACTGGTGAAACAGTGGAAATGGAGCACTTCGTTTTAGGGCCGGTGAGGCGCAGTTATACGCCAACCGGCATTGTAGCGCCCGGTATCGCCCCTGAACCGCTCAGTATTGACGTCATCGGTGACCGTGTGTTCATACCGACTCAAAGCATCGAGTCGTTCCCGTCCATGTTCCCACCGTCGGAATGGCCCGAAATATCCAATCAGGAAAAAGTGTACTGGGATTCGTTCTATACCTATTCGGCAAGTGTTGCTGACATTCTGGATGGCGATTCTCCCCGCGCTCGTGCCGAAATTCACATGCAAAACCTGACCAGCTGGCAACCCTTTTTGAGGCTCGGCCGTACACCGGGACGCCTGATGGTTCGAGCGTTCGGTGCACACGTGCCAGGCTTTGAGGTGCTAAGCGCAGATGTCAGGAGAGGATTTGAGCAACATACCCCTCAGATCTTCGACACTGAATCTTGGACGACAACGCTGTTCGATAACGTCGAGTACTTCAAGAAGATGACTAGGCAGGGTGACTCAAAAAGATGATTTCCGTCGTACGACACTATGGGATTGCGCTGAGCTTACCGCTCGTATGCTTAGTGGCAGGTTGCGTCAGCATCGGTGCGAACACAAACCAGCAAGCCGAATTGAATTCGGAAGCAGCCTACCAAGCCCGCTTCGAGACAGTCATGGCAAGCGGCGGTTTCTTCGCGACCTACCAACCGCGTGAGGAGATTCCCGGCGCGTCGACCAGAGATCCCCTTCCATCCGCGCGTCCGGATGAACGCTCTATTTCCAACACAGCGTTGCAAGACGCGGCGGCATACGCCGAGCGCAACAATTCCGACGCATTCTTGGTTTGGCACGACGGCAAGCTTCAGGCAGAGCATTATTTTGGCGATAAACGCGCATCCACTCTGCTGATATCAAAATCACTATCCAAACCGCTTACAGCCATCGCAGTTGGCCGTGCCATAGAGCTCGGCCATATTCAGTCGTTGGACCAGCCGGTCGCCGACTTTATTCCCGAGTGGCGAGACGATGACCGGCGTGCTGTGTTGGTGCGGCACCTGTTAGATATGCGATCGGGGTTTTTGCGCCAGGGCTATAGTCGGGACCCCGATCACCCTTGGAATCGGGCCTATCTGTCGTTGGAGCTGGAAGACTATCTGGTTAATAACTATCCGTTAGAGAGTGCACCGGGCAAGGACTATTTATATAACAACGCCACGGCAGACATGGTGGCAGTGCTTATCGAACGTTCCACGGGGCAGCGTTACGGCGAGTTTATTGGGCGTGAAGTGTTATCCGAAATTGATGCTCCTGGTGGGGAAGGGTGGGTCAGCAAACACGGGGGTCTTATCCACTCGGGCTGCTGCAAATTCCTGCCAGCCGAGAGCTGGCTGCGTCTGGCTAAACTGCTGTTGGATGACGGCGTGTTTCGGGGCAAGCGTTTGCTGCCGCCAGGGTATGTGCGCGAAATGACGACGCCATCCGCAGCCAATCCGCACTACGGTTTGGGCGTGTGGGTTGGCGGCGAATACGTCGAGCGGCGTGGTTATACCGGGAAACTAAAGCTCGGGCCACAAGTGTTACACAGCGAGCCCTATCTGGACTCCGAGCTCTTTCTATTCGACGGCAATTCGAACCAAGTGGTTTATGTCTTGCCGAAACATGACCTGATCATATTACGCTTGGGACGTACGCCACCTAAAGAGCCCGAGTGGGATAACGCTAGGCTCCCGAATATGATTGTGCGTGGGCTGAAACCATGAATGCGCCAAGCGAACGACAGTGCTTCGTGTTACGGGTCAAAAGAAACCTTGAAATGTCCGCAGTCATTGTTGTCGTAAGCTTTGCCAACTTCTTCAAAGAACAGTTGGCTAGCTGCAGCGGTCTCTTGCGGGAGCTCAACGTTTATATAGTGTCCGCCCTTCGGAAAGGTAACCAAACGGGTAAAGCATGCATTGCTCAGTGCGTTCGTAAATGCCAGCGCGGTGGTCGTATCCAGTGCATTGTTACCGCCACCCCAGATAACCAGCGAAGGGGCTTTTACGCGTGAAAGTACTTGCGTTGGATTGCCGCGTTCATAAAGGTCCAGAGACTTCTTGGCCTGCTTGTCGCGCCCGATTACATTCAGGAAATTCAGCTTACGTTGCACAAATTCCCTGCCACGGCGCGCAGGGTCATTTATGTATGCACGGTAGAACTCATTTACGTCTTCCTCAAAAACGTTGGCATCGACGAAGATGTTCTTTGCTCTGGGCGTGGTTACGGGCTGCGGCTTTTTTGCTTCCGCGGGCCGCTTGCCTTTTTGGATGCCGGCCGAATTCATCAGAACGAGTGCTGATACGCGATCGACTCGGGTCGCGGCGTAGCGAAACGCCACAATACCGCCATATGAAATACCGACTATGGCAAATGACTGCTCACCCAAATGGTCCATCAGTGCGTCGATGGTCGCGAGCGTCCGATCAATCGAGTAATTGCCGTTTGGGACGCCACTGGAAAGACCAAAGCTCGGTAGGTCAAGACGAACCACGCGATAGTGATCGTCGAGAATTGCCGCCCACTCGTCCCAGTCCCGTACATCACCGAGCGTGCCGTGAATCAGGAGTAACGTCGGACCTTGTCCGCTTACCTGATAGTGCAATTCGGTGCCTTCGAGGTCTACAAATTGTGACGCTGCTGAACTATAAGCTTCGCGGATCTCGGGAATTGAAATGGTGCGAGTTGTGGTCACAGAAGATGCCGGCAAGAGGTCTAACTGGTTTTCGGCAGTACTGCTGCACGCCGCTACGGAGCCAAAAATCAATAAGCACAATAGGTAACGCGGTAGGTAGTTTTTTTTCATGGGAAGAGGTTTCCTGCTTTCATTCTCGGGCACATCAGTTGTTCGTTTGAATGTCGATAAATATAAACGGTTTTTGGCCATGACGTGTGGTTAGGAGTGAAAAGAGATGAGATTGGTTCTCCGGCACTGCATTGATATTCAGTCATCGGGATACCAGAGAATGACAGAGGTTCGTCTGCAAGAGTTGGGCAGTTCAATTCGTTTAGAAAAATTGGTGATAACTATGGGAAGGCAAAAATGACTAAGAATGAGACTATTAAGAAACACAATCCTTTGGTACTTTTTTGTTGTACCGCTATCAGTATTGGCTGGCCTGCAGCCGTGCTCGCACAAGAGTCGACGTCTGAGGTGACTACGTTAGACGAGGTGATCGTCACAGCACGCTTGGTTGAGGAAAGCTTGCAGGACGTGCCGATGTCGATTGCGGCATTTGATGAGCAGATGATCGATGAGCGTGGCTTGGAAGACCTTACTGAAATTGCGCGTTCAACACCCGGTTTTGCTTTTGAGAATTTCAACGGTGCATTCGCCACGCCGGTAATTCGAGGTCAATCGCAGAATCGACTGACCAATCCGGTTCAAAACGTTGCGACATTCTATAACGGTATATACCTGCAGCGTGGCTACATGGTCGACTCGAGTCTATTGAATGTGGGTCAGATAGAGGTATTGCGTGGTCCGCAGGCCGCGGCGTTTGGCCGTAACGCCTATGCGGGAGCCGTCAATTTTCGAACCAAGGCGGTTGGGGATCAGTTCCAAGGTGCTGCGGTTGTGGAGTTTGGGGAGGACGACTATCAACGGATCGATTTGACCACGCAGATTCCTTTTGGTGACTACGGCGGCTTGTCGCTTGGTTACAGTACTTCCGAATACGACGGTGCTTGGGAAAACAACCATGCCTTGGCGAACACCTCGGATCCTTTGGCGCGAACGACAGGCAACTTGGGTGGATTCGATTCGGACGCATTTCAAATTGGTTTCGATCTAAATGTCACTGACAATCTGACTGTGAAATTGAACCTTCTTGATAGTGAGCGTGACGTCGAGAACGTCGCACAGTACACAGTGAGTGGATCGGGTTTGTTTGACGTCAATCCTCTCAATTGTTCGGGTACCGGTTTCCTTGGTGCTAATGCACTTTTTTGCGGTGAATTGCCGGTTGATCCCATACTGGTCGACGGCAACGCTCGCAAATCTGGTCTGGTGATCGACCCTCGTACGGGCATAAGCCTCGAATCGCAAGTTCTTAGTTTCGACGTGAACTATGATTTGTCGGAGTCAATGGCAATCAACTTTCTTTACGGCAAGATTGAAGGGGCCTTCGAGGGGGCGGGTTCGTCAGTTTATGATCAGGAAGTTGGCTACACCGGCCCGTTTGCTGGTCCGCCAATTTTCCTTGACCGCTTGTTGATTGATACTTCTGGCAACGGCAATATCGAATCGGACTCATATGAAATGCGCTTCACATGGAAAGGCGAAAATACAACGGCGTACTTGGGTGGCTACTATTCTGACGGTGATGATGCGACAGAATTCGCATTGCTAAGTGTACCTGCGCAAACAACTGGTCCGTTGGATCCTGGTTTCGAATTGAACTTCCCGGGTTTTGCAGCGAATTCTCTGGATTCGAGAAATATAAAATCTTTGTTTGGTTTCTGGGACTACCGCAGCGGTCGGTGGGCTTACTCTGTTGAGGGCCGTCTAACGCGCGAGAGTATTATCGAGACGAACTTCGTTTCGGCCACCGGTGCAAAAGAAGAGTTTGACTACTTTACCCCGCGTCTGGCGGCTACGTATTTCGTGTCTGACAATCGTAGCTACTATGGTTCGATTGCAGGGGGTGTAAAGGCTGGTGGTTTCAACGTCGGTGGCTCTGATCCGTCCAGCTTTGATGATCCTAGTCAGTCGACCTTTGATGAAGAAACGAATACGACGATTGAATTCGGGAGCCGAAACGTCCTGATGGACGGTGCGCTGACACTGAACGCGACAGTCTATTTCATTAAGGCGAAAGATCTACAGGTAAGTGTTCCTCGGTTAGGGCAAACCGGCACTGTTGTGGCCAACCGGGCTGAGGCAGATACTACGGGCTTAGAGGTCGAGTTGTCATACGATGTTTCTGATTCTCTGCAACTGTACGGTGGATTGAGCTTGAACAATGCAGAGTACGGCGACGTGATCGATGTATCAAATGCTTCCCGGTGTGACGATATAGTCTGTTCGTCGACCGGAGACGTGTCTGGCAACGATATCGAGCGCGCGCCAAAGGTCATGTTAAACGCTGGTTTGAACTATGACGGCTCAATTAATACGAGTATGGATTACTACCTGCGCGGCAACGTTGGTTACCAGTCTAGCCAATATGTATCTGCTATCAATGTTACCGAAATCGAGGCACGCACTATCACTGATGTTTCTGCGGGTCTGTATTGGAACAATTTCGAAGCCCGTTTGGCGGTCGATAACCTATTCGATGAAGAATATGTTTCGAGCGCGTTTCAGATTGGTTTCCTGAGTGCCTATACGCCTAATCTCGGCAATCGTCGCCGCGCCAGTGTGAGACTCAGTTACAGGTTTGATTAGAGACTAGCGTTCTTTGATTGGGGCATTCTGTCATTCGAAAAGGCCTCTCGGGGTAGATGTGCTTTGAAGTTTTCCCGAAGAAAGTTTGGCCATAAGGTTGTGGCCGCTGCATCAGCAGCGGCCTTTTCCACCTTTGCCGGCTGCGCTACCGAGCAACGATCTGACGTTGTGGTTGTGGGAGGTGGCATAGCCGGGCTCAATACTGCTTTGCTGCTGCGTGAATTGGGAATGAACGCCGTCGTGCTGGAGGCAGGTAATGAGGTTGGCGGCCGGATCAAGACTGTCCAAACCAGCGCCGGCGCGATCGATGTTGGTGCGAGTCAGATCGGTTTGGGTTATGCGCGAGTAAGACATGCTTGTCGTAAGGAGCGGCTGAAGCTGATACCTGAGAATCGCGATTTGCTTCCATTCGGTATGTTTTTTCAGTCGAATTGGATAGAGGCGTCATCGTGGGCAGACAATCCACTCAATGAATGCGTTGGCGAAGAGCGCACAATCCCACCTATGATGATGGCCAGAGCGTTGGTGCGGAAATACAACCCGCTAGGAGATTTGGATGATTGGTTGAGTCCGGACATGGCCAAATGGGACATCAGCCTCAGAGAGCTGTTAACACGCGAAGGCCATAGTCCTCAGTCTATTGAATTGGCTGAGTGGACAGTTCCAGGTATAAGCCTTGACGACACTTCGGTTTTACGAATGTTCCAGGAGCAGACGCGTGGCGATTATGAGAGAGGTTTTGCGCAAGTGGCTGATGCACATTCCGCAACATCATCCGTCAACCCACTTGGCGAGGACAACCTGCGTTCCAGTGACGGTAGCCTCGCGACGATCTACAACATCGAAGGCGGTTGCCAACAGTTGCCGCTTGCGCTGGCCAGGCGGTTGGGTGAGGCCGTCATTCTGAACAAACGGGTTGTCGGCATCGATATGACAGATAAGTCGGCAACCGCAACATGTGCTGACGGCACTCACTATACCGGGCGTTATCTTGTATCTGCACTGCCATTTAGCGTGCTTAAAAAAGTGAGCATTAACGCTTCTCGCGATAGCCGTATGCGCGCATCAATCCAGAATATGCCGTACGCTAATACGACGAGATTGTACGTCGAAGTGAAGAGACCATTTTGGGAAGATGACGGTCTCCCTGCCTCATTTGCGACCGACGGGCGCATGGGTATGTTTTGGGCGATCGACAATCACGGCCTTGATCAACCGCAGCGCGGGATGTTTGTGCTGATTGGCAAGGCAGGGCAACAGGTATCCGCCCTGCCTAATCCGGTCGAGTTCCTAATTGCTGAGCTCGCCAAATTGCGCCCGGCGTCTAGAGGTTTGATCAAGCCGTTGGTCTACAAAGATTGGGCTGCTGATCCCCTGCAGTTGGGGTGTGGCTTTAGTGTTGCACCCGGACTACTGAACGACTATGTCGAGAATCTGGCTCAGCCCTGGCAGGTTATGCATTTCGCAGGTGAGCATACGCGTCGGCTGGAGTTCGGTATGGAGTCGGCATTGGAAAGCAGCGAACGAGTTGCTCTTGAGGTTGCGCGACGTGAACGGTGGCCGCACTCATCTTCATTATGAAATTACCGTTTCAATAATGATCAAGAGAAGGGTAAAGGCATGATGCTTGTAATCCCGCCGTTGTGATAGATAGGCGGAAGCGTGATGTTTTTGAGCTGAGTACCAAAGGTTTTCCTTACTCAAAATCAGCTGGCTATTTGCCGTCATGGTCGGAAGAGTGGAGCAAGTTCGAAAGTCAGTAGGCTTTTCGATCGGTTCTATTTGGGCCTCCGGCACCTCCGCTGAGTGTTACCGATAAGAACAGCTACCAGTCGGAATGATCATTGCCAGTCAATGGCGACGATCGTCGCTTCGCCTGCATTCTTGCTAAGATAACCAGCAAGACACTAATTCAGGTATCACTCCATGTTCCGACCCGTTCTTGCCATTTCCTGTCTTCTAATTTCTTCAGTACACGCCCAAGAGGCTGCCGAAATTCCGGAGTCTGTTCGTGACACCGTGAACTCACTGATCGACGGTGGTCTGAACGACGATGTTGGCTACACATTCGTTCGTGATATGACCACGGAAGTCGGACCGCGATTGGCGGGTTCGGAAGCGGAGGCGCGTGCTCGTGATTGGGCTAGCCGGCAATTGACTGATCTAGGCTTTAGCAACATACATGTCGAGCCTTTTGAGATTCCTTATTGGTCGCGGCGTATTGATCGCGCCCGCATCGTTTCGCCAGCACCGCAGGCCTTGGTGATAACCGCGCTAGGTGGTTCTACGTCCACGCCTAAAGGTGGTGTAGAAGCCGAGATCGTTCGGTTCGATGATATGCGTGGCCTGGCTGCGGCTGATCCGGAAACCGTCAAAGGCAAGATCGTCTTCATTGATGAAAAGATGACGCGTACCCAAGACGGTTCTGGCTACGGCATGGCGGTTCGTAAGCGTCGTAACTGTGCCAAGAACACCGTTGCGAAAGGCGGCGTTGCTTGCCTGATTCGGTCGGTTGGCACGCAAGAACGTCGTTTTGCCCACACGGGCATGATGGCGCGCGGCAAAGCGGTCGGCGATGGTGCGGCTGCTGCATTGTCGCCACCGGATGCCGACCAGCTCACACGACTCTTGGAGAAAGGGCCGGTAACCGTTCATCTCAATATCGATGTAGAAACCAAACTTGAAGTGCCATCGGGCAACGTGATCGCCGAGATTGAAGGCCGTGAATCACCGGAAGAAATTGTGTTGATTGGTTGTCATCTAGATAGCTGGGATCTCGGCACCGGTGCCGTAGATGACGGCGCCGGTTGCGGTATCGTTGTTGGCGCTGCGCATCTGATCAAGTCCCTTGATCAAGCGCCGAAACGCACCATCCGCGTCGTGTTGTACGGCGCCGAAGAAGTGGGGCTGTTGGGTGGCTATGCTTATGAGCGTCAACATGCGGATGAACTCGCAAACCACATACTCGCTGCGGAAAGTGATTTTGGTGCCGATAGAATCTGGAGCTTCTCTACCCGATTTGGCGAAGGTGCATTGCCTTACGGCCGTGCCATTCAGCAGATGCTCGAGCGTCTTGGCATTGCGCCCGGCAACAATCGTGCAGGCGGCGGTCCGGATGTGTCGATGCTCGCCCGCGCCGGCGTACCGGTCGTCACACCGCGACAGAATGGTTGGGACTACTTCGACTTACACCATACGCCAGATGATACCTTCGACAAGATTGACCATGAGGCATTCAATCAGAACGTTGCGACCTATGCGGCGTTCGCTTATCTCGCTGCAGAGATGGATTGGGACTTTCGGATGACTGCGGAGTAACCAAACGCGGTGACCATATCCTTGGTGCGGTTCGGCTCTACGAGCGGTTTGGCTTTGATCATGCCGGCGAGCTCCCTGTATCGCCGCATCCGGATATCCACTTCTCAGGATCTGTTATCTTGATGTCCTATACGCTTTGAAAAGAATGACGGCATAGAACGGCTAAAGTTGATGATTCGAGAAGGTACTACCAGGTCATTAGATTTTACTTGGGTTGGTAATCCGAGAATCGAAAGTGTCTATCCGAAGCTTGTCGATGTCACGTGTTTTTATGCTTGGCCGGGATCAGATAATGGCTAAGAAGTTATTGATCATGATCTGCATCGTATTAGCCATATTGTGTTTTGCGATACAGGATGTGCTGGGTGGGTTCAAAGCCTTCATGCTATCGGTCCCTATCATTGCGTTTGGCTTACCATTCGGTATTGCATTGCAAAAGCATTTGCTACTAGAACGCACCAAAGATGGTGAGCTGGCACAACTTAACTCCCGGGATTGGTTAGTCAGCGTGATTCCTGCTGCAGGCATTTTTGTTGGATCTGTCTTACTAGGCTTGTTGCTGAAAATGATTGCTGGGGTATGATGAAGACTGGTGTCGGATGGCGTTTCATGTGCTTCATGTGAATATGCCGTTCCGGCAAACTATCGTTGGAGTTGCAGAACGGAGGCATGGCGATGGGCGCATGGGGACACGGAAATTTTGACAATGATGCGGCAGGTGATTGGGGTTATGCGCTAGAAGAGCGCGATGACCTATCATTCGTGCAAGAAACAATCGATGCTGTCTTCGCTGAGGCGTACATTGATGCAGATGTCGCATGCGAAGCAATCGCCGCCATTGAGGTGGTAGCACGCTTGAAAGGCCAGTCGGGAACGAGCAATGCTTATACCGAGGCTGTTGATAACTGGGTTAAGGCGCACCCGGTTGAGGTTTCCGCCGAGCTGATTGATCAGTCCACCCGTGCACTGGCACTGCTACAAGGTGAGTCCTCAGAATTAGCAGAGCTATGGGCGGAGTCCGATGATGAAGACGCCTGGCGGCAAGAAATCGACGCGCTCAGCGCGCGCCTAAAAGTTTGATACCGGCGAAATCGAAGTCGAGCTAGTGACTAACAAACAAACCAAAATCGGCATTGAAACTACTTATGAAGATTCCGATGAAGTCGACGTCGAGTTCATGTGGGCAGATGCGGTTGGCGACAATCATTACCAACTGAAGAACTTTCCGTTTTACGCTTACGGCATTTCTTTTGACGATGTTGTCGAAGCCCACCCCAAAGATGATGAAGACCCGTATCCATATCTAACAAAAGTGATCAAAAAGTCAGGTCACCGAACACTGAGAATTATTCTGGACGAGTCGGCTAAAGAATCGGAACGCTCGCAGCAGTTGCTGCAAGCGATCGCTTCGATGGGTTGTGGTTACGAAGGTATGAATGGCAAGACCTATTTCGTCGTCAATGTTCAACCACATTGTGACTTCGACGCCGTCCGGGATTTTTTGAATGACGAGGATATTCGTTGGGAGTATGCGGATCCGACTTTCGACGAGATGCAGGCGGTGGACTAAAAACAAAGTGATGAGTCTCGTCTCTTTTTCGTTTCGCTGATATCTCAATTGCCGTAACCGACAACAAGCTGGAGACGGTGCCATCCGCTTGCACCAAACAAGCCAAGCGTCTAATTTGATATACAGAAACAGGTGATTCTGGCTATAACAACAAGGACTAACCAATGAAGCGATTTGGTTCATCGAAGGCGATCTTAGTGCGATTGGTCGCCGTGATCATAGTGGCACTTGCGTCTACTGCAACCTCTGCCCAGACAGAAGGAAACGGGGCAAAGATTGCGATCATGGGTGGTACCTTCCTGAATGATGCCTTGTCATTGGAAGACGGTGTTTTGGGTGAGCCATTCACGTTAATGACCAAGTTAGGTGAGTCTGCTCCGATTTTTCCTGGTGACTTGAATGGTGTCCCGTTCTACTACATCCACATGCACGGCAGCACCGCATTGCAAGCAAGTTGGGTGGCGCTTTACGACCTGGGTGTCAAAGAGGTCATAGGTGGTGCGACGGCTGGTGGCATCAATCCGGCAATGCAGCCATACGACTATGTGATCCCGCATGATTTCATAGACATGAACACCGACCGACCATTGCGGTTCCCGCGCGATATCTATCGCGAATCGGAGGGCGTGCCCTTACCCCGTGTGAATCCGGCCATGGATCCGGACCTTCGAACCATTCTTCTGGAAGAGACACGAAATCGTTTGCGCAGCGACCGCGCGCTCGATGACATCAGTCTTCACAAAGCTGGCGTGATCATACAACCGCGCGGTGGCCGATTTGAGACTGTAGCCGAGATTAAGATTTTCGCTCAATGGGGCAGTGATGTCGTGACGATGAATCTCGCTACAGAAATCGCTTACGCCCGAATGCTGGGTATGAACTATGCGTGTATCGTGGTGATCTCCAATCCTGCAGAAGGCGTCGCACCCTGGGATTTCGGCGAAATTCCTGCACTCTACCAGCGCGTGAATCCAATCAGTTTGGATATTATCGCAGCAGCCTTGCCGAGGGTCGCTGCATTGGGTGATAAGCCACGCGTCAGTGACTCACTGATCTTTCATCCCGAGATGACGATGAAGCCTGAAGAAGAGTAAAGGAAAGGGATAAGCACCACTTTTTCATTGATAGCTTGAACCGCAATAGAGGAGTCCAAAAAATGACTTACGTAGATGGATATGTACTCGCTGTTCTCAATGAGAACAAGGACGCTTACAAAGCCGTGGCAGAAAAAGCGGCAGCCGTTTTTAAAGACCATGGCGCGCTTTCCGTTGTCGAAAATTGGGCTGATGATATTCCCGACGGCGAAGTGACTTCATTTCCGATGGCCGTCAAATGCGAACCTAATGAGTCAGTGGTGTTCTCCTGGATCACCTGGCCGTCGCGTGAAGCAAGAGATCTTGGCAACAAGAATGCGATGAGCGACCCGCGCTTTGCCGACTGGGATCCAAAGACGATGCCTTTTGATGGCAAGCGAATGATCTATGGCGGATTCACAACGCTGATTGAACTTTGAGGCACTAAACTGCATCGTGTGGCGTTCTCGAGTGCTGAGAATAATGAATGAGAGCTGTATGAATGACTGAAACCATCACCATGTATCGACCTTGCGGACAAGGCGAATATGATCTTGTCGCGAAGAGCGGCTTTACCCAATGGCCGCCGCGACTGGCCGAGCAACCTATTTTTTATCCGGTCACCAATCTTGAGTATGCAGAAGAAGTGAACAACTGGAACGTCCGGCAGTTTGGTAAAGGCTATGTCACCAAATTCGATGTCAAAGCGAGTTTTGTTGAACAGTACCCGATTGAAACGGTAGGAGGAAAAAACCATACGGAATGGTGGATCCCCGCAGAAGATTTGGAGAGATTGAATGCTAATATCGTTGGACTTATTGAAGTGGTGAGTGAACGTCATACGTAACGGTAGTATCCCGACGATGTTAGCAACCGTGGCGCTGGTTCCAGCGTTACTCAGTGCGTGCACTACCTTGCCGACACCCGTTGACATTGCTTCAGTTTCCAAAGCAGACACGGTCGAGGTCAACCGTACGTTGTCGAACATTTTTACCGAGCACAAGATCAACACGGCGGCTATCGCCGTGATCAAGAATGGCGAAGTGGACTGGACATACCATTACGGACAGCAATCCCCTGGTGTCTCTGCCTCTGAAAATACGCTTTACGATGTCGGCTCCATCACGAAGACCGCGGTTGCGGAAACGATTCTGCGACTATCGGCTGATGGCAAACTGTCGCTTGATGAATCAATGTCGGCACATTGGCTCGACCCGGATTTGAAAGATGACCCACGCCACCCGCAATTGACGCCACGAATGGCGTTGTCTCATACGACTGGCTTTTTGAACTGGCGGTTCTTTGCCGATGACGGCAAGCTCACCTTCATGAATGATCCAGGCACACGCTTTGGTTATTCAGGAGAAGGCTTCAGCTATCTCACAAAATTCGCAGCGGCTAAGCTGGAAGAGCCTTTCGACCAGTTGGTTCGACGCTATGTGTTTGAGCCGTCAGATATCGATAATGCCAGTCTCGTTGTCGAGCCTGAAAATTTCGATCTTATTGCACAAGCGTTGGATGCTGACGGCAAGTTTTACGGTCACTACTGTCGACCGGAGGGGTGGTGTCGAAAAGCGGGTAGCTTTTCTGCAGCGGGCGGCATGGTGATCTCTCTGAATGATTACACCGGGTTCCTGATACGAACGATGACCGGAGCGGGTTTGACTCCGGCGTTGACAGCGGAGCGCAACACGTTGCTTTCCGAACAAGACGCCATTGACTGCAGCCAAGTGCCGGAAGCGCTTTGTCCAATTCGCGTCGGCTACGGTTTGGGCTGGAACATTACCGAGCTTCCGAATAACAAGACGATTGGTCACCGCGGATCCGATTGGTCTGTTGTGTCATTGGGCTACTATTACGAGAACAGTAAGGACGGACTAGTCATACTGCTTAACGCACCAAACCGCGCCGGTATCGCGGCGATGGTGGATGCTTTGCAATTGCTTGATCCCGACTCGCCGGAGTTGCATGGTTACATCGCACGTCGAGCGCGCGCTAAGAATTGATGCAGTTCGAGATTCCGCCGCCTGGTTGTTTGAGTCAACAGATCGACTCTCTACATGGACCGGATTCGCATGCAATGGACTAACGAACGTTTGCTAGCTGCGGCACCTGCTATATTCGGCGTGTTGATCGTTCTGGTTAGCACTGTTGATCGCTTTCTTTTTGACTCAGGTCTTATCTCGGTAAAGGCTATGCTGACCATTGAGCTCCCTTTAGTCGTGCTTGGGTTTGTAGTCGCTGTCGTTTTGTTCTGCGCGTCTATTATTTGGGCTTTCGGAAAGCGATGGAAGTTGATGGTTGGATCATTGATTAGCGTTGCCTTGTTCTTCTTTTGCTTCATCATTGGTGGGATAAACGGTGCCGCTTATTTGAACGCTACCTAGCCGTTCTGCTTTTAACGCTCAGGAAAAAACTCAGATGACTATAGAAATGAAAGCCGGCGGCATTGCTGCATTGATACAAGCGCTTTGCTACATCTGCGGGTTTGCGATGTTGGCGACGGTCATGAACCCCGGCGATATCGACGGTTGGACGCAGCTTCAAAAACTCGAATTCATTCTGGAACGCCAAGTACTGTTTCAATGGTGGAACATTATCATTTACGTGGTATTTGGTGTCGCACTGGTTGTGCTTGCCGCGGTGCTTCATCGTCGACTTCAATCCAGCGGTTCATTGATGATGGCTATTGCGACGCCTTTCGGCATGATCTGGGCAGGCTTGGTCATTGCGAGTGGCATGGTCGTGAATGTTGGGCTGTCGATGGTGTCGCAAACTTATACTGGCGATCCAACCGCTGCCGCCGATGCTTGGCGTATCATCGGTGCCGTGCAAGACGGATTGGGCGGTGGTGTAGAGATCGTCGGTGGTGTTTGGGTGTTGCTGGTCAGTCTCGTTTCTCTGCGTAGTAACGCTGCCATGCCCAAGTTGTTGAGCTGGATTGGACTTGTTGTTGGTATTGCCGGCATTGTTACAGTCATTCCCGGTTTATCGGCAGTCGGCGCTGTCTTCGGCTTAACGCAAATCGTTTGGTTCGTTGTTTTGGGTGTTGTGTTGTTGCGTGCGAAAGATCGACGCTCCATATGATTGATAGCTGTAATCGTCGTACACTGAATCGATCCCGTTGTTCTGGGTATCCAGAGACGCTTAGATCATCTCAATGACAGGCCATGCTATGACAGACGCTCACCAAGACATTCAATCGATCAAAGTTGCCTGTGTGGGCGCCGGCAACGTTGGTCGCTCGTGGGCGATCGTGTTTGCTAAGGCTGGTTGTTTGGTCACTCTGTATGACATCAGCGCGGACTCACTAGCGCGTGCAAAAATTGCCATCAAAGTGTCGTTGGATGATCTCGTTGCCAACGGTTTGTTGGATGATGCAACGACCACCTTTGCCCGGCTATTTTTTACAACTGATATGGCACAGGCTGTGGCGGACGTCGACTATGTTCAAGAAAGCATCGTTGAAAATGTGGAGGCGAAACGCGAGATATTTTCGGCGCTGGGTCAGCACACTCGCAGCGATACCATCCTGGCGAGCTCTACATCAGCGATCGCGCCCAGTCTGTTCGCCGATGCTGCCGCCGCACCAGAGCGATGCCTCGTTGCACACCCTCTGAATCCGCCGCACGTGATTCCCGTCGTCGAACTTTGCCCGGCCGAGGAAACGACACCGTTCGCGATGGAACGTGCGCAGCACATTCTCGCCAGCGCCGGCATGGAGCCTGTCGTATTGAAACGCGAGATCGACGGCTTCGTGCTCAACCGTTTACAAACCGCAGTGATGGCCGAGGCGTTTCATCTGATTGGCAGTGGCGTCTGTTCGCCCATGGATATCGAGACGGCGATGACCAAAGGTCTGGCCAGACGCTGGGCATTCATTGGTCCTTTCATGACGGGTCATCTCAATGCGAGCCATGGTTACCGCGAGTACTACGAAGCATTGGGCCCCATGTTTCGACGCCTCGCTGAGGATTTAGATCCGCAGTATCCATGGACGGCTGAGTCGGTGGCTGCCGTGCGGGACGCGATGGAGTCACAAGTACCCGTGGATCAAGTTGGTGAGGCTCAAGTAAAGCGCGATCAGCGTTTGATGCAGTTAACAGAGCATTTAGGTAAGCACAACGGCGACGATTAGCCGCCATTGGAAAGCGTTACTGGTTAGCGGCTTTCCGTAGTCGCTTCGCGGCAGTCGCATTAAAGAACAACCGTTTCAGAAACGATAGGTTCTCGACGAACAACTTACCATCGAGGTGATCGATTTCATGTTGCAGACACACCGCTGACATACCTGAAAGATCGCGTTCCAAAGACTCACCATGACGATCATTGAACCGCACGCGAGCATCCGCATTGCGTCGAATGACACCGGCATAGTCCGGCACTGACAGGCAGCTTTCTTCGACCATGCAGGGTGTGGCGAGATTTAAGATCTCGGGATTGATAAATACATGCGGATCGCTATGGTCTTCAGAGAGATCCATGACGAGAACGCGTTGCTGTACGCCAATCTGTGGTGCACAAAGACCGATGCCGGATGTGGCATAAAGCGTTTCCAAAAGATCATCAACCAACTGGCCGAGCGCATCATCGAAGACGGTGACGGGTGCCGAGACCAGATTCAGTCTTGGATCTGGATATTCAAGAATTTGTTGTTGCGCCATGGCCTAACGTGTCCTGTGATCTAACGTTGTGGTTTTGGTGCTTCGTCCAGACCGACTGAAGGCGTCACGTCACGTTGTGTTCGTCGCTTACCGATGGAGCGCAACAGCGGCATTGCTGCAGCGATGGCGATCACTAACAAGACAATTTCGATCGCATAGACGGTGACGTAGCCTGTTGCGTTCGCGGCAAATCCCCACTCGTTTTCACGCCCGCCGGTAGCCATGTTGATCAAATCACGCAGGCCACCGCTAACGGCCATCGCGACACCAGCGGCCGTAGCTTGAACGGCACCCCAAGCGCCAAGCGCGAGTCCGACTTGTTCCGGCGGCGCGTTGTTCATGGAGGCGGTTAGCGTTCCATGACCGAATAGTGCGCCACCAAAACCGATCATGAAATTACCGATCAGAAACAGCATGGGCATATCAACAGAGGCAGCCATGATCACCAGCACAAAAGCGGGGATGCCGATCAGGGCGCCGTTGCGCGCCATGCGATATGGATCAGCGCCGCGGCCGAGCACGTTCGAGGCGAAGCCGAAGCCAAGCAAGCCACCAAAGGCGAGCAATGCGGTTAACTTGGTGGTCGCGGCGACCGACATGTTGAGCACTTGGCCGCCGAATGGTTCGAGCAGGATATCCGCCATGCCAAAGGCCATCGTGCCGATGCCTAATACGATGAGTCGACGTACCGCATGTTCACCGCTACAGAAACGTGCCCATGATTCGCTGAAAGTCGGGTCGGGTGCTGCAGGTGCCGCACCGCGAGGCGGATTACGGGTTTCTTGCCGCCACATCGCCACGACATTCAGCACCATCGTAATCAGTGCCGCGGCCTGAATGACCTGCACCAATCGACCAGGTGTAAAGGCTTCGAGCGCATAACCAAAAGTCAGTGCGCTAGCGATCATGCCGACCAGCAGCATGACGTACATGAGGCCGACAACGCGGGCATGAGATTCCGGTGGCGTTAGGTCGGTCGATAGGGCAAGGCCAGCAGTCTGGACGGTATGCATACCGGCGCCGACCAAGAGAAAAGATAACGCCGCCGCGGCATGTCCGATCCATACCGGTGCGCTGGCTGCTTCGCCTTTTCCGGCTAGCACCAACAATGCGAACGGCATGATAGCGAAGCCGCCAAATTGCCAAAGCGTGCCTTTCCAGATGTACGGCACGCGCCGCCAGCCGAGTTCGCAGCGATGCGTATCAGAGCGATATCCAATCAAGGCTCGAAAAGGCGCAAAGACCAATGGCAATGCCACCATAAGGCCGACGAGAGAGGCGGGCACGCCCAGCTCCACGATCATGACGCGATTCAATGTGCCGACGAGTAACACCAGCGACATACCGACAGAAACCTGGAAAAGAGAAAGACGCAGTAACCGGCTGAGTGGTAAGTCCGGTGTGGCGATGTCTGCGAACGGCATGAACTTGGGGCCTAGTGAAACCCAAGATGCCATTAGTTTGTTGCTTAAGCGATTCACGCCTGGATCACTTTGTTAATTTTTCTACCCCAACTCGTGCGCCATGATATTGGTGGACGACGAGTGACAATGACTGCGTTCCGCGGGCCCCCACCCGTTTTGCCGGAAC
This sequence comes from Woeseiaceae bacterium, assembly GCA_045110335.1. Lineage (GTDB taxonomy): Bacteria > Pseudomonadota > Gammaproteobacteria > Steroidobacterales > Woeseiaceae > CALBPI01. The sequence goes on from JBGCGB010000020.1 coordinate 37,818, forward strand.
GCTACTAGCCGGGCGGCATAAAATGCCGTCCGGCTACCTAACGTTAGCTCTAGTCTTCTTTACTGAGAAGTCTGAGGTTGAACAGATTGGAAAGCGGTGCCGGATTATGCGAGATCAGCGGCAATCCGAAACTGGAACGTTTCGATTTGGGCTTGCTCAACGTTTTCATACCGAACATCGATGATAACGGTGTCGCTTTCTTTGATAGCAATGACATACCAAAACTGGATGTTTTGGATTTCGATTGCGTCAATGTCTTCATACCAAACATTGAAGATAGTGGCGTTGACTTGCTGCTAAGCATGCCGAGCCCAAACTTCGAAGAAAAAGACCACGAAGACTTCGTGAGCTGTTTCATGTTGAAGGTATGTTTGTAACTGGCGAGCGTAGGTATGCCCAACAGATCTGACAACGGTGTACCGTTACTTGGGTAGTACTCAGGCAGTGCGTCCGTATCAACCGGGCCACAACTGTCCATAATGATTTCAGCTTCGCGGCCGCGGATGAATGGCGGTACGACGGTCAGAATGTACTGACCTTTCTGAAGTGCACGAGTACAAGCATGAATATGACTGCTAGGCAGTTGTTCATGCGCGATCGCTTTCTCGATGATTTGTGCTTCGCTACCAGGGGCGGGGGAGAACAAGTGCAGGTTGTGACCTGTGAGTTCTTCTTCTTCCAGCATTCTGATCGCAGTGCGGGCCTGATCCTCTGACGGATACATTCTTACGACTGACAACATTTTGATGCTCCTCCTGGAGTTACCGTGGTGGTATCAAACAGTAAAGACACGCAGGCAAACCCGTGAGTTTCACGGGTTCGCCTACAAGTCCTAACTACAATACCGGATTTTTACCCGCCGAAGAAGGCAGGGAACCACGATGTGTTGTCCAGAATCGCGAAATGTACAGTGAATGAAATCACTGCAACAGCGCCAAGAAAGGCAGGAAGGCCGATTGTAGGGTTGACCACTAACCACATTCTACTTTGATTCATGCTTAATGCCCCTTAGCCGAGCCATGGTGTGAAAAGATAAGCCAGCGTGTGTGCGATGGCTGAAATCACAAAGAATACGCGTGTGCCGTCGATGACGTGCTTGTGTAGTTCTTCTGACTCTTTAATCGTAAGACCGGTCGGCCAAACGCGTTCCGGATCGTCAATATTTGACATAACTAATTCTCCAACTTAAACCGAAAATAAGTACCTCTCCTTATGAAGAAGTATTTCCTGGGATTCGCTAGGACTTTCGGACGTGCGGAACCGGCGTCAAGATTTTATCGAACCCTGCGCGAAAATTAGCCCCTCGACATAAGCTTGTCAAGTATGAAAGTCACTTTATGGTGTCAACTTAAATTGACACTTGAGCCAATGAAGCTAAAGGCTTCATCTCCCTCAACATTTGCATGAAATCGCACTTGTGAATACTTCGACGTTTTGTTGACAATGACAATGGCGTCGCGAGAGGAAAGCGGTTACTTCTTTGATCCATGCTTTTACGGATCTCGAAAGCCTGCGGCAAGTCAAAAGGGTCAAAGACTTACGCGTGCCTTACGGGGTGCCATACAACAGACGGTCGTGAGGCTGCTGTGAGGTCGAAGGGCGGTCTCTCTCCCCAGATACCAGAATGGTTTATCATCAAATTGACGTAACTTGGTCCTTAGGAGCTTAGGGAGTGATGTGCATGACGGGGAGGTCAAATAGTCACGTCTTTATGCTGATTCGTCGTGCCGAGTGGCGGTCGCCTAAACGCCATTGGTCTGATCTTGCGCTTTTTTGCGTTTTCGCGTGGTTGGCACTGCCCGTGCGGGCAGACCTATTGCCCGAAGATCTCGTTGCGGCGGCTAAGCAACGAACACTGCAATCTATTACCTACGACGGGTCCTATTTTTCCATCGATTATCCGGGCGGCGATGCGCCAGCCCATCTTGGCGTTTGTACCGATGTGGTGATTCGTGCCTATCGCGCGCTGGGTGTAGATTTGCAGCAACTGGTGCATGAGGACATGCGAAGGGCGTTTGGTGCCTATCCGTCTGAACGAATCTGGGGCCTGACAAAGCCCGATGCCAATATCGATCATCGGCGTGTGCCTAATCTGCAGACTTTTTTCGCAAGACACGGCGTTTCAATAACGCCAAGCCCGCAGCCGGGCGCGTATCGTCCTGGTGATTTGGTCACCTGGCTGCTGCCCGGCAATCTGCCTCATATCGGGATCGTCAGCGATGTCATTGCCGATGATGATGCAGTGCCGCTCGTGGTGCACAATATTGGCGAAGGCCCAAAGCTTGAAAACATACTGTTCCGGTTCAAAATCACCGGACATTACCGCTATACCGCCGATGAAGAGCGCTCCGATTCGCCAATCACGAATCAATAGGTCTTATTCATGGATAAGAATATTCTCCCGATACTCGTTGCCGCGATCTCGTTGATGTTGATCCTGAGAGTCATTCCCGGATACCTTCGAAGAAACTGGGCCAAGCGCCCGTTCGTTACTGGTTTAGGCCTTGGTTTGGCATTCGGACCTCTAGTAGTGGTTAGTCTCGCTAGGTTCTATGGAATTGTGACCCTGCAATTCATTGTCTTCGGCACTATCACTTTCACGTTTTGTATTGCCGCAATTTCTTACGGCATTTGGCGTTTTGGTAAAGCTGCCATATCGTCCCACGGGTAATCATCATTTTCGTTGTAAATTCAATGAGATCGTCGATTAAGTATTCGCAAGAACGGCCGCTAGGATCCCAATGACTGGCGTTTCCGATAAACATAAGAAGCACGCCCTGCTGAAGCGTGAATTCAATAGAATGATGCAGCGTCTTGTTGTGCTCTATTTGAGCACGACGTTGGTTCTGCTAGCCTTTAGTTTCTCCGGCGCTGCCGTTCCGATATGGCTTGGCCCTGCTTTCTTTGGCGCTTGTCTGTTATCGGCAGCAACCTATCCTTTCCGTCTGCCTGGTCGTCTTGCCTCCGGACATTCTGATGTCTTTTTCGGTAGAGAGCAGTTGTTCTGCTCAATCATTATCGCGGTAGGTGTCTCAGCCATAGCGCCAACCGTCTCATTCTATTTTGTCGGTTCGTTGTTCGTCATCCTTGCCTACGGCACCCGACAGATGACATTTAAGATGCTGCTTATCGCCGTCGGTTTCGCAACGCTGCTGCTTATCTTGTTCGCCATGTTTGTCGGTTTTGAAATGTTGCCGATCGAGACATTTGGACAAAAAGTCGTGAGCTTCGTGAGCATTCTCTGGGTCGTGTTCGCCACGTCATTGCTGGGTCTCGATAACACGATCATGCAAAGAAAGATGACCGGCTCCCGCAACAAGCTCCGTATGGCAGTTGAAGAACTCACCGAAAAGGATGCTGAGCTCCAGACCCTTTACGACGACCTCGAGAAAAAAGTTGTCGAGCGAACACGCGAGCTGCAAGTGGCCAAAGAAGCGGCAGAGCATGCGAACCAGGCCAAAAGTCAGTTTCTCGCTAACATGTCACATGAGATTCGTACACCTTTGAACGGGATTTTCGGCATTGCTGAAATTTTGATGTTTGATGACTTGCCCGACGAGCAAGCCAATCTCGTTAAGACGCAACACGAGTCCGCACAATCGCTACTACGGTTGGTCAATGACATATTGGACTTGAGCAAGCTGCAAGCTGATGAGATGTCGATCCATCATGCCCCGTTTGATCTCAAGTCGCTGCTACATTCCCTAATCAAACTCTATAGACACAATGCCGATTCCGCGGCACTCACGCTTACACTAAATTATCCTGACACGCTGCCGTCGACTGTTGTGGGTGACGAGGGCAGGGTTCGCCAGATTCTTCAAAACCTGATCAACAACGCGATTAAGTTTACCGAGCAAGGCGGTGTGAAGATTGATGTGTCTTGCGATGAGGCTGGCTGCTGGAGGATCAGCGTCATCGATACCGGCATCGGCATCGATGCGGACAAAGTTGATGCGGTGTTTGATAGCTTCAGCCAAGCTGATGAGAGTGATACCCGGCGCTACGGCGGTACCGGTCTTGGTCTGGCAATTTGCCAGCGATTGGCGGACCTCATGCACGCCGCGGTAAGCGTTTCCAGCACAAAGGGTGAGGGGTCGAATTTTGTACTGGAAATCCCTTTCGGAGCTGTTGAACACGCACCGGCCAATGAGCCGACTAGCGACGCAAGTCTGTTGTTGCTTGATGACCGCGTCGTTCCGGCGATGCGATTGGCGGCCCAGTTGCGGGCAGCTGTTTTGAATAGTGACCGGATAGAGCAAGCTGACTTTGTAAATGCGTTACCCAGTCAGTCGGGTTATCGGGGCCTGGTGGTAGCCGGGTCCGCTGCCCTTGCGGATGAGGCAACGATCGCCGAACTATTTCAACATTGGCAAGCCCAGTTCCCGGATGCTGCTGGTATCTTGTTGCGTGATGAGAATATTGAAACCGTATCGGCAAGCGTGAAGCAGTTGCCCGTTGATACACCGGCCGATCAGATCGCGGCACTGTTGGTGGCCTAGCGCGGATTAGTGTTTTGCACTCAAATTCCGCACCATCGAGCGATGTCGGATTTGCAAGTCCCTGATAAGAAGACAGAAAAACTACCCTTATTCGTGAATTTTCTATCCTGTGCTACAACTATGGTTCCTTAGTCGACGGGCGGAACGATGGCAAAGAGCGCAAAAGAAAAGTTGAATGCTGAAAAGGCATCGAAAACGGTCGTACTGGAGAAGGATTTCGCCGGCGTTCGAAAAGGGCAGACGCTTTTCATCGCCACACCGAAAATCGTTGATCACTATCTTCGCGAAATACCCTATGGTGAGACCAGAACCATACAACGATTGCGTCGTGACTTGGCACGCCGACACCAATGCGATGCATCTTGTCCGGTATCCACCGCTATTTTTATTCGCGTGGCGGCGCAAGCGGCGATCGACGAAATGGCTGAGGGTGCCAAGACTGATGCGGTCACTCCATTCTGGCGGTTGTTAACTGGTAGGGACAAAATCACCAAGAAGCTCGAGATCGATGCCCAATGGCTAGATACGCAAAGGGCATCGGAAAAAACCTAAGGGAAGAGAGGCGTGTTTCAGGTCAAACGCTTGCTGCAGCTATCAACATTTGTGATGCCGCCCTTAGCCCGGTCGATCAGGAATTGGGCAAACACTTTTCACCAGAATGAAGCCTTCTGGCGCTGAGGTTAGCGGCGCTCCGAAAAAGCGAAGACGTACCTGCTCGACAGTGCCTTCTGGATTACTGACTCGTCCGGTGTAAGTGAATGGGCTCCCAACTGTACCGGTTTGCGGATGAAAAATAGTCTCACCATTGCTCGCGGGAACGAAAGCACTGCCATCTTTCCTGATAAAAATTGACTGCATCTGCATATTCGGGATGTTCCAAAACACCGTCGTCGCAATACCCTGTGTTTGCGCCCAACCTGGTCGCTTGAGCACGTCCGGCGAAACCAGATCAACGCGATACTGTTCTGTCGGCGCACACGTGAATCCAAACGCAGAATAGAGACCGCCATTGAACCAAAATGCGTTGTTTTCACAATTGGGCAAAGGCGCGCTATCCGATACTTGTTTGTAGCCATCACTCACCCAGCCCTGGGCGCCGTTTGATTGTTCCGCGAAATTGAAACATTCTTCCGCGTCCGGACCGACACGAAAAGTAGTCACAGATTCTATGAAGCTCGTGATGCTCGGTGTGACATTGCCATCACTACCGGGCCCGGTGCGAAGTGTTGCAATCACTTTTACTTCGTACCGCCCCAGGTTTAGCGCGGGCAGTTCGCCTTGCCAATTGTTGTTGCCCAATGATTCGAAATCATTGGTTGCTGCGACAAACGGTCGATTGGGTTCACGAAGGGATCGAAACTCTGCCGTAACCCGGTTGACATATTTGTTGGAAATGCCGGGTATGACGAACTTTATGTCGACGATAGGTGGCACGCCTTGCACGGTGTTCTGAACAGTAAGTTCACGTACGCGAGGATCGAGTGAGGGTTCCTCTCGAAAAATCTCGCAACCGCTGAGAAGGATGGTTGCTGCCATTAGGAAAAGAAATGCCGTACCGGTCAGTCGTGTTTGGCGCATGGTGCGATGCTCCGCTTATTATTGTTTGTAATGGCTTACTGTTGCCATCAAAACGATTATCTCGGCGTGAATACGAAAGCACCTTCGCTTTGACTTCATCTGTTCATGTCAAAACCACGGGCAGCGCCGTTGCTGTCCTCTTCATCGCCAAAAAGCAACGGCAGTGGTTAGGAAGATAGTCTTCAGGTGAATCATCAATCTTGAACCGGCACTTTCCAGTTGAGGGGTGGCAGTTCAATCACGGCCGGCAGGTCGGTAGCATCCCCGGTTCTGATGAAGCCGAGTACCTGTTGTTCAATGCTGCGATCTTGTTCGATCGCTTCGATCAGGGCACCGTGCGATCCACCCCGAATCTTGATGAACTCATGGTTGCGGAACGTTTTTCGAACATCCTTGGCGTTCTCGACGGATGTCGATGTATCCCATGTACCATGAAAAAGTAGGGCGGGTACGTCGGTGGTGAAGCCTTCGCGAAAACCATCGCCGAGATCGGCGGGCCATGAATCGCAAACTTTTGCAGCCCAAAGATAAGCTGGAAGAACCAGCTCGGATTCTAGTTCGTCTTGTAACTGTTGATTACGCTTGGTTGACAGTCCTGAAGCGCATTCCGCACTGAAGTAGGCGGCATGCTGAACACGGTTATTCAGCCAGACGTTTTGAAGCCGAATGGATGCAGCCTCAAAATTGCCAGTAAGCATCTCCAGAAGATCGCCAGGCCAGACCGCCATGAGATGCCGCCAGGTTGTGCCGCGCCGAGTGCCTTGCGCAAGACTGCGCAGTGCATCTCCATCAATCGTTAGGGAAAGAGTTTCTCCGGTACCGACATGTGTAGTTTCTACAACGATTGGGGATTGTTCGGCCTGGGCGACCAGGTTTGCGAATGACTTCACTAAACCACTTTCCGGAATCAAAGGTGCTAACGCTGGTTGCGCCTCTGCTTCGGCGGCAATTCTTTCCAGTGTCCGGCGTTTTTCTCCCAGCAAGTCAAAGGTATGGTCAACGCCTTCCAATGCGGTTAGTACCACGCGCGAAACCCGTTCAGCGTCGATACGTAAGATTGCCATTGCCCAATGAGAGCCAAAGCTGTTGCCGACCAGTTGAATGCGATCATGCGCCAGTGCACTCGCAACATCCAAAACGTCATTGGCCATTTCGTTGACGTTGTAACCGGAGAGATCTACGCCTTTCGCTTCGTAGAAATCCCGGCATTTCAGTGCACCTGCTTTGTAGCGTTGCAATCGGTCACTGAGCTGACTAACTTCGTCCAACTGGACTTCTGGCATTGATGGGCAAGGCAATGATGAAGATTGACCAAACCCTCGTTGACCCACAACAACAACGGGCGCAATTTTCGTGTACTCGAGTAAGTAGAGCTCATACCACATGGGTTGTTCAAGCAGTGGATCCAATCCTTCGAAGCCTGGACCACCGCGTAGTAGGTAGATCGGGGGAACGCCGGCCGGGGCATCGATTTGCGCGGGAATGATGTGGAACTCAACATCAATAGATCGCGATAAATCACGGGTTCGATTCTCGGCTACGGTGATTACGCCACGGGTAAAGCGAAGCATCTCGCCGGATGCAAGAACCACGCTGTCGGTTTCTTTCTTAATCGACATTGGTTTCTGTAAGGCATCACCAGTATCAGCGCATGCAGCGAGCATGATGATGACAATTAATGATATTGCTATTCGAGTCATAGTGATTTCTCATTTATCTTGATATAAAGATATTGGCCAATAGTTATCTTTATGTCAAGATAAATACTTAAAAACGAGAAACTAGCTATGCGCACAGATTTTATTGATCGGCTTATTGATGAATGGGAGCAAGAGGCACCCCAACTGGATACCGCGCCAATGCAAGTGATTGGGCGTGTTGTAAGATTGGGGCGTGATCTCAATGCAGCCGCCGATAAAGCACTCGCGGAATTTGATCTGAGTTACACCGAATTTGATATTTTGGCGACACTCCGTCGTAGCGGCCAGCCTTATCAGTTGACCCCCGGGGCATTGCAAGCATCGGTTTTGCTAACGTCGGGCGCCATGACGGCTGCGCTAAATCGGCTAACCACGCGGAACCTCATTACTCGTGAATCCGACGCGGATGACAAGCGCATCAAGGCGGCACGTCTAACTGTCGCCGGTAGCCGGTTAGCGCTGAAGGCTGCTCGTCATCGATTTGCCGTGGCCGCCCACCAGACGTCTTCGATGAGTGCCGCGAAACTGAGGCAACTGGAAAGCTTGCTGCGAGAATTAGGGAACTAGTTTAGGAGGCTTCGCTAAAAGAGTCGTCGGTCGCGTCTTCGTCGGAAAGCTCTGGCAATGTGACGTAGCTCGCGGTCCCGCTCAAGCTCAATGTGCGATCCGCGAGGTGCAGCCGGTTGCGTCCACTACGCTTGGCCTCATACAAGGCATCGTCGGCTCGTTTGTAAAGTGAATCACGTGTTTCGCGTCGTTTGTGCTCAGCGATGCCGAATGATGCGGTTACATTGAGGTCTTCTTCACCGTTCATCACGGGATGCGATACGTTCGCGATTTCGATTCTTAACCGTTCTGCTAGCTTCTGCCCTTGATCTAGCGTTGACATCATTGCCAAAACAACGAACTCTTCGCCGCCTGCGCGGAAACAGGCATCGGTGGGCCGAATATGAGTTTTCAAAGTATCGGCAATGGCACATAAGACGGCATCGCCTATCGAATGACCATGCAAATCATTGACCGTCTTGAAATGATCGATATCTAACATGATCAGAACAAACGGATCACCTGAAGACTCTGCATCTTGAATAGCTTGATCGAGATCATTGTCGAGCGCACGGCGGTTTCCGGCGCCTGTTAGTGGATCAAGCAACGTCGTTGCTTTCAGATGAAGCCTTTGTTTGGCCGTCAATGTAGCGAATGCTACCGACAAGCAAAGCGTCACGCTTAAAGACGCCGCAAGCATGGCAATTTGTCCAGTGTTGTCGCCATCAAAAATACTGGGTAACACAATACTGATGGCAATGATCGACACCATTGCCGCTTCCCTCGGGCGCAATAAATAAAACATCGCGATGGTGGCCGGATACATCCACATCACATGATCGCCGCCGCGAATACTGACTGTCAGCGTGGCCGTTATGATCGCAACCATGGCGATGCAAACGCTGCCCATGCGCACCGCACGCATTCGATAAACAACCCAGGCAATAGCACCGAAGGCGAGGCATGCGAGTCCATCGATAAAGGCAATCGTGTAGTTACCTTCGATCAATCGAAACACACCCATCGGCCCTACGCCGGCAATGCCGCATAGTGCGAGTAAGATGGGCGGCAATTCTTCCAGCGTGAGTTTGCGCGGTTTCATTTAATTTCTAGCGACTGAAACTGCAGTGTCTTTAACCTGCGCGCGGAGACTGTCCTAGCCCTGCAGAAAGTTCATCAGGCCATTTCCTACGGTGAGAATCCTGGTCGATCGATGTCTTGTTGAAGTGCTTCTTCTTGCTGAATCAACGAAATCTACCAAAAACAGACGAAAATCCCCGATCTGCGCTTAGATAGGGCTAATCAAGCCCGAACGTCGGTTATGTCTAGTTTTCTCTAGGTGACGTCGAAATCCTTACCCAGCAGAGATACCAGCGCTTGACGCTTGCGTCGGCTAAGCGGGATCTCCAAACCGGTTTTCGTGATGATGATCCACTGACTACCGACGCGTTTAAGCTTCTTGATCTCGCTCAGCATGACCCAGTGCGATCTATGGGATCGGAAGCCGGCCGCACCCATGCTGACTTCGACGTCTGAGAGTGCCCCAAGCAGCATCGCTTTGCCTTGTTTGGTAAATACGTGCAAATAATGCAAATCGGAGCTGATAGCGACAAGATCGCTGCCAATTGCCGCAGGAATGGCAAACGGAAGGTTGGTGATCGATGCTTCCTTGGTCTTTGTTGCCGTCTTCGTCGATTCAAACGGCAAGCCTTCCATGTTGATTATTACCCAAGCTGTCAAAAACGCTGGCGCCAGTTCAATGGCTTCTACCAGAACCCCTGCCACCAGCCTGATGCCGCCCAAAAGTCGAGGAAACTGTCGTCGTCATCACCCGTCAACGTTGGGAAGAGGCTCTCGATAAACAGCGCACATGGCGCAAACACGATTACCGCCAACAGCGCTGAGAGCGCAATCAGACGCCAGTCCTTCGGTAAGGAAGTGTAATCCACCAAACACTTGGCCGAGAAAGCTGCCAATAACAAGCCGGTGCCGATGTGTAATGTCCAAAAGATCGTTCTGGCGATGAGTGTTAATGGCGCCGAGCTGGCCGGCGCGAGCGCTACGAACAGAATGATAAGACCAATCATGGCGCCGGTTAGACGGCGTAGAAAGGTATGAGAAGAGGTCGATGAGGATTCCACGCAGGCAGTATAAGCACGCCAATCCAAAAAACCGATTATTTCGTTAATGCTCTCGTGATGCCGTTCGTGCATTCGTTCGACCGTTAGTGCTTTCTCTCATGAAATCAGGCATCTAGGACACCAGCGTAGCCGAATACCCGGGCAGTCGCATTGGCGACGTCATTTACGCTAAACAGGACTTAATAAGATGAAGCACATCAAGAAAACGATCAGCAAACAACGCTCAAGCGCCATGATTCGTCAATTTCCCATTGCGGCCATAATGGTCTGCGCGGGCTTTTCGGCATCTGCCGCCCAGGCACAAGAGAACCCATGGTATGTCACGGCGAGTGTCGGTTTGACCACGTTGGGCGATCAGGATCTCCAGTATCGCGATGGCGTGACTGCCAGCACTGACGCCAGGGAATATGACGCCTCTTTAAACAGCGGTGGCACACTCGGCTATCAGTTCTCCGACCAATGGCGCGTGGAGGGCGAGTTGATGTATCGACGTAACGAACAAGCCAATGCCGTAAGCCTGGATGGACTCGGTGATTTTGATGATGGTGATTTCGCCTCGTTGAGTTTAGCCGTGAGTGCGATTTACGATTTTGACTTGTTTGCGAGCCCGGATTGGCGCGGCTACGTTGGTGGTGGTGTCGCCTTCATTCAGGAGATCGACATTGATCTTGAACAAGCTTCGGAGGAAATTTCTTTCGAAACGAGCGACATCGGGATTCAGCTTCAGGCCGGCGCAAGGCACCAGATTAATGACCGTTGGTTCGCTGATGCTGGTGTTCGCTACTTGATGGCGTCCGATGTCGAAATGGAGCAACCCGACGATACTTCGCGTTTGCTCACCAGTGATTACTCGCCTTTGTCGTTTAGCGTCGGGATCGGTTTCAAATTCTAATGCTCATTAATCCGCCCCGCGGCGCGATGGCGCCACGGGGCGGATGTATACGAGTATGGGCTATGCCGGCAGAATGTCGCTTTTTCGAAGAATGCCTGCCGAGATGAGTGTCACAAGCACACCGACCGGGAAGATCTCGAGGAAGGTCATCGGCAATCTTCGTACCGGATTGGCATAGTCGATTTTCATTTGCTCCATCTGAGCCACTTTTTCGGCGTAGTCGGTATCAGAGATACCACTGGCCTTCGCCTGCTCCAGAATGGCAGCGGCATAGTCGTTGATGAACGCGTAATTACTGACGTTCAGATAGATCTCCCAAACGATGACATAAGCGACGCCCGCGACGGCTGATACGCCGATACCGAGCAAGACGCCTTGCGAGAACCGGAGAATGCCGCCTTGTTCTTTATCTCTATATTGTTTGATGGCGACAAAAATCAAAGAAAACGCGATCAGCATGATCAAGTAGCCAAATGCTTCGCTGGCGGTCGTTCCCTCCCCGTCGGCCGCAACGATGCCTAAAATCATGCTGCAGATCACGACAACGCCGGCGATGGCGCCATAGATCAGAATATATTTTTTCATGGTATGCCCCTCTGTTTGGACGTCCAGAGTGTCCGATTGCCAGCGTCAGGTCGATCACCCAAACGGGTGGTTTCCGTCGAATCGCCCATTCTGCCTATGGGATCAGTCGAAGTTCGCGTGATTTATTGACCGCTTCGGTGCGCCGGGAGACTGCCAGTTTCTCAAACAGCTTCGCGATATGGGTCTTGACGGTATTCGGTGAAATACCGAGATTTCTCGCGATTTCTTTATTGCTGCGGCCGATGGCCAGCTCACCGAGCACTTCCATTTCACGCGGTGAAAGTCCCAATGCCTCAATGGCTGCCTCGTTGAGCTCGAATTCACGCGCGTTGTGCTGCCCTACCAAGCGCGTACCAACCCATACACCCAATATGGCGAACAAGGTTGCGATCAACGCGACAAAAATCCCGGTGGAGTAGGTGCGCATCATGAATCGATACTCGAGCCATTGCAGCACGAATACGCCGAGCATCAGTGCCGCCGCATAGATCGCCACCTGCCGCTTCATAGTGATCGGAGCCGTTTTCCGTCTCGTCTTTCTTGGCATTTCTTTACCGACGAACTCAGGTTTCTCAATGACTACAACAAGTCAGCGTCCGTCATCACCTCGATCAATGCAGGACCTTTTAGCGCCATGGCTTCTTCAATGGCTGCGTCCAGTTTTTCGACAGATGACACCCGAATACCATGACCGCCACAGGCGCGCGCGAACGCGGCGAAGCTGGGGTTAACGAGATCCGTTTGCCAAACAGGAAACTCGCCAGCGCGCTGCTCTTTGCTGATCTTTCCGAGTTGTGAGTTGTTCATCAGAATGTGGCAGATGTTCATGTTGTATTTTACGGCGGTCGTGAACTCCATCGCGTATTGACCGAAACCACCATCACCGGAAACCGAAACGACTTTCCGCCCCTGGTAAGGACCTTCTTCTTCGGTGGCCGCCCACGCGCCCATCGCTGCCGGGAAGCCAAACCCGATTGAGCCCAGATAGCCGGACATCAATACCCGTTGCTGACCACTGGCTTCAAAATAGCGTCCGAAAGAGTAAGTGTTGTTGCCGACATCTACGGCGAGGATGGCATCTTCCGGTGTGTGTTTGGTTAGCGACGCGAACAAGGCTGCTGCGGCAATGCCTTTGCCGTTATCTTCGGCAACCCGCTTTTGTTTCTCGGCTCGCCAGAGCTTCCAGCGTTCGGCCACTTCTTCGCGATGATCGTTGGAGGCGGCGGTATCGCCGACGGCTCCACTCAATAACCCTGCAGTCACACCAACTTCGCCAAGCACGGGGACGGTGACCGGATGGCGTTTGGCCAGTCGCATGGGATCCAGGTCCACTTGAATCGTAGGTTTGTAGCTGTAGATGCCTGTGTGGTCGGAAAAGGAGGCGCCGAAGACGAGCATGACGTCTGACTCGTTCATGAACCAGCTGGCAATTGGCGTTCCACTGCGACCCAGTACGCCCGCCGCCAACGGATGACTGTCGGCAATCTGCCCCTTGGCTTTGAACGTTGTGGCGACCGGCGCGCCCAATTGCTCCGCCAGTTTGATAATGGCTGGCATCGCATCGACAGCCCCGTAGCCAACGATGATGACTGGGCGTTTTGCTTTGTGGAGTAGCTCTGATGCTGCGGCCAGTGATGTTGCAGCCGGTGACATTCTTTGATCACCCAGCCAGCCTTCCGGATCTTGCGCCTCGGCATCTGCATCTGCCAATAAGGTTTGCATGTTGTCAGGAAACACGAGATGACCAACACCGCGTTCCACCGTGGCGGTCTTGACGGCTTGGGTCATCAGCAAAGGATGCGCGGAATTGGGGTGTACGGTCTGCGAGAAAACGGTCACAGCTTCGAAAGCAGCTTCCAGATCGATATCCTGGAAGGCATGAGCGCCTAGAATCTGCTCTTGGACCTGTCCGGTGAGTGCTAGCGCCGGTGCTCGATCGACTTTGGCATCCCAAAGTCCGGTAAGTAGATTAGTGGCGCCGGGTCCGGCAATGGTTAATGCTGCGGCGGGCTTTCCGGTCAATTTACCGTAGGCAGAAACCGCAAACGCTGCAGCGCCTTCATGACGAATGCCGTAGTAGTTAAGTCGACCCGCTTGTTCTTCCGCGCGCAGTGCATCCGCCAGGCCAAGGTTCGAGTGGCCCACCATGCCAAACACGCTGGTTACCCCCCAGTTCGTCATCGTTCTCGCCATGACATCGGAAACCGTGCGAGGGCGTTCCGGAATTTCCGGTGCCGCGACGTAAACGCCGTCGTCTCGTACATCAACTTCGTACATGGTTTGTCCGTCTTCAAATCCGCCAGGGGATTTGCCGGTAAGCGGGTGAAAATCCCAACCGTGCCAGGGGCAACGCAGCCAACATTCGCCGTCTTTGCCTTGCTCGATGGAACCTTCGCCTAACGGCCCACCTTGATGGGGGCACTTGTTGTCCATTGCGGCCCATTGCCCATCGAAGTGAACCAACGCAACTTGGAGGTTGCCAGCACTTGCCGACTTCACACGACCTTCGACGAGTTCATCAAGTTCGGCGACCTTGTACCAAGTGATGTTTGTGGATGCGGTCATGAAATACCTCTTCTCTAAATTCCGAAAATGGAATGAACAACATCGTAGAGCATGCCGTGTCGATCGATTGCTCGCAATAGCGACGTCAGTTTGTAATGATACGAGGATACGTGCGGTCTTGTTTAAAGAGCATGATCGTCACGATCAAGGGGATAACTATGAAAAACCAAGCGATCGCCAGATTTGATGATCTGGAAGACCGCCAGCCTACCTACGCTTTGGTAGCGGGCGTCGATCTCGTTGTTGTGCGCTACGACGAGAAGATCAGCGTTTACTACGGCCGTTGTTTGCATCGCGGTGCGCTGATGTCCGACGGCTTTGTCGACGATAAGGATAACCTGATCTGTGGTGTCCACAATTGGGACTATCGACTGGACACCGGCGTGTCGGCTTACAACAACGAAGAAGTACTGCCGAAGTTCACGAGCACGATCGAAAATGGCGATGTCCTGGTTGATGCTGATGAGATCGCCGCATGGGCGCAGAAAAACCCTCAACCCTACAACCGTGACCAATACCTTGGTCTATATCAAGACAACAGTCACGGTGAAAAAGATGAGCCATACAACGGACTCATACAGCAGTATGCGCGAGACGGGTTAACCAAGACTGGGCATCACGGTGTTGTCGATGCGATGGGCGTGTTGCGCCGGGAACTGCCTGACTGGGACGATATTCAAGTCCTAACGGCCCAATTGCACAAAGCGCCGATGCTGGATGACGAAGCTGTCGATACCGGTGTCACGATTGGGCCGGAAGCGGCGAAGCCATTGGCCCTGGATATTCCCTTGTTTGTTTCGGATATGAGTTTCGGGGCATTGTCCGAGCCGGCGAAAGTGGCATTGGCCAGAGGCGCGGAACTTGCCGGAACCGGCATCTGCTCGGGCGAGGGTGGCATGCTGCCGGAAGAACAGGCAGAGAATTCGCGTTACTTCTATGAGTTGGCCTCCGGCCGTTTTGGTTTTTCATGGGACAAGCTTCAAAAAGTACAGGCGTTTCATTTCAAAGGCGGCCAGGGCGCGAAGACCGGTACCGGTGGTCATTTGCCCGGTAACAAAGTGAAAGGCAAGATCGCCGAAGTACGTGGACTCCAGCCTGGCGAGTCAGCGATTTCACCGCCACGCTTTCCCGACTGGGATGACGTGACGCCGATTCGTGATTTCGCTGCGGAAGTGCGTGAACGTACGGGCGGTATTCCGATCGGTTACAAGTTGTCAGCACAACACATCGAGAAAGATATTGATGCGGCGCTTGAGGTTGGCGTGGACTACATCATTCTTGATGGTCGCGGCGGTGGCACAGGTGCAGCACCCACGATTTTTCGTGACAATATTTCTGTACCGACCATCCCGGCCTTGGCGAGAGCGAGGCGGCATCTTGATCGTCATGGTCGCGATGATGTAACGCTGGTGGTTACCGGCGGGCTACGTAAGCCGGCCGATTTCGTGAAAGCGCTGGCGCTGGGCGCGGATGCGATTGCGGTCTCCAATTCGGCCATGCAAGCGATCGGTTGCATCGCGATGCGTGCGTGTCATACCAATAATTGCCCGGTCGGTATCGCTTCGCAGAAACCGCATCTAGCGTCGCGAATCATCGTCGATCAATCGGCGATGCGGTTGAAGAACTTTTTCGATGCGTCAGTTGAGTTGATGACCGTGTTGGCGAGAGCTTGCGGTCATCGCAGTTTGTCTGACTTCCGTCCGAATGATCTCACCACGTTTAAGAAAGAAATGGCGGAGCTCACGGGTATTGCTTATGGCGGTATTGGCGGATGAGTATCGCCACGGCGACACTATTGGTGAACCTGTTGGCGCTCTATGCAGCTCTGGGTATTCTAGTCGCTGTCATTTTCGCGCTGGGTGGCGCGAAGCGTATTGATCCCGACGGTGCCGCGATGACGCCCGGCGCGAGATTGATTGTCTTGCCGGGCATCGCACTGCTCTGGCCGCTGATGCTGTTCAAGTTGTTCACGCAAACCGAGCCGCCGATCCAATGAGGCGGGGTCACCGGAAAATGCACCTTGTGATTTGGTGCTTGCTCGGGCCGACGATTGCGCTTGTCGTTGCGTTGGCCATGGCAAACCGACAGCCTGACCGCATCGTCGACCGCTTGCCTGCGATGGAGGTTTCACCATGACGCATGGCTATCGCGCGGTCTCATGGATGCCATTCAAGAAGCGATACGATAGCTGGTTGATCGCCGGTATCGTGACCTATCTGTTGGTGTTCGTTGGCATCAGTGTCACGACACAACCGGCGGGCGAGTCTTTTACCGAACTTCAAATACTGATCCGGGCAACCGGTTCGCTCGCGTTCTTGATGTTGTCATTTGTGCTGTCGATTGGCCCGCTCGCCCGGTTCTCGGAACGCTTCAAACCGTTGTTGTTTAATCGTCGTCATTTGGGCGTAGCGACATTTATCATCGCCTTGCTTCATGCGGTCTTGGTGCTGCTTTGGTATCACGGGTTTGGGACACTGAATCCATTGGTGTCGCTGTTTGCATCGAATCCGCGCTATGACGCACTGGCAGGCTTCCCATTCGAAAGCCTCGGCTTTGTCGCTTTGCTGATCTTGTTCCTGATGGCCGCGACCAGTCATGATTTCTGGAATGCCAATCTGGGGCCGCGTCTTTGGAAGAGTATTCACATGAGCGTTTATCTGGCCTTCGGACTGGTGGTCGCTCACGTTGCGTTGGGCGCGTTGCAGTTTGAAAAGCATGTCGGTTATACGGTCTTGTTGGCGATCGCGGCCGTAGCGATTATCAGTTTGCAATTGCTGAGTGCGGTGTTGTTCAGAAAACCGGCCGACCGGCCTTCAGCCGGTTGGTTGAGTGCAGGTCTCGCCAACGACATGCAAGACGGTCGCGCCGTTATCTTGCGACCACCCGGCGCAGAAGCGATTGCGGTGTTTCGACATGGTCTTTCCGTGTATGCCGTTTCCAATGCTTGTCGTCATCAAGCCGGCCCATTGGGCGAGGGCCGCATCATCGATGATTGCATCACCTGTCCCTGGCATGGCTTTCAGTATCGATTAGCGGATGGCGCATCACCGGCACCATTCTCCGAAAAAATCGCAACGTATCCGACCCGGTTGGTCGATGGCTATATCGAAGTTCGGGCCGAACCGGACGCACCGGGCACCCTGCAAACGCCGAGCATGTTAGAGGCGACATCATGAGTGATAAAGACTTTTTTATTGGTTGGGCGGAAACGCCTGATAAGGATCGTCGTTTTTTGTTGCGCGCAGGGGTTGCTTTAATGGCAGGTACAGCGGGCATTGCCGGTTTCGTCGCCGGTGCGCAGCGGCCCGTTGGCAAAGGTACCTGGGACCTCGCGACGTTTCGTGATTTCGAAGGCGTTGTCACATCATCGCCGTATCCGATGCTGCGAACCTGTGACATCGACGGCACGCCAAGAACGGTGATGCTGGCTTGCCAGACGAAGTGCGGCGTAGACGCCCGATTGAAGAATTTTGGAGAGGGCGCCGTTGTGATCAATGGGTCACTGATCCAGCGCGGTAATCACGCGATGATCACGGTTTCGGATGAAGCCGACTGGATACGCGCGAGCGATAAGCCTGTGGAACCAGCGTTGCTTTTCGCGACGCCAACGCTTGTCGGCGATGTGGAATTGGCTGGCGAAATTCTGGATAGCAAATGCTGGTTCGGTGCGATGCGACCATCGGAAGGCAAAGTGCATAAAGCTTGTGCCAGTCTTTGCATTCGGGGCGGCATACCGCCCGCTTTCTTTGCGCGTGATGCGGCCGATAATCCGGCGCTATTGATCGTCACTGAAGACGGCCGCCGCTTCTCTGAATCGATGTTGGCTTACGTCGCCGATCCGATATCGTTGAAAGGGCAGGTATCGAGGTCCGGAGACTTATGGTTGTTGGACATCAGTGCATCTAACGTTAATCGCGTTTAGCCGTTTATCCACTAAGACTACGCCGGTTTCGGCATTGGCACCCGCAGTTTTCGGATCACAGCGATTTTGTGACGAGCGTGCTTGTGCTTTCTTTCGCGACACCTCAAGGTATCCGAGCGTCATTTAACCACCACCGAAAGTGACGATGTTGTTAGCCGCTTCGGTTTGTTATGGGAATTCGACATGAAGATATTGGTTTTGATTTCGGTCAGTTTGTTCATGATCGGTTGCGGCGCGAAGCAGGAACCTACAGTGCCCAGCATGGACACCCCAGAACTGCCGCCTGAAGTCCTCACCGATGAATTCTTGGCCGAGCTCAATGCCAAAGAGCCCCCGATGTTCCTGATCGATCAAGATGCAGTGGGTCCCCTGACGATGAATGAGCTCCAAGTGGATTTACCCAGCAGTGTCGAGAGGCGACTCTCTAAACGCAAGCAAGCCTGTTTCATGGAACAGGTAGAAAAGCTTGTCGCCGAAGCAGGTGATCCCGAAACACTGGATCCAGAAGCGCTGAGCTATCTTTATCCTAAAGAACAGTGGCCTTCGGTTTCATCGCAAGCGCGACGCGGCTTGTTGGCTCAGGCGGTCATGAGCCATGCGTTGAACGAGTGCACCTAAAACGCTACTGCCTTACGACAGTAGCGTTTCTGATGTCAGTGAATAGTCTCTTGCTGTTTAGGCGATTAGCGCGGCCTTGACCGCCGCTGGCCTAATCGGCAAATCACGAACCCTAACGCCGACAGCTGCATAGATCGCATTGGCGATAGCCGGTGCCGCAACAATTAACGGCGGCTCACCAAGACCTGTCGGAAACTCACCGGCATCAACAAACTCGATGTCGAGTTCGGGTACGTCGGTCATGCGTAAAGGTGTATAGGTGTCGAGGTTTCTTGCCTTTACTTGGCCCGCTTCGATCTCTGTACCTTCGTGTAGCGCCAGACTCACACCCCACAACGCGGCGCCTTCTGCTTGCGCCAAAGCACCATCGGGGTGAACTGTCGTGCCGCAATCAATGCTGTAAGTCATCTTGTTTACGGTGACGACACCGCTATCGCGATCCACGCTAACATCGGCAACGCAGGCGACCCAGGTTGGCATCGTCCGTTCTTGTCCGGCGCAAACCGCGACGCCTTGTCCACGATCGGCGCCCATTTCACGACCCCAGCCGCTTCGGTTAGCCGCATCTTTCAAAACGCGAGCCAAACGTGTCGCACCACCGACGGCCTCGGGTGCTTTGCCAGCGTTTTTGCCAGCCGCATCCAATCGGTCTAAACGGAATTGCACGGGGTCCTGCCCGGTCTTGGCGGCAATCTCATCCATAAAGGATTCGACAGCAAAGCCGGTCCATCCCGGACCTACTGCCCGGAGCCAACCGGGCAAGAACGTTTGCTGCGCCAACGGATTGTTAATCGCTCTGACGCGATGGGCTGGCAACGTATACCAATGGTCTGCGCCGCTAATGGAGAAAGAGTCAATTTTGCCGCCATTGGTGCCTTCGAATAGGAAGTCGGGTGCCATGCCTTTGGTTGGCCACCCGGCGGCCGCCGCGTGTTCAATGCCGGTTAGATCACCATTGTCGTTAAAGCTCGCTTCCATAGCCTGTAGGGAAGGCGATCGAATACAATCGAAACGACTGTCGTCTTCACGGGTGAAGACCATCTTGACCGGCTTGCCCAATTGTTTGGCGACGAGCGCGGTTGGAATCATTTGATCACCAAACAAGCGACGACCAAAACCACCGCCCAAATATTGTTGGTGCAGCGTGATGTCTGTTTCGGCAACTTCCAGGGATTTCGCGAGATACGGCAAGATCAATGATTGCCATTGATTGCCGCCGTAAATGTGCCAGTGTCCGTCGACAAACTCAGCCGTGGCGTTTTGGGGCTCCAACGTAAAGTGCAGAGCGCTTGCCGTGGTGTAGCTTGCTGCCAAGGAATCGGCTGCTGATGATTGAGCGGCCGTGATATCGCCATCGTCGATTAACCAACCGCCGCTGTTTTTGTCGGCAGCGAGTTCGCGCGCCTTGGCTTGGATATCGGCTTCGGTGACATCGGCGGTTTCACCAGCTTCCCATTCGACTTGAATCGCATCGGCGGCGAGCTTGGCGCTCCAGAACGAATCTGCGATGACCGCAACCCATCCCTGAATCATATTGCTGGGATCCGAAATCTCGACGAACTGCTGATAGCCTCGAATTGCTTTCGCCGCACTGTCGTCAACAGAGATCACTTTGCTGCCATAGCGTGTTGGCGGCAACACGGGTCGTGCGTAAACCATGCCTTCGCGTTCGACGTCCAGGCCGTAGACCGCTTCGCCTTTGGATTTGGCCGGAATATCCAGAGCTTTGACCGGCTTGCCGATAAACTGGCGTTGTTCGGCGGGCAGTAGCGGCAGTGCAGCGACTTCTTCGTCGGTCAGCACTTGATCGATATCGCCTTTCGCGATGACATCGACATAATTGATGGACTGGTCGCCAGCGGTAATGATGCCGTTGGCAGCAACACAATCGGTCGGGTTAACGCCCATCAATTTGGCGCCGGCATCGATCAGTACTTTGCGACCGGCGGCCCCTGCTTGTGACATTGGGGTAAAGCTTTGGAACACAGACCATGAGCCGCCTGTCACCATGAAACCCCATTTCGGATCTGAATCGACATGCTCGATGCTCACCGTATCCCAGGCGACGCCTAATTCGTCGGCTACGATTCTGGCTAGTGCTGTACCGACATGCTGGCCCATTTCTGCACGGATGATGTTGATCTTGGTAGCGCCATCCGACGCCATTTCGAACCAGATATTGGGTGAGAAGGTCCGGTTGGCGACTTCTTTTGCGATTTCTTCACGCGCACAACCCGCAGGAACCAATGCACCGAACCCCATGACCAGGCTGGTACCTATTGATCCCGCCAGAAAATTTCGGCGATTGACGGGCATCGTCATTTTTTCTGGGCGACTCATGCGGCACCTCCTTCCGAGGCGACTTTTTTGATCGCTGCATGGATGCGCTTGTACGCCATGCAACGACACAAATTGCCCGCCATGGCTTCGCTGATTTGTTCATCGGAAGGGTTTGGGTTGGTTTCCAGTAGCGACGCGGCTTGCATGATCTGGCCGGACTGGCAATAGCCGCATTGCGGGACTTGTGCGTCGACCCATGCTTTTTGCAGCGGATGTTCGCCTTCAAAACCTTCGATGGTCTTGACGGTCTGGCCTTTGGCCGCTTTGACCGGTACCTGACAGGAGCGTGTCGCGCCGCCGGCGAGATGGACGGTGCAAGCGCCGCATTGAGCGATGCCGCAGCCGAATTTTGTACCCTTCAGGCCCAATTCGTCACGAATGACCCAGAGCAATGGTGTGTCGGGCTCTGCATCAGAGCGGACCGGTTCACCGTTCAATGTAAATTCAATCATCCTGGAGTCTCCCTGTTGACGCTATTCACCCCAACAAGATACTAACACCAGAAGATTCGTCTGTGCCTTTCGGCGGCGAGTCATTGCTTCAACAAGAGTTTCTCAATCGCCGATTCGATGCGTCTTGCCTGTTTGCTGCCCGTATGCGTCTCGCCGATAAACACTTCCTGTATCTTGCCTTCTTGATCAATTAAATAGAAAGCAGGCCAGTAGCGATTGCCGATCGCTTTCCAGTAGCGATGGGCGTTGTCGATCATGACCGGATGCTTTAGACCAAATTTTTCGATTTGCAGCGCAACGGATTCGCGGTCTTTTTCATACTCGAACTCGGGGCTATGAACGCCGATCACCTGAAAAGGCTTGCCTTCGAATTGGGCTTCTAACGTGTTCAACCACGGAAAGGACCGATAGCAGTTCCAACACGCAAAAGTCCAAAAATCGATCAAGACGACTTTGCCTTTGAGCGATGCCAGCGTTAACGGCGGCGAGTTCAGCCAGTCTTCAGCGGCTTGCTGTGTGAACTCAGGTGCGGGCTTGGCCGCATTGGCTGGCGGCCCGGCAAAAAAGCTGACAATGATGATGACGGCGATGGACAGTTTCATAGCCTATTCCTTAGTGACTTACTGATAAGACCCGACCGGTGGGCGCATTATTTCTGATTGCCGCTATCTGTGAAGTTCGTAGTAACCTGTGAGGTATCAGTAAGACACGAATGCCGTGGGGAATGCGAAATGACGACGATGCCTTTCAGAATGCCGGGAGTTGCTCGCGAGGAACTTGACGCACGTATGGCAGCTAGCTACGACAAAGCGATGCATCAAGCTGGCGAAGCAAATGTCGTCGAAGTGCTCGCGAACTCGGGGGTGGTCACGGAATTCTTCTTCGATGACTTCTATGGCAAGTTGTTTCACGGCGGTCAGGTGGACGTGCGTTACAAAGAAATCTTGAGACTATGTTTGTCATCTACCCATGGTTGCAGATCATGCAACTTAAATAATCGCCACAGTGCTTTGGCAGCCGGACTGACCGAAACCGATATCGAGGCTTTGCTGAAACGCGATAATGCGTATTTCGCAGGGGCTGATCTGGCGGTATGCGAGTTGGCTGACCAGTTGGAACTGAGCAATGCGCAAGGGCAGCTGACAGCGTCGGCTTATGCCGCATTGCGTGCTCATTTTGACGATGCCGGTATTGTCGAGCTAGCGATGATCGGCGGCGTGTTATGCGGCGTCGCCAAGATGTTGTTCGCTCTGAATCTCGTGCAGCGCGAGGCGTACTGCAAGTTCTAACCCAATGATTCGCGCCGCTACCCGGAATCGCCGGGGCGATCACGGTACCCAACTGCTCGGTCGTATGGTGCCAAACCTGTTGCGATGACATGCGACGTCATTGCAAAGAGCGCACAAACACAGTGACATTGATTGTGTTGACTATGTTGAGGAAGGGGTCGATGAAGCGATTCATTACCAGCAGCATTCTCCTGGCGGTCAGCTTTTTTCATCTGCTTCCGCTGATCGGCGTCCTGGGCATGGACCGTTTGCAACACCTGTATGGGTTCGACGTGACAGATTCGAATCTCGAAATATTGTTGCGCCACCGGGCGTTGTTATTTGGAGTACTCGGTGTTTTTCTCGCTGTCTCAGCGTTCAAACCGCGCTACCAAATACCGGTCATCATTGCTGGTCTGGTTAGCGTCGTCTCATTCATTGTGCTTGCGCGTTTGGTTGGTCACTACAACGCCGCTATAGCGCGGGTTGTGTTTGTCGATTGGTGGGCCTTGGGCGGCTTGCTCGTTGCCGGCTTAATGGTTGCTAGCAAGTCCGCTTGATGTCAAGGTTCGCTGCTGGAGAGCTGTCGCGATACCGTCATCTTCGCATTCAAAAAATGAACGTTCGCCGACGATCACGTCAAACGACACCAGTTCGCGTATACTCTGTGAAGCGAGCCGCGCCTTCTGTCATCATACGAAGGGGTTGAAGCTTGGGAAGCGCTGATGGACGACATTTTGGAAAAACTGGGCCACCGCTCTATTGATGCGTCTTCGCCGACGCCACTCTATTTCCAAGTGTACAATATCTTGCATGACTCAATTGCAGACGGCCGGTTACCGAACGGCGCCAAAATACCGTCCGAGAAAGAGCTGGCCGCAACGTTCGATGTTTCCAGAATTACGGCACGCCGTGCGCTTGATGAGCTCGCACTCAAGAAGATGGTGGTCCGGCATCGCGGCAAGGGCACGTTCGTAGAACACCGCTATCAGCCCGATACGATTCATGCGCCTTTGACCGACTTAATGAAGAGTCTCGGCCATATGGGCCGTGACACTGAAGTCAAAGTGCTCGAACTGTCGTTTGCCGTGCCGACCGGGCAAGTGCAGGGACTGTTCAAGACCGACAGCACGACAAAAATCTGTTACGCCCGCCGGATTCGAACCAAAGAAGACGTTCCATTTGGTCACTATGAAACCTGGTCGTTGGGTTTCGACCGGACGCTAACGAAAAAGCGCATGGAGAAACATGCGCGGCTCGAGCTGTTCAAGATGTATGACATCAACATCGCGCGCGTTGAACAAAGTCTTAGTGCCGTCGCTGCACCCAAAGATGTTGCCGAGGTGCTGAATATCCGCACAGGTAAGCCGCTGTTGAAGCTACATCGATTGTCCTATGATGCCGACGGCCAGCTCGTCGACCGACTGGTCGCACTTTATAATTCGGACCTGTTTCGCTATCACATGGAAACGATCTTATAGGGTTCGTTTTGAGCGCAACGGATGCACTAGATGGGCCGACAACCCTTAAGTTGTCCCGAATTTTCCGCTAAGCGATGTGATATGCGCTTAAACACATAATTTTTAACGTTTTTTTAGGTATTGTAGGCATCTTCTCCGTACCTAACTATTGGTTAGCAAAGGGCTGCACGAGGCCACATACGCGAGTCTTGTCACAAAATACCCGTTCGGAGCTGTAATTGCCGGTTGAATCCGGCATTCTTACTGGTTGATCACTCATTATTTACATCCATAAGGAACACACGTGAAGAAGCTACTTCCGATATCCGCATTGCTGGCGGCGACACTGCTCGCTGTTGGGTGCGGCAAAAAAGATTCTCCGGCTGATGTCGCAGATGCACCTGGTACCGATTTGTTGGCCTACGTGCCGGCAGATACGCCTTATGTCTTTGCTTCGCTTTCGCCGATGCCAAAAGACTATTTGAAAAAGATGGAGCCTTTCCAACAACAAGCCGGCGAGATGATGACGGCAATGATGGAAGGTGTGACAGCATCTACGGGCGATAACCCTGATGAAAACTCTCAGGCGATTGTAGAATTCGTGAGCTTTATTTACGAGTTCATCCAGCCGGAACGCATGAAAGAGTTTGGCTTGGATCTGAATTCTACGTCAGCCATTTACGGACACGGTGTTTTGCCGGTGTTGCGTTCAACCTTGGCCGATGCTGACAAGTTTATGCCTCGCCTGAAAGAGCTTGCCAAAGAACGTGAGTTTGAGTTGGTTGCCGGCAAAGCTGGTGGCATCGACTACGAACGCATTGAGATTAATGAAGAGATCGCAATCGTGACAGCGGTCAGCGACGATATGCTGGTTATCGCGCTGGCGCCATCTACGTTCTCCGATGACAATCTTGCCGTACTGTTAGGTGATTCGAAGCCTGCCAGCTCGCTGAAAGACGCCGGTACGTTGACTGCACTAGCGACGAAGTATAACTACATCCCCCAGGGCATGGGTTACTTCAATCTCGAGCAACTGGCAGCAACTTTTCTTGACGGACCGAGTGGTCTCGACAAGGCCTTGATGGAGCTCGTGGGTGAAAACCCGGCGGCCAACATTGATGCAACTTGTAAGGCTGAGTACAAATCGATTGCGGCTGTTATGCCGCGTATTGCGATGGGTTACACGGCCGTTTCCGGCAAAGAAATGAGCTTGTTGCCGGTTTTCGAAATGCGCGAAGACATCGCAACAGCGTTGGTTCCGGTAGCCTCCAGTGTACCGGGTCTGACCACTGAGTCAGATGCGTTGATGAAGTTTGGCTTCGGTGTGAATCTGAAAGGCCTGCGTGAGTTCATTGAGTCGAAAGTGGCTTCTATTGTTGAAGACCCTTACCAATGTGCTGAACTCGCCAATCTCAATATGTCTGCCATGCAAATGGTCGAAAGTCTGAACCAGCCATTGCCGCCGATTGTTTACAACTTCAAAGGTATCGCATTCGAACTCGATAACCTTCACGGTATTGACCTGACTAACCCAAGCGTTCCTGATTCGATTGACGCAAGCCTGATGCTGGCTTTCGATAATGTCGAAGGGTTGGTTCAAATGGGTCAGATGTTTGTACCACCGCTGGCGATGATGGAGCTGTCCGCTGATGGTGAATCTGTCCAGATTCCACAAGAGTTGCTGACCGGCTACAACGGCGAAGCTTTCGTTGCCATGAGCGAAAACTTGTTGAGTGTTGCATCAGGAAAAGGCGCGTCATCGAAGGTCGCATCAATGGTCAAAACCACAGATGCCGGCGAGCCGGTTCTGATGGCGATGTCATTTGATATGGCGGCTTATATGACCATGATCAATGACGTTCAGAAATCAGCGATGGACAAGATCGAAGCGGCCGAGGGCGATGCCGACGCTGATGTCGTGAAGTTGTTGGAAGCGAACGACGACATGATGAAGCTGTACGCTGAAGTCTTTGATCGCGAAGATGTTGCGATCAAGCCAACTGCGAATGGTCTTGAAATGCCTGTCCGTATTACGTTCCAGTAAATAACGGATTCGCAGAATTGAAAAGGGCCGCTTGTCTTTCGACAAGCGGCCCTTTTCTATGCGGTCTAATTGTTCTTGGCGATCTCGTCGTAACTAAACTCTTTGCCATCGAAAGATGCCCAGTCATTGGAAATACGTTGCTCATCGACCAGTGTGCGTTGAAACAACAGACCGGCTCTGAACCATTGCCAGGTCCGTGACCGATACTTTCCACAATCGCTGATCTGAATCATCTCGTAAAGATAGATGTCCGGATCGTCTTTTCGTTTCCAGTTCAGCAGTACCGTTCGCTTATTGTGATCCAGTGGTTCGTCTGCTGCCCAGCCATCGATCTCCGTATAGAAAATCATTCGGCCGCCTTCGACTTTGGTGGGGAAGTCACGGACTTCTGTTTTGCCATCTTTCCAAAAGTACAGATTGGTTTGATGGTAGCTGTCGTCATCCGGAAACCGACACAAGAGGCGTGAGCGATGCTCGTCGATCTTATTCCCGTCGATATCGTAGTAACGATAATAACCGTCCCAGACCCCTTCGTGACGAGCAAGTATAGGGAGTTGCTCTTTTAGCGTTTTGCTCATGCGGTATCCTCTAATCCGATGCTATAATGTTATAGTCTTATAACATATTCTCCGAAGAGCGAAAACCAGTCTAGATGCCTAGAACGTTGTTCAACAAACTGCTGGATGCGCACACTGTGCGTACCTTTGATGATGGGTCGGCGCTTATCCTGATCGATCGGATTGTCATGCACGAACGAACGGGGACGCTGGCGCTCCAAGCGCTGGAAAGTGCCGGTCGCCAGGTGGCTAATCCGGCCAATGTAATGGCCGTGATGGATCATATTGTCTCAACATTGCCTGGGCGAGGTGACGCCACATCAGTACCCAATGGCGAAGCGTTTGTTAAAGCGATGCGACAGTCCGCTGGTGATGCCGGTGTTCGTCTTGTCGATGTGAATGACGCCGCGCAAGGCATCAGTCACCTGGTGTCCACGGAAACGGGTTTCGCGTTACCCGGTCTTACGTTAGTTTGTCCTGATTCACATACCTGCACGCTGGGTGCATTGGGTATGTTGGCATTCGGGATTGGTACGACAGATTGCGAGCATGCGTTGGCCACCGAAACGTTACGCATCAAAGTGCCGAAAACGCTGCGAGTTCGCTGCGAGGGGCGGCTGCAGTATGGCGCCGCTGCCAAAGATCTCATTCTTGCGTTGATTGGTCGATACGGTGCAAAAGGTGGCAGCGGCTACCATATCGAATTTGCCGGACCTGCTATCGATGCATTGCCAATGGCCGGACGGTTTACGTTGTGCAACATGGCTGTCGAGTTCTCGGCGTTTAGCGGCAGCGTCTCGCCTGACGCAATAACGCTCGCTTATCTAAAGGAGAACTCGTCGTCTTTGGCAGCAGACGAGTTCGATGAATATGCGAATCAATGGCTCGCGTTAGCCACTGACGCTGCAGCCTCCTTTGATCATGAAATTGTCATTGACTGCGACGAGATTCGACCGTTCGTGACTTACGGAACCAGCCCGCAGCATGCGCTCCCTCTGGGTGAGCCGGTTCCAGAGCCGGGCGCTGACAAAGATCTGTCACGCGCATTGCTGTACATGGATGTCGTGCCCGGACGATCCCTGCAAGGCTTGTCGCTCGATGCGGCTTACATTGGCTCTTGCACCAATGCTCGCATCGAAGACTTACGCATTGCGGCGGCCATCCTCAAAGACAAAAAGATCGCTGATGGGATGCGCGCCATGTGCGTGCCTGGTTCTACGCAGACGCGATTACAGGCAGAGTCTGAAGGCCTCGATGAGATCTTTAAGTCGGCTGGCTTTGAGTGGCACGAAGCGGGTTGCGGATTGTGTTTTTATGCGGGTGGAGATGGATTCGCCCCGGGATCTCGCGTGATCTCAACCACCAATCGAAATTTTGAAGGTCGACAAGGGCCGGGTATCAAAACCCACTTGGCCAGTCCGGCGACGGTCGCGGCGAGTGCGATTGCCGGCGCGATCAGTCTTCCGGAAGCGCGCCCCGTATTGGATGAGGCGATTTAGCCGTGCGTCCATTCGTTAAGCATACCGGTGTCGCTGCGCCATTGATTCGCGACAACATTGATACCGATGCCATTATCCCCTCCCGGCAAATGCGTCGGGTCTCGAGACTTGGATTGGGCAAGGCGTTATTCGCAGGCTGGCGCTATGAAGACGAGGCATTAACGATGCCGAAATCTCGCTTCGTTTTAAACGAAACACGTTATCAGTTGGCATCCATTTTGTTGACGGGGCAAAATTTTGGTTGTGGCAGCTCGCGCGAGCATGCCGTTTGGGCGCTCGACGACTTTGGTATTCGCGCTATCGTTGCGCGTTCGTTCGGCGCGATTTTTGAAGCGAACTGTTTTCGCAATGGTTTGTTACCGATCACATTGGGTATAGCTGACATCAAGACGTTGGAAGACTTGGCACTAGTCCATGAAGTGACCGTTGATCTTGAGAATAATCTGATCGGTGCGGCAGCCGTGCAGATACCTTTTTCGATCCCGGCGCGTCAGCGGAAGAACCTGCTTGAGGGTACGGATGCGATTAGTGAAACTTTGGGTTTCAAGCGTGATATCGACGCGGCTCGAAAACAGCGCGATTTATTATTGCCATGGGCTACGAATTGAAAGGAGAAGGAACAATGAAATACAAAGTACTACTGCTGGTGGGGGCGCTCCTCAGTGTGCCTGCACAGGCCGAGCTTGATCCCAATGATCCAACCGATGCGATGACGATTTCACGTAAAGTGCAGTGTTCTGCGACTGACGGTCAAGCGGTTACCTACAATTGGTTTGGCAATATGTATGTGCGCAAAGCAGGTCAGCGTGACAAGAAGCTCTTTGCTATTGAAGGGATGAATGTTCGGCAATGCACGGCGGTCAGTGATGAGAAGCGTGGCGATGGTTACAAAATGGTCTCCCGCGAGATCATGTTGTACAAAGATCCGGACACCGGTGAAGTGTTGAGTACATGGGAGAATCCTTACACCGGTGAAACGGTTGATGTTCTGCATGTCGCTAACGATCCCGTTAACTTTGCGCAATACGAAACCGGTCGCGATGGCAAGCCAGCGCAATGGCCTGGAGTTATCGAAGGTGCAACATGGCGGCAGCAAACGACGGTGCCGTTGTTCTATCCGAATCCGTTAGCCAGTGAATATCAGAAGCAAATCGGTGGCACTTATCATGCGACCGAGATGTTTAACTTCTTTGGTGACAGCGCGGATTTGCTATCGGAAGAAGGTGCGACAGCCCGTACGCATGTTGGCTGGGTAAGAATGTCGACATGGCTGCCGTGGATGAACATGCAGGGGCGGGAAGGGCTCTTGTACGTGCACGCATCAGGCAAGAAACTCGACAGCTGGGATGATCTGTCCGAGACGATGAAGGCGGAAATCTATGAGTACTTCCCCGATTACGTGGCGCCACCGCCTGCCGATGACGAGCGTCGCAATGAAACGAGTTGGATCTATTACAAACGTATTCAGGATGGTGAGCGCGTCGCGCCCAAAAGAGACTGAATTCGAGTTAAATTGCCGGGCTGGTTCCAGCCCGGCAATACGCTATTCTAACCCTAACGATCCGGGGTTTAGCTGGCCGTCGGGATCGACGGCTTTTTTGATGGCTTCTAACAACTGCTCAGCGCCAGGCTGCATGTCCTGTTTGTACGGATAGTGTTTGCCGATCTGGAAATGCGTTGCACCGTTGGTATGTAACACCTCGGTAATCTCATGGCGTAAGTCGTCGACCAGTTTTCTCGCGGTTTCGCTGCGCGGGAAGTTCGTCAATCCCGACAGATAGTCCTCGCCCAGAAAACGTTGGTGAATAGTCATTTGCTCGTCTTCCCAATACAAGACGGGCTCTACAAGAATGGCCGAGGTGGCGATTGAACAGATCAACGCGCCGTGGTCGATCTTGTGCGCGTCCATTGCCTCGCGGTGCTTTTCGAAAACCGCCGTCACCTGCTCATAGACTTGCTTGGCTCGGCTCAATGCAAAAATGCCATGTACAGGGACCCATCGCTCGCCATTCGGACCGAGCATGGAATTCACATTGGCAAACGGGTCGGCGCGCATCACTTTTGGCATGGTTGCTTCGACTTCCTTGCCGCCATTCGCGGCGATTTTGCGTACGGCATTCAGCTGTTCGTCGGCGGCATCTTCAGTACGTGCGTCTAACGTGACGTGCATGGAGAACGGCAGGTCTTTCAGAAAGTCTCGTCCGGCTGCGACGACTTTGGCGCCGGCTTTCAGGCCCTCTATCAGTGATCCGGATGCTTTGACGACACGGCCTAATGATTTGACGTCTTCGGTCATGCTCGAACGCTTCAAGCGAATTTCTTGCAAACCCGGGTCAAAAGCGAAGCACTCGCTGACGAGATCTTCGCGGGCAACTTCGGCCATTGCGTTCATCATGGAAGCGTGGTCTTTAAAGCCGAACGATGCATGACGAACGGCCGGTAGAATTCTTTTCAACGGGAGCGTCGCGGCAACTTTGATACCGAGCGCACCGCAATCACCGGTGAACAGGCCGGTCAGGTCCGGCCCATAGTTTCTGTAGAACGGTGTCGCGTATTGGTTGGTTGCGGATCCGGTGCGCACAAGTGTGCCGTCAGCTAACAGAACGTCCATTGATTGAACATTGTCCGCGGCTGATCCGTGTTTGCCTGACCCCAGGAATACACTGCCTTGCGATAGCGCGCCGCCGACGGTAGCGCGCATGCCGGACAAGGGCCCCCAATACGGTGTGCGTACGCCATGCGGTGCAAGCGCGGCATTCAGCTCGCGCCACGTGATACCCGTTTCGACAGTGACGTACATGTCCTCGGCATTGATTTCCAGAACGCGATTCATGGCGCGACTATCGATCATCAATGTATTTTCGGATTTGGCCAGATACGCGTCGGTGTACGACATGCCACCGCCACGGGTAATCACTTTGACGCCGTGCTCATGGGCAACGCTGAGCGCTGCCTGCAAGATCTTGGTATCGCTTGGCTTAAGGATAGCGTTGACGGTGGCGCCTTTGCGGTAGATATCTTGCGAGTAAAAAGCGCGTTCTTGTTCGTCAGTGATGACTGAATCTGTGCCAACCGCGGCAACTAATGCATCGACGAAGCCGGCGGATGGGGATACGTTTGCTTGCATGTCTTTTGTCCTAAAAACTGGGCTTGATTGCGGCAACAGCGGCGGCGCCGATCAGGCACCCCCAAATCAAGATGACAAATGGTCGCGCCTTTTTCAAACTGGTGTCGATGGTTCGTTCAATGTCAGGAGTAGAACCGGTCGTGACCAATTGACCAAAAGCCGGGCCAAATGGCGCGAAGACGCGTCGTATCATTAGGCCGCTAGCAATGGCCGTTGCGAACAACAACATTTTCAATGCAACCCAGTCGCTGAGCACCGTTGCTGACCCGTTGAGGCCGGCAATCGCAAATCCGACAAGGCTGGCAATGACGACAATACGAATGACCGCATCAATCTTCGTTAACGTCGCATTGTGAGTGGCTTCAATCTTCCACAGCATGACCAGCCAAACGGCGGTCAGCATCCATAACGCGCCGAGTGCGCCGGCGGGAATGATAATTTGTCCCATGCTACTGGCGAGCGAGACGCCGACGGGCAGCATCAGGATGAGGCAGGCGCGAGGGATTCGATCCAGCGCGACCAGAATACCGGCGGCCGTTTTTCGGTCGTCAATGGGTCGCTTTTCATCCACAACAATGAAACTTGAATAAAACACACCCAAATCACCACCAAGCCAATAAGCAAAGAGCAGGAGATGAACGATTAGCCAAATGGAATAGCTGGTTATCATAGCGTTACTCAATCACGACAAGTTCTTTGCCAAAATTCTCACCACGCATCAGGCGACAAAAGGCGATGGCTGCTTGCGAGAGTCCTTCGCTTCTGACTTCGCGATGTTGTATGTCTCCGCTGCGCACCCATTGGGATGCTTCTTTGGAAAATTCATCCCAAAGATCGTAGTGATCGTAAACGACCAGACCTTTCATGATCGCTCGCGCACCAATGACCGGGCCGAGGTTGGGTCCTGGTGGCGTCACCGCGCTGTTGTATTGGGTAATCATGCCGCACAACGTAATGCGCGCACCCAAAGCCAGATGTTTCAAAACGGCGGTCAACGTATCGCCACCCACGTTGTCGAAGTAGACGTTAATCTTGTCCGGACAAAGTGCGGCGAGCCGTTCTTCAAGGTTTTCGGTCTTGTAGTTGATGCAGCCGTCAAAGCCCAGTTCATCAACCACCCAACCACATTTTTCGGGCGATCCTGCGATACCAATCACGCGGCAGCCTTTCAGGCGGGCTATTTGCCCGACCATGCTACCAACCGGCCCGGAAGCTGCGGACACAACCACGGTGTCTCCGGCAACGGGCTCTGCCAATCGCAGAAGCCCCGCGTATGCGGTCAGGCCAGGCATGCCGAGGATGCCGACCCTCAATGATCTCAAATCTTCATCGCCATCGACTTTTCTGGCAGTATCACCGTCGACGGCGACGTACTGCTGCCAGCCACCATCAATAACGACGACGTCGCCTTTCGAAAAACCGGCATGCTGCGAGTCAATCACCTCACCCACGGTATTGCCAGGCATCGTATCGCCAGGTTCCACTTTAGTGGCATAGATCTGTCGGCCGCTGATAACACCACGTAAGAACGGGTCGAGCGAAAGATATTGGTTGCGAACCAGTATTTGACCTCGGGCGGCCTCTGGAATAGCGCCGGTGGTCACCTCGAAATCTGATTCGACAGGAACACCGTCAGGGTACTTAGCTAGGGCGACTCGGGTTTGTTGTTCGGCCACAAAAGATCTCCGGCAGATACGCTATTGAATCCGTCGGATAATATCATAATGTTATAATTATGGGACAACTTAGCCGAAGTGATCCTTGAGTATCAGCACCTTGTCGTCGCCGCGCTTGCAGTGTTGGTTGAGATATTCCAGCAACTCTTTCAACGGCATCGGTCTGGCGAAAAGATAGCCTTGCGCATAGTCGCAACCGATCTCGCGAAGAAACTCGAGCTGTTCCGGATGTTCTACGGCTTCGGCTACTACCGGCAGATGCATGTTGTGACACATGTCGGTGATGGCTTGTGTGACAATTCTCGCGTTTTCACCTTGGGAAATGCCATCGATGAATTCACTGTCGATCTTGATGCCGCTGACCGGCAGCATGTCGATATGTTTCAGTGTTGCAATCCGGGTGCCGAAGTTATCGATCCAAATACTAACGCCCAAATCACGTAGTCGCTGGATATTGGTGGCAGCATGTTCGAGATGACGCATCACGGTTTTTTCGCGAACTTCTAATCGAATAAGATGACCGTCTAGACCGTATTGTTCCAAAGCCGCTTCGACCTGGCCAAACAGTGCCGCATTGTTCAAATGCAACGAAGCGACATTGGCGGCCGCTTGAAGCTTGGTGAAACCGGCTTCCCTGATGGCATTGAGGTCTTTGATCAATTGATGGATCACGAACTTGTCGAGATGTTCAATGCGACCTGTCTGTTCGGCTAGCTGCACGAACCTAGACGGCTGTACGTAACCGAGCACCGGATGGTGCCAACGAGCGAAAGCCTCGACCGCGACGACCGTCCCGTCTTTGCTATCAACGATCGGTTGGTAGTGCAGATCAAGTCCCCGATCGAACAATACTTGCTCGAGATCGGTTTCCAGCGAGGATTCGCGGGTGGCTGTCCCGTCCCGACCGCGTTCGAAGAAGCGAAAGGTATTTCTGCCGTCTTGTTTGGCACGATACATTGCGCGGTCGGCGTACCGGAGCAGTGTGTTTAGATCGTCACTATCGGTTGGGCACAGGGTGATGCCGACACTCGCCCCGATTTTGAAAGACTGATTGTCGATAATGATGGGTTCCCGCAGGCACTCAATGACGGCATTGGCAATCGCTTCAGCTGGTTGCTTGCCGTCAATGTGGGTCATCGTAATCGTGAATTCATCGCCACCCAGTCGCGCCAGGCTGGTACGGCAAATTTTCTTGGCATTGTATTGATTGACCATGGCGGTCAGTCGGTCGGCGACTTCAATCAGAAACGCATCGCCAGCCTCATGACCGAGCGTGTCATTCACTTTCTTGAAGTCATCAAGATCGATGAAAAGCAACGCGACCATGCCGCCATCACGCTGGCTGCGGTCAATGGACTCGGTCAGATGCCTTTTTAGAAATGCCCGGTTAGGAAGTCGGGTGAGGCTGTCGTGATAAGCCAAGTAAGCGGCTTCGCCGGATGACTGGGTTAAATCCCGGCGCATCTGTTCAATACTGCCGGCTAACCATCCAATTTCATCACCGCGCCCCTTAGCGGGTAGCGCGGCGGTTTGACCTTGACCACTGGCACGCGCATAACTCGCCAATGCCAGGATCGGTCGCGCGAAATGTCTCGCTGCGATCCAGGCTAGTAGCAAGCCGGCCAATAACGTCAAGACGGCATATCCAATGACGTGCTTGATGGCGTCTCGCCGGTGTTGTGCGGATAATTTTGCCAGCTCCCGATTGATGGCTTGCCCCTGCACTAAGGCCGGCGTCAGCGACATCATCAAATGCACGCTACCGAGCTTTTGCTCACCCAAGAAAATAGGCGTCATCATATGTTGCTGTTCAGGGTCGTCGTTGCTGTCACCTTGCGGCATGGTTAGCGCCTGGCCGTAACTGGCCACATGGGCACTACCGTCATGCACGATATTGCTCTGGTCGTCGAGAATGACGACCGACTCCACGCCGTCGATTTGCATCGTCTCGTTGATGATCTCGCGCATTTCACGCATATCTAATGCATAGAGCGCGTTGACAGAGCGTTGCGCGACGATGGCGCCAATATCATCGCCGCGTACCGTAATTTGTTCGGTCAGGCTCCGTTGCAAAGCGCTGGCGCTTTCATTGCGCAGGTCTTCGCCGGTTTGTTCCAACTGATGCACAAACAGCGCACCGAAGGTTGCCACAACAACCAGCACGGTGCTGGTGATCACGAGTGCATAACGCGCTGTTAGCTTAAGTTTCATATTAAGGAAACTGCTCTCGGAAGGCGGGAAGCTTTTCGGTGATGCCTTGCAGTGCCATCAGTGACTCATCGGTCAATGCATCGAATTTCGCGGTTCGATCATAGGCGGCCAGTGCATTCGTCGCGGCCTCGTCTTCGTGCAAGGACATCAGGACGTTCTTTAACGCCTTTTTGAGTTTTGGATCCAGACCGCCGCGTACCAACTCGATAGCACGCGGTAGCTCCTCGGAAGCCGCAAAAATCTGCATATCCTGAAGAAACTCAACAGGAACAATATTACGATCTTTCCAGTCGCTATCGCTCAAAACACCGGCATCCACCAAGCCCTTGTGAACCCACATTGCCGTGTTGTACTCATTACCTGAATACACATAGCCGAAGGTTTCAGGTTTCGGTGTTTCTCTGGGCGTGGCGAGGCCATCCAGGGTCAACTCGAGCGCGCTCATCATGGATGCCGGCATGAAAAAACCGGATGTCGAATTACGATGTTCGAAGGCGACAATCCGATCCTCCAAATCTTCGATCTTGTCGATGCCACGGTCTTTCCGCGCGAAGAAAATGCTGCGATACGATTGCGTACCATCTTTCCACTTGCGCACCAGATATTCGGCGCCAGCCCGTTCATGTAAATAAACGGCTGCAAATGGGGTTTCGCTGACCCAATCAATCCGACCGTCGCGAAGCAGGTTAACCATCTGGCGACGATTCGGCACGACCAGTACCTCGACGCTCTCGATGCCATAAGGTTTCAGCGCTTCTTGCACATAGTCTGCGATCGGTCGCATGACGGCATGTTGGGCTTGAGGGTCGTCGTGCGTGGCGCCGATGACCAATACCCGCTCGGCAGCGTAAGCGACGTTTCCGGCAAGCAACAGAAAACCGCACGCTATGGTGATTTTCAGAATGGAATTCATCATTACGACAAGGCAACCCGTGAAGCCTTGGATTATCGCACAGGCTCGCGTGCGTCAGATGCGATCGGCAGGTTTTTTTCTAATTGTGTGCGCTGTTACTCAAATAATGCCGTCATCAATGAGCTTTTGAATACGGGCTTTTTGAGCTTCCGCAAAATGACTGCGGTTTGGCGTAATGACATTGCCGTCTTTGAGCAGCGCATCCCGGTCGGACTGATCAGCATACGTCTCGGCAAAGATGCCAAGCTTTTGGCGTGCCAGCATGTTTTGCATGCCCGGTCGCCGACGCCAGCGACGTAACCCGGCCAAGTCCAGTTCAGCATTCGCCACCATCGATTCGCCGTAGCCCGCTTCGGCGAGCACGTTGCCTTGCCAATCGACAATTTTCGACATGCCATCGGTGGATGCCGCAGGGACGGACATGCCGACGATCGATGCGCTATTGGCAGAGACAACATAAGCATTGTTCTCGAACGCACGCGCACGCTTGCCGACGTCTTTGGTGGTCAGTTTGGGGCTGCCTACTTCGCTCGTGGAATGCACAAAAACTTCGGCACCACGCATGGCTAACGATCGTGCAACTTCAGGGTAGAGAATTTCCTCGGACGCGATTGCTGCAATCTTGCCGAGTGTCGTATCGGCAACGGGAAACAACGCCTCTTCGCCATAGCGTTCCAGATAACGGGTCAGTACATCATAGGGCGAGGGTGCAAACAGTGACTGCAGGCGTCGATATCGTAAAACTACTTCACCGGTGTCGTCGATCAGGAAGCTCGTTTGAAAATATAGGTTTTCGAAGTGCGGGTCGACTTCATAGGCGTTGCCCGCTAAGAATAGATGATGCTTCTGGGCGATTTCGCTGAGTGCATCGTATTCAGGCCCGTCTTGCTGCAAGGCGGCAAGCGCAGACCATTCCGGTATGGATTCGCCCATCGGAAAGCTGGTTAGAAAATATTCCGGGAGAACAACTAGCCTGGAGTCCGGGCCAATAAAACCCTTTGCGCCGGCTATTTGACGATCAATGCGGGTGATGGAGCGCATCATCATGGCGCGGGCATCGTCGATACTTTGCCCATTGACGGCATCGCAGCGTGTTTGCAGCGCGATGGCACGCCAATAATCTATTCTTTCGTTCATCGGTTACTCATCTCAAAGCCGTCCCTAGCAAACGCGATCGAAATTGTATGTTTGTTACGACTTTAATACAATTTATTCATAGACTTATCAGGTTACCTATGCAACTGATCCGTTGTGCAACGCTGAGCGTGACTAACATCGAGGCAGCGACGGATCGCTATTGCCGTTGGCTTGATTATCAGTGTGTCGAGCAAGGCGAACTTTCGCCACTGCTCGCCCGGAGCTGGCGGGCGCCAGATTCGGCCGGTGCGCCGTTCACAGTGCTGAAACCGGCTAGCGGTCGAGCAGTATACTTACGACTGGTGCAGGCGCCCGCACATGCGGATTATCGTCCACTCCGCACCTTCGGATGGAATGCGATCGAGATCTGCGTCAATGATGTGCATGCCGTTGCCGAACGAATGGCGACCTCTCCATTTGAAATCATCGGGCCGCCGCAGGCGATTGAAGGGTTGTCAGCCATTCTGCCGATGCAGGTTCGCGGCCCGGATAACGAAATCGTTTATTTCACGGAAATCCGGAGCGATTTGCCCGACTTTGATTTACCGCGCGCGTCATCGCTGATCGACAGTCTCTTTATTCTGGTGATGGGATGCAGCGATTTGGCGCTATCACGTGAGTGGATCAAAGCGCATCTTTGTTTGGACGTGGGTCGATCAAGCATGGCACTGGTTTACACGATGATTTCCAAAGCCTATGGTCAACCGGAAGCGACCGAACACGTCATCGCAACGATGATTCACGAGAAAGATGTGTTCCTGGAGTTAGACCAGTATCCCGCTGCGGCGACGACACGGCAGCGGCAAGGCGCTTTTCTGTACCCGGGGGTTAGTATCGGTACGTTTATGCATCCGCAGTTCGAGCAAGTTGCTGCAAACTGTGAGCCATTGTGGACGGCACCGCCCGCAGTTCATGACTCCTGCGTTTACGCCGGTCGACGATCGGCGACCGTAGCCGCGCCCGATGGCACGTTGTTCGAGATCGTTGACGGCCACTAATCCTCAGGCGGGTAGGTTTGATAGCGGCCGAGTGCTAACAGTGGCAGTGCCGCGAGCGGGATCACAAACAAAGCGTAGCCAAGAATGGTGTCATAGCTGCCGGTCGCTTCAAACGATAGGCCGTACAACCATGGACCGAAGCCCGCGCCGAGCCCAAAAATCGCATACATGAATCCATAGATTGCCGCATACCGTTTTAACCCGAAGTACTTCGAGACCAGGAAGGCGAGCAAGTCGTACTCAACGCCGGCAGCCAGCCCGAGCGAGATATTGCCCATCGCGACCATCGCAAATGAAGGATCAGTGCTGCGGATTACAAGACAAAACAGGATTGGCATCGTCAAGATGATTGCCGAAACGGCGGGTGCCCAGAAGTGGTCAATCAATATGCCGCCGATAAGTCTGCCCGCGACGACCGACAGCGGTACGAAGGTGCCCAATGCGACGGCTTGTTCTGTTGAAAAGCCTTCGTTGGTCATGATGTGTTCGATACCCGGTATCGGTCCGCCGATGATGAACGAGAGCGGTAGGAACGAATACGCTAAAAGCCAAAACCGCCAATTCGTTAGGGCCTCTCCAAGCTCCATGCCACCCGGGTTTGGTGACAACTTGATTTCCCGGGCTGCCGCGAGTGCTTCGACCCTTTTCTTTGCTTTCTCGTCATCGGTATCATGAAACATGAAGAATGCAATAGGCCATGAAATCAACAAGGGAAGGAGGCCTAACCCGACGTAAGCGCCGCGCCAACCGACAACAGGAATCAATGCTGCGACCAGAAGTTTCGATAAGAAACCTGAAAGGCCTGTGCCGATCAAGGCGATGCCCAGCGCCAGTCCGCGCGAGTCATGGAACCAACGATTGACGGCGCGAGTGAAGGTGATCGGTAACGTGCCAACGCCCAATGTCGCCAGCAAACCCCAAAGGAATAGATAAAGTACGACGGAGCCGTTGTTCAACGCCATCGCCATTAGGCCCAGCGAAAATAGGGGAATGGCAACCAGCACCACTTTCCGCACCCCGATCTTGTCAGCGAGATGGCCGACGGTAGGTCCGAGAAACATCGCGCACAATGTGAAGACGGTGAACGCACTCAGGATGGTGTCAACGCTCCACCCGAACTCCTGAGTGTAAGGTCCGATGAAGACGCCGAGCGTATAGAAGGGCAGCGGCGACATACCGAGTGCGATGCCGAACATCGATGCGACGACGACGGGCCAACCGTATTTGAACTCTGTGTACTTGTTGCTCATCTGTGTCCTATGGTCATGCTGATTTCCGCTGACTGTCAAAGCCGAGCGGCAAACCTGCGTCCGGCGTGAATCCGTAGAGTGGCTCATCCGGTAGTGCTGTTGCAATGATTTGGCGAACAGACAATAGTTTTTCGATATCGATGCCGGTGTTGACACCCATCGCCTCAAACATAAACACCAGATCCTCGGTTACGATATTACCGCTGGCGCCGGGCGCGAACGGGCAACCGCCTAATCCGCCAAGCGATGAGTCGAATGTTGTGAGCCCGGCCTCGAACGCTGCGATAACGTTGGCGAGCCCGAGACCACGGGTGTTGTGCAAATGAATGCCGGTCAGATGCTTTTCTCCGACAACGCTACGAACGGATTTTACAAGACGCGTCACCGCTGCCGGGTCGGCATAGCCGGTCGTATCTGAGAGCCCGACCTCGTCGCACCCACACTGCATCAGTGTTTCGGCGATCCGTAAGATTTGCGCCTCGTCAATGGCGCCCTCCAGCGTGCATCCGAAGACGGTCGACAGGCTGCCCTCCAGGTGAGGGCGTTCGTCAGATGGCAGCGCATCAATCGCCGCGCGAATACGGCGAATCTCGTCAAACATCTGCTCATGGGTGCGCCGCACGTTTTTTAAGCTATGCGTTTCGGAAACCGACAACGGAACCGTGATCTTGTGAACGCCAGTGGCTAATGCATTTTCCGCGCCCCGTAAATTGGGTACTAGAACGGCGATCTCCAGGTCCTGAATCGACTGGGCATGCCTGACAACATCGGCGGTATCCGCCAATTGCGGCAAGATTTTCGCGGGTACGAAGGAGCCGACCTCAATCTCGCGAAAACCACAGGCAGCTTGGGCGTCAATCCAGCGACACTTCGCTTCCGTCGCCATGATTGATTGGCAATTTTGTAGCCCGTCGCGTGGACCGACTTCGCTTATCAAAACGTCAGCTTGCATGTTTTCCTGCGCCGTAGCGCCCATAGCTAATTTGTTATAATGTTATAACAAATGACGCCTGTGCGACAGGCCAGCCACGTGAGGAATGTACGATTGGAAAACGTCAATGAGTGATGAACAAACCCCGTTGGCGGGACTAAAAGTCGTTGAGTTATCACACATGGTGATGGGTCCCTCGGTGGGCTTGATCCTCGGCGATCTTGGGGCCGATGTGATCAAGGTGGAGCCACCCGGCGGCGACAAAACCCGGCGGTTACGCGGGTCAGGAGCCGGCTATTTTGCCATGTACAACCGGAACAAACGTAGTATCTGCGTGGACGTCAAAGCACCCGAAGGGCTCGCTATCGTGCGTGATCTGGTGGCTGATGCCGATATCCTGATCGAGAATTTCCGCAGCGGCACAATGGATCGGTTGGGCTTGTCCTATGAAAAGCTCAGCGAAAACAATCCCGGGCTGATCTACTGCTCATCGCGCGGTTTCCTTGCCGGGCCTTACGAGCAACGCACAGCGCTCGATGAAGTTGCCCAAATGATGGGTGGATTGGCTTATATGACGGGCCCGCCGGGTCGGCCATTGCGTGCTGGCGCTTCTGTCATCGATGTCACCGGCGGCATGTTCGCGGTCATTGGTGTGTTGGCTGCCGTCGAACAACGCCATCGAACGGGCAAAGGACAACAGGTCACGAGCGCGCTATACGAGACCACTGCGTTTTTGGTCGGGCAGCACATGGCCCAACTGGCCGTTACCGGCGAAGCGGCTCGCCCAATGCCGGTTCGGATCTCCGCTTGGGCGATTTACGATATTTTCGATACAGCCGATGACGAGCAGGTTTTTGTTGCTGTAGTGAGTGATGGCCAGTGGCAGCAGTTCTGCGAGTTTTTCGAACTCACCGAGTTTCAGGCGGATCGCTCATTGGATGAGAATTCGGCCCGTGTGGCCAAACGCGACGTTATTCTGCCCAAGGTGCGTGAGGTGTTAGGTAGTCTTGATAAGGCAACCCTGATGGCGAAGCTTGATCAAGTCGGGCTGCCCTATGCGCCTGTTTCCCGTCCGGAAGAGCTCTTCGATGACCCGCATTTGAATGCCGCCGGCGGGTTGCTCGATGTTACTGTTCCTGATGGCGCCGCAACCAAGCTGCCGGCACTGCCGGTGCAAATGGACGGGCAGCGACTGGGCGCACGCCGTGATGTGCCGTTGGCAGGCCAACACACGGATGATGTTCTGGCCGAGGTGGGGATTGATGCTGCGAAACTCGCTGCACTGCGTGACAGCGGTGTGGTGGGCTAATCGATCGAAACAGATGCGGCCTGCTACGACTCGGTAACAGGACGCGCTTTTGTTGCGTATTGGCGAATCTCATCCGCCGATTCCCAAATCACGCCGCCCATCCAACGGCCGGCCGATGCCGTGAACTCGCTTTTTTCGATGCGTCCGTAAAGCCCGCTCTTGAAATACGGGTCACCACCAACAATCCGATCAGCTTCGGCTTCATCGCTTGCCGCGACCAGAAAAAAACTGCCGCCTAAAGACGCCTCACCGACCGGCCGCATCGGGCCGCAAACCAGATATTCGTCACAGTGCTTCTCGACATACTCCAAATGCGCGTCGAGACATCGCTCGCGGGCATCACCGGGATTGTCGCTATCGAATGCCGTGATCATGAAAATTCTGGTGGACATTCTCGGAACGGTGGGTGCGTACTTGGCCATAGGGTAAACCTTCGAATCAGTGAGTCGTTTCAAACAGAAAGTGGTGCGACGCCAATCAACCACAAATGGAGTTTCAGCGCGACAGCGAAGTAGAGCACCAAACCGATCGCCACAGCGATGAAATCGTTGGCCGGGTTCTTCGGCAGCGTTATTGACGCGCGAGGAGCGCGTCGTTTCAGGGAGATGCGATCAGCAACGGCCCAGGCCAGGAAGCTGCCAAATAGGATGATATCCGCGAGCATGCCGTTGGCCAGGAGATGCGCGAGCGCCCATAGTTTGACCGACACCAGCATCGGGTGCTTGAGCTTGTCCTTGATCTTGCCTGGGAAATAGGCGGCGACCAAAAACACGAAGGTTGGCAACATCAAAACCGCGACCAAATGACGAGTCCATGCTGGAGGCAGCCAAACGATGACAGGATCCAGTCGAGCCACAGCATAGCCTTTCACGATTAGTATCAGACCAATCACAGCGACAATGCCGTAGAGTGCACGCCACCCCAGATCACCGAAGCGCAGTGCCCAAGCGTCCCGTTTAGCGGGTGCAAAAATCGCCAAAGAATGGCCGCCAAGAAATAGCACCAAACCTAAAATTAGCATCGTCATTTTGATTTACCTCTGCCCAACACTATACCCGGATGTCAGGTGACGTCACGTCGGCGACCAAACAACAACGTCATATTGTAACGTCGGCTCAGGAATTCATCGGCGAAGCGGATATCGTCAGTCTTGTGGAACAGGTTCGAGTTGAAGATCACAATCCGATTAGCTTTGTGAGGAATGCGTACCGGGTCCTGTAACGAGCTACCGAGGTGCGCCTTCATCGCTTCTGTATCGTTATTGAACTTGTCGAAGTCCCAATCCAGAGGTGCTTCTTTACGATATACAAGTAGTCCACCATGTTCCGCATCCAGATTGGCCTCATTCTCGGCGATCCAGAAGTTGCAATTCACGGCGGCTGCATCGGCATGCATCGCGATGCCGTTTAATGCTGCGCCATATTTATAGCCCCACGCTTGCGTCAGCGGGAATGTACCGAAGATGCCCGGTAGTGCCTGTTTGAGCTGCTGAGCGATGCCCAGTGTTAATGCATTGGCAAAGCCGTCGGTCAGATAGGCGCCCAAATAATTGCGCCGTAAATCATGCCAGATGGTCGCTTCCCGGCAGAATTCGCGTAATGCGCTTAATGCGTAAGGTGTTAGGAACTGATCAACGACCACCATTTGCGGCGATCCATTGTGGTATTCGGATTCCAAGGCATGAACGTCTAGGTTCGGGTTGATCAACGGCTCATCGGTATCGGTGATCGCCGGTACTGAGATGGGGCGGTTGTGATAACGACCGAGCACCTGCCAATGTGTTTTCCAATGATGTTTG
This sequence comes from Woeseiaceae bacterium, assembly GCA_045110335.1. Lineage (GTDB taxonomy): Bacteria > Pseudomonadota > Gammaproteobacteria > Steroidobacterales > Woeseiaceae > CALBPI01. The sequence goes on from JBGCGB010000020.1 coordinate 81,837, forward strand.
GGGTGACGTACGTTAAACGCCTCATCCTCGGGCAAGTCGTCCGGCAAGTCATTCAGCACCAAAGGCAGTGCATCGAGTAGGTCTTGTGTATTGGCGGGTAATTTTCCTAATTGCTGCAAATAGGCCAGTTGTTCATGGTCCATTTTGATCTTGAACTTTGAGCTGAGCGTTTCGGTATCCGGCAGCGGCGGGAGCTGATCGGATGTTTCGATCATCGCTGCGGTGCCGCGGCGAGCAGCGCAAAGTGCTGAAAAACTGTTGATGGCTTTTCGGAGGTCATTGTCGGCCAGTTGCAGCAAAGCCAGATTGCCAAGTGCATCATGGTTGTTCGGGTTCAGCGCTACGGCGCGCTCATAGGCTTCGGTAGCCAACTTCAGGTCGCCGTGTTTTTCGCCAAGCACACCGAGATTAAAATGAATCTTGTCGTTGTCCGGTTGCACCTTTGCGGCGCGTTGCAATGCTGCTATCGCCGCCGGTGTTTCACCGCGTAGCTGATGCGCCTGTACCAATAGTGCCAGTGCCTCGAAACCCTTTGGATTGGATTGCTCAGCACGCTGCGCATAGTGCAGACAGGCGTCTGCATGACCGGCTACTGCCGCGATCTGCGCAAGCGCACACGATGCCTGATAGTGCATCGGGTCAATCTGGACCACTTGTTGTAAAACGGCAGCGACCTGATCGGGCCTGCCGCCGCGTTGCAAATTAGCAGCACGTTGCATGAGCAGTGAAACTTGCTGGTTGTTGGGGTCTGAGTCAGTCATTTATAGATTATGCCAGAGTGAGTTGAAGACGCGGAGGCTGGCGTTTCTCGGCATGTTGCGATAGAGCAACAAAGGGCAAGAGTTGCGAAAACGCATAATGCTATAGCATTATATCTACTGAACGATGAACGGGGCATCGTTAAATCCATTGCTGAAACCCAAATGAATTACTTAGGGGCTACTTATGACTGATCGATCTTTGAACAGGGGGCGCCATTGGATATGCGCGGTCTCCGGTGCCTTGCTGGCCTTGCCAAGCATCGCAAGCGCACAGCTGGAAGAAATTGTCGTGACCGCGGAGCGGCGCGAGGCTTCCATTCAGGACGTGCCGGTCGCGGTGAGTGCGTACAACGAGGCGCTACTGGAAAAATTACAAATTCAAGAAACACTGGATCTTGTCAATGTAGTTCCCAACCTTTTCGGCGGGAACAACACCGGCCTGGGTACCGCGAACATGTACTATTTGCGTGCGCAAGGTAACGATGAATCCATCGCTACATTTGATCCGCCCGTTGGTAGTTACATCGATGACGTCTATGTGTCGCGTCAAAATGCCAACAATTTCGCTTTTTTTGATGTAGATCGCATCGAAGTTCTGCGCGGTCCGCAGGGCACGCTTTTTGGTCGTAACACCACCGGTGGCGCAGTCAACATTGTGTTGCGCAAACCGTCGGCTGAGGGCGGTGGTTTTATCGAGGCTGCCTATGGTCGATTTAACGAGTACATGCTGCGTGGCACCGTCGACTTGCCTGTATCAGAAACGGTATTGACGAAATTTTCAGCCTATTACGTGCAGAACGATGGTTGGCTCGAAAACACCGCAGTGAATGATGATTTCAATGATCGTGACAGCAAAGGCTTCAGAGCCGCGGTGCGATTCATCCCAAACGATGAGTTTACGTGGGATCTAAGCGTAGATTTCCTCGATGACACAGAGAGTTCGGCTCGCGGAGCGCTTCAGGGCGATGATCGCGTGACAGATACGATCCTGCCGAATGGCCTCCCGGCTGCTGCACTATCACTTATCAATTTCCAGCCTCAACCGGTCACTCAAAAAGCGCCAGGCTACGGTAACTTCACCGAGTCCCTGAGCGTCATCTCGAACATGGAGATGCTGATCGGCGAAGGTACCGGAAATCTGATATTGGGTTATCGGAATCTGGAGCAGAAGTTCCTGCTCAACTTCCCTGGCGGCGCTCCAGTCAGCGACGATTTCTTCTGGATCGACAATGACGGCGAGCACAAGCAACTCACCGCTGAGTTCAAATACAACGTGTCATTGATGGACGACAAGCTGGATCTCGTGACTGGCGTGTTCGTGATGGATGAAGACAACTCTACGAACTTCGCTGACTACCTGTTTGGCGGTTCGTTCCTGTTGGCTGATCGTATCCTAGATAACTCGACCAAGGGTTGGGCCCTCTTCGCACAAGGCGACTTCCGCGTTTCCGAAAAAGGCACGGTAACGCTCGGTTTGCGCTACACCGACGAGAAGAAGGAAATAGCGCTTCAAGACAACACGGTTTTCCAAGCGCTCACCACAGAGAATTTGCTCGCCGCCGGTGTGCCACTAGCGCAAGAAGAGTCGATTGTTACGCCACGTATCGCATACACGTATGACTTTAATGATGACGTGATGGCTTATGTATCGGCAACGAGAGGCTTCAAAGGTGGCGGCTGGAATGCGCGTGGCACCAGTGCGGTTTCATTCCAACCATTTGGCCCTGAAACGCTTTGGTCCTATGAAGCCGGGATGCGGGGAGATTTTTGGGACGACAAGCTGCGTCTAAACGCAACGCTTTTCTCAACCGATCTTGAAGACTTGCAAACTACGGCGGCAACGCCAACCGGCGCTTTCCTGACAACCAATGCCGGTGGACTCGATGTCACTGGTTTGGAATTGGAAATTACTTACGTGCCGACCGATTGGTGGGATATTTTCCTCTTCGCTGGTTTCCAGGATGCGAAGTACACCGATCTTCCGGCGGGTTGTGTCACACCGAACACCAGTATTGCGGCGTTTGACGTTAACTGTAATGTTGCGGACCCCAAGCGTTCTCCGGATACAACAGTGACACTCGGTACGACATTGGATTTCCCAATGCCGGCATTTGGAGCGTCATTGCAGCCAACAGCATCGATTCGCTACATTGGCGAGAACGTGACGGGTACCGTTCAGCAGGGTCTGAATGACCCTGAGGTCATCGTCAATGCCGGTGTCTCACTCGTTGATGATGATGGCATCTGGTCATTGACGGCTGAGTGTAATAACTGTTCTGACGAAGAGTACACAACGTCGTTCTTGTTTGTGCCTTACTTCACCGAGCCGATGAACTGGCAAGTCCGGTTCCGCTACAACTTCCTCGGTAAATAAAGGCCGGATAACACTGAGCTCAAAGCCGCGATCCTGAAATAGGGTCGCGGCTTTTTTTTGGAGATTGGTCATGAAAAATGTCTTACAAGTTTTTTTGGCAAGCGCTGTGCTGATAAGTGGCTGTGCGACGATGCCGGATCAAGGTGCGCAGTCTTATGACGACGAACAGGCAATTCGCGCGCATGCGGACGCCTGGTTAACGCACTATTTGGCCGGAGACATCGATGCGTTGATGGCTTTGTACGAACCGGATGCTGTTGTGGCGTTGCATGATCAGCCGGTGCTTCGCGGTAAGAAAGCTATCCGGGCCTACTTTGCACCGGGTATGGGCAAGGCTGATGTCATCTTCAAATTGAACATTGAGAAAATTGATGTCAGTGGAAATCGCGCCTGGCTTGTTAGCCAGTATTGGCTGCAGTCCACCGATAAGGTCAGCGGATATGTTTATGAGGATGCTGGTCGTTCTTTGATTGTTTACAGAAAAGGAAATGATGGGCGATGGCGTATGGTGGCCGATATCGATAACAATACGCCGGACGTGACGATGGACATGATGCCGGTTGATTCGTACTAAGATTGCCGGGTTGGGGAGTCTTAGCTGAGCTTGTTTTAGCTGCGCAATATTTCGCGCGCCGCGTTGTGCCCGGGGACACCAGTCACGCCACCTCCCGGATGTGCGCCGCTGCCGCACAAGTACAGTCCTGATAGCGGCATCTTGTACGCAGCCAGTCCCAATGTGGGTCGTGCGCTGAACAGTTGGTTGGTGTTCAGTTTTCCGTGAAAGATGTCGCCGCCGGTTAGCCCGAGTTTTTGCTCGAGGTCTTCCGGTGTTAGCGCTTGAAATCCGAGCACGCTCGATTTGAACCCCGGCGCATGATGGTCCACCGTGTCGATCATCAGTGCGGCTACCTCGTCGCGGTGCTCGGACCAACGACGGCCGCCATCCAGGGTGGGACTTACATGTTGGCAGAAAAGGCTGGCGACATGCTTACCGGACGGCGCTAGCGAGTCATCGAGTGTGCTGGGTATGAGCATTTCAACGATCGGTTTTTTGGACCACCCGAATCGTCTGGCATCGAAGTACGCTTCTTCCATGTATTGGAGCGTTGGCGCAATGATAATGCCGGATGACAGATGAGCGCCTTCGCCTGGGCGTGCGGTAAACGAGGGCAAACGATCAAGCGCTACATTCATGCGAAAGGTACCTGATCCATACTCGGTGGCGGATATTCGCTCGTGTACGTCCAGACCAATGTCTTCAACATCGCAGAGGTCCAGTAGCAAGTGTTTGGGCGTGACATTGGCGGCTAACTTGCGGCAAAAGATGCGTTCGCCATTGATCAGTTCTACGCCTGATACTTGCTTGTCTTTTGAGAGCACGCTGGCGACTGTTGCGTCGCATCGAATAGTGACGCCTTCGGCTTTGGCGCTGGCGGCCATCGCTTGCGTAATGGCACCCATGCCGCCAATCGCATGTCCCCATGCGCCACTGACGCCATTCGTCTCGCCGAAGACATGGTGGAGTAATACATAGGCACTGCCATTCTCATAGGGTGAGGCAAAGTTACCGACGACGGCATCGAAACCGAACAGCGCCTGCACATGCGGATTTTCGAACCACTGTTCAAGCACCGAAGCGGCACTGCGAGTAAACAAGTCGAAAACGGCGTGTTTGGTTGCTTCCGGCCAGCGTGCGGCAGTCATCGCGAACTGGCCACTCCGCCACCACTCTCGTAAGCCGCCACTCGCGTTGGGCGGCGTGATGAGCAACTGGCTGCGCAGCGCATTTGCTGCCAACTCAAGCCACGCGTAATAGTCGGGTAATCGTGCTGCATCTTTTTCGGAAAATTGACGAAACGCTGCTTGCGTTTCCGCGGTGGATTTTCCCGTCAGAAGGTAGCGATCTTGATCCAGTGGCAAAAAATTGCCCGCGGGGCGTGAAACGATGTCGAGTCCATGCTCATGCAATGACAGATCGCGAATAATCTTGGGATTCAAAAGACTGACGGTGTAACTGGCCAATGAGTTTCGAAAACCGGGATGGAAAGTCTCGGTGACAGCGGCGCCACCAACGACTTCGCGACGCTCCAGTACCAGCACCTTGCGGCCTGCGCGAGCGAGATATGCCGCACAAGTTAGCCCATTGTGACCACCACCGATGACGACAACATCCCAAATCTCTGCCTGGTTCATAGTTTTCAGCCCAAAATTAGGGTAACAAAAGAAATTAGCCGAGAAACAATCGGCATAAATACGAGTAGAATAAGCACTTATCGGCTATTCTGCACACGATCGCAAGGACGGAAGCGGTGTATAAACCTGCGGTGACAGATGGAAATTGATGCCAACAACAAGTATCAAGCAATCAGCGTTAGTCGACTAGAAATCGGTATGTACGTCGCGGAGCTAGACCGTCCGTGGAAAGAAACCCCTTTCCAGTACAAAGGTTTCGAAATTCTTAGCATGAGCGAAATCGATTTGTTGCAGCAGCACTGCGACACGGTTTTTGTTGATCCCGGACACGTCAGCACGTTGGGTACGAATCGTCAGCGCGTTGTTGTGCGTGAGTCCGCAGCAGCACAAATTGAGGCGCAGCGTTTGCGCTTGTTGGGACAGCTGACCGATAGCGACGCCCATGACTATTCGGATACCCGACGCCCGAAGCAGGACGCGAAGGCGGCCACTAAGGCTTTCAATCATGCGCGTGCAGCAACTGAGCGATTGTTCCATGCGATCTCGACCGGCAAACCGGTGGAAGCACCCCACTGTCGTGGCGTTGTAGAACCGCTGGTGAAATGTACGCTGGCTAATCCCGATGCGATGGCGTGGCTTACGTTCATTAACAAGAGCGATCCGCAGCGTCACGATCGAAGAATTTCGACCGCGGTATGGGCGAGCATTTTTGCGCGCTACTTGGGGATGACGCCGCCCGCTGTTCTCGATGTCGCGACGGGCGGTCTGCTGCTGGATATCGGATTCACGCGGATTGCCTCTTCTCTGCAAACGCACGATGGGTTGTTCGCCGGACGTGAACGCCTCGCAATGCAGTCCCATGTGCGGCTCGGATTTGAAATGCTTGGGCGTATTCCCGGTATTACTGATCGTATCTTCCAAATGCAGCGTCAACATCATGAGCGGATTGACGGCAGTGGTTATCCGCGTCAGTTGAAGGGTGAGGCGATCGGCGCTTACGGCAGCATGGCGGCAATTGTGGATTGCTATGATGCGATGATAACCGATACGCCGTATCGTCCGGCGTTGTCTTCCGCGGCGGCCATTACCGAACTTAACAGTCTTGTTGATACCCACTTCCCGCGGTTGCACGTTCAGTGTTTTGTGCAATCATTGGGCATGTTCCCGAGTGGCAGTATTGTCCAATTGAATACCGGCGAAGTAGCCATTGTGATTGAGCAGGATTCGCGTCATCGCTTGCGTCCTGTCGTGCTCGTTGTTTGTAACGACGCGCAAGAAAGGCTGGAAAAGCCTTACAAGATGAAGCTCGTTAGTATGAATCGTGACGCCAACGATGAGAATTCAATCTGGATTGATCGCGGCCATCCCACCGGGACTTATGGCATTCACCCACAGCGCTACTTTGAGTAGATGTCTTTGCTAAATATCAGGTCGGGTTTTGTCGCCCTGACGATTGCCGTGACTTTGCTTTTTGCTACGGCGCGATCCGCTGAGGCGGATGAGGCGACGATGTCTGTTCTGATGGACAGTGTGCTTGCCGGCGACGCATCAGATGCTGCTTTAGCCGCACGAGCAGCAGCGGATCGGGGCGGCGATCGTTTGCTGGGTCAGTTGGCGATTGAGCTCGAGGATTTGGTGCGGGGAGACTATGCGACTCGCGGTAACCGTTCTTTTTCCGATCTAAAGCCATTTTGGCAACAGGCGCGCGCGCGCTGGGTAGCTGCTCGACAGCCCGCCAAGGGCGCTACGCTACCATCAAATATTCTCAAGTTGCCGAGTTCCGTACAGACCGTATTCAGCATTGATGCCGGACAGTCTACGGGTTGGTTGTTGAAACGGGATCTTCAGGGCAATTGGTTTGTGGCTGATGCCTATTATCTGTCCGTTGGCGCTGCCGGTGTCGACAAGTTTCGGCGTGGTGATCGTCGAACACCGCTAGGCGTCTACTGGATTGTTGAAGAGCTGGATAGCACGCGACTACCACCGCGCTATGGCGTGCGCGTTTTCCCAATCGATTATCCGAATGCCTTGGACGAACACCAATCACGTAAAGGTGACGGGATCTGGATTCACGGGATTGATCCGGACAATAACATTAGGCCACCGCAGGATACGGATGGCTGTATCGCACTCGTCAATGAGCGTATTCTGAGTCTGGGTGAAGCGCTATCGCCGAGGGAAACGCCGGTGATTGTCGCCAGGTCTTTGAGTTGGCAGGACCGCCCTCGACCGGATGCGGTTCTCAACGAGATCGAACGGCGTTTAAGTGACTGGCGCACAGCGCTTACAGCGGGCGACGTTGATCGTTATCTCTCCGTGTTTGCAGACGACTACAGCCGTTTCGGTCTGCCGCCGTCACAATGGCGTGCGAGTCGACGGGCAGCGCTGCGCTCCAATCCTGTTCAATCCGTAACGATTAATGAGCTAGCGGTATTGCTTGCCGATAGCGACAGCAAGATCTATGTCACGCGCTTCCGGCAAGTGATTTCCAGGGCAGGCGCCGATCCCGTAACTGTCTTACGGCGTTTCTATTGGCAAGCCGATGCTGAAGGTCGATTTAGGATCATCGCAGAGCAAAACGGCTGAGATCCTTTCGAATCCCAGCCGTCTGTTTTTTGCATTGGAGCCGCGTGGGGCGTCTAGCGTTCGCTTGCTACCAGTTCGTCGATGACAGCCAGCAACTCTTGTTTGCCGCCAGCCATGATTTCATCGGTGATGTATTTGCCGTTTACAACGACCGCGGGAACACTTTGTATGTTGTATGCGCGACTCAGCGTCTTGGCTTGATTCATGCGCGTGTTCACCTCGAAAGAGTCCCACGCTTTATCAAAGTCATCTTCACTGGCACCGAAACGTTTCGCGAGCTCGAATACCTGCTGCTTGCCGGTCATACGGGCACGATTCACATGTATCGCATCGAACACCGCCATGTGTGCCGCTTGCTTGTTCTCGATGGCGCCCATTCCGCCCAGCGCTTCGATGGTATAGAAAACCCGGGTGTGCTTCTCGGCTTGAGGCCATGCGACCGGAATCTTCAAGAACGCAACATCTTCCGGCAACTCGTCAGCCCAGTTGTTCAGAACGGGCTCCAGGTTGTAGCAATGATTGCATCCATACCAGAAGACTTCGGCGACTTCGATGTTGTCGCCGCTACCCACCGTCATTTTTGTTGGACGGAATCGCTGGAAATGCTTTCCTTCAGTAAAGCGGGTGGCTTCTGCGGGCTGCGTATTTTGAGCCATCCGTAGTGAACCTTCCTTGGCAACGGCGGCCTCGTCGAAGCTGCCATCAGACTCTTCGACAGCGCTGAGCGCCGGTGCGGCCTCTTCTACTGTCGTTTCTGCGGCAGTAGCGGCCTGTTCAACGGTTTCTTCAGCGACCGGCGCCTCAGCAACCGGCGCTTCGGTCTTGCCGCAGGCAATTAAGAACGTCAGCAAGAAGATAAGCGTTAACGATTTTAGAAAGTTCATCGTGGACTGTCCCTTTTGGAAATTTACTTGAGGCCTTGCAGATAGGATGCAAGCGCATCAATCTCTGCAGGCTCCAGTTTGATAGCGATCGTTGTCATCAGGTTTTGGTTTGTATTGTTGCTACGCTTGTCATCGTCCGCCGCATACTCGCGGAGACTTGAAGCAATATAGGTCGCATGCTGGCCACTGACATCTGGGTAAGGTACGCCCGGGTTGCCGGATCCGGTTGGGCCGTGACACGCGATGCAGGCAGGAATGCCGCGCTCGTTGTCACCGCCTTGATACAAGCGTTTCGCGACCGACACGGAGTCGGCATTGGCGACCTCGCGATTGACTGGCGTCTGCGCGCTGTAATAAGCGGCAAGGTCAGCCATATCTTCTTCCGAAAGTGCCATTGCCTGCGCACTCATCAAAATGTTGTTTCGTTCGCCTGCTTTGAACGCATTGAGTTGGTCGACAATGTACTTGGAGTGCTGACCGGCTAACGAAGGCCATTGGGGGTTTAGGCTGTTGCCGTCGCCGCCGTGGCAAGCGGCACAAACCGTTGACTTGGTTTTGCCAGCATCGGCATCACCGGCAACCAGATTGTCGGCATTAGAAACACCGGCCATGCTCATCATGACGAGTCCGAAGATCGCGAGCAGCCCGTTCGGGCGAGGCAATTGATTACTTGAGTCGCGACTAGACATTTGTTGGTCTGCATCCATACCGTTCATTCCCATTTGACCATTCCTCAGTAAGTCTGTTCCCGAAATGACTCGGGAAATGTATTTGAATTCTGTTTTGGCGAAGCACCGCTCTGAGAGCGTCGTTATTATAGCGGCCAAGCCGGCGATCCATTGATGCGCAGGCAAGCCCACTATCGAACCTAAAATCAACGATTTGCGTGCTACACTTATCTAGCCCGCCAGTATACACCAATCCTCCCAATTTTCTGCCGATCAGGCCTAGTTGTCCCGATAATGTCTCAGTTTCAGAATGCATCTTTTTTGACAAGTGCCAATCGCTACGATCAGTTTGTACCCGATGAGGGTGTAGAACTGGCTTTCGCCGGTCGTTCAAACGCGGGAAAATCGAGCGCGCTCAACACCATCGTGAACCGAAAACAGTTCGCCAGAATATCGAAGACGCCGGGTCGTACCCAGCTGGTCAATTTCTTCGATTTGGGCGGAAACCGGCGACTCGTGGATCTACCCGGTTACGGCTACGCGAAAGTCTCACCAAAGATGCGAGCCCATTGGAAAACATTGATGGAGAGTTACTTCAGCGAGAGGGACTCGCTGCGAGGTATGTTTCTTGTCGTTGATATTCGCCGTGGCATCGGTGCTTTTGATGAACAAATGCTGACCTACGCCGAGAGCCTGGACGTGCGAACACATGTTTTGTTGACCAAAGGCGATAAGCTGAAGCGTGGACCGGCCAAAGCGCAGTTACTGAAAACCAAAAAGGAACTTGGTGACCGCGCTAGCGTCCAGTTGTTCTCATCGCTGTCACGCGATGGTGCACAGGACGCGCGGACAACACTGCTAAATCTACTAGACGAATAAGCCGGTCAAAAAAAACCCCGTGGCGCCTTGGCGCCCCGGGGTAATGTTGCGACAAAGTCTTGGGGGAACCTTGCCGCCGATCCGCTCAGGGAGGGAAAGCGGACGAGTACTGTTGCACTCATATCGTTAGAGTATGAAACTACCAGCGGGTTCCCGAGTTTCCTAGAAAAATGGAAAAAATTTGATCCTATTTTTTCTGGTTATCTTTTGATTTCAATTACTTAGATAGAGCAAGTGCCCAGTTTGGGTGATTAGCAAAGCTATTAAAAAGAGCTGCTTGGATGGTCCAAAATCGTTAGTGGGCTTCGTCCCAGTTTTCACCACATGCGGCTTCCACTTTTAAGGGAACATCGATCGTCATTGCGCGACTCATCCGGTCAACTACCTCAGCCTGGATCTCTGCGGCGATATTTTCACGGACTTCCAGGACGAGTTCATCATGTACTTGCATGATTACTCGAGCGTCAACGCCGCTCGTGTCGAGCCAATCCTGAATGTCGATCATCGCCAGTTTGATGATATCGGCTGCGGTGCCCTGCATCGGTGCGTTGATGGCGCTTCGTTCTGCATATTGGCGGCGCTGGGCGTTTCGGGACTTGATCTCCGGGAGGTACAACCGTCGGCCGGCGAGTGTTTCTACGTAGCCGCTAGCAACCGCACCCGTGCGTGTGCGCTCCATGTATTCATGAACGCCGGGATAGCGTTCAAAGTACCGGTCTACATATTGCTGTGCTTCATGCCGGCCGATGCCTAGCTGTTTTGCCAGGCCAAACGCCGACATCCCGTAGATCAAGCCGAAATTGATCGCTTTGGCGCTGCGTCGCTGGTCACGTGTAACGTCATCGAGATGGGTTCCGAAGACTTCAGCCGCGGTGGCTTGGTGGACATCGGCATCTTCAGCAAACGCTCGCAGCAAATTTTCGTCACCAGAAAGATGCGCCATGATGCGCAACTCGATTTGCGAGTAATCGGCCGCCATCAGCGTGTAGCCGTCGGCGGGTACGAAAGCCTGCCGAATTCGTCGACCCTCTTCTGTTCGGATCGGAATGTTCTGCAGGTTCGGGTCTGAAGAAGAGAGCCGGCCTGTCGCGGCAACCGCCTGATGATATGACGTGTGTATACGGCCATCAGCGGCAACCAGTGCCGGCAATTTATCGGTGTAAGTGCTCTTGAGTTTTGAAACGCTGCGATATTCAAGGATCACACGCGGCAGATCGTAATCTCCTGCTAATTCGCTCAACACATCCTCCGCCGTCGATGGCGCACCTTTCGGTGTCTTGCGAATCACCGGTAGCCCTTGTTCTTCAAACAGGATTTCGGTGAGTTGTTTCGGTGAGCCCAGGTTAAATGCGCGGCCAGCGAGTTCATGCGCCGACGTCTCGAGGCGTTGCATCGTTTCGGCTAGCTCATGACTTTGTGTATGCAGTTGGTCTGAATCCAGACGAACGCCAAGTTCTTCCATTCTCAGAAGTACGGGCACCAATGGCTGCTCAATCGTTTTATAGACCTTGTTGAGCGGCTCTACCTTTTTGAGCTCATCGTTGAGATGGGTGTGCAGCTGGAGCGTGATGTCGGCGTCTTCCGCGGCGTAGGGGGCTGCCTCTTCGAGGGCTACCTTGTCGAACGTGATTTGTTTGGCCCCCTTGCCGGCGATGTCCTCATAATGGACGGTCTCACGTCCGAGATAATGACGGGCCAGCGAGTCCATATCGTGACGACTTGCTGTCGAGTTCAACACGTAAGACTCAAGCATTGAGTCGAACCGCATGCCTTTCAGCGAGATGTCGTAGCGAGCAAAAATGTGAGCGTCATACTTCAAGTGATGCCCGACTTTGGCGTGATCGTCATTTTCCAGATAGGGTTTCAGGATGTCTAAAATCTCATTGCGATCGAGTTGCTCTGGTGCATCGACATAAGAATGCGCCAACGGAATATACGCGGCTATGCCGGGTTCGATACAAAGGCTGATACCGACTAGCTCCGCACTCATATAGTCGAGACTGGTGGTCTCGGTGTCGATGGCCACCAAGTCTGCCGCGATAATGGCTTTGTGCCAACGATCAAAAGATTCGCGATCCAAGACGACTTCATAGTCAGTCGCTGGACCCGGCTCGATGGCGGGGGCTGCGCTGTCATCGTCACTCGCGTCTTCCAGTTGGCGTAACAACGTGTTGAGTTCCCATCGCGAGTAGAGCGTGCGCAGTGCGTCTGAGTCCGGTGTACCGGCGACCAGCTCAACGGGCGTTTGATCGAGGTCAACATCCAGTTTGATCGTCGCCAGACGTCTGGACATATCCAATTGTTCAAGATTGTCTCGCAGGCTCTCGCCAACTTTGCCTTTGATGTCTTCAGCAGACGCGATGATCTGGTCAGCATCGGGATAGAGGCCTAACCATTTGGCAGCGGTTTTTGCGCCCACTTTCGGTACGCCGGGGATATTATCCGAGGCATCGCCAACGAGCGCCAGGTAATCGATGATTTGCTCCGGCCAAACATCAAACTTTTCTTTAACGCCGTCCCGGTCCATCAGTGTGTTGTTCATCGTGTTGATGAGCGTCACCTGATCGGTGACGAGCTGTGCCATGTCTTTGTCGCCGGTGGAAACCAACGTCGCCAGGCCGGCCTCGCTTGCCTGCGTTGCGAGCGTGCCAATGACATCATCGGCCTCGACGCCTTTGACTTGAAGCAGCGGTAGGCCCATGGCAGTGACGATATCGAGAATCGGCTGAATTTGCGATCTCAAGTCATCCGGCATGGGCGGGCGTTGAGCTTTGTAGTCAGGAAACATCTCGTCACGAAAAGTTTTGCCTGATGCATCGAAAACGACACCGATGTAGTCGGGTGACTCATCGCGAATCAGCTTGTTTAGCATGTTCAATACGCCATGAATGGCGCCGGTCGGCTCGCCGCTGCTATTGGTCAGCGGTGGCAACGCATGGAACGCACGGAACAAATAGGATGAGCCATCAACCAGTACGAGTTTCTTCGTCATTCTCTTCACTTTCTTCGGTTGGGGTTGCTGTGTCTGGGACCGTTGTTGTTGGCGCTTCTGGTGGCAAGAAAAGATCGCCACTTTGTCCGCAGCCACTAAAGAGTAGGCAAGCTAGCAAACTGAACATGCGAATTTTCATGCGGCCTCCGCATCAATGATCGCCATCGTGAGTCTGGAGATACAGCTGAGCTTGCCGCGTTCATCAACTTGCTCAATTTTCCAAACATGTGTACGCCGACCGAGATGAGCCGGTGTTGCTGTCGCCTTTACACGTCCGCCGGAAACAGCACGAATATGGTTGGCATTAATGTCGAGACCAACGACCCGATAGCGGCGCATATCGACGACAAATGCCGATGCAATGCTGCCGATAGTTTCGGCTAGGACGACAGAGGCGCCGCCGTGCAAAATGCCATAAGGCTGACGCGTGCGCTCATCGACAGGCATGCTAGCGGAAATACTGTCTTCGGTGACATCAACGACTTTAATGTCGAGCAGGCTGACCAAAGTGTCATTGCCGGATGCATTTAGTGCATCGAGCGATGGCAGCGTTTCGTTGTACCAAATCATTGTCTGTTCCCACCGTTACTTGATCCGGCACTATACCGGTTCAGCGGTGTGTCGTGCAGTCTTAGCCGTCGTCGCGGTATTGCGCGCCAACGCGGCGATAGGCCTCCCGGAAGCTAAGACCTTCCTCGACGACCATTCGATTGGCACGTTCGGCGGCATAAAGTCCGTCATCCAGCTGTATTCGATTTGGATTGAATGAAACACCATCGAGCATAGGCTTCATGATGGCGAGCGTATCGTCTGCGAGATCGATCGCACGAAACAGTGGTGACTTCAGTCTTTGTAGGTCCCGGTGGTAACCTGACGTCAGTTTTTGCGTCAGCATCAGGCATTCATCAAGACAAGCTTGTGCGGTGGCTGGCGCAGCACGCACGAGTTCTAGCACATCCGGGTTGCGCTTCTGCGGCATGATCGACGACCCGGTCGTCAGCGAAACCGGTAAATTGACGTAGGCAAACTCCTGCGTATAAAACAGCAGTAGGTCGTTGGCGATGCGGGCACAGTCACCGAGCAGCAGTGTGATCTCGAAACAGAGATGGCTTTCGGCTTTACCGCGAGAGAGTTGTACGGCCGTGACCGGTTCCTGAACACAGTCAAAATCAAGTGCTTGTGCCGTTTGGTCTCGATCGATTGGAACCCCGGGTGTACCGTAGCCAGCGGCACTGCCAAGCGGGGATTGATTGATCCGTCGCAGCGCACTCTTCAGACCTTTAAGGTTGTCTTCCAGATTGCTTGCAAAGCCGGCGGCCCATAGCGGTACGCTCGATGGCATCGCCTGTTGCATGTGGGTGTAGCCCGGCAGCATTGTTTCCTGCTCGCGACCCGCTAGCGATTGCAATGAAGCGATAACGGCTGCCGATCGCTCCACCAGCATGTCTACAGCGTCACGAAGGTACAAGCGCAGCGCTGCAAGCACCTGATCGTTGCGTGACCGACCCAGGTGCAAGCGCCCGCCAGCTACGCCGATCAGATCGGTAAGTCTTCCTTCTAGCGCTGTATGCACATCTTCTTCATGCAGCGCGATGGACCATTGTCCATCAGCATGTTGTGCCGCCAATTGAGTGAGTCCTTCCGTGATCGCTTTCGCATCTTCACTACTGATCAGCTTCTGCTTGGCGAGCATTTGCGCGTGTGCTGATGACGCGCGCACATCGTAAGCCACCAAGCGCGCATCCAGTTGGTGATCTTCACCAGCGGTGTAACGCAAGACACGATCGTCCAGAGATACGCCTTTATCCCAAAGTCTACTCATGAATCCTGATCACTCTGTTGTTCTGCCGGCGTTAGCGCATCAATGCTGTTGACCACTAGCGTGCCGGTCCCTTCATTCGTGAACACTTCGAGCAACAAGCTGTCTTGCAATGCATGAGAAATGATGTGCACGCGCTTGACGCCATGTTGCAGGGCGAAGTCGATGGCTGCTGCTTTCGGTAGCATGCCGTCCGCCAACGTGCCGTTTTTCTTCAAGGCTTCGAGTCCCTTGCGGTCGATGTAGCTGACTAGTGATCTTGGGTCGTTGATGTCTTCCAGAATGCCTGCTGCGCCGGTTGCCAATATCAACTTCTCGGCGTCGAGCTCGGCGGCAATAGCTGCCGCGACCGTGTCTGCATTAATATTTAGCAGCTCGCCATCTTCATCGGCCGAGAGTGGGCTTATGACAGGCATCAACCCATTGTCCAATTGCTTGCGAACAATGTCTGCATCGACGGAGTCGATATCGCCAACAAAACCGTAGTCTACTTCTCCGTTCCCGGTATCCACCGGCGGGCGGCGATGCGCTCGAATCAAACCTGCATCGACACCACTGATACCGACCGCAGGAATGTCCAAATCGCGGCAAGCAGCTAGAATGCGCGTATTGATTTGCCCATTCAAAACCATCGCTGACACATTCAGCGATTCGGCGTTGGTGACGCGTCGGCCTTCTATGAACTCACTGCTTACGCCCAGCGCTTTAGCGAGCTCGGTGGACTGCGGGCCGCCTCCGTGAACCAGTACGATACGAATGCCGACTTGATGCAAGATACCGACTTGAGTCATCAACTGTCGCGTCGAATCGGCATCGGCAAAGACTTCGCCGCCTGCCTTGAGCACGAATACTTTTCGTTTGAACAGTCGAATGTAAGGCGCGGCATGTTTCAGTGCAGAAACAACAATCGCCCTTTCATTGTGGTTCTTCATACGCCGGCTCCCATCATTTGATACAGCACAGCCATTTGCGCCAGCATTCGGTTCTTGGCTTGTGGAATAACAACGCTACGTGGCCCGTCAAGAATTTCATCAGCGACAACAACGCCACGTCGTACTGGTAGACAATGCATAAATCGCGCGTCCCGTTGTGTGTTGTTAAACCATTGCTCATCCACACACCAGTCGGTGAGGTCAGCACGGGCTTGCTGATCACCCAGCGTGTCTCCGTAATGTGCCGTCGACGACCAACTCTTGGCATAAATGACATGCGCGTCTTCGAGCGCGGCTTTACGGTCATTCGTTTCGGTAACGCTGCCGCCGTTAGCCGCTGCCGCATCGCGGGCTTGTTGCATGATCGGGTCCGGTAATGCGAAACCATCGGGTCGCAGGACGGTTACATCCATACCGCGCATCGCTGCCATGTGTAATGTGCTTGATGGAACCGCCAGTGGCAGCGCTTTGGGATGCCAGGCCCAACTTAAGACAAATTTTCCGCCGTTCGCGGGCATAGAAAGATCGTTCAGTGTCTTCCAATCGGCCAGACTTTGGCAAGGATGGCTCATCGCCGATTCCATATTGATCCATGGCGTATCAATTAGGTCGGTTAACTCGGTAAAGGCACGTTCCGCGATGTCGTTCTCGAGATTCTTGCGTTCAGCGAAGGCGCGAATACCGATCGCATCGCCATACGAGGCAATGACCGGAACGGCTTCCCGAATATGCTCCGCGGCACTGCCATCCATCACGATGCCGTGTCGTGACTCAAGGCCATGAATCGACATATCGGGTGAGATCACAAATGCACCGCCACCCAGTCGCGTCATCGCGGCCTGAAAAGAGGCGAGCGTACGTAACGATGGACTTAGGAAGAGTAATGACAATACTTTGCCCGCTAAAGCTTGCGGTTCCGGGTGATGTTCCAGTCTAGTCGCCAGATCAACCAGCGCATTGATGGTCTCGGTGCTGAACTCTGACAGGTGATTAAATTTTTGCATGGGTGTTCTGCTCTACAAATCGTTAAGTGCATTGGCAAGCAAGTCGATTTCGCTTGCTTGAATATTCAGGGGCGGCAGTAGTCTGAGCACATCGGGATCACCACTGGTGCCCGTCAAAATGCCTTTGGCTAATAGTTGGTTGCGCACGTCTTTCGCCGGGACTTTGCAGCGTAAGCCAAGCAAGAGACCTTTGCCTTGAATGGCGATGACCGGACCTTTGATGCAAGTATCGCGAACTTGCTGCTCGCGTTCCTGCGCGGTGGTCATCAAGTCATCCGTGATGATGGTATCCACCACGGCATTGATGGCGGCGGCGGCTAACGGACCACCACCAAAAGTGGTGCCGAGATCTCCGGGTTTACAACCTTGGGCAATAGTCTCAGTCGTTAACACCGCGCCACAGGCAATGCCGCCACCTAGAGACTTCGCCGATGTGACGATATCCGCACGAACGCCGGCGTGATCAATGGCGAATGGCTGTCCACTGCGACCCATGCCGCACTGCACTTCATCGGCAATGAACAGGGCGCCAGAACGACTGGCACTGGCAGCCAACGCCTGCAAGTATTTGAGATCAAGATCAAAGGCGCCCGCGACGCCTTGAATTGGCTCAACAATGACTGCCGCGGTGTGTTCGTTGCAGGCATTTAGCGCCGCATCAATGTCATTGCGCGGGACGAATGTAACGTCGAATGGCAACGACGGAAATGCATACCATTTTTGGCTGGCACCCCAAGTCGCTGCGGCGGCGGCAGACGTTCTACCATGGAAACCGTGTTCCACGGCCACGACGTGTTTTCTGCCTGTGTTCATGAAGGCCAGGCGCA
The DNA here is from genome assembly GCA_045110335.1 of Woeseiaceae bacterium. Taxonomy (GTDB): domain Bacteria; phylum Pseudomonadota; class Gammaproteobacteria; order Steroidobacterales; family Woeseiaceae; genus CALBPI01. The sequence goes on from JBGCGB010000020.1 coordinate 99,756, forward strand.
GCGCATTTTCGTTGGCTTCTGCGCCACTGTTCACAAAGAATGCTCGGGTCAAATGATCGCCGGCAAATGCGGTCAATTTAGCGGCGGCTTCGGCACGCGCCGGATTGGCAACGGCGTTGGATTGAAACAAAAGTGTTTGTAGTTGATTCGTCACAGCCGACAGCAGGGTCGGGTGGTTGTAGCCGAGCGCTGCCACGGCATGCCCGCCGTAGAGATCAAGCACGCGACGACCCGAAGCATCGACGAGCCAGGCGCCTTCCCCTCTTACTGGCACAAAGTCCAGTTGTGCATATACCGGTAGCGTATGCTCAGCTTCGATCGCTGCAATATTCATCTTCAGGTCCATCCCGGTGCGGCGGCAGTAAGCCCGCTGGTTTCGTCAAAGTCGAGGAGCCGGTTCATCCATTGCACACAACCGCCCGCAGCGCCTTTCATCAGGTTGTCGATAACGATGCAAATGGCAATGGCTTCGCCATCGGTTTCGATACCAATTTCGGCGTAATTGCTGGCGATCACATTTTTCAATCTCGGCATACCGTCAACGACTTGAACGAATGCTGCGGTGTCGTAATAGTTGGCAAACTGTTCGCGCAGCTGATCGGCTGATATGCCATTCGTATTGCGTGCATTCAAGGTCATATGGATGCCACGGGAAAAGGGTCCGGAATGTGGTGTGAAATGTAGTCGCACCGATTTTCCTGTTGCCGCGTTGACGTGATTGAGCACTTCCGGCGCATGGCGATGTGACAGTGACTTGTAGGCGAAAAGATTGCTGTGTCGCTCCGGATGATGTGTCGTTGCGATCGGTGTCTTACCCGCCCCGGTGGCGCCGGTGATGCCATTCGCGAACACTTGATCATCACTGCAATCCGCTTTCAGCAGTGGCACTAGCCCGAGTTGCATCGCCGTTGCAAAGCAGCCTGGATGACCAACATGTGCGGTTGTTGTTTCCGCCAGATGCTCCGGGACGGCACTACTGAACGCGCCTAACAATTCCGGCGCTGCATGCGGTGATCCGTAAACGGCTTCATAAGCCTCCGCTGAGGCATATCGGAAATCAGCCGATGCATCGACGATATGCAACTGGCAGCCCACCGCTTCGGCGGTATGAATGAATCGCGCGAGCGTGCCAGCCGCGCCACCGTGCGGCGCCGCTGAAAAAAGCGCAATCTGCCGGTGGTCGGCCAGTTGTTCCAGCGCCGTTTCTGTCGATATGAATTGATGCGTGTGGCCAACCGATCGGTACTGTGGAAAAACCGACGCGATGGGTTGGCCGGTGGCGCTGTCTGATACAGCGCCTGCCAGTTCGAGTTGCGGGTGACCTTCGATCAATCGCAGAAACTCTCCGCCGACGTAACCGCCGGCACCGATCACGATGGCCGGGTAGGGCTTCATGTGACGTTGCTCAGCGACGCGTAAACCGTATCGCCCAACTCAACGCCATGCGTTAGTGCATTGCTGGCTGGAACATTTAGCTGTTCCTTAATCAAGTCGACGCCAACCGCATTGTCGGTCGCAGGGCCGGTGACAATCGAGGGCTCAATGTCATACTGGTCACGCAGAATCTTGACGCCGCCCCAGGCAGCAACAGGATCGTTGGCGCACAACACGACGCTGGTCAATGCATCGCGTACCAGTGAATCACTAAGAATGGCATCCACACCATAGGTGCCCAATAGTCCGTCACCGAGTTCCATCACAATCACATCAGGCTTTTCGTCGGCGAGTGTGGCCAGTAAGGCGCGGGTGAGTGCGGGCCCATTGTCGGCCGTCGTCGTCATCACTCCAAAGTCTGCAAACAGACGGGAAGTGAAAGCGCCGGCGTCTTCCATCGCCAGGACATCACGACGCAGTGAAACACCGGTAGATTTGCAGGCAGCGACACGCATCCCGTTGGCGCGCAGTCGCGTCACGATCGCGCACGCGGCAGCGGTCTTGCCGGAATCCATGCAGGTGCCGGCGAGGGCGACGACTGGTACGTCGGGTGACAGCGGTCGATTGATCTCGGGCAACGGTTGTTCGCCCGCTCTTGCCGCGACGCCGATGCGTTCGCCAAGATACGGAAAATCGAGCACCATGCCGAGTACTTTGCAATCGAACGGAGCGCCGAGATCCGGATTGGCAGACTCGCAATGGCCTAATACGCCGCCGATATTCAGCATCTGTATGACGTCGCCGGGTTTAAGTTTGGTCGGTAGGGAGCCACTGTAACCAAACAGTGCTTTTCGATGACCCAAGGCGCCGACAACGATATCGCCGCTTTTCAGGGCAGCCATTCTGCCGCTGGTAAGTTCCAGTGTGTTGTAACGCGCCTTGTTGGTTATGATTTCGACCGCAACCAAAACGCCTTCTTCGCACACGATTTCATCGGATAGCCGAATTTCCCGACTCAGGTTTTGATGTTCGGCGAGTGATGCGATCTTGTCGACATAGACGGCGCGATTACTCATGAGCCGCTCCTCGCGCGCTGCTGCAATATGCCCGGCAACGACATGACTCTGGCGAAACCGCGTGCGTCAGCCGGCGTCCATTCCCCGGCTGCTTCACCGTAAACGCCTTTCGTTGCAGCTAGTAAAGAATAGTCGGAACTGACGCCTGTCACGAACAAGCAACCCGAGGAGAGTTCGAAATGAACCTCACCGGATACCGTTTGTTGCGAGCTCGTTAGCAGTGCCTCGATATCCCGACAAACAGGGTCTAGTTGTTTACTTTCGTGAATGAAATCACCGTAACTCGCCGCGACCTGTTCTTTGATACGAGACTGCAGTCCGCTTAACGTTAACTTCTCAAGCTCACGATGCGTTTCAATCAATATTTCTGCAGCGGGTGCTTCGAAAGCCACGCGGCCTTTCGTGCCGAGAATGGTATCGCCGAGATGAATGCCGCGACCGATGCCGAATTGGGCGCCTAGCAATTCCAGACGCTCTACCAAAGCAACGGCGTCTTCTCGTTGTCCGTCAAGCGCCACCGGCACGCCTTGTTCAAACGACAATGTGTGGGAGGATTTCTCAACGGGCTTCGTCAACGCGCCCGCCGACAATACCCAAGCGGATTCCGGGATGCTGCCTTCACTGGTCAATGTTTCCTGGCCGCCAATGGTGACGCCCCAGAGACCACGATTAATCGAGTAGTCAGATCCTGCTGGCGGCAAGGGCAAGTTGTCCTTGGCGAGATAAGCAAGTTGATCTTCCCGCGCCCAACTGTTGTCACGTACGGGGGCAAGCACCTCCACATCAGGCGCCAGTGCATTTAATGCCACCTCGAACCGAACTTGATCGTTTCCAGCTGCCGTACAGCCATGCGCGATACGTGATGCGCCGCTCTTTTGAGCAACCGAGGCCATGACAGCGGCTTGCACCCCGCGTTCTGCGCCCACGCAAAGCGGGTAGAGCTGCCCGCGTTTCACATTGCCCGCGATCAAATACCGGATGACGGCATTGAAGAAGTTTTCGCGCGCATCGATCAAATGATGGGCTTCTGCCCCTAACGCCATGGCACGTTCTTCCAGGTCTTTGGCGTGTGCATCGTCAATACCACCGGTGTTTACCGTGATCGTGATGACCGGGCAGTCCAGATGTTCTTTTAGCCACGGTATACAGAAAGAGGTATCCAGGCCGCCGGAATAGGCCAGCAAGACCGGCGTGTTAGCGTCACTCATTGAGATGTTTCCTCGGTAGGAAGGGGAAGTTTGGCGATAAGCCTGCGTGTCGCTACCTGACCGCTGGTCGCGACGAAAATAGTGTCATCACCGGAGATCGTGCCCACAATTTCGGGCCATTCGGTTCTATCCAATTCAAAAGCAACGCGTTGTGCTGCGCCGATCGCCGTACGAATAACGAGAAGATTGGGCCCGGCCGGCGCTGCGCTGCGAATATAATCGAGGCTTGCGTCGGCCGCATCGAGCGGTTCGGGCTCTGCGGTGTGCACCAGACGATAACCTTCCGGATCTTTGATGACCTGTAGTTCTCGAAGATCACGACTGATACTGGATTGGGTCACCGTGTGACCCAACTCGCGTAACTCGTCGGCCAATGCGGCTTGCGTCCGGATGGATCGACTGCGTAATAACCGACGGATCGCTCGACGGCGTTCGTTCTGTTGTTGATGATCAATAGGCATGCGCATAATAATTAACTAATGCGCATAAAAATTCAACCCCTAAATACGCTATGCTGCTCGCCGGTTTTCAGAGGAGAATGCCTGTCATGAGCAACCCGGTGATTATAGAAACAGCCCCTAATCCTGATGCAGCAGTCATCTTGTTTCACGGTTTGGGTGCTGATGGCCATGATTTTGAGCCGATCGTCGCCGAAATGAACTTGCCGGAGCATGCTGCGATCCGCTTCATCTTTCCGCACGCGCCGACGCGGCCCGTGACCCTGAATGGCGGGATGGCGATGCCAGCCTGGTATGACATCCTCGGGATTGATCGCAGTGCGACGCAAGATGAGGCCGGGATTCGACAGAGTTCGGACGCGATGTTGGCGCTTGCCCAGGGGCAAGTGGACGCTGGGATTGCACCTGAGAGAGTCGTTCTTGCCGGTTTTTCCCAGGGCGGCGCAGTCGCCCTGTTCTCGGCGCTGCGGACGAAAATGCCGATTGCGGGCGTATTAGCGTTGTCGACTTATCTGCCCTTGCATGATGTGGTGGCTGATGAGCACAACAATACAAGTGATTTGCCAATCTTCATGGCGCATGGCGAGCAGGATCCGGTGCTGCCAATAGCGTTGGCGACAGATTCGAAAGTCTTCATGGAGTCGCTGGGCTACCAGGTGCAATGGCTCACTTATCCGATGCCGCATTCAGTTTGTCTGGAAGAGATCAATGCGATGCGCGCCTGGCTCCTTTCCAGATTAGAAATCCGATGAGTCGAGTCTGATCGCGCAGGTCTAAAGCATCTTTCGGAGCGGCAACCGCAGTCAACGAGGTTCAGTCGTTGGTGTCTTTATCTTGTAATTAAGTGTTTTGATATCGGTTGGTTTGCCAAGCGGTGCAAATTGCTGCTCGACTATAGTGGCTTCGCCAGCATCGTCGATCGTCACGATCGTCGAGCAACGCGTACCGTAAGTCTCTCCCATGATGAATGGTGCAGAGAGCAGGCGCCGTTGTTCTAGCGGCAAAAAGGGTTGCGGCAACAATCGGTCAGGAGCCGGGCTACGATCCCTAAGATATTCGGCCAAGTCATTCGGGTGAAGGCGATTCTCGAGTACCGCTGATTTGATGAAAGCTCGGCCATTCACCATTTTCGGCCAATCAGCATCCAGCGCGGCATTGCTGAGTGCATAGTATCCAGGCGCTACCCGGCCGTTCTTTGTACTACGGTTGGAAAAGTAGAAAAGTGCGGACTGATCGCCATAGAGTAGATTAAAACCGGCGAACTCTGTTTCGTTGGCTTCCATGAAACGCCGAAACTCGTCTGCGTCGTAATCGCCGGATAGCCATGTTGGAATCAAGTCTCCACGACTGCGTTTGGCCGGTGCAGGCTTCGGATCACGGAAGTTGGTCACGACGGCAAACCGTCCGTGACGGCCAAGCGCAAGCCATGTGCCGCCCGCCTCAAGATCTCGCCCGCCGATGATGTTGGGCTGGTCATCCCACCAATCAATTGGAACCGCTGGCCGTGCAAAGAATTCGTCACGATTGGCTGCCATGACTAATTGATGCTTCGTGTCTGGTTGCCAGGCCAATAAAACTAGGCACATGATTTAGTCCGTCCTTGATGCCACTCAATAAAAAAGCATGGTGTCGGTATCACCGACACCATGCTTTATAAGATCGCGTCGCCGGTTTTTAGTTCTGGCTTTTCAGCAAATCGCGGATCTCGGTGAGGAGTTTTTCCTCGGTAGAAGGCTCCGGCGGCTTCGCCGGCGCTTCCTCTTCTTCCTTTTTCATCTTATTCATCAAACGAATTGCCATGAAGATCGCGAACGCGACAATGACAAAATCGAGAATGGTGTTGATGAATTGGCCGTAAGCGATGATCGGCACGGCTTTCTCGGCCGCATCGGCAACACTTGTGACCGGTGTATCTGTCAAATTCACGAATAAATTCGCGAAATCAACACCGCCCATCATCATACCGATTGGCGGCATGATCACGTCTTTGACGAATGAGCTCACAATCTTGCCGAATGCTGCACCAAGAATGATACCAACGGCCATGTCCACGACATTTCCGCGCATCGCGAATTTTTTAAATTCTCCAAACATTTCTAACTCTCCCTAAACGATATAAGTAGCCTTGTTGTCGGCCACCGCTGAAGTGTAGAGCAAATGTGCACATATCCGAAGACATTTAACTGTCAGCGTATTGCCGCGCGCCCGGACGGCGGCGTTGTTCGGTGCGGATCTCGCAGGCCGGACAAATATGGAAGTCCAATGCATAGCGGTCATGCAGGTAGTCGCCATGGCAACGCCCACAGCGCGTCATCGCGAGCTCGTCGTCACGGCAAAGTGCCAGCATCAGGTTCCAGCCCCATTCAAAACCATAAAGCGGCTCATTGTGGATAGACCGGTAAAGATCGAACACGCGACAAAAACGCCGGCCCACGTCAATGCTGGGTGTTTGCCAGGCGGAAACCAATCGGCCTTTGGTGTCTTGCTTGACCAGATCTGCGGCCAGCAGTAAATGCATTAAGGTCGTTGCTTCCAGCTGATGAGTGGGATTTTTCACAAACCGGGCGACTTGATGGGGTGACTTACCCCGTCTGCGGCGTACGCCCGAACCATCACGTCTGCTGAAATAAAGATTGCAAAGTCGACGGATACGGTCATCTGACAAACCAGTGCAGCGCTTGATGGTGTTAGTTCGCGCTTCCCGTTCGATCATTGATAACGCCAGATCAATCTGGGCTCGTTCTCTGGAATATCTTTCGTTCATTGTGTTCCTTTGTACCATAATTGAGTAAAAATAAACATATAAGCTGATCGTGAGCTACCATATCGTAAGCTCTCGTTGCATAATATGTTTAATAATAACCAAATAAGGTGAAAAAGAGATGGGAGATTCTAACGAAAATGCGTTACCAATGGCTTTGATGAAAGAAGTTAATTATCTAAATCAACGGTTTATTGGTCTGATGGTCGCTGCTGCTGAACAGGGGAAGATTGATCTGGAGCCAGAGTTACAACGTTCTTTGGGGACGATCCCTGCCAGGCGTCACCCCCCAGTGCCAGTCGCCCCGTTTTTACTCTATCGGGTCAGTCACGAAGCCAACGAATCATTGCCAGGCTGTTTGGACGGGTTCAATGATGCCGTCGCCGAGCTGACCACTTTGTCGCTTAGCTTCTTATGGCATCTATCTCGCGAGGACTTGCTCGCCGCTCAAATGGTCAGCGGAGCGGGGGCGCGATGGTGTCAGCAGTTGGCCCGTTTGAGTATCGTTGATCTCGTTGGCCTAACGGCCGGCGCTTCATTGCAGGCCCGGCTCATCGATGTGCCAGGCTATTGGCAGGATCTTGCCCGCCGCCGCGGTATATCCGCATTACAACGCGCAAGCCTCGGAGCTGCGGGCTTGCAACTCATTCTATCCCGCAGTCGGCGTAAACGCGTCGAGGGCGCGCTGACGTTGCCCGCGACAAGTTCTTCATCTGAGGACGCGCGGTTGATCTGACCTCGACGAAGCCTTGACTGAAATTGTTCGCCAAGGATGGCGGCGCGCGGTTTTGGATCGCGCTACAATAGTGGGATGCATGCTTTAGATATAAAAGGTCTAACCAAGACCTACCCGAATGGGGCCGTTGCGTTGCGCGGCGTCGATCTTGCCGTAGAGGAAGGCGATTTTTACGCGTTGCTAGGCCCCAATGGCGCGGGAAAAACCACGACGATCGGGATTGTGACGTCGCTGGTTACAAAGTCGTCCGGTGATGTTTCTATTTTCGGCCATAACATTGATACCGAGTTGGCAGCCGCCAAGCGATGCATTGGGTTGGTGCCGCAAGAGATCAACATGAACCTATTCGACAAAGTGTTGAATACGTTGGTCTATCAGGCCGGGTACTACGGTATCCCCAAGAAGCTGGCCTTACAGCGTGCTGAGAAATATCTGAAACAACTCAGTCTTTGGGATCGTCGCAACGACATTTCGCGAAACCTTTCCGGTGGTATGAAGCGCAGGCTCATGATCGCAAGAGCGCTCGTGCATGAGCCACGGTTACTCATTCTCGACGAGCCAACGGCAGGCGTTGATATCGAAATCAGGCGTTCTATGTGGGCGTTTCTTCAGGAGATTAACGCCAACGGTACGACGATCATTCTGACCACGCATTATCTGGAAGAAGCAGAGTCGCTATGTCGAAACATCGCAATCATTGATAGTGGCGAAATTGTTGAGAACACGTCGATGAGTGCGCTGTTGAGAAAACTGCAACGCGAAGTATTTGTGCTATCGCCGTCACAACAGTTAACCGCGGCGCCGGCGCTCGATGCTTTTGATGTGAGTCTGCGCAGTGATGGCGATCTCGAGATTGCGATGAATCGTGGCCAAAATCTGAACACCATGTTCGCCATGTTGGAAACGCAGGGCATCACCATTCAATCCATGCGAAACAAAGCTAACCGGCTGGAAGAGCTCTTCCTCGGCCTGGTTGACGAGAAGAAAGCAAAGGCGGCGCAATCATGAGTGAAGTTTCAGTCGCCAAAAACAATTGGGTGGCCTTCCGGACCATCGTCTACAAAGAGTACATCCGTGTGATGCGCATCTGGGTGCAGACGATTGTTCCTCCCGCCATAACCATGACACTTTATTTCTTGATTTTCGGTACCTTGATTGGCAGCCGTATTGGCACGATGGATGGCGTGAGTTACATGCAGTTCATCGCACCCGGCCTGATCATGATGTCGGTGATCACCAACTCCTACGGGAACGTCGTGTCATCTTTCTTTGGCGCCAAATTCCAACGCCATATTGAAGAGATGCTGGTCTCGCCCGTGCCGAACAGCATCATCGTGCTGGGGCACGTTGCCGGCGGGGTCGTACGGGGATTGATGGTGGGTTCGCTGGTGGCGATCGTTGCCTTGTTGTTCACGCGAATGAATATCGCGCATCCGTTCATCATGTTTACGATCGTGATTCTGACATCAGTCGTGTTTGCGTTAGCCGGGTTCATCAATGCCATCTTTGCCAAGAAGTTCGATGATATTTCGATCGTGCCAACGTTCATTTTGACGCCACTGACCTATCTGGGTGGGGTTTTCTATTCGATCTCGTTGCTGCCTGAATTTTGGCAGAAAGTGTCGATGGCCAACCCGATTCTTTACATGGTGAATGCGTTTCGATACGGCGTGTTAGGCCAATCGGACATTCCTATCGGCACTGCTTACTTGTTGGTCTGCTTTTTCGTGGTCTTACTGTTCACGGTTTGCGTCACATTGATGAACCGTGGCGTAGGCATTCGCGAGTAATCCAGCATGTGTGGTCGGTTTGCTTTTTACTCAGCGGCCGAAGCGGTGAACGATTTGTTCGGCGTCAGTGCGCCCGATGTTGCAGTTGCGCCGCAATATAATATCGCGCCAACCGACCTGGCTGCGGTGATCCGTATGGATGATCAAGGCAGTCGGCAGTTAGCCATGATGCGTTGGGGGCTGGTGCCATTTTGGGCGAAAGATCGCAAGATGGCTTCAAGAATGATCAACGCCCGCAGCGAAACAGTGGCCGAGAAACCCGCATTTCGTGATGCTTACAAGAAGCGCCGATGTTTGGTCCCGGCAGATGGTTACTACGAGTGGATTGCGTCGGCAAACGGCAAGCAACCGTATTACATCAGTCGCATCGATGAGGCGCCGATTGCCATGGCAGGCCTCTGGGAACAATGGTCCGAAGATAATACCCAGTTAGAAACGTTCACAGTGCTGACCATGCCGTCTGCCGGTGCGATCGAAAGTTTGCATCATCGGATGCCCGTCATGCTGGATGATGTCGCATGCGAGCACTGGTTAGCGGGACGGGAAAGCAATCCACCGGCGTTGCGCGAGCTGGATGCAGTAACGCGCGCTAACGAGTTGGTCTTCTGGCCGGTCGCCAAAACGGTGAACAATGCGCGTAATGAAGATGCCCGACTCATCGAAAAAGACGAACTCGGCGAAAGCTAGCGTTGACGATCGGGTTTCGTCAGTCGATTTTCTGAGTAAGATCAGCGCTAGCGCTGATGTGAAGTGATTACTGCGCCGGGGTGAGTCCGGCGTTCGCCATGCTGTTCAGCAAGCAACCGTTAGCCAATGCATTGAAATCGGCCTCTTCCTGGAAATACGGATCCAAATCGTCGACTGATTCCATTTCGCCGAAAACAGTTTCCGGTGCTTCGCCGCCTGCTTCAATCTTCGATTCGGCAGCGTCGATCACGCATGAGGTGACGCTTTGAACGAGTTCGCCGACGATGCGCTTGGCATCCAACGCTGCAAGACCGCTCTTCGTCAGGTGGGCCTCGAGTTGCGGCCCGAGTTTCTTTTGAAGGTCTTTACTCATTTCATTGGCCATTCTGGTTTTCTCGACGCCGTCTTCCGCGTACGACGCGGTTACCAACAGGCTGAAAAACAGTGCGATGGGCAGGATTAAGAAAGGATGTCTCATGAGTTATCCTGGTCTGTATCGTGAATTTAGAAAATTGAGCCTTCGGACATCAGCGCCACCGCGAGACCGAGCACAATAAAGCCGCCGACTAATGACAGCGCCAATGGAACTGAGTAATACCAACAAACGATGGCGCTGGCGCCCGTTCCGATGGCAAAGGCCATGACGAGTTGCATGAAGCCATGGACTAGTCCCGCGAACAGGCCGGCGAAAAAACCGCGCTCACGAATGATCTTGGTCTTTTTGCGGGAGGATTCATTGCTTGTCATCGTATTGCTACCTTGTTTCGAATTACGCATGTACCCTTGTTCGCCGCCAGCAAGTTTGGAAACAGCGTCGCCTGTGACGGAACAACTATAGCAACGCGCAATAACGCATGCGTCAATCGTCCTATGTTTCGACACCGCAAAGCACTTGGCCGTTGTCATTGCTCCAAGCAAATATGATGACACAAACTTTGAACCATTTAGTCAGATTTTGCTGATGTTAACGCCACTCAGTTTATTGAATTGTGACGTAAGTCTCGAACCGACTGTCTTGAATACAAGACGAAAATGACCCTCAGGCGGGTTGGTCGATGCACGCCACTAGACTTGTTGTTCGGTTAACAAGAAAGTCGGTACGCCCACGAGAATTGTTCACCACCGCTATGAGGTTTGATCACACCGGTCGCTGGTGTTGCCGGTGGTAGGATCATTGTCGTTCTATCATCCGCTGCACCTGTTCCGCCGAACAGTCACCGATCAAGAGAAAACTCATGACAACGCAAGGCAAGCTACAAACACTCAGTGCTTTTACTCAAACGCCCGATGGGGGTAATCCCGCCGGCGTTTGGATTGGCGAAACCTTTCCCCCGGATAGCGAAATGCAAGAAATCGCTAAAGTGGTTGGATATTCGGAGACGGTTTTCGTTACGCCTGCAAAAGGTAAGCAGCGATCAGTTCGCTACTTTAGCCCTGAAGCGGAAGTGCCATTTTGCGGCCATGCAACGATCGCCGCCGGTGTCGCTTTGGCGAACGAGGGCAACGATGGTGCGTTTGTCTTCGAGACCAAGTCGGGTGATGTGACCGTTACGACGACAGCAGACGGCGATGTCAGAATGGCTACACTCACATCGGTATTGCCTAGTCATGTAATCGCGACGGAGACACTGGTTGAGCAAGCGCTTGATGCGCTGCATTGGTCGTTAGACGATCTGAACCCATCGATCCCGCCGGCCGTTGCCTATGCCGGTGCGTTTCATCTGGTGCTCGCTGTGTCCGAGAAATCCAGGCTTGATCGACTGGACTATGACTTTGAGTCATTGAAGGCGTTGATGTTGGAAGCTGATTTGACGACTTTGCAGCTTGTCTGGAAAAGCGGTGAGTCGACGTTCGACGTGCGTAATCCGTTTCCTGTTGGCGGCGTTGTTGAAGATCCAGCGACGGGCGCTGCTGCCGCGGCACTCGGTGGTTATCTACGAGACGCGCAGTTGCTGGATGCGCCGATCAGATTACAGCTGACGCAAGGTGAAATCATGGGACGTCCTAGCCAGATCGTTGTTGATATTCCCGCGACGGGTGGCATCTCGGTTAGCGGCGCGGCGGTTCTGCTCTAGAAATTCGGTCACGCATGGCCGCATAAAAGGGAGCCCGTCACTGATTTGTCGATCGATATGGTTTTTTCTCACACCGACGTGTCGGTATATGACCAGCGCAATTGCGCTAGCGATGTCAGGCTAGCGCTGACATGAAAATGATTGATATTTTAATAGCGCTTTTCGTGGCGTTCGTCTGGGGTGCTAGTTTCACGGCAATCGAGTTGGGTCTACGCGACTTTCCCCCGATGCTGTTTGCCAGTTTGCGCTTTGCACTGGTTGCGGTGTTTGCGTTGCTCTTCCTGCCAAAGCCGAGCGGCTCTTATGGCCGGATTGCAGCTTTCGGCATCCTCACAGGGTTGCTTCAGTTTGGACTGCTATTTTTTGCTATGGATGGTCATGCGGACGCCGGCACCAGCGCGCTTTTGATTCAAGCTCAAGTGCCGTTGACGATGTTGCTAGCTGTTTTGTTGTTGCGTGAGCATGTCACGCGTCGACAGTGGTTTGGCGTTGCAGTCTCGGCGCTTGGGCTCGCGATGGTTTTTCTGGGGCAAAGCGGGCGCATTGATCAACTAGGCTTGTTGTTGACGTTATTGGCCGCTTTGAGTTTTGCGGGCGGAAATCTCGTGATGCGTCGCGCCGGAGGCGTCGAAGCCTTTCATATGGTGGCATGGTCATGTCTCCTGCCACCGCTGCCACTACTTGCCATTTCATTGGCAACCGAAGGCACAAATCCTGTCAGTGCTGTACTTGGTGCCGGGCTGACGGCCTGGTTGTCGCTCGCTTTTGTTGCTGCCTTTGCCACATTGCTTGGATTCGGTTTGTGGGGGCGCCTGCTTGCGACCTATTCGACCGGTCATGTGCTGCCTTTTGCGATGTGTATTCCCGTGTTCGCTCAGAGCGTCGCATCAATAGCACTCGATGAGCCATTCGGCATAGAAGAAGGGGTTGTAACCGTCATCGTCATTGCCGGAGCGCTGCTGTGTCAGAAAAGATTGATCATGCGACAATGCGTTCCTGTTCAGTTGTTGGAAAATGGAGCGCATCATGTCGACCCCGCTACCGCCGCTAAATGCCGTTCGGGTCTTTGAGGTCTGTGCGCGTCATCTGAATTTCACTCGTGCGGCTGAAGAACTTTCGGTATCGCATAGTGCAGTCAGCAAGCAAATCGCCGTACTGGAAGATTTTGTCGGTGAGCGTCTGTTTGATCGATCCGGTGGTCGTGTCACGCTGACCGAGGAAGGTCGTCGTCTACGCGACGTTGTTGGACCGGCATTGACAAAGTTGCAGAGTGCTTTCGTCGAGCATCGTCGAGAACGTCCCGGATCGCGTGTATTGCGTGTTGCCACTGTCGCGTCTTTGGCGGCCCATGTGCTTGTTCCGGCGCAAGCCGTCCTAACCAAAGCGCTTCCTGATTTACGTATTGAGACCGTCACATCAGACCGACCGGTTGATCTTTCCCGAGAGTCCGTCGATTTTGCGATTCGTTATGGTCGGGGCGACTGGCCAGGTCTACAGGCGACTGCGCTGCAAGAAGGTCGTCTCACCGCTGTCGTGAAGCCAGCGCTAGTCGACAAGTTTCTCGAACTTCCCCGTCTGCAAACCTTCGCGATTGATGAGTGGTCGCTTGTCGACGCTGATGCGCGACCGACCGGAGGCGTTCTAGGTTATGAGCACTTTGTCGTCGCCATTGAGGCTGCGCGCGCCGGTCTCGGTGTCGGTTTGTTACCGAACATTTTGGTGCGCAGGCTGTTGGAGCAAGAAGCGCTGGTGCGCTTGCCAATTCCGGACATTCCCTGGGCCGATACCTTTCATGTGGTTTCCCATCCGACGACTCGTCGACAAACAGATATCACGACGTTCACAGAGGCTCTGCTCTCGGCCTTGTGATCTTTTCTCAAGGGCGTCGTGTCAAAAACGCGCTGGTTGATTCTTGTCATGTGTCGTTATGCTTTTATCTTGTAAGTCATGAAAGGCACTTCAACAATGGCAGCGAAGAGATATGACCCGATCCCCGTTGATCCCACCTATGGCGGAATTTACGCCCATGGCGTTGAGCTGCCATCGACCTCTCGTGTGGTACTGGTGTCAGGGCAAGTAGGTGTTGCTCCAGATGGCGTGCTGGCGGATGACTTCGAAGCACAGTTCATACAATCCATTGAGAACGTCAAAGCCGTACTTGAGGCTGCAGAGATGACGCTTCGCGACGTCATGAAGCTCGGCATCTTCCTGATCAGGCGTAGGGATATCCCGATCGCCGTAGACGTACGCAAACGCTACTTCAACGGCGTTAGACCAGCAATCACCACGGTCTTAACATCCGGGCTTGTTTCACCCGACTGGCTGGTGGAAGTGGAGGCGATAGCGGCGAAGCAAAGCGTTGATCATTTGCCCCCGCGTGGCCGCTGGGTCTAGCGGTAAGTCTTTTGAAGTCAGTCGACTTGCGGTTGTCCATTGAGCTTGAGTTGGTCGATGGGGCTGTGCATCGAATTTCTATGCATCTTCGATTTTGTCGGGTGAGACTTGTCCGAAGAAGGTCCGTACGTTCGTCTTGAAAAACAGATACCAGCCGACCAGAAGACATCCCGATATCCATTGCAACCATCCGATCCATTCCGGTTCTTGAATCAGTAGCATTAGTGGTACCGCTGCATGCATGCCGAGTGCGATGAATCGGGATAGTGATTGGCCACGCAAGAACCCACGGCAGGCGATAACGAGCAGCGCCCCGACCACGAAAAAACCGGTGAATACGTAGCCGCGAGCATCACCCATGACGACCCGGAAATCGTTGACCGTGATTGACGATGTGTCTGACACCAGAAAGGTCAATCCGGCACAAGCCAGAAAGACGAGCGCTTCTGCACCGAAAAGAATGGCGGCCAAACTGACAAACCATGGTCGCCCGGCGGAGGTTGCCAGCGATGGCGATGATACATCGTGTTCAGATGTCACTTGTTGCCCCCCGAAAATAGAGCCCAGCGGCGGACAGCTGCGTCAATACGCAGGACTCGGTGCCCTACAGCATATCGTCGCATGTTGATTCTCCTGAACATCGAATGGCGACTATGGCGATGCCCGTGATCGAACGCAATGCCAAAATGTTCGCGGTAGCGGTGATGGTTGCGCTTTGAATCGGTGAAACGTCTTCCGGTCATGCGTCCGCTCTAGTCCTGTTCTGTACCGCGTTGCCACCAAAAACCATGACAACCTGTATCGCTTTGCCGCTTGTCCGTCTGTCTGCCACAGGGCAAGATAAGGCATGTCCGATACTCTGCATGTTTTTGTCCTCGAAGACGATACGAGAACGCGCGAAAGTCTGCTGCTGCGTTTGGAAATTGATCCCGGCTTGTCCATCGCCGGTGCAGTCGGCTCTCTAGCAGCGGCTCGTGATGCATTGCACGAGCTTCACGTTGACGTCTTTCTGTTTGACCTTCAGCTACCCGACGGCAATGCCGTCCAATTGATCGAAGAACAGCAGATGGCACGTCCTGAAGCTCCTATTCTTGTGATTTCCGTGTTTGGTGATGAAGATCGCGTCATCGGTGCTATCGAAGCTGGCGCCCAGGGGTACTTGCTGAAAGATGACGCCGGTGAGGATTTGGTGGAATCCATTCGGCGCGCTGTAGCTGGCGAGTCGCCGATTTCGCCGGCGATCGCGCGACACTTGATTCGTCGTTTTCAGCAGCCGCCTGAGGCGCCATCTGATAGCGCCGCGCCGGAAAATCCGTTGTCGGAACGTGAAATCGAAGTCCTCAGGCTCGCGTCCAAAGGGCTGACCTATCAAGAAACGGCGTCGCTGTTAAAGGTCAGCGTGAACACGGTCGGTACCTACACACGGCGGATCTATCAAAAACTGGCAGTTTCGTCCCGTGCGCAAGCTTTGTTTGAGGCACGTCAACTCGGTTTGATGCGTGGCGATGAGTAGATGAGCCGTCGTCCCGCGCGCTGGCAGAAAGCCGTTTTCGGTTTGTTCTATTTGTTGATACCGGCATTCGTCCTGTGGCTCATGTATCTGATCGATCAACCCTATGAAGTTTCGGATATTTTTGCCGTTCAAGAGTTTGAGTGGGTTCGAGGTTTCTCTGAGGCGCCACCTGAGCACGGGTGGACACATAGTGCCGATGCCTTTCCGGGCGTTCGGGACGATGACGATGCGTTTACGAGTGTTTGGTATCGGATTCTGGTTCCGGCGACGGTAGAGAACCCTTCGCTCTATATCTCGAATGGTCTTGGCAACTACGACGTGTGGCGTAATGGCCAACGTTTGTTGCAAACAGCTCCCGTCGAGCAACCGTTGTTCTTCGAGCGCGGCAATGTTGTCGTACCGTTGAATTCCGCGGGCGGTGATAATGAGCGGCCTGTTTACCTGCGCGTCACGCGTGAGGCAGCGGGTGTCGGGGCCGGTTACGTTTTCATCGCGCCCATTGCAGAGGCAATGCGTGATGCTCGGGAACTCGATACGATGCAGACAACGATTCCGTCGGTGATTCTCGCTGTGATGCTGAGTATTGCGGCTGCCGTCGGTGTCATGTTTCTCGTCCGCCGCAAAGAAACGGCTTACGGTTGGTATGCACTAACGGTGCTCTTGTGGGCGGTGCACACTATTCATCCGTTGATCTCGACAATTCCTTTTCACTTTTTCTTATGGATGACAATCGCTTACTTGTCATTGAATTGGTTGGTTGCCGAATTGTATTTTGTGAATCAGTATTTCGGGATTCCTGCTCCCAGGCTTGAACGCACAGTCACCGGCTTTTCGATGCTGGTCTCCGTTATCTTCATCGGGCTCGCGATACCTGCAGCGGATAGCTTAACCGTCGAAAGCTGGTATTACGCTTTCGTATTGCCAATATCGCTTTGGTTTTTCTTCGTTGCCTGTATCGTGACATCGCGTTACTTCATCGCTGTTCGCAAGCGGTGGGATTTCGATAGTGTCAGCCTCTGGCTATCATCCGGTGTGGTCGTTGTCGTTGGTATTCGCGATTTGATCTACGAAAACTTTCGTACGGCCGGAGTTCCTGGCAGCGTGTTCTATTTGCAGTATGTCGCTGTTATTCCGTTGATACTTTTCGGTATCCAATTGTTGAGAAGGTTCGCGCGTGATGCGGAAACCGCCGAGATGCGAAATGAGGAACTCAACGAACTGGTTGAGGCACGCTCCAAAGCGCTTGAATACACCTATCAGCGACTGGACGATGAAGAGCGTAAACGTGTTCTTGCAGAAGAGCGCAGTCGTCTGATGCGGGATATGCATGATGGGCTTGGTGGCCAGCTTGTACATGCGCTGGCTTTGAGTGAACGTGGTGGCGATGAAGACTTACAGCGATCGCTGCGCGTCGCACTGGATGACCTTCGTTTGATTGTGGATTCCCTTTCGCCATCCGAAAATACGCTGCAAGATTTGTTAGCGTCCTATCGACATCGTGTCAGCCGACTGTTAGCGCGCACCGGATTCAAAGTGCACTGGGATATCGATACGAACGGTGATTCGCCGAATATTCGCCCAAAAGAGGCGCTGAGTATTCTCCGTGTGGTGCAAGAAGCGGTGACCAACGCGGTTCGGCATTCCGGTGGCGACGT
>JBGCGB010000021.1:0-49964 GCA_045110335.1 Woeseiaceae bacterium
AACATTTCTGACAGCGGGCAATCCGCTTTCACACGTACACCGGTTGCACCAGGCTCTTGTGCTTTGATCATGCCGCGACGACGGTTCAAATCACCGATCACATCACCTACGTGATCTTCCGGTGTGAAGACGTCGACTTTCATGATCGGCTCAAGCAACTGCGGTGATGCTTTCGGGATCGACTGGCGATACGCGCCGCGAGCTGCTTGCTCGAACGCCATCGCAGAGGAGTCAACCGCGTGATATGCGCCATCCAGCAGCGTGATTTTGACATCCAGCAATGGGAAGCCGGCGAGTGTGCCTTCGCCCATGCTGCCGCCGAACGCTTTATCGATCGCAGACCAGTATTCCCGCGGAACGTTACCGCCGGTGACTTGCGATTCGAAAACGTAACCACTGTTGGTTTCGCCCGGCTCAACGCGGTAATCGATCTTACCGTACTGACCAGAACCACCCGTTTGTTTCTTATGGGTGTAGCTGTCTTCGATGGTCTGCGTGATCGTCTCGCGATAAGCCACCTGAGGTTTACCCATTTGGACTTCAACGCCATGCGTACGCTTCAGGATGTCAACTTTAATGTCGAGGTGAAGCTCACCCATGCCTTTAATGATTGTTTCGCCAGACTCTTCATCTGTCTCAACACTGAAAGAAGGATCTTCCTGAATCATCTTGTTCAGCGCGACGCCCATTTTCTCCATGCCGGCCTTATCTTTAGGCGCGATAGCAATAGAGATCACGGGATCAGGGAAGACCATTGGCTCAAGCGTTGCCGGATCGTTCGGATCGCAAAGCGTGTGACCGGTACGGGTGTTTTTCATGCCCAGCAAAGCGACGATGTCGCCGGCTTGTGCCGAATCACGTTCTTCACGCGAGTCTGCATGCATCTCAACGATACGACCGATACGTTCGGTTTTACCGGTGAACGTATTCAGTACCGTTGAACCTTTGGTCAACGTACCTGAGTAGATGCGTGTAAACGTCAAGGCGCCGTAACGGTCATCCATGATTTTGAACGCTAGTGCGCGCAATGGCTTATCCGCATCAACGATCGCGAAACCGCCGGTCTCGTTACCTTCCAGATCAACTTCCGGCTGCGGGTTCACTTCCGTCGGGCTTGGCAAGTAATCAACAACGCCGTTCAGTACATTCTGAACGCCTTTGTTCTTGAACGCAGAACCACAGAACGTCGGGAAGAACGCCAGCTCGCGTGTCCCTTTACGGATGCAACGCTTCAGGTCTTCGACTGATGGTGTTTCACCTTCAAGGTAAGCTTCCATGATGTCGTCGTCTTGCTCAACCGCCGTCTCGATCATTTTCTCGCGGTACTCGGCAGCTTTGTCGACCAGGTCTGCCGGAATATCGGTGATCTCGTACTTGGTTGGGTCACCGGAGTCATCCCAGACCCATGCTTTTTCGGTCATCAGGTCAACGACGCCTTTAAAGTCGTCTTCGGTACCGATCGGCAAGGTCATGACCAACGGTGTTGCCGCCAGTACGTCTTCAACCTGCTTCACGACGCGATAGAAATCTGCGCCCAAGCGATCAAGCTTGTTCACGAAGATCAAACGCGCGACTTTAGATTCGTTCGCGTAACGCCAGTTTGTTTCCGACTGCGGCTCTACGCCACCGGAACCACAGAATACGCCGACGCCACCGTCGAGTACTTTCAACGAACGGTAAACTTCAATCGTGAAGTCAACGTGTCCGGGGGTATCGATGATGTTCAGGCGATGGTCATCCCAGGTACAAGTGGTCGCAGCAGACTGAATCGTGATGCCACGCTCTTGCTCCTGATCCATGAAGTCGGTCGTTGCCGCTCCATCATGAACTTCACCGATCTTATGAATCTTGCCGGTGAGTTTCAGGATGCGCTCGGTCGTTGTGGTTTTACCCGCGTCAACGTGCGCAAAAATACCAATGTTTCTGTACTTGCTAAGGTCTGTCATGATCTGCTCTCTGACTCTCTGGGGTGTCACAAACCCCACCATGCCTACTGGCACAATCGAGACTGTGTGTGAATAATTTTTCGCGCTCGTGTCCGGTATTGGTCGGTCACATATCGCGAACAACAAAAAGCGTCGTTACAGGAAAATCCCGCGACGCTGTTTCTTTTCTGGGCGCGAAGGATACCAGTCGATGCGCCCTTTATCACGGAATTTTCAGGGAAATCTTCTACATTTTGCCTTGATGGCGTGCCGACAACCGCTAAAATTTTCGGACCTTCCTGATATGGGACTGGCCGATGGCATTATCAAGTCTGCTGCGCGGCATGCTGCCTTTTCGCTATCTATCTGAAAAATAGACTATTTAGCGGCTATGTAAGCCTTTTCCGGGCAGTTGTCCTGATCGGTTCTGCTCCCCGGTTCTTCAATGCGGCGCCTATCCAACATGCCGGTGGCGTCATCGGCCAGTATTTCGCATCGTCTATGGTGCTGATCATTCCAGCGGCGCTGCGCGGCATGATTGGCTGATTTGAGTCGGATTGGCAGCAAAGGGCTGCCGACCCTGCCCAATCACGCACTTTGGCAAACTGTTAGCTGTGCAGTTTTCAATGTGGGCGTTTACCCGTATGGTCGGCCGAAATATCGTTTATGCCGGACTCGATAGGGTCCGCATCGCAAAAGGTTGAAGACTCATGAAATTTCATCGTTATGGACTAACGGTTGTGGCATTGCTGCTCGCCGGCTGCGGATCGATCGACGGCACCTTTGAGCCCGCCTGCACGGCTTTCGAGGGCGATATCATCGAGGTGACCGGTAATCGTTATCAGTGGGTGAAATTCACCGATGCCCTGGAAGTGGATGAAACAGGCAACCGGGTAAACCCGTTCCCGGGCTACCCGCAAAGCGGTTCCATTAGTCGGGTGGGTGAACGCATTACGCTGACGGCCGCGAATAACGGTCCGGTCAGTTCGTTTTTCGTTCGTGTGCGCGAGGGCGAACGGTATTTGCTGACCGAAGCGCAGGCGAAAGGCGTTGCCGCCGATCCATCGATGTGGGAATGCGCCTTGCGCCAGCGCACACAGTGAAGTGTGCGTTAGTCCACATTTTCGCCTAAAAAGCGGGTTTCGTCGCTAAAAGCCGACGTTTAGTCGGTTGAGATCAGCGTCGCTTATTGATTAGCTAGGGGTCTACGAATTCCCCGGTGAAAAACGATGTTGCGAAATTCAATGACGGCTGTTGCGGCGGCACTAATGCTTTTCTTTTTGGCGACCAGCGCGCAAGCGTCGGATGGCTTTCATGTCGTTTACGAAGAAACGTTGGACCAGCTCGAATTGATCCGGCCAACCTTAACCGGCGTACAGCAAAAGACTTCTGTCGGTGATGTGATGATCGAAGGCTTACGCTTCGAAGCCATGGGCCAACGCTTTGACATCCAACTGACCCCTAACCGTTCTCTGCTATCCGAGCAGCTTCGCTATGCATCGCCTAGCAACATCGTCGCATTCAAAGGCGTGGTGCAAAACATGTCGGGCTCATGGGTTCGTATCGTGATGGATGGCAACCAACCAAGTGGTTTGATCTGGACCGGCACCGAGTACTTCGCTGTCGAATGGCGTGAGGGTTTGTCGTCGAAAATTTTCCGCTTGGCGGACGTTGAAGTCGACGAGCATGCATTCGGTTGTGGCGTTGCTCACAAACCGCAGAATGCAGCAGATCTGGCCAAGATTGTTGGCGAAGACATGTCACCGTTGGAAGCAGCTGGTGCCAACAGCGAAATCCGCGTTGGCGTGATTGCCGATGCGTTGTTCACTGAAGACAAAGGCGCGGGTGTTGATGCGGCCGTGATCGCCCGGATGAATATCGTTGATGGTATTTTCAGCGAGCAAGTGGGCGTTCAGCTAACCGTCACTGATATTGAAACGAATACGGCAGCAACCGATCCATTCTCGGCGACGACGGATTCCGGCGATCTGCTCGATGAAGTTTCTGACTATCGCAGTGGCAGCGCGGCGCAACGGGCCAATGGTCTCAGCCATTTGTTCACTGGTCGCAATCTCGACGGCACGACGGTCGGCATTGCTTATCGTGGCGCACTTTGCAGCAGCCGGTTTGGTACCGGTTTGACGCAGGCAACCGGCAGCAACACACGCGATGCGTTGATTCTGGCACATGAGTTTGGCCATAACTTCGGCGCGCCGCATGACGGCACCGAGAACTCGGCTTGCGAAACCACCGAACAAGACTTTTTGATGGCGCCGCGGTTGAACGGCAGCGATACATTCTCTGCGTGCAGCCTGACGCAAATCGCTCGCGAAGTGAGCTCCGCGAGCTGCGTCACCGAGCTAGCAACGTCCGACGTTGAAATCGTGCGCGGTGCGGCGACGCAAGCTGTGTTGCTTGGTGATTCAGCGACGATTGATTTTGAAGTGAACAGCATTGGCACCGACGCGGCGGCGAATGTCAGAGCGGAAGTAGATCTGCCGGCTGGCGTCACGCTGGATTCGGCCACGGCGACCGGCGGTACCTGCACCAACGGTGCGCAACAAGCCATTTGTGATATCGGCAACATTGCGTCCGGCAGTGGTTCGACCGTGACCCTAAATGTGACGACGGATGCAGTCGGCGACCAGTCATTCAGTGCGACCGTCTCAGCGACGGATGACGCTGACGCGAACAACAACACAGCGACGGAAACCTTGGGCGTTGATCCTTTGGTGGATGTCAGTGTGGCGGCGACACCATCTGCGACGATTACGATAGATCAGCAAACCACCTTGCGACCACGCATCGACAATCTTGCGAGCATTTCGGCATCCGATATCGTCGTGACGATTACACCGGCCGCTGACCTTCGTATTGATAGCGTCGATTGGGCGGCAGGCACTTGCACCATCGATGCCAACAACGGATCAGCGAGTTGCGAAGCCGCCAGCATCGGCGCGCAGTCAAACAATGCGATCGACCTGCAAGTCACCGGTACCGCAACGGGTAGCCTGGGTTATGACGTCACGGTGAGTGCCGCTGAAACCGAGCGGAATATGACGAACAACGAATCCACCGGCAACGTGACGGTCAACGCGGTCAGCAACAACAACACCGGCGGTGGCAGTGTCACCGGCGGTGGTGATGATTCTGGCGGCGGTAGTTTTGGGCTCTTCGCCTTGCTAGGGCTGGGCCTGATCCGGTTGGTACGCAGACGCGTCTAGTCGTCTTTGTTGCCGTCGTCGGATCGCTTCTGGCGACCGGCATCGCGGAGTGCTTTTCGGACGATAAATTCCAGCTGTCCATTGACGCTGCGAAGGTCGTCGTCAGCCCATCGCTTGAGCGCTTCGAGCACCTTCGGATCGGTTCGGAAGAGAAAAGAACTGCGGGCCATGACCTACCTCACATTCCCTGTGGGTAGGCCATCGCCCGATTCGTTGACATCAGTTGCCGTCATCGCAGCATCCTAGCTGTAGATGGTTCCGGTGTTAACGACGGGTTGTGTGTGCTTGTCGCTACACAAGACCACCAGCAGATTCGAGACCATCGCGGCGCGTCGTTCGTCATCCAGGTCCACAATGCCCTCGGCTTTCAGTTGGTCCAAAGCCATTTGCACCATGCCGACAGCACCCTCAACAATTTGCGTGCGCGCGGCGACGACGGCACTGGCTTGTTGACGTTGCAGCATCGCGGCGGCGATCTCGGCGGCATAGGCCAAATGGCTGATGCGTGCTTCAATGACTTCCACGCCCGCTTTACCCAGACGCTCCTGAATATCTTTCTTCAGTTCTTCGCCGACTTTTGTCGTGTTGCCTCGCAGCGTTTCTTCATCGTCGGTGCCGTCATAAGAATAACGGCTGGCCAGGTTGCGCAGCGCCGCTTCGCTTTGCACCGCCACATAGTCTTCATAGTCATCGACTTCAAACATCGCTTCCGCGGTGTCGACCACTTTCCAGACCACGACTGCAGAGATTTCAATCGGGTTACCGTCGCGGTCGTTTACTTTAGACGGACGACCGGAAGATCGGCTTTTATGCTGAACAACAGTGCCGCTGGAGTTTTTCTTCTCGGGTGTCGTCGTCGATCCGGTTTCAAAGTTGCGAACACGTCGAGTGATCTTCTTCTTCGAAAAGAAGGGGTTAACCCAGAAAAATCCGGAATCGGTAACGGACCCTTTGTAGTTACCGAACAGCAGTAGGACGCGGGCATCATTCGGCGCAACGGCCATGAAGCCGCAAAGCAGAATGACAGCAACGAAGAGGCTGCCGATAAAGGGAGCGGGCAGTCTGGCAAAGAAGAATAGAACCGCCAACCCGATCAAGCCGCCTATCATCAATAGGGCAAACCAGCCGGATATCGCTTTATAGGGTTTTTCATGTATGGCACTCATAGGCTTTTCCTCTTTTTCTTAGTTGATATCTAAGTGATATCACTTTGATAGCGCTCTTGTAAAGCTTTTTCGTCGAAAGCGCGATAGTTGCGGGCCAGAAGGCAGCATGAAAGTTAGAGACAAGCGCCGTATATTTAACGTAAAGCGAACTTTGGAGCCCGAAATGAGCGATCCGACTGATACCCCCGAGTTGAATGCCCTAGATGCCGCGTTTGACCGCGGCGACATTGCCGAGGTTCGGCGTTGCCTGCACCGTTTGTCTAACGAGGAGCACCAGGCGCTTAAAGATGAGATCGGGTCGGAGAGCTACGCGCAGATCCTGGCAGTTCTCAGGCGGGCACGTCGTGGCCGGCGGCGCGGCAAGGTCATCGTTCTGCACGGCATCATGGGGAGCAAGCTCGCCGTCAAACGCGGTCGGGACACCGATGGCGTTTGGATGAATTTCTGGCGACTGATGAAAGGCCGGATTGCGGATCTTGAGCTCGATGCTGGCGGCCATCCGGTAGATCCCGATGTTGAGGTCATCATCAAAGGTCACATGAAGAAGTACTACCTGCCGATGGTGGTGCATCTTGATCAGCATTGGGATGTGATTCCGTTCTCTTACGATTGGCGTAAAGACATTGATGACAGCTCTGATCGGCTGGCGAAAGTCGTTCGCGAGTTCGCGGGCGGTGAGCCGGTTCATCTGGTGGCCCATTCGATGGGTGGATTAGTCTCTCGCAACATGATCCGTAAGTTTCCGGAGCTTTGGAAAAAAATGGCGGACAGCGATGGCCTGAAACGTGGCGGGCGTCTCATCATGTTGGGTACGCCGAACCATGGGTCTTATTCCATTCCGATGGCGTTGTCCGGCACTGACAAAATGTTGCGGATGCTCGGCAAGCTGGATATTCCGCACAGCACCAATGAAGTGGTAGGCATTACCAACAGCTTCGCCGGAAGTTATCAAATGCTGCCGTCTCCGCACATTGCCAATGGCGATGATCATGCGGCGCTCTTTGATCAACAAAGCTGGGCGTCACAAAAGGTGAGAGCACCATTGCTGAAGCGTGCCAAAGCGTTTCACGATGGTTTGCGAACCGTGATCGATCCGGAGCGGTTTGTTTATGTCGCCGGTTACAACACCAAGACGCCGCACCGTCTCAAGATTCAATCACCCGGTAAGTTTCAGTATCAGGAAACACGCGACGGTGATGGTCGCGTCCCGCATGAGTTGGGTTTATTGGAAGGCGTCGACACTTACTGGAGCGATGCCGTTCATGGTGATCTCGCCCGTGACAAAGATGTGTTGGCCGGCATCGACGAGTTGCTGCTGTCCGGCGCGACCGATGCGCTACCTGCCGAGCGGCCGGAGCGTCGCGATGTCGCATCAAAAGCATGGCGGGGTGCGGCGGCGTTCTCGGCGGAGGATCCGGTGGCGATCGGTATGCTTGCTCGCGAAACCCGCAATGTGAATAGTCGCAAGAGTCGTTTGACGGAAGCCGAACGCAACTACTACGAGCAATCGATGGTCAGCGACTATCTCGGTCGTGTTGATCAACCAGCCTCCGTGATTGAAGGTGAAGAGGATCGGCAGGTTCCCACGCTAGATGTCGAAGTGGTGTGGGGAGATATCACGCGTTGCGAAGGCGATGTGTTCGCCGTCGGTCACTATCAAGGCGTCTTGCCCCAACAAGCCGAAATGGCATTGGATGCACAGATTTCTAATGATCCGCGGTTCGAGCGTATCGATGAGCACGTGCTTCGACAGCACACATTACGTGGCATGTTGCGAGGCGCGCTTGGCGATGTTGATTTCTTCCCGTGGCATGCGCCTGACCAGCCGATCCGAACCGTCGCTGTCGCCGGCATGGGCCGCATCGGTAGTTTTGATGCCGAGAGTGCACGGGTACTTGGCCAAAAATTGAGCTGGTCGGTGTCCGGTTTGAAAGGGGTAGAGACGGTCTGCACCGTGTTGATCGGATCAGGCGAAGGCTCGTTGCCCATTGATACGGCGTTGTCCGGCATGTTGACCGGCATTGCCGATGCGATGTCGGATGACAATATTGATCAGCTGTCGACGGTTAGGAAGTTACGGATTGTTGAGCTGTATCGTGACCGCGCTGAGGCGATCTTTGAAGAGTTGAAACGTCAATCGGCGGGTATGGAAGGTTCGATTAATCTCGTCCTGCCGAAAAAAGTGGTTCTCGGTGATGCACGACGCGTGCGTCCGGAAGATGCACTCGAGATGTTGATTGCCGACATGATCGATGAGAGCCCTTCAGCGTTGAACAAGCGTGACAAGAAACGGCTCGACGATAGACTAAAGTCGGCGGCCGACGGACGCGCACCGATTTCACTGATGCGTAAAGCACTGGAGAAAGCGCATTGGCGCGGTGGCCAATCGGATTCGAGTGTTCGCTATCATGTTCGCCAGGGAGAGGCGGCCGCAACGGTTGATGTGCCTTTCCGATTGTCTTACACCAGCGATGGTGCGGATATCCGGATTGCCGCGATATCGGATACGGCCACGGTAGCCGAGCGGATTCTCGGCTTTGATCCCGAGATTATTCAATCGGTATCGGCGGAAGTGACTGATCCAGATAAGCCATTGCGGCCGGTCACCAAGACATTCCTTCGCCGTTTAGCCGTGCCTCAGGAATTTGAAGAGATGCTCGATCGCGGGCAGAGTTTTGTGTTCGAGGTCGATCGCAACATGGCGCAGGTGCCTTGGGAGATTCTGGCGGGTAAACATGGCGACGAAAATGCGTTGCCGCTGTCGATTCGCGCCCAGTTCGGTCGACAGTTGCGAACGAGTTATAGTGGTGCGCCGAGCATGGCGGAGCAGCAGGTGCGGCGTGTTCGAGCATTGATCATCGGCGACCCGGGCGACCCTGAGAACGGTGATAATTTGCCCGGTGCGCAAGATGAAGCGTTTGCCGTCAAAGAAGTGCTTGAGGCCGCCGGGATAGCCGTCGATTTTCTGGTAGGCAGCGAGACGGTGCCGCGCATCGGTCGCTTGCGCACGGTTGCGGCGGCCAGCCGAAGCCGGGTCATGGAATATCTCATGACTAATGATTATCAGATTTTGCACTACTGTGGTCATGGCGATTTCGATCCCCGACGCCCGGATCGTGCCGGTTGGTTGTTCGCTGATGGCATGTTGACGGCGGCCGAACTGGAACGGGTTAGCCGTGTGCCAAATCTCGTGTGTGCGAATGCTTGTCTCAGCAGCCGAACGGTCGCCGGCGTTGAACGTCGTGGTCAGGCTTTGTTGCCGAGTCTCGCTGATGAGTTTTTCCGTCGGGGTGTTGTCAACTATATTGGTACCGCTTGGGAAGTGTCCGATCAGGGCGCAATACTATTTGCGAAAACACTCTACAGTACGTTGTTGGCACACGAAGGCGATCAGCCAAGCGCGCGCTTCAACACCGTCGGTGCGGCTGTTCAGGCTGCACGCGCGGCACTCTACCAAGAGCGCGCGATTTACGACAAGCTGTGGGCTGCGTATCAACATTATGGTGATCCAACGAGTCCGTTCTGTCGCCTCGAACAGGCGGATAGATAGTGATGACTGACGTGAAGCGCAAGCCGATGGCGAGCGTCCAGCGTATCCTGGCCAGTGCTGATGCGCGCGAGTACTTGTTGTTTCTGGGCGCGGGTGCGTCGAAGAGCTCGGGCATTCCGCTAGCTGGTGAAATGATCGCAGAGTGGCGCGACATGATGTTGGCGGACCATGCGGACGGTGTCACGGATCGCGAGGCATGGCTTCGTGAACAGGATTGGTATGAACAACCTGACGAATACTCCAGGTTGTTCGAGCAGTGTTTCCCGACGCAACGGGCACGTCAAAAATATGTAGAGCCCAAAATCGAGCAGGGAATCCCGGGTTGGGGTTATCTCTATCTAGCCAACCTGATTCAGAACGGCTTTTTCAATGTGGTATTCACGACTAACTTTGATGATCTGGTCAATGAAGCGTTGTCGACTTATCTGTCATACAACCCCGTCGTCTGTGCTGCCGATTCCGCGGTGGCGACCATCAACATCAACACGGCGCGTGCCAAGATCATCAAGTTGCATGGCGATTACCTTTTTAAGGATCTCAAAAATACCGTGCAGGAGCTGGAAACCCTCTATGCCAATATGGCGAGCAAGTTTTCCGAGTTCTGCAAACAAGCCGGCATGGTTGTGGTCGGCTACGCCGGGCGCGACGAGTCCGTGATGCGGGTTATTCGCGAGTCACTGGAGGATCCTTATGCCTATCCGGCGGGCATCTGGTGGGGCTTGCATGGCAACGAATCACCGTCGCCGGAGGTTGCAGCGTTAGCGATCCAGTATCCGCGCCGATTTCACTGTTTCGAGTGCAGCGGCTTCGACGATTTCATGGTGGAGCTGCATGCACAACGCGATCTGTCATTACCAGTCTCTGTGATGCAGCCTTACGTGTC
The DNA here is from genome assembly GCA_045110335.1 of Woeseiaceae bacterium. Taxonomy (GTDB): domain Bacteria; phylum Pseudomonadota; class Gammaproteobacteria; order Steroidobacterales; family Woeseiaceae; genus CALBPI01. The sequence continues at coordinate 10,749 of JBGCGB010000021.1, forward strand.
TGTCGCCGAACGTTTCGACCATCTCATTCATGAAGTCGAGAATGACCCGCATGCAGACCATCCGATGATTTCTGATGCCTCCGCTTTATTACGCGAGCTCGGACGGCCTTGGGCACAAAACGAAGATGCGGCGAGTTTTGATCTGCTGGAAGCGAGACTGGCCTTATCCAGACGCGATCATGAACAAGCTTTAAAGTTGGTTGCTCATTACCTTGAAACGCATGATGAAGAGGCGACGGTGTTGACGCTTTGGGGCGACACGTTGGCGTTGGCATCGGAACAACAGCTCGATCCGGTCAGCGGAGAACGCGCGGTCGAAAAATGGCAAGCGGCGATCGCTTTGGAGCCGACGAATTTGCCTGCCTTGTACAGCCTGACGCGCTTTCACCAGCGCAGTCACAATGCCGAGCCGGCGATTGTTTCCGCTGAGAAAATCGCTGCGTTGGTACCCGATGATTCTGCGATTCGCCGTGATCTCATCTATCTCTATGGCAGTAGTGGTCGTTCAGAAGACGCTATTGCGCTGATCGATGAAATGCTGGCCAAAGAACCGGATGCTGCAGATCTATACGGCATGAAGTGCAGTGCGCTAGAGCAACGCGGATTGGTCGCGAAAGCACTGGAAGCGATTCAACGCGCAGTCGAGTTAGATCCCCAACGCGCTTTCTTTCGCTTTGGGTTGGCGAACGGTTTGGCGCGTATGAACCGCTCTCGGGAAGCTGAAGTTGAATATCTAGAAGCGATTCGCATTGATCCGAACAACCTGGGATTCAGACTGCAATGCGCCAGTTTTTATTCGACGACGCAACATATCGACAAGGCGATCGATCAGCTTGAGCATGCGGTCAAAATTGAGCCAAACTCAGCCGAGGCGCAGGGTTATCTCGGACAAAGCTTGATGGCGGCTAATCGCTTGGAAGAAGCTATTGCGCCAACGCGCGCAGCACTTACGCTAAGTCCACATGACGGACGCATTCATATCAACATGGCATCGATCAACATGCGTTTGGGTAACATGATGGAAGCGGAAGCGGGCTTTCGAAAAGCCATTGAGTTGAATCCGCAACAGCCGCAGGGGTTCTACTGGTTGTCGGTGGTGCTGTGGGTTGCCGGTAACGACAGCGCCGTACAGGCAAACATCTCGATCATGCGGCAAACGTTTCCAGAAGCGGCGGGACATGTGCAGCAAATGCTGGAACACATGTCGATGCAAGCGATGGGGATGGCGAATCGCCGGTTGGAAGTGCTGCAGCAGTGGTTTGCACACCAGCAGCCGCAACCGTTGGAGGTGGAGCCGGAACTCGTGTCAGTGACGTCACAGATCAAGCGAGCGTTCGGCAAATGGCTGTCTGACTAAGCGCCACTCAAAGCTGCGGCGTTCTTTTCAACACGATGCATTTCGGTGGTGCTGAGTGATAGTGCGTGTTCGATTTGTGTGCTGTCTACTTGAAGATAAACGGCTGTACGCTCGACGATGCGATCACGCAGTGCGATATCGTGCTCGCCGGTATCGCTCTTTTCTTCATCAAGTTTGGCCATTTCAAATGCGGCTTGAAAAATGCTCGTTGCGGTCGATAGATCGGTCACTCGCAATGCTTGCTCTTCGTATACTTTGCAAATGGTATCCGGCATCTGCCAGTGTTGAGCTAGCGCTGAGGTGAGTTGCTCTATCGATGTGGAGAAGTCTCGTTCAACGGACGTCGCTAACTCTGTAAACATGGGAGTTTCTTGCTTCTCCAGCAGTTGATTGAGCTTACCCGGCTCCAACACCACCAAAACTAATAATCCCAATGCATGACAAAGGCCCGTGACAAAGGCCATGTCCCGTATCTCGGGCACAAGTTGTTCCATCGAATCTGCGAGCCGCTTGCTGTATGTGGCCGCGCGTAAAGAGTGGCGCCAAAAAAACTCTGCATCAAATGCGCTGCATTGTTTCGTATCAAATGCTTGCTGTGTTGCTAGAGCGAAGGCCAATGTTCTTACACTGTCGGCCCCCAGTACACGGTTTACGACATCACGCATGTCAGCTGTCGGGACGGTCAAGCCAAAGAAGGCCGAGTTCGCCATGCCAATCAGCTTGCCGGCAATGGCTGGGTCTTGCTCGACAATATCGGCGATCTCATTGCCATCGATATATTCATCGCCCAACTTGTCGATAATTTTTATCGCCACGGCAGGCAACGGCGGCAGGATATTGATTCGGCTGATTAGTGTTTCAGCTGCGCTTGGTATTGCTGACTCTGGCACGCTCATGCGGTCTTTCCATGTATCATTTTCAGGCCGGAAAAATCCGGGGTGAGCAGTTTCGGTTCACTGATGGCGTAGCCCTGAAGAAAGTCGACACCCATCTCGCTGACCATGTCCTCAATTGCTTCGTTCTCAACGTACTCGGCAACCGACTTGATGTTCATCGCATGGGCGATATCAATGATAGATTTAACAAATATCTGGTCAATCCGGTCATCAATGATATCTTTCAGGAAGGTGCCATCGATCTTCAAATAGTCAACGGGCAAATGTTTCAGATGCGAGAACGATGACACGCCGGTGCCGAAATCATCGAGTGCGAACTTGCAGCCCATATCATGCAGTCGACCCATCAAGCGGCCGGCTTCAGACATGTTCCGAATGACGGCGGTTTCTGTGATTTCGAAATTGATCAGACCAGGTTCAATTGGCGAGTTTTTCATTGAATTGATCAAGAAGTCGACGAACTGATCATCGCCGACACTACTGCCTGACAGGTTCACCCAATACTGACGGCGCGTCGCATCAAAAGACTGATGCAGATAGAGCGTCTTCATCAGGTTGCGAACGACCCACTGGTCGAGCTTCATCGAAAGCCCGTAACGTTCTGCGGCCGGCAGGAATGCCCCCGGAGGAACCAGCTTTCGCTTCTCCGGGTCTCTAAGTCTGACCAGTACCTCGATATGGTCGGGTTGGTTCGGCGACCGATCTACGGGCCTGATCTCTTGCTCATAGAGCACAAACCGATCATGTTCCATCGCGTCGTTGAGTTTTTGCGCCCAACGTACCTGACCACGTTGTGCTTTAACGTTGCCATCATCGGCCTGTGCAAAATGCACACGGTTACGACCACCGTTTTTGGCCGCGTAACAGGCGGTGTCAGCGAGTTGCATCGCATCATCGACAGACTTCAGGTCAGCGCTAAGTTCAGCGACGCCAATGCTGGCGCCAATTTTGTAGGTTTCGGTTTCCCAAACGAAACGCAGCTCTTCCACCTGCGAACGAATTTCTTCGGCGATATCTTCCGCCATGGCTTTGGAACATTCTTTTAGAATCACCCCGAATTCATCGCCACCAAGACGACCGATCACATCATCTGATCGCACGGAGCTCGTGAGCAGATTGGCGACCACTTTGAGCAGTTCGTCACCGGCAGCATGACCTGACGTGTCATTGACGATTTTGAACTGATCCAGATCGATACCGAACAGAAAGAAATCGATAGTTTCAAAGTCGCGCCGTTCGAAGATGCCGTCCAGATGGGACTCGAACAGTCGGCGATTGGCAAGACCCGTTAGTGGGTCGGTTTGGGCGAGTTTCTCGAGTTCGGATGTTCGCGTCGCGACTTTGGTTTCCAGTTGGGCGCGTTCCTTGGCCAGTTGTTTCAATGCAAGACTTCGCTCTTGGCTAGATGCAAACAGAACGAGACTGGTACAAATGACTACCACACCATATAACTGAACGGCGAAAAAGCTGTTCCCTGTAGCGCTGCCAACGGCGAATAGTGTCAGTGAAATGACACTGATTGTGATACCACACAGCAACAAGATAATACCGCGTTTTCCTGCTCTCAACGTTAGCCATAGGCAGAATGGCATGGTTAACAATACAATCGGGTATTGACCTAGTCCACGCGGCATTGTGTTTGCTGTGATGCTTAGCATGATGACCAGAGCAATGGATAACAGGCACGGAAACCAGGCTTCTTTCGCAATCGCTTTCCACATTGTGAGGGCGGACTCTGTCGCATCACGTTGGGTCGCTATCAGTATTGGCAGCACAAGCATGATGCCGGTGAAGTCAGAAAATGCCCAACGCCAGAATGTTCCGATTAATTGTGGCTGAGTCAGCGAGAAGACATACCAGAGCGTGATGCTGCCAATCGTTGCCGAGATCAGGCTCATCCCGACCGCTAAAATACCCATAACCCGAAGAACACCTTTGACGGTATATAGAGGTTCGAGGGCATCGGGCCAGCGCCGGAAAAATAACGAGGGCAAGTAGCAGCCCAGTGTATTGCCTGCGATGGTGACTAGGTAGAACGGCTCAATGCCATTACGGTGGGTTAGCGAGTACGCAAGGTGAGCGATGAAGATTGTCGGAAGGCTCTTCCAGCCGTATTTTATCGCGACCCAAACACCAATACCTGCAGCTGGCCATACCGCAACGATCTCTTTCTGCGCAATCCCGATCTTGTATGAAATGACAACTGCACCCCATATCGCTACACCATAGGCTGCCAATATGGGGATATCAGACCATGTGCTTGTTGCTGTTTGGTGCGAATCACGTTCTTTCAACCGAAGCTTCTTTTTGCCAATACGACTATTTTGTTAGCGGCAAATCGAAGTAGTGCTTTAGCACCCATTAAGGTTGATTGAGCGGTTGTATGCCTTGTGTTTTCCGAGGGATTCGTCGACCGACAGATGCTCCGTGACCACGAAAAGCCACCTCAATCAGTCCCCCGGGCTGCTCGTTGGGGCAGCCCGGGGGATGAATTCAAAAATGTACCGGAATTCTGCTGTCTGACCAGCTTCTGCGCGCGAGCTACTCGTCCGGATAAAGAATCTGGCTATTACGGCGAACCGTCAGCGGATGATAGCCCGCTTTTGCATTGTCGAAGATCCGCTGTGCGCGTTCCCGTTGACCGGCATTAACCAGGTCTTGATAAAGCGGCCGCAAGAACTTGTTTCGCCCGATCGAGGTTAGGAAATTCTCCAGTCGTTGATCGGCCGGCGCGTAGGCATTGCGAATGGCGATACGTAGCCAGCTAAATGCGATCTCATTGTTCGTTGAGGCGGTCAGTGAGAAAGTCTCGTCGAGTGCGTCGAGCTGGGCTTCGGTCAATTTTTCCGGCATGCCGTCGAGGAAGTATTTCCACTGGTGGAAAGTCCATTCGCTGGTATCGATATCGCTGGCGGCAAGCTCGCCATCAATCCATGCCTGGCGTTTCGGGTCGATCGACGTGAATGCATCAGAGGATGGTGCGGGTGCATCGGCGGGCAGGCCGGGTGCATAAATCCATTCCATGATGCGGTCGCGATCGAGCACGTCGCCATGTGTGGTTAACAGCGTCTTGTCCAGATAGGCAATGAAGTCTTCTGTGTGGATACTCTGAAATTCAAAAGTCTTGAAGTAGTCGGCAAGGAACGCATCAAAAACGTCACGACCCACTTTTTGTTCGAGTTCGTAGAGGAACAGCGAACCTTTCTCGTATGGAATGTTGGAAAATGCTTCGTCGGGATCACGGTCACGGATGTCGAGCGCCAGAATCTCATCGACGTCAGAGAGTTCGTCGATCGCGTTGGTCAAGTCGGTGTAACCGAGCGCCATCTCCATTTGATAGCGCTGATCACCGTAAACAAATTGCATGATCCGGTTGGTCAGGTAAGTCGTGAAACCCTCGTTAAGCCAAAGGTCACGCCAGCTAGAGTTGGTGATCAAGTTGCCGGACCAGGAGTGTGCCAGCTCGTGTGCAATTAACGCGACCAAGCTTTTGTCTCCGGCGATGACCGTCGGTGTGATGAAGCTCAAACGCGGGTTTTCCATGCCACCGAAAGGAAAGCTTGGGGGCAAGATCAACAAGTCATAACGATCCCACTGATAGGGCCCATAAGCGGCTTCTGTGCGCTCGAGCATGGATTCCGTATCGGAAAATTCGGCAGCCGCCGCGTCGAGGATAGACGCCTCGGCGTAAACACCGGTTCGTTCGCCCATGGCTTTGAACTCAAGATCGCCAACGGCAAGCGCCAACAGATAAGACGGAATCGGCTGCGGCATGCTGAATTGATAGATGCCATCAGACTCACGTGCGGGCTTGTTGTCAGCACTCATGACAGCGCGAAGTTCTTTCGGGGTTTTAATTGTTGCGTTGTAGGTGACTCTGACGCCTGGCGTGTCCTGCAATGGTGCAAAACTGCGGGCGTGAATCGGTTGCGCTTGGGTAAACAGAAACGGATATTGTTTGCCTGCTGTTTGCGCGGGGGTTAACCATTGCAAACCGGAAGCACCCGGCGAGGTGGTATAGCTCACGATCACCCGCGTCGCGTCTGATGGCAAATCAATGCTGAGCGGGGCGCCTAGAACATCTTTGTTATCACCCAGCGTGTACTCGACAACTTCCTGTTGGTCTTTTGATCCGGCGGTGACTTCGTGGATCGTGAGATCCCGGGTGTCGAGAACCAATGGTGCGCCAGAGGTGCCAACCGTCTTAAAGTCTATCGAGGCTGTGCCCGTCAAGTGCCTTGCGTCAAAATCAACGGATAGATCCAGTTCGACATGCGTGGCGCGATAGTCATCGGTATTGGCAAACGACTGGTAGTCGACCCCCGGTGTTGGCTTGTCCATAACGCCCGTCTCAGGCGTTGCTTCGGCGACGCTATCGGGCTCGGTAGTCGGTTCAGACTTAGAGCAGCCTGCGAGGCCAACGAGTATGAGGACGACAATGAAAAATCTCGAAAATTGTTGAGTACGCACAGCCAGTTCTCCGAATGGGTGACATCTAATCGACACAGGATAACTGCGTCGACTCTTAAACCCAACCGTAAGTGATTCGTCGCGTGTGGTCTCATTTCGTTAGTTGAGATGATTGCGGTGTCGGTTTGGCTTCGCTGCGCGTACGCCGATATTCTGGCTGCTGGGTGTTAGCAGGAAAAAGCTTCGATGAGTATTGAGCGTTTTGATGGGCAAGCGACGGACTTCGATGTCGACGTTGCTATTGTGGGTGCTGGCGGTTGTGGGCTAACCGCCGCACTGGCCGCCAATCAGCATGGCGCATCCGTCCTGGTGCTGGAGAGAGACCCGACGCCGATGGGCTCAACTGGCATGTCGACCGGATTAATTCCGGCAGCCGGCACCCGGTTTCAGGAAGCCGAAGGCATCGACGACAGCGCCGACCAGTTCGCTACCGATATCGTGGCTAAGACTGGTGGTGAGACAGATCCAGGAATTGCGATGGCATTAGCCAACGCTTCGGCCCGGACAATTGAATGGCTGGTCGACGATTTCGGAATTCCACTGTCGCTCGTGACCAGTTTTCGTTATCCGGGCCATAGCGCGATGCGCATGCACGGCACGCCCAACCGGACGGGGAAAGAGCTTATGGGCGCGCTATGTGGTGCGGTGGAGCGCAATGAGATCCCTGTGCTTTGTGATGCTACGGTGACGGCGATGTACGCCGACGAAACCGGAGTCATGAAAGCGATACGGTGCACACGGCCGGACGGCCAAGAAGAGGTTGTTGGCGTAGGTGCCGTCGTGCTTGCTTGTTGTGGTTTTGGTGCCAATGAATCGATGGTCAAAGAATTCATGCCGGAGATTGCCAACGGGGTTTACTACGGCCATCCGGGCAATCTTGGTGATGCCATTCGCTGGGGTCGCGAACTCGGTGCCGGGTTGGCAGATATGACGGCTTACCAGGGCCATGGCGGTCTCGCCAAAGATCGTGGTGTGCCGATCTTGTGGCCCGTCATCATGCAGGGCGGCATTCAGGTGAATGCAGATGGTCGGCGTTTTTCTAACGAAGCGCGCGGATACTCGGAGCAAGCGGTTGATGTCTTGCAACAGCCCGGTGGTTGGGCATGGATGGTTTATGACTTGCAACGACATGATTTGATGCTTGAGTTTGAGGATTATCATGACGCGCTGGCCGCGGGCGCAGTGCGGCAAGCGCCAAGTTGGAAGTCGCTGGCGCGCGACTTGGCGTTGCCGTTCTCAGCGTTGAACGAAACGGTCCAAAAAGTAGAAGCTTGCCGCTCGGCTGGCAATCCCGATCAATTTGGTCGTGAGTTCGCGGGCACAGAGGCTTTCTCTGCGCCTTTCTTTGCCGCGAAAGTAACCGGTGCCTTGTTTCACACGCAGGGAGGCTTGGCGGTTGATGAGAATGGACGCGTGTTGCGGTCATCCGGTGAGTGCCTGCCAAACCTCTATGCTGGCGGTGGCGCCGCGCGCGGTGTTTCCGGTGCCGGTGCATCCGGTTATATGGCCGGCAATGGGTTGTTGACGGCAACCTCATTTGGCCGACTGGCCGGCCTTCACGCGGCGTCGCTTGCGAAGGGCTTAGTCTGAGCCAAATATTCTGGCGGCCCGGCTGTCTTCGGCGATGGCGCTGCCAATCGTCTGGGCGCATTGGCGCATCGTCGGCAAGAAATCTTTCAATACTCTGTCTTTGGGTACGCCCGTCGCCGAGAACCGGATCGCCAATGCGGCCACCGCCGTATCTTTGACCAGAATGGGTACCGCTAAGGTGGTCAGATCCGAAATTCTGCGGGTAACGGTGACCGTCGCGTAACCGAGTTTATGCGCATCCCCTAAAAGCGATTCCGTTCGCGCAGTATCACGGGAGACGAGGTCGCACTGGTCTTTCGATAGTCGCAAACGTTCGAGAATTCGTTCGCGTTTGTTTTGGTCAGAATAGGCGAGCAGAACGATGCCGGAGGCGCTCTCAAGAATGGGTAAGGTCATACCGGGTGCCAGTCGGCGAACGGCGAGCGCACTGTTCGCATCGGTGTTGCCGCGCACTTGCAACCGTGTTCCTGCTAGCGTTGAAATCGATAGCGGCCAAACCAATTTGGTCGCTAACGTTTCGAGATGCCCTTGCGTGTGTTCGATGAACCAGGCGCTTTCTTCAAAGCCACTGCTTAGACTGCTGACTCGGGCCGCGGGTTGATAAGCATCCGATCCGTCTTCTTTTGAAATGTATTCTTCTTCAAGCAATGTCTTGAGGATGCGAAAAGCGGTGGGCTTGGCGAGACCGGTATCGACGGCCAACTGCGCCAGAGTTGCACTGCCGCGAGCATTCAAGGCTGCCAGTACACGTAAGCCACGCGAAAGGGAGCGAACTCGATAAGGTGACTGCGCAGGCATTGACCGTACTCAAAGCGATTGAACGCTTTGGAGCTTAGCTGCTTGCCTTTCGCATTGCTACCAATTCGCTTTCGCCGAGTCGATACCGCCACAGAAAAGGAATGGCGGCGAAACAGAGTACGGCCGGAATCAGTGAGAACATCATATGCACGGTGCGTACTGCTGATTCCGGTTGCACATCTGGCAAAGCGCCTGGCACCAGACCACTGGCTTGCAATGCGATGCCGACAAGAAAGGGACCGATCGCGCTGGAGACTTTTTCAACGGTCGTGAAGACGCCGCTCATGACGCCACTGCGGTTCTCACCAGACGCGAGCTGATCATATTCCATGGTGTCGGGTAGTAGTGAAAGCGCACAAAGTAATGTGCCATTCGACAAAAATCCGATCACAGCCGCTCGCAGATAGAAGTACAGATCGGGCTCCGCTGGGTGCCACAACATCCAGCTGGCCATGCTTAATCCATAGCCCGCAATTGAGACAATATAGATGTTGCGTTTGCCGAACTTCGCGATGGCAAACCGCCAGAAAATGAGGGAGATCAGTCCGGTGAGACTGAACGTGGCCAGATAGCCGGAGATGTCTCCGGTGGATCGCTGCAGCACTAGGCTGAAAAAGTACGGCGTGCAGGCGAGTGCGACGGCAAGGACCGCGAGTTGCAGCAGCTTAACGATGGTTAGCAGTCTGAATGGCGCGTATTTGAACACCGCGATCACATTACCTAGCGCGGCTTGTGCGCCGGCCAAGACGCCTTGCTCGTCTTCGGCGGTGTCTTCGATGCGTTCAGTAACCTTGCTGGTGCCGAAGAACGCGCCCAATCCTGCAAGCGTTGCCAGTGCACCTATCGCGATGCCGAGCATCGCATAGCCGCTGCTGCCATCGCCTCCCCACGCCACGATCTTCGGGCCGCCAACCGAACCGATGAGCACGCCGACGATGAGAAAGGCTACGCGGAAAGACATGAGTTGGGCGCGCGAGTCATAGCTGGGCGCCACGCTCGGTGGCATTGCCAGGTAGGGGACGGCGAAAACAGTGTAACAAGTCGAATAGACGAGCAATGCGAAGACGGTAACGACAATCATCAGAGCGCCATCAAGCGCCGGAAGGTTGAAAAAGGCGGCAAAGCTCAAGCCCATCGCGATAGCGCCCCAGAGTACATAAGGGCGTCTCGGACCCCAGCGGTGGCGGGTACGGTCACTGATGGATCCCATGATCGGATCGGTCACCGCATCATAGAGCTTCGTCACCAGCAGTAATGTGCCGGCCAATGCTGCGGGTATACCCAGAATGCTGGTCATGAAATACAACGAAAACAACGCCATCGCATTGAATATGGCGCCGCTGGCAATCGAGCCACCTGACCAAAACAGTTGGGTGGACAACGGCGTGGTCCGGGAAGCATCGCTCATGATTGGACAGCTCCAACGGCAACAAAAGGCAAGGAAAGTCTTTGCATGACATAGACCCCGTTCATGCTGCCGAAGTTAATGCGGATATCGTCATCGCAGTAGACCACATCCGAATGAAGTTTGGGTGGCTTTAACGGAATGGACAATGGACTATCAACTGGAAGGTCGAACGCTTCCGCCAAGGGCTCGTCAGCGCTATCGATCGGTTGGAGTTCGGCTTCGTAAAAGTCGACGAGATAACGTTGTCGATTGCCATCGGTATCACGATAGCGACCATGGACGATCAAACGTGCACGGGTTGATGCGTCAATGGTCTCGATAGTTGTGACGTTTGAGTACGTCCGTGTTTGATGTTCGATTTCCTGAACAATATCCAGAACACGGATAGGCGTCTTCGGGAATCGCGCGAAACTCTGCAAGGAAAGGTTGGTCTCATGAACCACCGGTTTGCCGGCGGTATGTCGAGGACCGAAGCTTGCAAACAAGGTTCCCCATGGTGCCGTGATCTTGTCTTGCTGATCCAGCGGCGCACTGACCGGTGACAGTGGCACGAGTTGATGGATGGTATCGATAACGCGATCGAAATCCGCATCGGAATACTTGCCGTGTTCGTCGGCCAGATCAATGGCCGCCAGCAGCTCGGACTTTAGATTGGCCAGAGCTGCTGGCGGCGATGTATTCACAGTTGATCAGTCGTCGATATCGGTCGATTAGAACCGGACGCCAGCGGTGACGCCAAAGGTGCGTCGCTCGCCGAGAATGCTCTTGTAGCTGAATACCGGGAATGCATCCGGCACGTTGAAGAACAGTGCCGCACGGGCGTAACTTTCGTCTGTCAGGTTTTTTGCCCAAAAGCTAACCGAGTAACGTTCGTTTTCTAGACCAAGACGCATGTTAAGCAGCGTTCGTGCTGGTACTGCATTCTGGTTGATCACGTTTGGCTGTTCGGACTGGTATGTGGCGTCCAAACGGGCAAATCCGTCCCAGCCATTTGAGAATTGCGTGGAATACTCGCCGGTCAGGTTGAACTGGTGCTGCGATGTCCGCTCTAGTTGATTGCCGCCAATGATGGCTGAGCCGGTCGCGTCTCTTTGGCAAATGGCGGCGGGGATGCCGCACTCGCGGCGTGCGCTTGAAGTCGTCGCATCGTCATCGTAAGTCGGATCGGTGTACGCGTAGCCGCCGGACAGCGTGAATTTGTCTGTCACGGCCGCCGCCATGGATGCTTCGAAACCGCGTACAGACGCGCCGCTGACGTTTTGGATCAGGGCAAGGTTGGCCGCGCCGAAGGTACGAATCTGCAAGTCAGTCCAGTCGATATAGTAGGCGGCTGCGTCGAACTGATAGCGACCGTCGCCGAAGGTGTTCTTGTAGCCGATTTCGTAGGTCCAGTTTGATTCTTCGTCGTACGTCGCATCTTCTTCGACGCTTGAGCTTGTGTTGTTAAATCCACCGGCTTTTACACCGCGAGCCGCACTTGCATAGAACAATGCATTGGTATTGCTCGGCGCATAATTGACGATCAAGCGGGGCGTGACAAATGAGAAGTCTTCGCCCACGTTACCGGGGCCCGGTGCACCTACGCTGAGCGGTAGGGATGCGTCACGAGTCTCGTTGGAGTAGCGAATTTCGAAGGTTGCATTCCATTCATCGGAAAAGTCATAGCCGAGTTCTGCGAAGATAGCGGCGGATTCAAGATCGAAGTCACTGACCGTGAGCACCGTCGAATTGTTCGGGTCATTCTGAATCGGGACACCGCCAGCGAGGAACGGACCGGTCACAGGCGCTAGACCGCTAGGATCACCGATAATCGATTGGAAGAGCGATTCTGTAAGGTTGGTCTTCGAATAAAAGCCCCCGACCATCCAGCGAAATGCTTCATCCTGGTTGCTGCGGAAGCGTACCTCCAATGATGCATCTTCACTTTCGAATTCGTTGCCTGTGAAGGTCGACAGATTGATGGTGTCGACTACCTGGAAGGTGATAAAGCTAAATACGCGATAGTCGGTACCAGCTGCGGTGAAATCATTGTCGCCATTATCACGGCTTTCCGAATCTGAATAGCTAGCCAATGCACTGAAAGTACCCGCAGCGGTTTCATAGTTCAGGCTGACACCGGTGAGAATCGATTTTTTGTCACCACCGGTAGCTCTCGGGTCGATATCGACCGAGTCTGCGTCAGGCAGGTCGCCACAGAACGAAGAGTTCACCGGTAATGTGAATCCAAAGGAGTCGATGCCAGGCGCACAGTTATTGTTAACCTGAAGAATCGGCGAGTGATCATTTTCTTCGTCAGTCGCAAAGAAGAACGCGTCAACTGTTAGTGCATCGACTGGATTCATCGATAAGGTACCGGCGAAAGATAGCTTGTCGTAGCCGCCCAGATTTTCATCATCGGAGATGTTGCCGATGGTGCCATCGAAGCTGTCATAGCCAACGGCGATCCGGCCTGCTGCGCGCTCTCCCAACGGGAAGTTCAGCGAGCCGTTGAGACCTTGTCGTTCGTCGCTACCAACCGTGGCATTGATGCGGCCACCGAATTCTTCTTCTGGCTGTCGCATGACATAGTTGATCGAGCCCGCGAAAGAGTTTCGACCATAAAGCGCCGATTGCGGGCCTTTGACGACCTCAATGCGCTCCAGATCGAGCAGCGATACATCGAGACCGGATTTGTTACTGAGGAAAATTCCGTTCAGAAAGGTCGAAACGTTGTTCTCGATATTGGTAATGTCGGTTTGTGCCACGCCCCGGATCGTCGGGATAGCGTAGTTACCAGCAGCGAAAGAATTAAAGGTCAGTCCCGGTGTATTCGCGGCGACATCTTCGAGTGACTGAAAGCTGCCGCGCTCGATATCTTGGGCCGAGAACGCGGTGATGGCGACCGGAATGTCTTGTAATGATTCTTCCCGCTTTCGAGCGGTCACTACAATTTCGTCGAGCCTTACGGTATCGGCACTGTTGTCTTGAGCGAATGCGGTTGCTGACGCGAAGGCGCCGGTGGCGACCAACACGCTTGATCCTACTATTAAGGGTGCTTTCGATTTGATCATGGATTTGCTCCTGGTAAGCCGGTGCAGCCGACATTAATTCTCTTGCGTGGACAGTACCAACGTTCGTCTAGTTGCTGGATAGCAAATCTAGATATCTGGTTGTGCGTCTCTCGATAGTGCGTTTATGGATTAAGGGGAACCGAGAAACCGGGTGTGTTGATGCGTTGTAATAGGTAGAAACCGCCCAGACTTCCATAATTGATTCGAATGTCGTCGTCGACGTAAACAATATCGGAATGTAGTTTCGGCGGACGAAACTCTTTGCTCAAGGGTGTGTCGGCATTAATGCCAAAGCCCGCGCGAAGTTCATCGTCAGATTGGCCATCGAGCGCGCGTAGGCCAACGCGGTGGAATGCGACGGAGTATCTTTGAGGGTTCTCCTCGTCGCCGGAGTAGACGCCTTCGAGCACAATGACGGCTTTCGTATCGCCCGCTGGGTTTTGTACGTAAACGACATTGTTGTATGCCTTGCTGGCCTGTTCAATTTCCTGATGCAGTTTGGTTACCCGTGCCGGCACTTTGGGCAAGTTGCCAAAACTCTGCAGCATGAGGTTGGTATCGTGCTGTGGCGGCTGGTTATCGGAGTGCTTTGCGCCAAAGCTCGCGAATCGGGTTAACCAAACGCCTTCTGGAACTTCTTGTTGTTCTATCGGGCGTGGCGTCGGCGTCATTGGACATAGTTCGTCACAGAGCGCGCGCAGGTGGTTTTTCTCATCCTCGCTGACGAGCACGGTTTCGTCCATGCCATCAACAAAGGACAAAATCTTTTTCTTGATATCGGCGGCAGTTTGCATAGTTTCAATGTCGGGTTTGGTTATAGCTTTCGCGAACATACCAATGCGCTTCGACATATCCGTGTCATCATGAGACCGCTGTTTCATTCAGTGAAATATCAGGGATTCGATCTCGGCGAACCTGTTGCGTAATATCCAATAATTCAAAGTCGTCTATGAAGCACAAGGTCGAAACATGAAAGTTCAGCACCATTGGCGTTGTGCCATCTTTATCGCGGTCGCCTTGATGGCCGGTTGCGCAGGTCAGGAAGTTTGTCGGGTTCCGGAAGTATCGGTCACCGAACTCAAGTTGAGTCACCCGGATGGACGAGAAACTCGATTCAGTTCGTATGCGCCAAAGTTGGCTGGGGACTTTCCGTTGGTCGTCTTTTCACACGGTGCTTTCGCAGCGCCCGATCGCTATGACGTCATGCTAAGCGCATTCGCAACGCAGGGGTTTCTGGTGATTGCGCCGCTGCATATTGATTCAGAGGTGCTGACGCAAGGTGACACACCACCAGCGCATGCGTTGACCTGGGCAACGCGCAAAGCCGATATGCAGTTTGCGATTCAACATGCTGATCGTTTGGCTGCCACACATAAACTCGCTCGCGCGTTGCCGCCATCGGAAGGCTATCTCGCGGCCGGTCACTCATACGGCGCGTTCGTGGCGCAAACACTGGGTGGAGCCGTTGCGATAGGTGAGGGTGTTTTCAAAGATGATCGATTGTCTGGTGTGATTGCATTTTCTCCGCCAGGCCCGATTCCCGGATTCATCGGTACGGATGCGTGGGACACCTTGGTGGTGCCACAGCTGGTGGTGACCGGCACTGCGGATGTCTTGCCGGGTTTCATTGAAGATTGGCGCGCGCATGCAATGGCGCATGAGCGGGCAGACAATTCCGAGCAATGGCTGTGGGTGGGCAATGACGTAGACCACTACTTTGGTAATGTGATTGGCCGTTTGGATCGAGAGGCAAGACCGTTTAAAGCGGCGTTCGATGAGGCTATCGAGGTAGCCGGAGCATTTGCGCAGCAATACCAGAACGAAAAAAGCCCGAACGCGCATTCACTTTGCGTTCGGGCCCTTGCTCCAGGCGAAACTCCAGCAGCGGTTCTAACCCGCCGGTAAATGCCCGTCGTGGTTGTCGAGATACCATTCTGCCAGTTCCTGACGTGTAGGCCACCAGACATCCGGTAGTGATTTGGCGTGTTCGATGAACTCCCGAAGCGCTCGGATGCGATAAGCCCGACCGGAAACGTGGGGGTGGAGGCCGACATTCATAATGCGACTGGTTTTGGCGCCTTCTTGATACAACACGTCCAATTCTTCGATCAAAATGTCGCGGTATTCATCCGTCGTGTGGCCGCGTCGCGTGATGATCGTGAAATCGTTAATCTCGTTTGAATAAGGAATAGACACGATCTGACCGGCCTCTGTATCGATAAGATAAGGTTGGTCGTCGTTCATGATGTCGCAGTAGAACAGGAAACCATTTTCGCGCAATATTTCCGGCGTTTTTAATGTGCCGCGCAGAGAGGACGATAGCCAGCCTTTGGGGCTCTTGCCAACATGTTTCTTATACATGTCGATGGTTCGCGCAATCACATCGCGTTCAGCGGCCGGGTCGTTTGCAAAGTCTGTGAGCAGTTCACCTTGCTCGTAATTGTGGGCAAGTAATTCCCAGCCGCGATCGAGGCAGGCCTTTACCATCGGATGACGTCGCTCGAAAGTGACGGCATTGCTTGTGCAGCTGGCTTTGACACCCATCTCATCAAAGAGGTCATACAAACGCCAAATCCCAACTCGCTGGCCGTACTCGCGCCACGTGTAGTTGGGGTAATCCGGGATGTTACCGGGCAACACATCTGGCAATACCGCAGGCCCGCCTGCGTAATAGGCCTCACCGGTTTCCTTGACGAGGTCCCAGGTCTCGAGATTGAACGTCATGATCAATGCGACTTTGGCACCATTCGGAAACTTGAGCGGACCGCGTTCGCTGATCGGCACGTAGTTGTATTGCATTCTAGAATTCCTCGAGAAGCCGGCCGAAGCCGGACACTTTGTCATTAATATTGTTGGCGCGAAGCGCGTGCCAGTATGTGGCCGCATTGATTGCGATCACTGGTTTTCCGAGCTTTTCCTCGGTGGTGGCTGCGAGCTTCATCATCGAAAGATTGGTGCCCACTTGTATCAGCGCATCAACATCGTCGCCATCCAAACCTTTGAGTACGTCGATAAGTTTGGACTCGGGGACTTCGGCGATTGATGTCCAGCTTGGGCATTGTAAGCAAACGTCGCGAACCGTTTCAAAACCATAGTCGCTTAAGAAATGGCGGACGGAATCGTTGGCAACGGGATAGTAGGGCGAAACAAATGCAACGCGCTTGATGCCACCAAACTTCGCCAATGCGGCGACGAGAGACTCTGATCCCGTTGAAAGCTTCAGGCCGGCGACCTCTTCGATGTTCTCTCGCCATTTACGGCCGCCTTCCGCGCCGCCGTAAAAGGTGACCGCAGACATGCCCATCACGAGATAGTCAGGTTTGCAGGTCAGCACGCCCTTGACGGCATCAATCGTGTTGTCAGAGATCTCGAGTGTGCCAGCATGGAAGCTCTCATTCGAGATAGCTTTTGCGTCCTGAACGACGATCCTGCTGTAGTGATTAGTGACACCATCGACGCGTAAATCATCGAAGTCCGGCTGGACAATGGTGTTAGTGGATGGGCCCAGCACACCGAACTTGGCCCGCCATCCTCTTGCATCGGTCATATCGTTTCTCGCTTTTACTGAATAGCGGCCGCTTCAGCCAGGCTACCCACCATGGATTGTCGCAACAAGAATTCGCGCCGCTTCTGATCATCGTCTCGAACCGCCTTCATATTGGCAAAACGTCGCGCGTGCCCCTCTTCTGCCCCGTGCTCCAACAATTCCTTGTTGTGTATGGTCTGGGCCTGAATGAAGTTATGCGTGACGGTTCGGCGTTGTCGGTCGAAGACATCGAATACCTTGTCGTCGTGACGGTTGTTGAGACAGGCAATGATCTTCTCGTGCAAATTCCAGGCATCGTGAATGCCGCTGTTCATGCCGAAGCCGCCGAGCGGGTTGTTCAGGTGCGCAGCATCGCCGACCAGAAACACGCGCCCATGGTTGAATTTTTGAGCAACGCGCTGGTGTACGCGGTAGATCGTCCGATGCTCTGTAGTCACGCCCGTTTCGCCAATGAGGCGATCAAAAACAGCATCACGAGTCGCATCCGACAGCAAATCTTCATCGCTATCGTCTTCGCTGGCCGGCAGCAAGATTCTCCAAACACTGGGTACGCGCAGCAGTACGAGCCATTCCTCGGGATCGGCGACGTAGTTGACGTAGACCAGATCTTTTATGTAGTCGGATAGCTCTCTTTTCGTCGATAAGCACAGGAATTTTTCGGGATAAGTGAACCCGTCGAACTCGGCGCCAAGCCACTTACGAATGATCGAGTTACCGCCATCAGCGGCTACCACATATTTGGCACGTACCTTCTCTATCGAGTAGGGCGTTTCGAAAGCGATGGTTACGCCATCGTCATCTTGTTCAAAACTGGTCGCTCTATGATTGAACAAAACCTCTGCCTTATCGTGATCGGCCAGACGATCGGCCAATAACCCCGCCATGACATGCTGCTCGCATTGCACACGGAACGGATACTGCATTTCCGACTCAAGTTCGCCAAGATCAAATTCGATGAACTCTCCGCTGCGGCGCTCGCGGAAATGGTATTTCGGCGCCTTGAGACCGTGGTCAATGATCGCGTCTGCAACGCCTAGCTTATCGAGCATGTCCAGTGAAGGCGGGTGGAACGTGGAGGCTCGCAGGTCCTGAGCGCAGGTTGGACCGGCCTCGCAAAGAATGACATCTATGCCCTGGTTTGCCAGCGCAAGCGCCGCCACCGTGCCGACTGGCCCGGCGCCAACGACAACAACTTGGGTGGTATGCATATCGATCCCCGTAAATTACAACGAGCGCTAGTCTAGCCTCACGACTCGTTCGAGTTGATCCAATTTCGCGATGTGCGTCTTGCCCAAATTGTATGGACTCGCGGCTCCGTTGCGGTGCACAGTAGGCGTCCCGGAAAGCATTCCCTAGGAGTCTATCTTGACCAACGTCCTGTCCATCGCCGAGGTTAGCGATCGTTATAAGCTCAATTTGCCCGACGTCGTCACCGGCTTTGTCAACGGCAAGTCGCTCCCGGTTGGCGCTGCGGGGGCGCCGTTAGCGCATATCAGCCCGGCGACAGAAGAGCACCTCTACAAAGTCGCCGAATGCGATGCCGATGATGTCGATGCTGCGGTTGCGGCAGCTCGTCACGTTGCAGATGACACCGATTGGTCACGATTGCCGCACAATGAGCGCAAGAAAGTGTTACGCCGGATGATTAGCGTAATCGAAGCCAATGCAGATGAGCTGGCGGCTATCCAGTCGCTTGAGGTCGGGTTACCGCTGAGCGGTGTCCAAGCGATGCACATGCCAAGAGCGATCGAGAACTTCGACTTTTTCATCGAGGTCGCAGGGACCTTGGGTGGCGAGGCTTATACGCAAACGGGTCGATACACGACGGTGGTTACCCGTGAGGCAGCAGGCGTTGTTGGTTTGATTGCACCTTGGAACGCACCACTGGTTTTGTCATCAATGAAGATGGCGGCGGCGCTTGCTTTGGGTAACAGCTGTGTCGTCAAAGCTTCCGAGTATTCGCCGTACTCTTTGTATAGATTCATGGAAGTCTTGCAGGAAGCCGACCTGCCGCCGGGCCTGATTAATTTGGTCAATGGCCGCGGTCACATTACCGGTAAATCGCTCGTTGAGCATGCCGGTGTTGATGTTATTGGTTTTGTCGGTGGTACCGAGACTGGCAAAGCGATTATGGCCTCAGCGGCGCAAGGCATCAAAAAAGTCGGTTTGGAATTGGGTGGAAAGTCCGCCAACATTATTCTCGACAGTGCGAACATCGATGCAGCCATTGATGGTTCGTTGCTAGCGATCCTTGCCGGCAACGGCGAGCAGTGTCTTGCGGGCTCGCGGATTCTGGTTCAGGAAGGCATTGCCGATGAGTTTATTGAACGATTCGTGAGTCGGTTAAAGAACATCAAAATCGGTGATCCCTTCGCAACGGATACCGAACTTGGTCCTTTGGCTTTTCCGGGTCATCGTGATCGCGTCATGTCATACGTCGATATCGCGACAGCCGAGGGCGGTAAACTCTTGTGCGGTGGTCGTTTGGCCGAGGGCTTCGACAAAGGTTTATACGTCGAGCCGACCGCGGTGTTGGTAGACAACAACATGAGCCGGGTTTGTCAGGAAGAAATTTTTGGACCGTTTGTTTCGATTCAAAAAATTCGTGATGCCGACGAGGCCGTTCGCATCGCCAACGAGTCCGAATTCGGTTTGGTGAGTTATGTTTGGTCCGATGACCTGCCGAGCGTGATGTCAGTCGCGCAACGTATCAAAGCAGGCACGGTTTGGGTGAATACACCGTTGACTCGCGATCTTCGGGCACCGTTCGGTGGTTACAAGATGTCCGGTGTCGGGCGAGACGGTTTGCACGCCTCGGTTGAGCTCATGACTGAGGAGAAAACGATGATGTTGCCAAACGGACCACTGTGGATGCCCAAAATGGGAGCCTCGTCATGATAAGGGAGAGACAAATGCGTGTTGTTCGAATGGCTGTGATGGTGTTGCTGGGTGCTATTGCCGGATGTGCTGCGCCTCTGCCTGAAGGACCCGATCAAACGTTGTTGGCCAATCTCGCGAAAGCACAAGAGAGACCAACTTCCATCGAGATGGAATGGCGTCAGCCTAAAGCAAAAGTCGCTGGTGCCAGCGGTAACAGTCGCTCGGTGGTGCCAGCCAGCTTTCCATCGCAAGAGGGTCTCAAGCGCGCGCAAGCTTACTCTGAGGAGCATGCCGGGAAGGGCTTCATGGTTTGGCATGAAGGCCAATTGGTCGCGTCGGCGTTCTCGTCAGGGGTCGATCAAAATACGCACTTTGCCTCTTACTCGATGCATAAGTCAGTTCTGGCCATTGTCATTTTGGCGGCCATTGAAGACGGTATTATCGGTTCTTTAGACGATGGCGTCGGTGGACACATCCGGGAATGGCGGAATGATCCGCGCGGTGACATTACTTATCGGCAGCTACTGACGCATACGAGCGGCCTGAAGCATTACGGCTTTCAGGATGCACCCGCGCAGAACATTAATCTCTCATCCAGGATTCGGGAAGCCGCATTAGCGTTTCCGCAAGACAAAACGCCTGGTAGTCATTTCCAATACAGCAATGTGAATTCTTTGATCGCCGGCATCGCCCTTTCTGGTGCATTGAAAAAAGTTCGCAAGACTTATCAAGGCTATCTCAGTGAGCGTCTATGGCAACCCTTGGGAAATCAGGATGCGGCGCTGTGGCTGGATCGTGAGAATGGTATTAACCGTTTTCAGTCTGGATTGGAGGCGGGCCTTGGTGATTGGTTGAACGTGGGCATCATGCTCGCCAATGGCGGCAAGTTTGATGGTCGTCAGATCTTGCGACCCGAGTCGATCGCTGCCCTGGTAACACCGAGCGAGGCTAATCCTGCCTATGGTTTACATCTTTGGTTAGGCGATGCCTGGGAACCCGCGCGTAGCTATGGCCCCGGGACGGCCGCCAAGGTGATTCACTCGGCTCCCTATCTCGCTAAACGGGTCTGGTTCTTTGATGGTTTCGGCGGTCAGCGCGTCTATGTGTTACCTGACCAGCAAATGGTGGTTGCCCGATTTGGTGAAGTGGATTTCTCCTACGATGATGCGGCGATCGTTAATATCTTGTTACGTTCGTTGCTCGATGAGAAAGCGGCTGCGGCACTGGCGACTTATGCTGATCCGGCGAGCGATGACGTTTATCAGCAGAGGTTTGATGAGCTAATGGCAGCGGCTCAACTGGGTGTCGGCTTACCCGGCTATGACCCGCTGATTCCGTTACCAGGTGCGCCGAATGCTGAAGTCTTGCCGACCGGTTCCGCTGAGTGGCTGGATGCACCGATGCAACAGACCCTTCGACAGTTCGCTAGCGAGACCAATACATCAGCGATAAAAATATGGCATCAGGATCAGGTTGTGTTTTCAACTTTCGGCGCTGACGTCGATGAGCAAACGGAGATCATCTCCCGGTCATTATCAAAACCGCTGTCAGTGGTGGCGGTCGGGCGTGCAATCGAGCGTGGGTATATCCAATCGCTGGATCAGCCGGCTGCGGACTTTATTGTCGACTGGCAGGATACACCCAAGGCGGCGATAACCATCCGTCAACTCTTGCAAATGCGGTCGGGCTTGGCTGCGCAAGGCGGATCGCGAGATCCGGATGATGTGATGAACAGGGCATATCTGCATCCGTTTCATACCGAGGTAATTGTCAAAGAGTATCCGTTGACCAATGTTCCGGGCTCACGCTACGACTACTCGAATGCCAATGCGGAGATGATCGCGCCAATTCTCGAGCGCGCGACCGGAAGATTGTACGAAGACTGGCTCACAGAAGCGGTGCTCGAGCCTATTGATGCACCGGGCGGCAGCATATGGGTGAATCGCTTGGGTGGCACAACACATTCGGGTTGCTGTGCGCAGTTGCCGGCTGACGTTTATATGCGACTGTCATTGTTGATTCTCCGTGATGGTATTTGGGAGGGTGAGCGTCTGCTACCCGAAGGTTTTGTGTCGGCAATGACGACGCCGACCAGCGACTATCCCTATGCGGCGATGGGTGTTTATGTCGCTGGCAAATATACCGAGCGTCGTGGGCATGCAAATCCCGAGGTCCCGTACGGTAAGGTCTTGCATAGCGAACCCTACCTCGCGAACGATCTCTTTCTTTTTGATGGCAATGGTAACCAGGTGTCCTACATTATTCCGTCACATGATCTCATCATTATGCGTTTGGGAAAGACGCCACCAAAGGGTGCTGAATGGGATAATCCCAAGTTACCTAACATGATCTTGCGGGCACTAGCTGCGCATAGCGGAGTGACACTGTCGCCGCAGGCGCTGTGAGTGGACATGTTGCCAAAGATGCCAGTCTCTTAGCCTGGCATGCTTCTCGCGTGTGAAAACGTGAGTTCGCGTCTGGTTTAAGGCACAGCGAGTTTCCAAAAATGGGCTTCGACCTCGGCTTATCGACTGTCTTCAATTAAGGCAGTAAGTTCTGACCAGCTATTGACGGCTGGCATCAGTTTTGCCCGTAAGCGAATCCATCAAATTCTCGATGAAAGCTTGGCGTTCAGCGTTAAGACGACCTTCGAGTTCTTCGCCTGGTGCGGCGTCCATGGCCACTTCAATGCCGGCTTTCTTGAGCTGATCTTCAAGAATGATCTGACGATCCTGCAGCGTCCAAACATGTCTCGCTAACGAAAGCAGCGTATGTCCGAGCCTGTCGAGAGAAGGGTGCTCCAATGCTGGTGGCGGCTGATCTTGTTTGCTCATCTACGAATCCCTGTATTACGGCTTGCGTGCTTTTGTGAACCGCGGGAATGGACGATCACCAAACGTCCCCTCGGTAACGTCAACGAGTCCTGCCGCCGCGGCGAAGGAACCGTCGTTCGCTGTGCAATACTCACGAGCGTACGGCTCGCCGCCGCGAAGCCAACCAAATAGATACCGCCAACCGGCGATCTTGTCGATGGCATCCAGCGCCGGAACGCCATCGACCATGTAGATCCATGCGCCCGGTTTCGCGACACGCGCGGCTTCGCGCCAAACGGCTTGAGCGATCTCTGAGGGGATTTCATGGAACATCGCGTAGGACGTCACAAGATCAAAGCTGTTGTCGGGTAAGCCTGTGTCTTCAGCCCCGGCCTGGATCAACCGCCAATGCCGACCTTGTTCGTTGCCCAATCGCTGCGCCTGTTCAAGCATTCTCCGACTTAAGTCGCAACCTGTGATCTTTGCATCGGGAAATCGTTCGGACAGCTGCTCAGTGAAATACCCTGCGGAAGTACCCATTTCAAGAATGTTGTCATACTGCTTGATTGGCAGTTCATCGAGCACGTCGTAGCGCAGGCGTCGCAGCCCGGACCCGTATTTCGCAGCGACATACCGGCGATGCACGAACTCTGCCTGGATCATTCCCATAAACGGATGACCGTCCCAACCACCGCTCGTGTTGTGAAACCATTGTTTCGAGAAGTAATCGGGTGTCCGAAATTGATCACGCGTCTCAAGCGTTGTTGGCCCATCCTGTAGCGCGGTTAACGAAGATTGGTAGTCCGCTTGGACTTCTTCGAAGGCCGCACGGCAGATCTCTCCATGCTGGCGCGAGAGCCAATCATTCGCGAGTGTAGCAGTCATGTGCATTGGATCTTCGGCAACGACTTCACTGATTTGTTTCAGGCGCTGGTCGTAGTCGTCCGCGATGTCAGAATCTTCCAACTGGTCCCGCAGCCGTGCGTCTATTTTGCGATTCAACGCGTTATCGAGCCGAGCAAGCGCGCCGGCGAAATCGAGTGAAGAACGCCCCTTTTGCGCTAGCTGAATATCTCGCATGCGCGATTCTGATGATGTATTCATGACTGCATAATGCGGCCAGTTCGCTAGTCTGAAAGGCTTTGCCCGCCTGATGTTTCAATAGATGAAATATTTGGTGCGTTGCTAGCTTCGTAGTTTTCGGTCACGCCAGCGCGCTTCGAGCTCATGAACTTCGTCGAATCCCATCATCTGACACATATCCGCGAAGTCGAAATGTTCGATATCGTCGTGGACGGAAGATCCTGTCGCTTTAAACTGACGAAGGGCCTTCTCGACGGCCGCCATGGCAGCCAGCGTGGTCATTGCGGGGAAGATGGCGGCGCTGTAGCCCAGACTTTTCAACGTATCGACATCGAGAATGGGCGTGTCGCCGCCATTGGCCATATTGGCGAGCTGTGGTTTGTCGATTTCCTGGCAAACCGTACGCATCTCTTCTTCTGACTGAAGTGCCTCAACAAAGACGAGATCCGCACCGGCAGCCGCGTAGGCCTGACCGCGGTCGATAGCTTCGGACAAGCCGTTACTGCTGCGGGCGTCGGTACGTGCGATGATCTGCATCGCCGTATCGCTGCGCGCTTCAACGGCAACTTGAATTTTCTCGACCATGTCTTCTTTCGAAATGACTTGGCGTTTACCTACGTGACCGCACTGCTTGGGGAATTGTTGATCCTCGAACTGAAAGCCGGAGACTCCCGCTTTTTCGTAGCCTATGACGGTATGGTGAAGATTGAGCAAACCGCCGTATCCGGTATCTGCATCGGCAATGACAGGCGCTGTTGAAAGCTCGCAGACCTTGCCGACTCGATTGATCATGTCGGTATACGTAGCGATGCCGGCATCGGGTAAGCCGAGATACGATGCGGTAAGCCAATACCCCGAAGCGTAGATCGCATCAAAGCCCACGCGGTTGGCGATCTTTAAAGACATCATGTCGAACACGCCGGGTGCCGCGATGAAGTGCCCGCTATCGATTTTCTGTTTGAGGCTTGGATCCGCCATCAAGAGTCACCCGTTAGATCGTTGATTAACTGTTCGATCAGCTGCATGCGCTGTTGCCCCCTGGCCGCGGCATCATCCGCTTCCGGCTTGTATTGATCAATCGCGCCTGCGGAGATGATGTTGTTGTCGATCAAGAGTTGTTCCTGAGTCTTTAGTCTGTCCCGCAGAACGCTAATCTCCATCGTCAGCCGCAATAGTGCGGCAACGGTTTGATCCGGTGTGAGCGATTCCAGTTGCGTCGGTTTTTGCAGCTTGAACGGCCGGTCTTGTGAGGGCACTGGCATTAGCTGCGCTCCGGTTTGCTGGCGCCGAATATATGAAAAACACCCTGACCCAATGGGTCGTAATCAGCGAAGACCCGATCTTTATCGAAGCCGGCGTTTGATAGTTGTTCCGCCATATTCAGGTCGGCATAGCCTGTCCAAAACGGCTCGCCGTTATTGATAACCTGCCAATCGTTGGTGACTTGTTTGGTCACGGGTATTTGCTGCGGCTGGTAAGGCGTGTCCGCATTCAGGAAGACACCGCCTGGGGCCAGAATTCGGTTTGCCTCTTGCATAATCTCCGGGACGATGTCGGTCCAGGTTTCGTGGAACAGTATGTTGGAGACGATGAGGTCAAAATACCCGTCGTCGAAACCGGTTTCGCGTGCATCAGCCTGATGAAAGTGGATTTCGCAGTCGTTGTCTTCGGCCCATGTATGCGCGAATTTCAAAAGCGGCGCGGCTAGATCAAGCGCGTGCACCTCGGCGTCCGGGAACGCCAGTTTATAGGCTAGTGTTTCAGTACCTGTGCCACAGCCCAGATCCAGAATGCGCTTGGGTTTTAAATCAGCAAAGCGGCGCTTAATGGCATCGAGAATGAAATAGCCCATTCCAGGTGCTCCGGTGGGCGCGCCTGTCGATAGCCCTTTGGCATTTCGATACAGCTCGACCGTGCCGAAGTACCGCAGGCCGGTCAGCAGCCCATCGCCGATCTCATCAAAATATCCGCCAGGTTGACGATGAATTTCGACGTGGCGGATGGGATCAGGAATCGTCAGCTCAGGATTCAGCGTCAACGATCCTTTCGCTTTGTTCTCCGCCAGATCTCGCCGTTGTTGAAAAGCAGGCAAAACGCGCTGGCAAGTTTGATCGACGGTTTCCCACATCAGGTCTTGTGATGTATAAACGGCCGAACCCCAGAGCTGATAGAGCGGATCGTCAGCCAGCGCCGCTTTGCCTTCAACGCGGTTCTGCGGTTTGTTGCCATGCGTCTTGGCATAATCCGGCGCTATGGATTGCTCGTAGCGCTTGGCTAACTTCACCTCAAGCGGCCCATTCAAATAGCCTTTCAATGCGCCCACGAAGTTCTGGCGGGCGGCCTCATCATGGGTGGGTTCGTAGGCATTCGCCAATGATTCATTCGCTTGCATGATTTCTCCAGAGGTTGATGCGTCGCATCTTTCAGCCCCTAAGCATATACTCGATAAAGACCTAACACGCTGCAGGTTTCGTATAGCAGCATTCGCAAGATTCGATGCCCCGCCTATGGACCTAAGACAACTTCGATATTTTCTGGCGGTGGCTTCTACCGGTAGTTTTACTAAAGCCGCCGAACAGATTCCACTCGCCCAGTCGGCGCTGAGCCGTCATATGCGCTTGTTAGAGGATGAATTGGCAACCACTTTGTTGATTCGCACCGGTCGCGGCGTGGAACTGACCGAGCAGGGGGCTTTTCTCGTTGAACGCGCGCGTTCCCTGCTGGAGCAAAGCGAAGACGCCAAGCGCAACCTCCAATCCTGGAATGATCACCCGGCGGGGCTTGTTCGATTGGGTATGACGCCAACCTGTATCGTGCGGATGGCGGCGCCTTTGCTACAACGACTGAAAGGTGACTTTGCCGATGTCAGTTTGCAGTTGAGTGATGGGTTGAGTGCCACGCTGAGTGAGTGGATGGGCGATGGCCGGCTGGATATGGCACTGGTTTTTACGGAACCGAAGAACGTCGTGGGCAGCTGCGATCGAATCGCCACCGAGCGTCTCTGTCTGGTTGTGCCCAAAGGTTCCCGGTGTCCCGAGCCGGCGACCATAGAAGATATGGCCGGCATGCCGGTGATTGCGCCGTTCAAACATCAAGGCATTCGCATTCGTATGGCTGAAGCCTTCAAGAATGCCGGTATCGAATTTCGTCCCCATTTCGAGATCGATGCATTGCCTGCGATCAAAGACCTCATTCGAAGCGGTGCGGGCGTCTCTATTCTGGCGCGTTCTTCGGTTGACCACGAGGTTGCCAATGGCGAGGTGGAGTTGCGCACTATCGAGGCCGACAACATGCGTTTCAATGTGTATCTATTGATGTCAAAGACGGCGATGCACTCGCGAGCCGCGCAATGCGTCGCTGATTCGATTCGTGAGTTGAGCGGCGAAATTTTCGTCAATGTTTGACATAGCTACAGCCGTTTCGATGATCGTTTTTTAGCGTTTCATGCGACCTACCGATGAACTTTGATCCTCTGTCAGAACGATTTTCAGACAATCCTTACCGTGCATATGCTGCGCTAAGAAAACTTGAGCAGCCTTTTTATTACGCTGATATGGATGTCTGGCTGCTATCGCGCTATGAAGACATCGAGCGCGTCGCTCTGGATCGCACATTTGTACGCTCTCTGGACGCTTTTTTGCCGCAGCATCAGGTCGATCAACATCGCCGGCGTGTTAACTGGCATGACATGCCGAATCATGCGAAGTACGTGCAAACCAGTCTGCTGGATAGTGATGGCGATGTTCATTTCAGATTGCGCAAGATCGTACTGGGGTCTTTTACAGCGCGCTACGTGCAGCGCTATCGATCAATGATTCAGCAGTATGTTGATCGATTTTTGGATGAACTGCTCGACGTACATGAGTTTGACTTTGTCGAAGATCTCGCAGCACATGTGCCGGGCCATATTATTGGTAACGTGCTGGGTGTTCCCGCTGAAGATTGTCACAAGCTTCGGATTTGGTCCGAGAATGTGGTGCAATTTTTCGATGCGGACCGCACAGAAGCGCACAAGCAGTTGGCCGAACAGGCGACCACAGATTTTTGTCATTACCTTGAGACGCTGATCGCAGAACGTCGCCGTCAACCCAGAGAGGATCTGGTTACTGCATTGATTGCGGCGAATAACGCGGGCGATCTCAGCGAAACAGAGCTGATTTCTACGTGCATGCTGATTCTGATGGCCGGGCATGGATCGACCATTGATGTGCTGGGTAGCGGGATGCATGCGTTGTTACGTCATCCTGATCAAATGCAGCGTCTCCGAGCCGACGCCGACCTGATTCAAACCGCCGTACAAGAGATGTTTCGCTACGAGTCACCCTTGCCTTTTTTTCATCGCTATGCGGCAAAGGATGTAGAAGTCCTGGGCAAGCGTTATCCCAGGGGGACGAAATTCGGATTGTTGTATGGATCGGCTAACCGTGATGAAAATCGATTTACGAACGCCAGTGATTTTGATGTCACACGCGCGCCCAATCGCCATATTGCGTTTGGTCGGGGTCCACATCTATGTCTGGGCAATCACTTGTCGCGATTGGATATGGAAATTATGTTCTTGACGCTTTTGCGAAGAACACGGTCGATCGAGCTGGCGGCGGACGCCGTCCACTATAAGCGAAGTCTTTCGGTGCGGGGGCCGATTGCTTTGCCTATCCGGGTACGTCCCGCCTAGCATTGTTATTCCCAATAAGGTTACGAGCTGATGAGCAGAATTCCACCACTAGACTTCAAGGAACTGGACGCTAACCAGCTTGCTGCATTGAAAGCCGCCGAAGAAAAAATGGGCTTCATTGCAAACGATGCGTTGGTTATGGCGCGGGACCCGGCCATGATGCAGGCGTTCTCCGATCTGGTGGGTGCAGTTTACAAGCCGGGGCTAATCGATGATGGCTTCAAACGTTTGATCGGTTTGATAACGAGTGCTGGTGCCGGCTGCCAATATTGCATGGCGCATACCGCTCACACCAGCAAGCTGTATGGTATCGAAGCAAAACGACGGGAGGCAGTTTGGCAGTTTGAAGAGAGTCCGTTGTTCAACGACAAGGAGCGCGTTGCGCTGCGCGTCGCTTTTGCGGCAGGCCAAACACCTAATGAGGTTGATGACGCCATGTATGCGACGCTATCCGCGCAATTCACAATTGCTGAGCAGTTAGAAATTGTGGCGGTGATCTCGTTGTTTGGATTCCTGAATCGCTGGAACTCGACGTTGGCAACGACGGTTGAAGCGGTTCCCGCCGCATCGCTCGATGAGTTGCCCGCTTTGCCTGTCCGCGGTTAGCGATCCAGAAACGCTCGCGACACTTCCACAAGTTCGGGCACCTTGATATCAAAAATACCATGGTGTAATTCGGGCATTTCTATCAGCGTAGCGTTCGGGAATAGATGGCCTGCAGTCCGTGTTTCAGTTTCCAGACCGCCATGGCTAACCGGCACCAGCACGGGCATCGTCACCATTGGCAGGCGCTCAGCACCCGGATAGCTGAAGACGCCATGATACGCCCACCATGCGTAGGGCAGCGCACGAACATGGTCTTTGAAATGATCGAAGGCGCGTTCCAGCGGGACCCCCGGCTCGCGTTCGGTGATCGAGAATGCCCAGGCCTTTTGCATACCTTTGCCGGTCTCGGTCAATGGTTCCGGTTTGGCATACGCCGCATAGGTTTCGGTCATGTCTTCCGGTGCGGTGTACGGGATGCCAGGCAGAACCAGACGTCGTACGAGGTCCGGTCGTAAGATGGCAAGCTCGGTCGCGATGAAAACGCCGGTGTGATAGCCCATCATGTCGACCGCACCCATGCCCGCCGCGCCGAAGCCGAGTGCGTCCAACGCGTCGGCCATCGCCAGCGCATATTGTTCCATGGTTTGTGGTTCGGGCGGCCGATCGGAAAACCCATAGCCCGGTGTATCAATCGCAATGACTAGCCGATCGGTCGCCATAGCTAGCATGTAATCTCGATAGTAATCGCTGGACATTGGGGTTGGATGAAAGCAAACGAGTGGTGTTTTGGCGAGCTTCCTGCTTTTGATTTGTGTTGGTCCGACGGCGAAGACATGCATTTGGCCAAACCTTCCATCGACGTAGCTGCGTCGAATGCCTTTTGAGGAAGAACGGTCATTGATGCGATTCAGCGAACCTGTCTGACATGCTGTCATTGCGAGCGGCAACGTCGCCATCGCTCCGAGCAATTGTCTTCTCGTTGGCCGCATCGGCTTAACTTGGTTTCGGGATGTGATAGATGACGCTGAGGTTGCCGTCAAAGTCGACAATGCCCACTTCACGACCAACCCGCCCATCGTGCGTATGCAGTTCTTCCTCGCGATAAATTTTGCATCCGGCATTCCGGGCGCCATTGACGATCGCATCGACGTCTTGCACCTCGAGTACGATCGCGGCGCGTCGCGGCATCGGTGCCACTGGTAACGAAGCTTTGTCCACTTCGGTTAGCGCCATCACGCGAACCTGGTTCGGCGTGCTTAGCACCGCAAATCGCAGTCCGCTGCTTCGATCAATTTCGAAGACCTCATAAGAATACGAGGTCTCTTCCGAGTCCTCGATAAAATCGACGTGCATACCAAACACATCGCGATAGAGCGTTAGCGACTGTTCAATGTTGCTGACGACAAAATTGGCACGCTGGAATCGGACGGTTTGTGGTTCATTCATTTTCCGGCTCTCCCTGACTGACGAGCTGATTGCATTCGTAAAAATAGCCATCCGGATCGAACACCGAAATGCCGATGAAGTGTTTCATGACGCCGCCATGGCCGCGAATCGACCATTCGTTGGGCGCCGCATGGACATGCGTGCCCAGCGCGAGGCAACGGCGATGCACTTCATGCGCATCGTCGGTGGCCACGACGAACGTCGGATTTCCATAGGTGATGGATGTCGGGATCTCTTCTGGCGCCGGGAGTGGCGGGTCGACCCATTGCAACAAGCCGATCATGCCAATGACGGGGTCTTGTGCTTGCAGAATAACAAGATGCGTTTTGTCGCCTGCCTTTCCGGCGGCCAAACCAACGCCCGAGAGTTCGACGGTATCGTCTAGCCAGACTGTCATACCCATGACTTCACGGTACCAGCGAACGGATGTCGCCATATCCCGCACCATCAGTGTGGTGCGTTTGATGATGTTTGTAGGCACTTCAATGCTCTTGGAAAGTCATAATGTTATAACAATATGATTGAGGCAGGTTCGGGTCAAGGTGATTGGGTCATGTGCCGCAAAAGGTGGCTGTTACGCGTTCACTGTCGCTTGGCGGTGCCGTAAACGCTATCGCTGCTGGCTGTTCTGCAAATGGTCTTTTCAAGACCTCGTGTAACTGATTGAAAGCCTGAAAATCATTCTGATTGGCTGCAGCAATGGCTTTCTCGACTTGATGGTTTCGCGGAATGTACTTCGGGTTCACACGGTTTAGTTGCTTGACCACATCTTGTTTCTCGGCCGATTGGCGCGATAAACGACTTCGCCATTGTGTGAAAAAAGCCGCTTCGTCAATGGAGGGGTTTGGCTCAATTCGATTGGCTAAATCTCGGAACCCGTTGGTGAAGTCGATGTGGTTTTGTTCCAGATGCTGAAGCCAATCCCGAACGAGTTGTTGGTCGTCGGGTTCGGCATTGGTTAATCCAAGCTTCTGTCGCATTAGGTCTTGGTAACGGACTTCATAGCGCTGTCGAAAATCGGTGAGTATGTCTTCGTAGGGCGTCAGCTTGTCATCGTCCGAAAGTAGGCTTTCAGCAAACCTGGCGAGATTCCATTGGGCAATCGCCGGTTGTTGGTCATAGGCATAACGCCCGCCACGATCAATGGAGCTAAAAACTTTATTGGCCTCGAACTCATCCATGAATGCGCAAGGACCATAGTCGATGGTTTCTCCGGAGATAGTCATGTTGTCAGTGTTCATGACGCCGTGAATAAATCCCAGTGACATCCAATGCGCCACCAGGTTGGCCTGCGCTGACGCGACCGCATCAAGCAGCGTCAAGCTGGGCGTTTGATCGGCGGGTAATTCTGGATACAAGCGTCGAAGGGCATAGTCGCGTAACGCTTCAACGGTGTGTCGTGCTCCGCGTGCTGCAAAGAACTGAAACGTACCGATGCGGAGATGACTCTGCGCGACGCGGGTCAAGATCCCACCGGGCTGCAATTGTTCGCGCAAAACCTGCTCACCGGTTTGTACGGCGGCCAAAGCGCGCGTTGTAGGTACGCCAAGTGAATGCATGGCTTCACTCAACAAATACTCACGAACAACCGGCCCAAGCGCTGAGCGCCCGTCGCCGCCGCGAGAGAAGGGTGTCCTGCCGCTGCCTTTCAGTTGAAGATCCAGCGATCGGCCGTCGCAGTGCTGTAATTCTCCTAACAAGAGCGCGCGACCATCGCCTAACTGCGGTGAAAAGTGCCCAAATTGATGGCCTGCGTAAGCCAATGCGACCGGTTTCGGTGAATCGAGCGTACTATTTCCGCTAAATATGTTTAGTTTTTGTTCAGGTTTTTGCTCGATCTGCCGCAATCCAAGGTCTGCGGCTAACTCTTCATTCCAGGCGAACATTTGCGGTGCCTGGGCGCCCTGAGGGCTAACGGTCGCATAGCATTCGTCAGGAAGATCGAGATAACTGTTAGTCATGATCATTGAATCTGTGGCGGTTTTCATTCTAATTTTTGTCTCATTAAAGTAAGCTAGACAGCGCTGTGCAAGACCGCTTACAGCGGTTTGTCAGTTTACGCGTTTTTTGAGGCACGGCATGGAAGAACAAGGTCTAACCAAACAACGAACGCTACCGGAGCTATTTTTCTTTTTCAGGAAGATTCTTGGTCCCGAGCGTAAGTTCTATACGCTGGCCGTGATTTACGGCATTGGTATCAGCTTGCTGTCGCTAGCGACGCCGATTTCGGTGCAAATGTTGGTTAACAGCATCATCAATACGGGGTTGGCCGCGCCGTTGATTGTGCTGTCATTGACCTTGTTTCTGTTGCTCGCTGTTGCGGGTTTATTGAATGCGCTAAGACTCCATCTTGTCGACTTGTTTGGTCGTCGTTTCTACGCCCGGATGGTTTCCGAGATTGCGCTGCGCGCTGTTTATGCCCTCAACCCGTTTTTTGAAGATAGTGGCAAAGGACCATTGTTTAACCGCTACTTCGACATAATTGTCGTGATGAAGCGCATTCCATATCTATTGGTCGGCGGGTTTTCAATTCTGCTCCAGGCGGCTGTCGGCTTCGCGCTAACCTCTATGTATCACCCGTTGTTTCTTGCCTTCAATGTCGTACTGATTACATTGATCTGGCTCGTTTGGTTAATTTGGGGGCGTCGCGCAATCAAGAGCGCAATGACGTTGTCGCACAAGAAGCATGCAGCCGCAGCTTGGCTCGAAGGCCTTGCATCGTCCAATGGCTATTTCAAGACGCGACGCCACATTGACGAGGCGCTCAGCAAAACTGACGACGTCACGCACGCCTACATGAAATCGCATCGAACGCATTTCGGGCATTATTTTTCGCAAGCGGTAGGGTTCTATTTCCTCTATGCATTGGCAGGCTCAAGTTTGCTGGGTCTGGGCGGCTGGTTGGTGATTCAGGGTGAGTTATCCATTGGTCAGCTCGTCGCTGCTGAATTGGTGCTATCGGCGGTTTTCTATGGCATTTCGCAATTGGGCACTTACATGTCCTATTTTTATGATCTGTGTGCGGCCATTGAAGAGCTAAGCTTCTTTTACGATATCGAGCAGGAAGATGCGGATGGTGAAGATGAGCATCTGGACGGTTCAGATGTTGCGCTGGTCAAAGCCTGTGGCAAGACGCGCGGCATCGACACGACCTTCGATTTCGAGATTCCTGCGGCTGCCCGGGTCTTCGCCAAAGCACCCAGCCACGGCGTGCAACGTTTGTTCTCGCATTTTTTGAAACGGCATGCCGTGCCGGACAGCGGTTACATTACCGTCGGCGGAACGGATATCCATGCGATCAAGGCACATGCATTGCGTCATGAGGTCATGGTGCTTGATCGACCGAATGCCCATGAAATGACCATTCGCGAGTTCTTGCGTCTGAGTGCGGACGAGGTGACTTCCAAAGAGATTATTGCAGCAACAGAGATGGTCGGTCTTGATCCGATTATCGCGCAGCTCAAAGACGGTATGGATAGTAAGACTGCATCGACCGGCTGGCCACTGTCACTCGGTGAAATGATGCAGCTGAAACTGGCAGCGGCATTGATTGCGAAACCGCGCGTTCTGTTGCTGAGCCAGGTTTGCGACATTCTGCCGAAAGAGGTCTTGTTGCGTGCTTTCGCAGAACTCGAGAAACATCATCAAACGACGATCATTTACTTCTCAAATCGCGATGCTGAATCCGAATTTACGCACTTCTTGTATATGGGCCGTAGTCAGCAGCGTTTGTTTACGGACGCCGAATCATTTGATCAACACTATAAAAAGCGGGCGGGTGCCCGAGGGTTGCTTTTGGAAGCGCCTGATCAGGGAGCCGAGTGATGCCGGATATTCGCCAACATCAGGACTACTTCAAAACACTCAATGAGATACGGGTTCCCCGCGTGACCCGCGTGATTTCGTGGATGTTGTTTCTGACTTTTTTGAGCGTTGCCGTTTTCATGGCTTTTGTGCCATGGATTCAAACCACATCGGGTATGGGTCGCGTAACGGCACTCAACCCCAATGATCGTATGCAAGATATCAATGCACTGGTTTCGGGGCGTATTGACCAATGGTATGTGCAGGATGGCATGTACGTTAGCGTCGGCGATCCCATCGTCAAGATTGTCGACAACGATCCGCAGTTGTTAGAACGATTGAATGCTGAACGTATTCAAGTGGACGCCAAGTTGGCTGCTGCGCGCCAGGCGCAGGAAACTGCGGAGATTGATATGCGTCGTATGCAGGAGCTGTTCGAGCAAGGTCTCGAGTCCCAGCGTGCGGCGGAACAAGCGCGGATTCGAGTGGACAGTTTGCGAGCGGGCGTCGCGGAAGCAGCTGCCGAGTTGAATCGTGTTGAGATCAATATCTCCCGACAGTCTGTGCAAACGGTAAGAGCACCACGCAATGGCGTCATTCTGTCGGTGAACGGCGGCGATGCGGCTACTTTTGTTAGCGCAGGTCAGCCATTGGCTACCTTTATTCCGGACAACGTCAAACATGCGATCGAGTTGTTCATCAGTGGTCGCGATGTCGTGCTCGTGAAACGTGGTGATCGTGCACGTGTACAATTCGATGGCTGGCCAGCCGTCCAGTTTAGTGGTTGGCCCTCTGTCGCGGTGGGTACGTTCGGCGCCATTGTCGTGTCTGTGGATGCTTCAGCACAACCCAACGGCCTGTTTCGGGTTTTGCTCGTCGAAGATCCAAACGATCCCCACCCATGGCCGGGTACCAATTTCGTTCGGTTTGGCGCCAAGACGCAGGGCTGGATTTTGTTGGAAGAGGTAACGGTCGGTTACGAAGTTTGGCGACAGCTAAACAACTTCCCGCCCAACTACACCGGGACCGATACCCCGACCGCGTCAGCGAGTACTCCCTAATATGCGATTGGCCATTGGTCTAATTCTAACGGTGCTTGCCAGCGCTTTGTCAGCAAGCGAACCATCCGCAGAAGCGCCCGATGTTTCCGAACTCAAACTAGTGGAAGTGTTGCAGTCGTCTGGTGAGTTTTTCCCTGCCATTCTTGAAGCAGAAATCAATCGCGATATTGTTGCCGGCGAGCAGCAAATCGCCCGCGGTAAATTTGATGTTTTGTTTAGTGCCGATAGTTACAACCGCGTCGGTGGTTTCTATGATGGTAGTGTTTTGACGTCGAAAATTACGCAGCCACTGCGCCCGCTTGGAGCCAAAATCTTCGGCCAATACCGGATTTCGGAGGGCGATTTTCCGATCTACGAAGATGGTTATTTTACTAATACCGGCGGTCAGGCAAAGGTCGGTGTCGTGCTGTCTTTGTTGCGTGACCGGGATATCGACGAGCAACGTTTTGCCGAGCAGGATGCGGGCCTTGCATTGCAGGCCGCAGATCTCGATGTCTTGCTGACGCGTATTGGCGTGCAGCGCAAAGCCGCATTAGCGTATTGGAAATGGGTCGCCTATGGTCAGCAGTTACAGGTTTATAAAGACTTATTGGAGATTGCAGAGAGTCGAGACGCTGGCTTGATTCGTCAAGTGAGCTCAGGCGCACGTGCCAGGATTTTCCTAACTGAAAACCAACAGAACATTACGCGACGACGCACTTTTGTGGCGTCGGCGGAACGCGATTACCAAAGAGCCGCGAACGATTTGGCTTTCTATTTGCGTGACGACATCGGGAAACCCCGTCAGCCCCGCAAGGAGCGGTTGCCGGAACAAGTACAGCCTGTGACGAACGGTGTTGAGTTGACAGCTGGTGCATTAGCGTCGATGGATTCAATCTTGGCGAAACAACCTGAAGTCCAGCAACTCCGCAATACGATTCGCCGTGCCGCCAATCGCATTGCGCTTCGTGAAAATGCGTTAAAGCCTCAGTTGGATTTGAGTCTGGAACTGGCGGAAGGGTTGGGCACGGTCGGAGAGGGCGGCCCTTCGAGAGACAGTACGGATACCGTCGTCGGCCTTAAATTCTCGGTGCCGATTCAGCGTAATGCAGCAAAAGCCAAGCTCGCGCAGTCTCGTAGCAAGTTGTCCGCGTTGATGGTCAAAGAGCAACAACTGCAAGAAAAACTTGCTTTGCAGCTGAACGATATCGTGTTGACGCTCCGCTTTGCAGAGCAGCTTTCGGTTTTGTCGGCGCTGGAAGTAAAGCAATCCGCTGTGTTGGAAGAAGCTGAAGTCACACGCTTCAAGAGTGGTGCCAGTGACTTCTTTCTCGTTAATATTCGCGAACAATCTGTCGCCAACGCTCGTATCAAGGCGATCTCCGCGGCGTTGGATACCAGGCTTGCACAGGTCGACTTTGATACCGCGACGCTGAACTTGGAAGCCCTGGGCGTTTCCAATCCGTAGCACGTCGTACTGTGCTACCTGAGATACAAGCGACGTTCATTGCAGCAGCTAAGTGAGCACGCACTCGATATCGTGTCGTTATCCCAGGGCGATGTGCGGCGGATGATAAGATGCTAAGCAACCAACATGAAGGAGTTCACAATGCGACTATCAATTAAAGGGTGCGCAACGGCGCTATGCCTGTTAGCCGGGTCGGCACATGCGGGATCAGCAGAAGCGGTGTTGCAGTCCATGATAGACAAGCAAGTGGCTCGCTGGGAAGGTATCGCTTTGTATAGCATGACGCAGGAAGTGATGGGTCAAAGCGTGACGAATTACTTTCAGCGCTTTCAACTAAAACTCGACGATGGTCGCGTCATCCCTTCTTTCCATCCGGTGCCTTCAACGGCTTTTCTCTGTAGCAAAGTGGCATCGGAGCCGATGACCAGCGATGAAATCAACGCTTACTTGCGTGGTCTGGGTGGTGGCGACGGTGTGTCCGCCGATACCGCAGCTAACACGAATGCGGGTTCCATGATGATGATGAACGATCTCATGCAAAAAGCTGAGCTTATTGGCGAAGCGTCGATTGATGGAAATGCGGTTTGGCATGTTCAAGGTGATAACCTGAATTACACCGAAGGCAACGCGGAAGGCAGTTTCACGATTGAAGAATTTTCGATGTGGATTGATCAATCTCGCCTGGTGCCTTTGCAACTGCATATGAACGGTCGTGCGGATACGCCGGGCGAAGAGCGCGTCATGGATATGAAGATTCAGATGAGCGACTACCGACCTGTTCCCGGAACGCAAATGCTGGAGTCATTTTCTCAGGCAGTGAGCGTAGGCGGTGCGCTAAGTGCTGACGAGATGGCGGATGTAGCGGAGGCCCAGAAACAACTCGCAGAACTCGACAAACAAATGGCATCAATGCCGCCTGCACAACGCAAGATGATGGAAGGCATGATGGGCGATCAAATTAAAGTGTTCCGAGAGCTGGCCGAAAGCGGCGCTGTAAAAATCGACATGACAGTATCGTCTATCGTGGCGAACCAGGACGTTGCTGGCGAGACTTGCTCGCTCTAGCAACGTTTTCGATCAAGTATTGAGAGCGACGGTACCGGGTCAGGTGCCGTCGCTTTTTTGTGCCAACAGCAGCGCATGGGTTTCACGCGATCTGCTAAGCTCCGAGCCTAGTCGTAGATTGGATTGCAGGAGTCATACATGAGTCAGTGGGTTTCATTTCGCCGTTTTGCGTTAATCGTTTTAGGTTTTACTTTTCAGCAGGCGACGGCGGACGCTATTCCCGATTTATGGCCAGGCGCGGACTATGACTCGACGATTCCAACGGTTGAGGCCGTTCTTGGTTATGCGCCCGGCGAGCGGATCACGTCGCATGGTGATGCGCTGCGTTACTTCGACGCGCTAGCCAATGCGGCGCCCGAGCGTTTGAAGATAACGACCTACGCCGAAAGTTGGCAAGGTCGCACGCTCATCTATCTGGCCGTTTCGTCGCCGGAAAACATGGCTAGGTTAGATGCGGTCAAGTCGGGCATGCAACGACTGGCCGACCCGCGGCTTACGTCTTCGGCTGCCGCAGCGGAGATCATCGAAGCCCAGCCTGCTGTTACGTGGCTTTCTTACGGCGTTCATGGCAACGAAATTTCCTCGACCGATGCGGCGATGATGACAGCCTATCACTTGCTTGCTTCGCGCAATGACGCTCGTGTTGCTGACATTATGAAGAATACAGTCGTTGTGATCGATCCGATGCAAAACCCCGATGGTCGCGACCGGTTTGTACACCACTATCGTTCTTCCTTGGGATTGCAGCCTGATGCGGATCGGTTGTCTGCCGAACAGAATGAGCCATGGCCGGGTGGGCGCACCAATCATTACTATTTCGATCTAAATCGTGATTGGTTCATCCTTTCGCAACCGGAAACTCGCGGGCGCATTCGTGTGTTGCAGGAGTGGTATCCGGTGGCTTTCGTGGATGCCCATGAAATGGGTTCGGATAGCACCTATTACTTTGCGCCGGAAGCGGTTCCCTACAATCCGCATTTGGCGGATGACCAGCGAGCAAGTCTCACGTTGTTCGGCAAGACCAATGCACGCTGGTTCGATCGATTTGGCATTGACTACTTCACCCGCGAAGTCTATGACGCATTTTATCCGGGCTATGGCGCCAGTTGGCCATCGTATTTCGGCAGCATTGCGATGACCTATGAGCAGGCTTCCACGCGCGGTCTTAAATTTCGTCAATATGATGGCAACGAGGTCGACTACTGGGAGACGGTGCGCAATCACTTTGTCACGTCATTGGGCACCGCTGAGACCGTCGCCAAAAACCGCGAGAAGTTTCT